>NZ_BIMA01000099.1 GCF_004000845.1 Paenibacillus koleovorans NBRC 103111
ATCGCGCCCAGCCGCCGGTTTCAGTTGCCAAGAAGACCAAATTTACCCTACATCGTGCCCAGCCGACGGTCTCAGCCGCCAAGAAGACCAATTTTACCCTACATCGCGCGCCGGCCGACGGTGTCAGCTGCCAAGAAGACCAAATTTACCCTACATCGCGCCCAGCTGACGGTTTCAGCCGTCAAGAAGACCAATTTTACCCTACATCGTGCCTAGCCGACGGTTTCAGCCGTCAAGAAGACCACTTTTACCCTGCATCGCGCCCAGCCGCCCGTTTCCCCGCCACGACACCTAAGTAGTTACGTAAGGGGTGCGCTTGCTAAGCACAGATGAGGTGAGGCCGAACGATAACGCTACACCTATTTGGTCGCAACAGCGCCGGAACGGCGAAATAGCGCTATGCAGGAGCGTTATTTTCTTGACGCGAGAGGAGCCGGTGCCCTCCGCCTTCTCCGTCCCCCTCATCACGCGCCAACTGAACACCTACGCCAGAGATCTGATCGGTAAACTGTAAACTTCCGCTCAGGTTTTTCTTTTTGAAAAATTGTCGCATCCGGACGGATACCACTCCAGTCGTGTTGAAAATCATAAAACTGACGGAATTCTGCTGCGGGGAGATGACAGCGGCGAGATGGGGCGGTTTTGCGGGAGCGAGAGAGCCCTTTAAATTGACATTGACAGCCGTGTGGCCTGTTGCTATGATTGAATCATAACAAATCGGGAGCGCTCCCAAAAATAGAATGCAGCAAGGAGATCGCCATGAGCAAGCTTGTTTCCATGCTTCAACAAAAGCCGACTCTGATCGTAAGCCTGCCCGCCAATTCGCGGGAGCTGTTCCAGGCTGCCGTTGAAGGAGGGGCTGATGCGGTGAAGATTCACTTCAACGTCGAGCATCGCGCCAGCGGAACGCGATTCGGCTCTGTCGCCGAATACGAAGAGCTGCTGGCCGAGATATGCGGCAGCTTCGCGGGACCTGTCGGAGCGGTAGCGGGGGATTCGCCGCAGAAGGTCACGCCCGACGAGCTGACTCGACTGGCGGAGGCCGGGATCGACTTCGTGTCGCTGTACGCGCACCATGCGCCGGGGTGGCTGCTGACCGACAAACGGATCTCCAGGATGATGGCCGTGAGCGGCGACTACGCGGACTCGGCGATATCGGCCTACCGGTCCTTGCCCATCGACATGCTGGAAGCCTCCATTGTCCCGGGGAACGAGTACGGAACTCCGCTGAACGTCCGTGACCTGCTGCACTACCGCGCTTTAGTGGAACGATGCGCCAAGCCGGTTGTCGTGCCGAGCCAACGCAGCCTGAAGGCGGAAGAGCTGGAAGCGCTGCTCCTGACCGGAGTGAGAGGCGTCATGATCGGCGCCATCGTAACCGGAGCCGAAGCGCAGTCGGTTTATGACGTCACATGCCGGTTCAGGCGCGAACTGGACCATGTAACGAGGTAATGAGGGAGACAACATCGCCGGAGGACACCGAAATGAAAACGGCAGCATCAATTGAAACGGATGATATCGCCTCGAAGGGTCGCCCTGCGAAGCCGGCCAAGCGTCGAATCTCGGTCGAGATTCGCAAGGATTGGGATTTGTATTTGATCCTGATCCCCGGGATTCTGTTCCTGATGCTTTTCAAGTACACGCCTATGTATGGGCTTACAATCGCTTTTATGGATTTCAATATTTTCGACGGGATGAGGGAAAGCCCATGGGTGGGCCTAAAGCATTTCAACAAACTGTTCAGTTCGCCCGAGTTTACGGACGTCTTCCTGAATACGCTGATCATCAGCTTCCTGAAAATCTCCTTCCTGTTCCCGTTGCCTATCGTCATAGCCTTGCTGTTGAACGAGGTCAGACTGATGGTTTTCAAACGATGGGTGCAGACGATTGTCTACTTGCCCCACTTTTTATCCTGGGTGATCGTGGGCGGTATTTTCCTGGAGCTGCTGTCCTCGAACGGCGGACTCGTGAACCGCGTGATTGTCTCGCTCGGCGGAGATTCGATCGCTTTTTTCATGGATAAAGACGTGTTCCGTTCGGTGCTGATTACCTCGGCCGGCTGGAAGGAAACGGGCTGGAACATGATTGTCTACCTGGCCGCTATAAGCGCAATCGATCCCCAGTTGTACGAGGCGGCCAAGATAGATGGAGCAAGCCGGTTCCGGCAAATGCTGCATATCACCTTGCCCGGCATGATCCCGATCATTCTGCTGATGTTCATTCTCCGTCTGGGCGGCGTGCTGGAGGCGGGAACGGAGCAAATTCTCGTCATGTACAATCCGACCGTTTACAGCGTGGCCGATGTAATCGGCACATACGTCTACCGGACAGGGCTGGGGGAACAGAATTACAGCTTTTCTACCGCAGTGGGGCTGTTCGAATCGGTGATTGCCTTGATCCTTATTCTGGGAGGAAACTATGCGAGCCGCAGATGGTTGCACCGCGGGATCTGGTAAGGCCCGAAGCGAGACAGCGTCAGAGAGGAGGGGCCGACTTGCAGGCAGCGAATAGCAAGGGGAGCAACCGGTCGCTTGGCGAATGGATATTCGAGAGCTGCAACTATTTGTTGTTCACCCTTATGGGAGCGCTCACGATTATCCCGTTCCTGAATCTGCTGGCCAAGTCGCTCAGCGGCGAGTCGGCGGTCATCTCCGGGCAGGTCGGGTTGATTCCGGTAGACTGGCAGCTGAGCACCTACAAGTACGTATTGCAGGACAGCTTGTTCATCCGATCGTTCCTGAACTCGGTGATCATTACCGGAAGCGGCGTGGCGCTTAGCATGCTGATGACGATTCTGGCCGCTTACCCGCTTTCCAAGCCTAGACTCGTAGGCCGAAAAGGGTTCATCCTGCTCTATATTTTCACTATGATCTTCAGCGGGGGACTGATCCCCACATACTTGCTGATGCAGAATCTGCATTTGAACAATACTTTATTCGCGCTGTTCCTGCCGGCGATGATCAACGTGTACAACCTGTTGATTGTGAAAAACTATTTCGAAAGCCTGCCGGACAGCCTGGAAGAATCGGCCAAGCTCGACGGGGCGAGCAATGTAGCGATTTTGTTCCGCATCGTCGTGCCGCTCTCCCTGCCGGTTCTGGCGACCATAGCGCTATTCTACGCTGTTGCGTTCTGGAACGACTACTTCAACGCGATGATCTACATTACGAAGACGGAGTTGAAGCCGATGCAGCTGTATCTGAAGGAGCTGCTCGTGTCTTCCAACGATGAATTCCTTCGTTCTGACAACAAGGCGAACATCGAGGCCGCGATGAACCTGACGCCGCAATCGATTCAGGCCGCATCCATCCTGTTAACCACCTTGCCGATCGTGCTTGTTTACCCGTTTTTGCAGAAGTATTTTGTAAAAGGGGTCATGATCGGTTCGGTTAAAGGTTAAAGCCGGCATGTCCGGTCAAGCTATTCCAAATGATGAAGGGGGAAGTAAAATGTTCAAGAAAATGTTGTCCATCAGCGTCATCGCTTCACTGGCTCTCGTATCCGCAGCTTGCAGCGGAGGCGCCGGGAAAGACGACACCGGCACGAAGCCGGGCAATACCGTAGAGCCGCCGAAGCCGAAGCCCGCATTGCGCGCCTTGAATCAATACGCGCGTTACGAGCCGAACCAGGACCCGGTGGCGAAGGCGCTGGAGACTGCAACCGGATACAAGGTAACTTACGACTTGCTGCCGGCGGAGAATCCGGATGAGAAGCTGAATCTGCTCATGGGCAGCAAGGAAGAGTATGACTTCATGAAGCTGGTTCCGGCCCAGTACTACAAGCTGGCGACTAGCGGAGCCCTCGAGCCGCTCGACGATCTGCTCGCGAAGTATGCGCCGACACTCAAGAGCATTACCACCGACGCTTCCTGGGAGAGCGCGAAGATCAACGGCAAAATATACGGCATACCCGAAGTGGGGGCCGGCAAGAGCGTAGGAACGCAGCTCGCCGTGCGGCAGGACTGGATGGATGAGCTGCAGCTGAAGGTGCCGACGACGATGGATGAGTTCTATCAGGTTCTGAAGACGATCAAGGAGAAGAAGAACGTCATTCCGCTGACGGGCAGAGGCGGCCTGTATGCCGAGCTCACTACGCTGTTCGGCGTGGCCACGAACTGGAAGGATGTCAATGGGACTCTAGTGCACCGAGTCGAGGATCCTGCGCTGAAGGAGTATATCGCATTCATGGCCAAGCTGTACAAGGAAGGTCTGATCGACTCCGAATGGCCGGTGAATACCGACAGCAAGGTGATCGAGAAGTTTACCAGCGGCAAGGCAGCTATGTTCAGCATTTCCTGGTGGGGGGCTGTAACCGCGATTCCGGCGCTGGAGAAAAATACTCCGAATGCAAAGGTGACGCTTGTACCGTTCCTGAAGAATGCGCAAGGCAAGCAGGGGGCGTTGGCTTCCGGCGGAACCTCGTGGTACACGGTCATACCGAAGCAGGCGAAGAACAAGGAAGAAGCGATGAAGTACCTGGAGCTGAAGGTGCAGCCGGACACATTCAAGCTGCTTACGATCGGCAAGGAAGGCGAGCATTTCTCGGTGAAGGACGGCAAGTACTATCCGATCCAGCCGAAGTTCCAGGATGAGCGCAACAACTCGAACCACTTTATGAACGGACAGAACGAGAAGGTTTATCCGGATTACTGGCAAGCGCGCGTGCGCAAGGATGCGCTCACGCAGAATTACTTCGAAACGATTCAAGCCAATGCGAAGGGAATCGAAGTGCTCGATCCGCTCACTTACGCGCCGCCGATTGACGAGATCTCCAGGAACACGCAGAAGCTGAACAAGCTGGTCGACGATTCGATCGTGCAGTTCATCGCCGGAACGGAATCGCTTGATAATTTCGCCAAGTTCGTAGCCCGTTGGAAGGCGGAAGGCGGAGACGAAATGACCAAAGGCGCTAACAACTGGTACAAAGCCAGCAAGAAGAAATAACATCCAGCGTGGGCAGGAGCAGGAACCATGACGATAGAGATTGAAAGAAGGGAATACCCGGCAGCCCCTGCGCGGTATGATGTCATCGTGGCCGGAGGCGGACCTTCCGGCACGATGGCCGCGATCGCCTCGGCCCGCAGCGGGGCAAAGACATTGCTGATTGAGCGTTACGGTTTTCTTGGCGGCATGATTACGAATGCGCTGGTCGGCCCTATGCAGAGCTTTCATTCCAGGGACGAACAGCTGGTCACCGGCATAGCCCAGGAGGTCATCGACCGGCTCATGGCGATCGGCGGCTCTCCGGGCCATGTGACGGATATGGTGGGTTTCGCTCCTTCGGTGACGCCGGTCGATGTGGAGAAGCTGAAGTTTGTGCTGCAGGAGATGTGCGTCGAGAGCGGTGTTCATCTGCAGCTGCACACGGTTGTAGTCGGTGTCCAGACATCCGAGGGTCGCATCCGGGCGCTGGAGCTGTTCAACAAGTCGGGTCCCTCCTCGGTGGAGGCTCCCGTCTACATCGATTGTACCGGAGACGGCGATGTGATGTGGATGGCTGGCGTTCCGTTCGACAAGGGCAGGAAGAAGGACGGGCTGGCGCAGCCGATGACGATGATGTTCCGAATGGGCAGCGTGGACCTGGCCCGGGTGCGGGCGTTCATGAAGGAGAACCCGGAAGAGTTCGTATTGGCCGATGGCTGGGAGAGCTGCTCGCATGTGGGCGTCTCCGGCTTCTTCTCCCTCGTGCGCGAGGCGCGGTTATCCGGTGAGCTGAACGTGGAGCGGGATCGGGTGCTGTTCTTCGAACTGCCTGCTCCTGGCGAAGTGTCGGTCAACATGACGCGCGTGATCCGATACGATGCGACGGACGGCGCCGCCTTGTCGCATGCGGAGGTACTGGCCCGGCAGCAGGTGATGGAGGTCGTGCGGTTTCTGAACAAGCGGGTGCCGGGTTTCGAGCGGGCCTCGCTGATCAACTGTGGGACACAGATCGGCGTGCGCGAATCACGGCGTATTCGCGGCTTGTACACGCTGACGGCCGACGATGTGCTTACGGGACGGTGCTTCGAGGATGTCATCGCCCGCGGCTCGTATCCGATTGACATCCATTCGCCGGACAGCGGCGAGCTTCATGCGACGGAGATCAAACGTGCGTCCGCGTACGATATTCCTTACCGCTGCCTGCTCAATAAGCGAATCCGCAATCTGCTTGTAGCCGGCCGCTGCATCTCGGCTACACACGAAGCGCTGGCATCCGCTCGCGTCTCGCCCACGGCTATGGCGATAGGCCATGCCGCCGGGGCGGCCGCTGCGCTCGCCGCCGAGGAGGGTGTGGACCCCGCCGCGCTGGACGTTGGCCGGATCCAGCGGCTGATCATGCAGCACGGCGGCAATCTCGGCATTGAAGTCAAGAATGGAGCGTGAGCTACTATGATAACGGGGTTACCCAACCAGCATCGAATCGCGCTGGTGCCTCTGGACAGCCGGCCTTGCTGCCAATGGTTCCCGCAACAGATTGCGAAGATCGCCGGAGTGCGCCTCGATACTCCGCCGATCGAGCTGCTGGGGAAGTTCATGAAGCACGGCAATTGCGAGGGCATTCGCGAGTGGCTGCTGCAGGCGGCCGAGCAGGCGGACGGGATCGTGGTGTCCGCCGATCAGCTGGCGTTCGGCGGGCTGATCGCGTCGCGGACGAACGAGCGGACGCTTGAGCAAGCGAGCGAGACGCTGGAGGTGCTGCGAACGATTAAGGCGCGTTACCCGGACAAGCCGCTGTATGTCTCGAGCGTCCTGATGCGGATTACTATCACGGGCCGCAACGCCGCCTACATTCGGTACAAGGATCTGGTGCAATTGTTCTCCGAGCTCTCCGACCGCCGGGAGCGGTTGAAGGAGACGGGGCTGGAGGCGGAGATCGAGCGGGTGCGCTCCGAAATTCCGGACGGCATTCTCGACGATTTTTTCCTGGCGCGTCGACGCAATATGGCGCTGCACCGGCTGCTGATCGACTGGACATCGGAGGGCTTTATCGATTACCTGAACATCACCCAGGAGGATGCGAGCGCCGTGGGGGTTCATGTCCTGGAGCAGCGCGAGCTGCAGCAGTATATGTACGAGCGCCGCGCGCAGGCTAAGGCGATTCTGTATCCGGGCGCCGACGAGGCTACATCGACATTGCTCGCCCGGATGCTGCAGAAGCTGAGCGGCCGCACGCTGACGGTATTCCCGCGCTTCACTTCCGAATCCGGCAAGCTGGCCATTCCGAAGTACGAGGACCGGCCGGTGGAGGAGACGGTGAAGGCTCATTTGTGGGCAGCCGGTACGATTGTAGTCGACTCGCCGCTTGAGGCGGACTTGATTCTCGCCGTGAACCCTCCCATGGATTATATGAAGAACGACGGCAAGGAATCGAGCGATGTGAAGGCGCTGTTCGACTCGAGGCACCTGCTGACCGATCTGGTAGAGAATACCCGCTACCAGCTGGAGGCGGGCCGCCGGGTAGCGGTGGCCGACGTGGCGCTGCCGAACGCGTCCGACATGGAGCTTGTCCGCTATCTGCTGGACGAGCGCCTTTTCACCCGGCTGTCAGGCTATGCCGGCTGGAACACGGCCGGCAACACGCTAGGCACTTGCATCTCGCAGGCGGTGGCGCGGACGCTGAACGATCTGCTCGGCGCGGGCATCGGCGGCGAACACGGAGAGGCGTCCGCTGCGGAGGCGGCCCGAACGACAGATGAAGCGCATGCATCGTTCCTGGTGTCCCGTCTGATGGACGAGTGGGGCTATCAGGCGCAAGTGCGCGGACAGACACAGAAGTGGATCGCCGCCAACCTGACGGTAAGTCCTTGGGATCTGGAGTCGCACTATGACATCGTGAATTCGGTAGTCGTCAGGCAGCTCGAGGAGCTGTTCGCCGCCACCAGCCCGCTTCTTGCGGGGGCTGCTGCCGGGGGGCAGGCTCGAATCGCCGAGGTCAAGCTTGCCGAAGTGCGGCTGCCCTGGAACCGGATTTTCGAGGTTCATGTGGAGGCTCAGGTGAGGCTGGAGCGGGAATGACCGGCCTTGCTTCCCTCGTCCGTTGACAAGCCGTCTGAAACCTTTAATAATGTAAGGAAAACCACAGGAGATGCGGTGATCGGTATGTCTAATACGTTGGAGTCCATAGCCAGGCTGGCCGGCGTTTCCAGAGGTACAGTGTCCCGCGTCATTAACAATCAGCCGGGTGTGAAGCCTCAAGTTCGGGAGCGCGTGCAGCACGTCATTGCCGAGACCGGCTATGTACCGAATCCGCAAGCGAGAAGTTTGGCCGGAGGGAGAACCGAGAACCTCGGTGTCGTCGTATTCGGGAACAACCCGTTGTTCTTGACTCACCATATTTTCTTCGAGGTGCTGCAGGGCATCCAGAGCCACTCGACGCTGAACGCCTACGACCTGCTGTTGTTCTCGAACAGAAGCGATCGGGACCAGGAATACTGGAAGCGGATCGGGGACAAGCGCAAGGTAGACGGCCTGATCATCATGGGGGAGCATATCCGCGAGGAATATTTGCAATATTACTACGACCGCGACATTCCGTTTGTCCTGGTCGGCAAGCGGCTGATCGACAAGTTCCCGGTGCATTGCGTGACCTCGGATTATCGCCGCGGCGTCTACGAGGGGACGAGGCATTTGCTGTCGCAAGGCATTCGCCGTATTGTCATCCTGCGCGGTCTATTGAACACGTACCACGAGAATGAGCGGTTCGCCGGGTTTGCTCAGGCCCTGGAGGAAGCCGACATTGATCTGGATATTTCCCTGGTGCTGAACGGGCAGGCGGACAAGGCGACCGCGTATTCGGAGATGCAGCGGCTGTTAGCCTCCGGCGCCCGGTTTGACGGCGTATTCGCCGGCAACGACCTGATGGCGTTCGGCGCAATTGAGGCGATGCGAGAGCGCGGACTGCAGGTGCCGGGGGATGTGGGCGTTGTGGGCTACGACGATATCCAGGCGGCTCAGTACTTCGCGCCGCCGCTTACTTCCGTGCGGCAGGACAAGCTCCGGATGGGGCAGGAAGCGACCCAGCTGCTCATGAAGCTGCTGAATGGCGAGCTCGACCGGAGCGTGTCGTGCGATGTGATGATTGAGAGCAAGCTGGTCGTTCGCGAGAGCTCGATCAGGGGGAGATAGTACTGGGAGCCGCACTTTGGTGCGGCTCCTTTCGCGTGTGCCGGACTTTGACCGGAGCGGCTGGATGACTGGGGGAGTTGGTGCAGAAAGCCGACTAACTCCGAGTCGGACGGGGTGGAGCTGGACGGGTGCGGACGAGTCGAATTGCTGCAAAAGGGTGATTAGGTTTTTGGTGGGTGGCAGGCAGGCATGCAGGGAAGAGGCCAGGGACCCTTGAACCTTTGGATAAAGGATTGCGCACGGCTTGCTGTAGGCACGATTTTCGAGCTTACAGGTGCAAAGCGGCCCGAAAGCCCTCGGCTAAGCATTTGCGAGCTTACAGAGTGAAAACAGTCCGGCCAACTCGCTGTAAGCACGATCTTCGAGCTTAAGTGCATCTTCTAGGCTGTGCGCATGCATAACTGCTGCCTCAGCCTTTGGGCGCGGGAAGGCTTTTTGATGTTTTGGAGCATGGAGCAAAGGATACCAAACGCAACCCCCGCTAATATCCGCGAAAAGGCGGCTATTAACCAACATTAGATTGGTATTCCGCTGATCCACAAGTTACTCCCGAAAATTAGCTAACATTTGTTTGTTATTAGCTAACTTCTGTCCGCCAAGCGCCACCGCCGGCCATCACCCACTACTATCCACGCACCATGCCACGCCAGATCCTTACCCGACTCGATCTGCCACATCGGCCATACAGATACAGCTGTTTCGAAACTAGCATACAAGATTGCACTATTTTTCCATCCGGTCGATCGCAAATATTTACCGTGCACGTACCAGTATCACTAGCAATCTAAACACTAGGATGGTAATATATGTATAAAACTGCAGTACAACCAATTCGAGGTGCCATATGATAGATAGACGATTATCCCTGGCGATGCTCCTTTTACTGCTTGTAAGATGTGAGGGTCCCGAGTCGAGCAACACGCCTAACCAGACGATCGTTCCAACCTTCCAGCCGTCCCCTTCCCCCACAACTCCACGGAATGAATCTTCATGGCCGTCCCCGTATCCTAACGGATTTATCACTCCTTCGCCTACCGCTGCTTCGACACCAACGCCAACGCAGACATCTTCATCGGATCCAACTCCGACACCGACCGCGACTACATCTACAGCCCCATCCGCCGCATCTACTCCAAAAGAAGGAGCTTCCCTGGAAGCTATCTTGAGCCGGTTGAAGGAGCAGAAGGTGAATTTCAACATTTCGATTGCTCCCGACAGCAACTCAGTCGCCTATATGGTCAACCCGGAAGGGAAACAATACGATTATTTGAGCCTTCACATCTGGAGAGTGGGCAGTCCTAAGCCAGAACCTTTTTCAACGGAACCTCTGTGGACGGCAGGGGGGTTACAATGGTCACCAAACAGTCGGTACATATTCATCGACAGAGGGACGGATATGATAAGAGGAGGGCAGGTGTATGATGCGAGCGATCTGAAAAAGTTGAATGAATTTATATATATGCGAACTGTCTCTTTCTCTCCCGAAGGCGACCGATTGTTCTATACAAGTTTAGAGAGAGAGTCTAAATTAACAGGATGGTATTCTAACCTGTCTCAATATCGAAGCCTAAGTGTGCTCCATATCCCAACAGGCCATGTCCATACGGTATTGCACGGAGGTTCGAATGGCCATCTCCTCGCTGTTGGGTGGATGAACGAACAGGTCTTGTCCTACAGCAGAACCCGGTACACTTTGGAAAACCTAGAACTAAAGTACGCCACCACCCTAGAGACTCTCGACTTACGTACACCTCTACCCCCACCCCCCTCGTACCCCAGCCTTACTCAGCTCCGAGAAACAATTACTCGCACCATCGCAACGGATGGAACGGGGTGGGTGCAAGCTTTTGCTCAGCTGCAGACGGCCTTGAGTGTCCCGGAGAGCGTGAATTGGTCGGATCTCGACATCATCGGTGAAGACAGTCAGGCTTACATCCATATTAGTCCGGTCTACCCGATGGGTGGCGTTTCTGCCCGGGTAATCGAGTTTGGAGCAAACGTTGTACGGGATGGGGAGGGTTCGAGGCGCATCGTCATAGCCCAGAGCTGGGTGAACAACGGGGGCGACACGTTGCCCACGCGAGTGGAAACCAAAGAGCTTGCTGCCATTAGCGGAAAAGGGGAGGCTTTCTATTACGGGGTGTTGGAGGATGCCGGTCGGTCTTATTTAATCAGCTTAAATAAGGAGCTCAATACGGAAAAAAGTTCAGAGCGGTTCAATCAAATGCAAATCAGCCTGTCCACCTACCAACTGGCACCGGAGGATCCGGCAAACTTCTGGCAGCCTGTCGACCTACTGCCGGTAGGAAAGCATGGGGAGTGGATAATCGCCGGAGCCACCGGGACCCCGGGCAAGAGCGTAATATACGCCGATACCGCATCGGACTACCATGAGGGGCATTATGGGGGCGGATTCGATCTATCTACCTTCAACACCAAGGCGAGATTGACGCTCAAGCTGCAAAACAACAAACTTCAACTAACCCCATAAGGGCAGCTACACGATCCCCAAAGGAGTCGATTGTTCGGTGAGGCCGATCCCGGCTATGGATTCGTGAACGGGGAGACGCCGGAGCTGGGCATTGCGTTCAAGCCGGAGTTTCGCCAACAGGGAGTGGGCAGAAGGCTGCTAGGCGCGATAATGGATCAAGCGCGATTGGACGGCTTCGCATCGCTCTCCCTCAGCGTCGATCCCGCTAACGAAGCGGCAGTCCGGCTTTACAGCAGCCTGGGCTTTGAGCGGTGCGGCGGGTACACGTCCTCGTGGACGATGAAAGTAGAGTTGTAGCGGTCAGAGCGATTCCGGACGGTAAACAAGCATCACATTCCCGGATTTCATCGTATTTGACTCCACTAACTGCATCTGCACCCGCGCCAGCCCTTCGCCGAACAAAGGCTTGCCCTTTCCCAGAACTACGGGAATGACCGTAAGCTGAACCTCATCAATCAACCCGGCACTCAGCAAATAACCAACCAATTCCCCGCTCCCCAAGACGGCCAAATCCTTGCCGGGCTGATCTTTTAGCCGTTTAATCTCCTCTATGGCATGCTCGGCTACCAGTCTAGTGTTCGGCCAGTCCGCATTTGTTAACGTCGTTGAGAAAACGACCTTGTCGATCGTGTTCATCCGGCGAGCAAAGTCGCCTTCAGCGGTCGGCCAATAGTCCGCCAACAGCTGATAGGTTTTCCGGCCGAACAACAACATGTCCAACCCGCTCAGGAAGCGCGACGCATACTCCCCATACTCCTCGTCCACGTTGTGCCAGTCGATCTCCCCATTCGGCCCGGCGAAATAACCGTCAACCGTCACGAGTTCTTGCACAATTAGTTTCCGCATAGGAATCTCCTTTCGAACAGACTCTCGTTATTTGCATGCAATCATAGCTCCAATTCCCCGCTGGCCGTCCCCCTCTACTCCTCAGCCCCGACCTGACGCCTGGCCTCAGCCTCACTCCCAGCCTGACGCCCCGCCTGTGCCTTACTCCCTGTTTCAGTCCCAGCTTCAGTCACAGCCTCACTCCCAGCCCCAGTTTCTGCTTCAGCCCTTGTCCCGTCCCCATACCGCTCCAAAGCCTTAGTAGCCGATTCCAGCATCCGCTGCTGCAGCCCGGCTCCCTCCACAACCTTCACCCGCAGCCCCAGAAACCGCACCTTCGCAAGCAAAAATTCCCGCTCGTCCGCCAAGTAAGTGACCCGAATTCGGTACAGATCGGCCTCCTCCGCATAGCTGACCGACTTGTCGAAGCAGGAGAACGCGTACAAAATCCGCGATAGCTCCTCATTATACGTCCGAACCACTTCCACGACCGCCTGCTCCTTTCGAGACTCCAACAGCTCCGCCACCTGCGCCCGCCATTCCCGTACCCGCTCGAGCGGCAAGCTCGTCTCCTCCACGGCGACGATGCTGGACAGCTTGGTGGACATGAAGGCGCGTCCGCGGCTGCTGTGCCAGAGCAAATACCACTCCCGCTTCACCATGCTGTATTCGAGTTTGACGGGGAGGCCGGTTTGATTCGCTTTGATGCCGCCGTGTTTGATCCGAAAAGTAAGCCGAATACCCCGGCCGCTCATAATCATCCGTCGCAATAAACGCAGATGAGGGTGGTACACCTGGCGCTCGCGGCTGCGCGCTTTCTCCAGCACAATGTCGCGGATGTCGTGCCCCGCCAATCCATCGCCCTGCAGCAAATCGTCCAGCTTTCCCAAGGTTTCCGAAGTAAAAGCCTGCGCAGCCGCCTCATGCTTCAGCATCGTCTTCAGCCAATTCCGCTCCTGGCCGGTCAGTGCTAGAGAGTTCGACTCGTCGAGGCGGGAGATCATCCGGTAGTTGAATATTTTCTCAAACGGATTCATAGTACCCCTGGATCTCCTTCCACTCGGCGATAAACTCCTTGCGCAGCCAAGCCGGCTCCAGCACCTCGCAGCTCGAGCCGAAGCTCCTCAGCCAAGGTTTGATTTCATAAATGCCGTTAACCACTATCTCGTACACGAACGATTCATCCGACTCCTCCGTCACCGTGCCCCATTGCCCTTGAGCTTCCACGCGCTCTCGAACGAAATTCGCGCCGCTCCGGTCCGGATTGAAAAACCGAGCCACTACCCGAATAGGCCGCATCGTGTCCGTCACCCAACTTGCTCTCAGCTGCTCCTCAACCCGCGCCAGTCGCCCCTCGAACTCTTCCTCCGTCACCGCTTCGCCGGCTTCTAGCTGAGTCAGCCCCTCCATGCGGAATTTCGCGATTCCCCTTGGCGCCGTGTACCCGATCAAATACCACCGCCCATACTGATGGTCATACACCACTCGCAGTGGAAGCGTGACGGCCATCCGGTCTTCCATATCGCGCTCGAACAGCGGATTCGTGTTTTTGGCGCTGTAGTTCTGGCCCTTCTTGGGCGACAAATACAGAAACTGCAGCTTGCGCCGCTCCTGGATCGCCTCGAAAATCGTATGCAAATGCGCTTCATCCAAAATACGCGAGTGGTAGTGGTACTTGTACACGTGGGTTTCCGCCAGCTCAGGATCGAAGCCCCGTTTGTGCAAAGCTTTCTTAAGCGTGTCCCGCAGCAAATATCCCTGCACCGAAGGGACCTGAGTATTCGCCATCACATCGACAAAGTCGTACAGATCGATCAGCTCGTCATCCAACAATCCGTCGATCAAGTCATTGGCCGCTCTGTATCGATAAGGACGCCCGCCCTCGCAGCGGGTGATAACGCCGACTTCCTCCAGATACTTGAGGTCGCCGCGCAACGTTTTCTCATCCGGACAAGGAAAATCCGCAGGCATACTCTCGCTGCAAGCGTCCAATAGCTCTTTGGCGGTCAGCGACCGGTCCTGCAGCAGCATAATCAGAATCGAGAGCCGGACGCTCTCTGACTCCTTCAGCGACTTGGCACGGAACAAGAACAGCAGCAGGGGATCGGCGGATTCGTAGTGATTGTAGCGGAGCCCCTCCGTCAGCTCGGTTTCTTGCTCTGCGGACAGGGCCGCCGGCTGACGGCTGTTCCGCATTTCTTTCAAGTAGCGCAGCGTTTTATCGTATGTATGGACGGAGATGCCGAGCCGGGAAGCGAACTGCTGCCGATTGTAAGCCCCGCCGGCCAAAGCGAGCAAACGCAGGAATTGCACCTCTTTATCGAAGCTTTCACGTGCCACTTAAGTTCCTCCAGCCCAGTAAATTGCGGTCCAGCTTTCATTGTAACAAGAGAGAATCTTGGTGGAAATGGAAAAATTTTTTCGCGTCGCCATACTTTCGCCCTGTTCGCCGGCCCGCAAATCGCCGATGATAACACTATCACAAGCAACCCATTCCATTTTTGAGAAAGAGGTGCAAGAGCGATGTTACCGTTGAAATCATTCGATGAGAACTATATACCGGCTCATGAACAATATGAAGCCCACCTTTCGCAACGAGAGAATCATAGCTCTTGCAGCTTGTTCCATATCCGCATTCTTTGCAGACGCAAACCGCCAAGGCTCCGAAGAAGGTTGTGTTCCACAGCCTAATTAAGCCTCAGGTATACATACGCGTTGCTGCAAAGACTGCTGAAGCCGAGCGGTCTTTTTCTATGGCTATTTTAGCTGTAGGGGGAGATCGGGGGGCGACAGGGGTCTTTTTTTGATCCCTGCAAAGTACATATCGCGTTCGTCGCCGAGTTGACAGTGGCTCTGGCAGCTCATCCGGCGGACCATGGAGATCATGGCGAAAAGGCAACGCGGCGGATTGTGGATCCGTTCACAAATTTCTTCGTCGTCATACTTCCGCCATGTTCGAACGGGCGGAACTGCGCGATGATAGGAGCATGAAAGCCGAAGCCGAGAGGTGGAGGCAGACAGCATCGTTGAGGCGTATGGAAGGGTTACTTCGACTCCTACTCGGCAGGTCGTTGGTTCGAGTCCAACCCTCACCGCGAGGTGGGGTAGCTCAGTTGGTAGAGCAGCATTGTACCTTTCCGACCTTTTCCTCAACGATGTTTACGATTCATAACTAGAGCGAGGCGACTGAGAGGGCTACTTCGTGAAAAGTATGGGCGGTACAGCCTCTGGGGCTTGCCGTGGCCTTCTCCACCCCTTCCTCGCTCTTCTTCAACTAAGGAGGAAATCGAGATGAGTTTCGCACAAAAGATATTTTCGAAAATTCGACCAACAACACGAAACGCGGATGGATACCCGGCCTACGTCCGGTCCAAGGAAGAGCAGTACATCCAGGTGCTGGTGACCAATACATTCGGCCAAACCTTCTATGCAGATCAAGACGACCTTATGAAGGATGCGGACGACCTGCATCGCGAGATGGCCCAGACGAACCCGGAATTTATGGCAAAAGCGCTCGTCTACGCAAGAAACGAAGGCTATATGAGGTTGCAACCCTTGTTCGGCTTGGCCATCCTTTCTGAGTACCGCCCGGATCTCTTGGCGAAAGTGTTCCTACGGGTTGTAAGGATTCCTTCGGACTTGTCCGACTTCCTGACCATTCTGCAAGGTATGGGCCGTGGAGAGGGCGGTCGCGCGGTGAAGCGGCAAGTGAACCGGTTCCTGGCGGGCGTGTCGGAGTACTGGGCGATCAAGTACAACGGACGCGGCCGAGGCTACAGCCTAGGGGATGCGATCGCAACGGCTCACCCGAAGCCGGCCGATCTGAAGCAGCAAGCGCTGTTCCGCTATTTGCGCGGTCAAGAGGCGAATCTGTCTCTGCTGCCGCAAGTCGATGCGCTGGAGCAATTGAAGCTGGCCAAGACGGAGCTGGAGCAATTGCACTGGATCGAAGTCGGCAAGCTGCCGCATGAGGTGGTCACAGGGGCTGTGAAGCCGACTCAGGCCATCTGGGAAGCATTGATCGATCAGATGCCGGCGATGGCGTTGCTCCGAAACCTGAACACCTTGGAGCGGGCCGGCGTGCTGGAGAACCGGTACAACCTGGACACGGTTGTCGCTCGGTTGACGGACGTACACACATTGCGCAAAGCCCAAATTTTTCCTTTCCGCTTCGCTAAGGCATTCCGGCAAGTTAAGCACCAGGCGCTGCGAGATGCGTTAAGGGATGCGGTCGAGGCCACATTCGCCAACTTGCCGGATTTGGAAGGCCGTACGGCCATTTTCCTGGATACCTCGGGCTCTATGAACAGCGGCGAGTACTTGCAGATCGGTTCTGTTTTCGCCCTGGCGCTGTACAAGAAAACCGAAGGCGACTCGCTGTTCTGGCTGTTCGATACCGTCGTGGTGGATCCAAGGCCATCCCGAAGGGACAGCATCCTGTCGCAGGCCGACCAAATCCAGGCGCGAGGCGGCACGGACACCGGAGCGCCGGTACGGGAGCTGCTGAGGAAGCGGGAGAAGGTCGACCAGATCGTGATCATCACGGACGAACAGCAAAACAGCGGCAGTCCTTTCTATGAAGAATTGATGAAGTATCGGTCGAAAGTGAACCCGGATGTCCGGGCGTTCATCATCGACATCGCACCGTACCGGAGCGCCATGGTCCCACCGTTGGACCGCAACACGTTCTACATCTACGGTTGGAGCGACACAGTGCTCAGCTTTATCGCCCATTCGATTCGGGGCTACGGTACGATGGTGCAGGCGGTGGAAGGTTTGGAGCTGGACACGTAAAGACAGAGCAAAAAAACATGAGGTGAGAAAAATATGAAACTGGCAGAGGCTCTCGTCCTTCGAGCAGACAGCCAAAAGAAAATCGCACAGTTGAAGCAACGATTGGATCGAGTTGTAAAAGTGCAGGAGGGCGAGACCCCTGCGGAGGATCCGTTGGTGCTGTTGGCGGAAATGAAGATGACACTGGATGTGCAGACCGTTTGGATCCGACGGATCAACAAGACGAATGCCCTCACTCCTTTTGACGCCGATCACAGCATTTCCGATGCGTTGGCCGAACGAGACCAATTGATGCAGCGCAGAAAGCTGCTCAGCGACACGCTCGAGCAAGCTTCGATTCGACACGAACGGTTCAGCCGCTCGGAGGTCAAATTTCAGCGGACGATCGATGTGACCGGTATTCAAGCGGAGATTGACGAAATTTCTCGGACTTACAGAGAGATGGATTTTAAGATTCAAGAGATGAACTGGAAGACTGATTTACTGGATTAGCTGCGAAGGTAACCTGTCCGATCAAGGCGAGCACAACCCCTCCAGCGGGTAAGTTGGAACTCCTATGACGAGACGCGGGGCCATGTCTCTTTTTACCGATATGCCCAGTAATGTAACAAGAATGCGCTTGAGCATGGAAGTACTGTGTATGGTGTACCGTAACGACCACGTGCTGATTGATGGGGATAGGTGAGGGCGGGTTAGGGGATAGCAGTTGAGGAGTGAGGACAATGAAAACTATGCAAACGATGCATGAAACGATAAAAGAGCAATTAAACGTAATAGAGCAAGAGGAGCACATCCGCATTCTGTACGCCTGCGAGTCGGGCAGCCGCGCCTGGGGATTTCCTTCCCGGGACAGCGACTATGACGTGCGGTTCCTGTACATTCGTCCGGCGGAGTGGTACTTGTCGATCTTCGACAAGCGGGATGTCGTCGAACGTCCGATCAACGATCAGCTGGACATCAACGGGTGGGATTTGCGCAAAGCGTTGAACCTGTACCGGAAGTCGAACCCTCCGCTGTTCGAGTGGCTGCAGTCGCCGATTCGTTACTCGGAGACGTCCGGTATAGCGCAACAGCTCCGCGAGATTTCGCCGCTCACCTTTTCGCCGAAGGCTTGTATGTATCATTACTTGAACATGGCTCGGGGCAACTACCGGGAGTATTTGCAGGGGGAGCGGGTACGCATCAAGAAGTACTTCTATGTGCTGCGTCCGGTGCTGGCTTGCGAGTGGATCGAGCGGTACGACGAGATGCCTCCTATGGAATTCGACCTATTAGTAGAGAGGCTGATCCCGAGAGATGGAGAGCTGTGGTCGGTCGTGCAGGAGCTGCTGCGGCGCAAGAAGAGCAGCGAGGAACTGGACTATGAGCCGAGGATAGAGGCGATCAATGCGTACCTGGAGGCACAGCTTGTTAGGCTCGAAGCGGTCGCAGCATCTCAACGCATCGTGGATACCGGGCTGGATGCGCGGCTGGATGCGCTGTTTCGAGCGGCAGTGAAGGAAGTGTGGGGACTGGGCTGAACAACTGGCCCTACTTGGAATTAAGAAAGGATGATATGGGTGGCTATCGTACAGCTAAGGTCCACAAATCCGCAATTTTCATTTCTCATCAAGAAAAATCCGGGAACGGGCATGCAGCTCCGCGAGGTCCGGCAAGGGATGGCATATGGCTGGTATTCGGATGAAACCACGTTCAACGTGTATTTCAAAGATGCGGATAACGAGATTTCCTACAAGCAGCAGGCGGACGAAAGCTTCGAATACTTGAACGTCTCGCGCTACAATACGCCGCTGTTTCCGCTCAATGCCATTACGGAGTTTTTCCAGAACGCGGTAAAGGCGCAGGATGAGCGGGATACGGAAGGCTTTGAGCATCGGTTTTATATCAATATGGTGCATATCGATCGCGTCCGGTATATCGATTTTTTTGCCAAACACCTGAACGAGTTCACGTTCTCCCTGCAGCATCAAGCGCATAAGAGCTACTCTCTGACAGTATCCACTCGGAAAAGCCTGCACCACCTGCTTCACGCGGCCGGGCTGCTGACTTTGTTCCTGGCGATCTTCGGGGAAGAGTATATCGATATTTCGGATGCGGTGCTGGACAAATACATACGGAGTCTCAACATTATTGATCCCCCTTTCTACATCAGGAGCTTGTTCGCGAGAAACTTCCTGAACAGCCGAGAACGGTTCAAGAAGTACAAGGCGGACATCGAACGTACCGACCGTTATGCGATTCGGCTGGAGTATGGTGGCACGGGGCTGCAGAGGAGAAATTTTATCACCCGGCTGATCTCTTTCGATAAGCCGATTCTCGATGTGGGTTGCGGGGAAGGGTTTTATGCGTTTGCACTCGCACCGAAGCTGGAAGGCCTCTATTATGCCGTGGATGTAAACGAGGAGCTGCTGGAGGCGGTTTCACGCAAAGCGGAGGCGAAGGAGCTCGACAACATCGCGACTTTCCGGTCGTTGGATCATTTCTTGGAGATTTACAACGGGGAGCGCGTCGATGTTATTTTGACGGAAGTAATCGAGCATATGAGCGAGGACGAGGCGGGGGCACTAGTTCGTCAGATCTGCGGCAACGTCGATTTCGAGCAGTTCATCGTAACGACACCGAATGCCGATTTTAACGATTTTTATGAGCTGAATGGGTTCCGGCACGAGGATCATAAATGGGAGATGGGCGAGCAGGCGTTTCAAAAATGGATAGCGGAAATCGTTCAACACGACAAAGTAAGCTACGAAGTGCTGGCCATCGGCGACAGCGTGAACGGCATTCATACGACGCAGGGCGTCTTGATTCGCAGGAAGGAGGGGTGACAATGGAAATTCAGACACAGGTGCATACCGTCTTTATGCTGGTAGGCTCAACGGAGTGCGGCAAATCGACTTTTGCGAAGGAAGTGCTTATTCCTCAATTGAAGCTTGAAGATGCGGAGAGGAATTGGCGGAGCAATGTGCAATACCTCTCGTCCGACGCAATCCGGCAGGAACTGCTTGGCTACGAGTACGACAAATACGATTCGGTCATGCTGGAAGCGAGCTCGCATACGTTTCAGCTCCTGTTCGAGCGGCTCAGGCTGGTCACCTCCTTCCCGATCAATGCGGAGTTCGTAGTGGTGGATACGATCGGGCTGGCGGACGATTTTCGCAGCAAGGTGAGGGACATTGCCCACGAGAACCATTACAACCTGGAAGTGATCTTGTTCGATTACCGCAAGCGGGAGGATTACTACACCTCGGAGCGGTCGAAGAAGCTGATTACGGCGCATTTGAACCGTCTGCGGAAGGACGTGCTGCCGCATTTGAACCGGGAAGGATACGGCCAAGTTCATAAGGTGCGGGCGAAGGACTTTTTTCTCGTGGAGGAAGGTTCGGCGAATCCGGAGTATCGGGTAGTGGTCCAAGATTGGAAGAGCTACACCGAGACCATATTGCCGCAAGGCTACAGCTATATTGTGGTTGGGGATGTGCATGAGTGCGTTCAGGAGCTGCAAGGTCTGCTTAGGGATTACGGGTATCTACTGCAAGAGGGGAAACTGATCGCGACGGAAAAGGTTAGGGAAACCCGGATCGTGCTGCTAGGCGACTGGATCGACAAAGGGAAACAGACGAGAACGATCGTTGAGTTTCTGTATGAGAATCGCGAGCATTTTCTGTTTGTAATGGGCAATCACGAAAATTTCGTGTACAAGTATTTGCAGGGGGACATTCAAGGTGCCGACCCTGAGCTGTTAAGGACTTATTTTGACTCGACGCAGCCTTTGCAGGAGGACCCGGCTCTATTCGAGAAGTTTGCATGGCTGGTCGAACAGTCGAAACCGTTTTACCGGAATATAGGCATTCAAGGACCTTCCTACTACATCACGCATTCGCCATGCCGCAACAAATATATAGGCAAATTAGACGCGAATTCGGCCCGCCATCAGCGCAATTTTCGGATTGAGCGGGAAGAGCCGTTTGAGGGGCAGCTCGCGTTTCTGCAAGAAGAGGCGGTTAACAACCATCCTTACCATTTGTTCGGTCATATTGCCGCTCAACAGACGTTTCGGATCAAAAACAAGCTGCATTTGGACACCGGCTGCGTGCATGGCAACAAATTAACCTCCGTCAAAATCGGCACGAAACCGTTCTACAAAAGTCATGCTTCTGTGACGACTGCGGTGGAGGACCCGTTGCCGACCCTGTTTCGGGAGGAGAGGCAGGTCTTGCTGCAGGAGCTGGACGATGAGGCGGTGCGCAGACTGCGGTACTGTTCGCGCCATCGCATCAACTTCATCTCCGGCACGATGTCTCCTGCGGATAAGGACGAGGCGGCGGGCGAGCTTGAATCGCTGGCCAGAGGACTGGATTACTTCAAGGAACGCGGAGTGACGGATGTCGTGCTGCAGCCCAAGTATATGGGATCCCGCTGCAACGTGTACCTGGATCGAGAGTTGGATAAGTGCTACGCGGTCAGCCGGAATGGCTATAAGGTGAAAAGTGTCGATCTGCTGCCGGTATATGCCCAATTGCTGCAGCGATTCGAGTCGTATATGGGGGAGCAGCAGGTGGCGGTTATGATCCTGGACGGGGAGCTGCTGCCATGGAAAGCGCTGGGCGAAGGGCTGATCGAGCGACAATTCCAACCGATAAGCAAAGCGCTGGAGACGGAGATTGCGTTTCTGAAGGAGCATGGGTTTGAGGAAGCGCTAGGCAAGCTTGTACGGGAGATGGAGGCAGGCGAGTTTGAGAAGGATCAGCATCATCTCCCGAAGGCTGCGCTCAGCGAGAAGTATGGCGCGTTTGTCTACCAGAACTTCAAGCACCTGCGCGGGATCCGCGATGCTTTTGTCCCGTTGGATCGACATGAGGAGGCGTATCAGGTTTACAAACGTCAGCTGGAGCTGTATGCCGGGGAAGCGGAGCTGATCTACAAGCCGTTTGCCATTTTGAAGGAAGTGCTGGAGAATGGGGAAGAGCGGTTGCCGGATCAATGGACTTCCGATATGTACAGCTTTTTGTCGGATGACGAGTTTTTGCGGTTGAACCTGCTGGACCCGGAGGCGTATGAGCGGGCGGAGCGGTTTTTCGGCAAGCTGACGATTGAGAACGGGATGGAAGGGGTAGTCATTAAGCCGGAGCAGGATGCACGCGGTGCCGTTCCTTACTTAAAGGTTCGCAACCCGGAATACTTGTCGATCATTTACGGCTATGACTATAAGTTCCCTCACAAGTACAAGAAGCTGTTGAAGCAAAAAAATATTGCCCCCAAGCTGCGGACGTCGGCTAACGAACATCGGTTGGGAATGCAGCTGCTGGCGGTCCCGCTGAACGAGATTTCGCCGGAGAACGGGAGCTATAGACAAATTGCGGCCAACCTCCTGTTCGAAGTGGCGAAGGAGAAGGAGATGGATCCGCGATTGTAAAGGGCTGAAGGGGCAACAGGAAAAGGAGCAACGAACCATGACTTACCAAACGATAGACGGCGTACGCGTCTGGGGCCAGCCCGATCCGGGCGCTCTTGCGCAAGCCAAAACCTGCGCGGAGCATGGCCATGTCGTGCAGGCGCTGCTAATGGCCGACCATCACAAAGGCTACAGCCAGCCGATAGGCGGGGTAGTCGTGTACGAGGGACAAATCTCGCCCTCGGGCGTCGGCTACGACATCGGCTGCGGCAACAAGGCCGTGCGTACGAACCTGCAAGCGGCGGATATCAAGCCGAAGCTGTCGGCTATCATGGACCGCATCGCGCGCAAGGTGTCGTTCGGCGTAGGCCGCGTGAACAGCGAGCGGGTCGACCATGAGCTGTTCGACGACCCGGACTGGAGCGTCTACGCGGCCGTCGGCCGACAGGAGCACGACAAGCTGAAGGCGCTCGCCCGCGAGCAGCTAGGGACGGTCGGCAGCGGCAACCACTTCGTCGACTTGTTCGAGGAAGTGGGGACCGGTCGGCTGTGGGTCGGCAATCATTTCGGGAGCCGTGGCTTCGGCCACAAGACGGCGAGCGGCTTCCTCAACCTTGCAGCCGGACGCGAGTTCCTGGAGAATGCGCCGGGCGAGAAGATGGACCAACCGCCGGTGCTGCTAGATCTCGCAAGCGAGCGGGGCGATATGTACTTCCGCGCGATGAAGCTAGCTGGCCGCTACGCTTACGCAGGGCGAGACTACGTCATCGACCAAGTGCTTGCGATACTGGGAGCTGCGGCTGACTTCGAGGTGCACAACCACCACAACTACGCCTGGCGCGAGCTGCATGACGGTCGGGACACGATAGTGGTGCGCAAAGGCGCAACACCTTCGTCGCCGGGGCAAGTCGGCTTCATCGGCGGCAGCATGGGCGATATTTCGGTGATCGTACGGGGCAAGGATACGGATGAGAACCGCGAGTCGTACTACAGCACCGTGCACGGGGCAGGGCGGATCATGAGCCGGACGCAGGCGGCGGGCAAGATGAACTGGAAGACGCGCGTTCGCACCGGGGGTCAGATCTCGCCCGAGCAGATGGCCAAGGCTGTCCGCGATTTCGGGGTAGAGCTGCGCGGCGCGGGCACGGACGAGAGTCCGTTCGTCTACCGCAAGCTCCAGGAGGTGCTCGACGCGCATGCGGAGACGATCGAGGTGCTGCATGTGCTGCGTCCGATCGGCGTGTGTATGGCTGGGGCGGATGAGTTCGATCCGTATAAGGATTAACCGGGTGCGAAAAATCGAATTCATTTATGCCGGATAGGGTGATTGGTTAAGGAAATTCCATCACCCAAGTCTAATTCCGATAAAACATATCGGAAAAATGAAATTAATCGTTGACATGGCTCCCGGTTGCTCGTATGATAAGGATAATTTCAAGCCGCCGGATAAATAAGAATAAATACAATCCACTGGATAGCCAGAGATTCAACAGGAGCGAATTCGCGTTTGCGATTCGATGCCTAGTTGGATTTTTTTTATCCGCAAAACAGAGAAAGGGAGAATGTACACATGGCAAAACGCAATGAATCGAAATGGTTATTGGGAGGTCTGGCCGCTTTCCTGGCGGTCGGCACGGTCGTCGCGCTTACGGCGAATCCGAGCCAAAGAGGCGAGGTGCAAGCGGCTTCGCTGACAGCCGAAGCGACATCGGCACCATCGCCTGCACCGGCGATTGAAGGGAAAGTGCAGCCGGCAGTGCTGACGCAAGCCGACAGCAAGCCTCAGGCCGCATCCTCGCCTGAAGCCGTCCCGGCAATATCGGCGCATACACCGACTTTGGCGACGTTCTCTTCATCGGTGTCCGCCGCCCCAGCGGCAACACCGGCTCCAGCTGCAGCATCTACGCAGCCGGCAGCACCTGCAGCAGCCGAGCCGAAGCAAGAGCCGGTCAAGGTCGCCGCAGCAGACAACGCCTCGACCACGACACCGGCTTCATCGGCGCCTGCACCGACACCGGCGCCAAGCGTCGCCCCGGCCGCTACACCGGCGCCAACGCCGCAATCGGCAGCTGCGACGCCGAAACCGGCCCCTGCAGCGTCCGTCAAACCCGCCGCAACGCCAGTGTCCTCACCGGCTTCGTCATCCGCAGCGGTTGTCGACGAGAGCTGCGACATCGAGTCGGAAGAGGGCTGCTAATCCCCCACTCCCACCAAACATAAATCAAGAGGTGAACAACAGATGAACAAGAGAATAGGGAGCAAACGGGTTGTATCCTTGCTGCTGGCCGCATCCCTGGGTCTGTCAGTCTTCCCGGTGGCCGGCATAGGAGCCGCCATCGCTGCGGACCAAACAGCTGCAGCACCCAACAGCACTTATAAAAGTTATTTTAACGATAAATACGAGCGGATCACCGACGACAATCACGTCTACCAAACGGCCACCTACCATGAACTGGATTTTTTGCTTGGATCCGAAGGAACGAACGTATTCCTCTTCGGCGGAGCATGGAGCCCCGAGACGCAAGCGGTGGTCGGGTACATCAACGAGGTTGCGCAGGCCAAAGGGATCAAGACGGTCTACAACTTCGACACCCGCCTGGACGGCAACTATCCGGCAACGGATATCGCGGATTCCGCGAACAATCCATACTCGAGACGTTATGTGGACTTGGTCAACAAATATTTGACGAATGTCGGCGGCTTCCTCGACGGCTCCGCGACCGTGGAATACAGCATATCGATTACGTCTGGACGAGCGCCCGACACGGTGACGAATACATTCGAGGGCTCCGCCCCGAAGATTGAAGCGCCGTTCCTGTTCGTGTACAACAAGGATTACAAAACCGGCGCAACCGGCGCTCCGATTATCTCGGCGGTGCAAGGCATCGACGGCTTGTCGAGCGGCGGCTCGGCGACGGACTCGGCGGCTGCGATTGCAGCCTACAAAGCGAAAGTCGGCGCAGCCTTCGATGCGGTGCCGGCGGCGCTGAAGCCGGACTTGGCGGCCCCGCACAGCAACAACGACTACATCGTCTCGTCTTATAACAAATTTGCGGGCGAAACGATTTTCGGCGAAGCCGACAAAGACGTTGTGCTCGATCCCGTTACTTACGACGAATTGACTAGTATTCTGCAGAGCGAAGGGACGTACGTATTCCTGTTCGGCTGCTCCTGGTGCCCGAACACGCGGGCGATCGCCAAGCTGGTCAACCAGTATGCCAAGCAATACAACGTAACGAAGGTTTACAACTGGGATACGAAGCTGGACGGCGGGATCGGCGGAACGCCGGACGTGCCGGCCGGTACGGACAACGCCAATTTCCTGCAAATTCGCGCGACTGGTCATCCGTTTGCCGATCGTTACGTGGACCTGGTCAACACCTATTTGCCGAACATCGAGACGCTGTATGAGAAAGCGAGCAACAACGTCAGCTACAAGGATGCGAACGGCGTGGAGCAAGTGGCCAACAAGCTGCAGGTGCCTTACTTCTTCGTCTACAACAAGGATCACAAGGATGCACAGGGTAAACCTGCTCCGATTCTGGGGCATGTCGAGCTCATGTACACTTGGGCCAACATTCAACCGAACTACGAGAGCGCCGGCAAAAAAGGCGTAAACTACAACAACTATATATCTGCGCTGGACAATGTTCTTCCTTCCGTAAAAGGCATTACCGCGACCCAAACGGCTCCGGCGGGACTAAAGGGAACGGCGCCGAAGTCGGCGGATAGCAAGGACGGCCAAATTACCGGGCTGGCTGCAGCCGGTCTGGAGTACAAACGAGCCGAAGACGCGGCGTACCAGCCGGTGAAAGGCGCTTCCCTGACCGGGCTGAGCCAGGGCACGTATTATTTCCGCTATTCAGCGACAGCCAGCTCCAAAGCGAGTCCGTTCACTACGGTGGACTTGAATCTGGAGCAGGCTGCTCCTGCCGGTCTGACCGGCGCAGCCGCTACGACGGCAGCCGTTGCAGACGGCAAAATTGTCGGCACATCGGCGCTGCTGGAGTACCGGCCCGCCGGCACGGACAAATTCACCGCCGCGAAGGCGAGTGAGACGGGTGGCCTGGCCGCCGGCAAATACGAAGTGAGAGCCGCCGCCAAGTACGGTTACTCGGCGGGACCGGTCTCGGCTGTGACTGTCGGAGTTGCCCAATCGGCGTTCGCCGATGTGGCGGCTACGGCCTGGTACTACCCGGCCGTCAACGCGCTGGTGGCGAAGAAGATCGCGAGCGGCACGGACGACACGCACTTCAGTCCGGACAGCTCAATCACCCGCGGCCAATTCATCGTCCTGCTGCTGAAGGCTTATGGCATCGCCGGGGAGGAGAACGCGAAGGATAACTTCGCCGACGCGGGCAGCACCTACTACACGCCATACTTGGCCGCAGCCAAGAAGCTGGGCATTGCCGAAGGCTCGGAGGGCAATCAGTTCCAGCCGGAGCGGGAAATTACCCGCGAGCAGCTGTTCACGCTGCTCCACCGCTCGCTGGGCAAGCTGAACAAGCTGCCGGCGGCGACGACTTCGACGACCGTGGCGAGCTTCAGCGACGCCGCGCAGATCTCGAGCTACGCGCTAGAGGCGTTCCGCGTGTTCGTGGCAGGCGGAGTCGTGC
The DNA here is from genome assembly GCF_004000845.1 of Paenibacillus koleovorans NBRC 103111. Taxonomy (GTDB): domain Bacteria; phylum Bacillota; class Bacilli; order Paenibacillales; family NBRC-103111; genus Paenibacillus_AA; species Paenibacillus_AA koleovorans. The sequence goes on from NZ_BIMA01000099.1 coordinate 27,226, forward strand.
AGGGCAGCGACGGCAAGCTGAATCCGGCCGGTCTCTCGACCCGGGCGGAAGCGGCGCAAGTGCTCTATAACTTGCTTCCATAAGCGCAGGAATGGGCAGCCGAGCCGGGCTGTCCATTCCGTCCGTTGGGCTTAAGCCATGAGCGAGAGAGGAGTCGGCCCGTGAAAAAACAAATCGTGCTATGGGCAACCGTCCTGCTGCTGTTCGCCGCCGCCGGTTATGTCACGTCCCACTATAACATTGGTCAGCCGGTGGAGGCGCAGTATGCCGGGTTGTCCGCCTCGCTGGAGCAGGAGGCGGGTGCGGCCGACGCATCGGGATCGGCCCAGGCCGCCGCTGGGGCGGATGGCAGCTCTGCCGCCGGTGCGTTGCCTGCCCAGCCGTTTAACGGACTGATCCCGGTCGCGGACCGGAAGCCCGCCATCGCCTTCACCTTGCCCGACCTGGCGGGGCAGCCGGTTTCGCTCAGCGACCTGAACGGCTCTGTTGTGTACATCAATTTCTGGGCGACTTGGTGCAAATACTGCATTCAGGAAATGCCGGACCTGGAGAAGGTGTATCGCGATACGCTGGGGAGGGACATCATCTACTTAGCCGTCGATGTGGGTGAGGAGCGGGACAAAGTAGCCCACTACCTCCAAGAGCATCCATACCCGTTCCGAATCCTGCTCGATACGGACAAAAAGGTGACTCGTGCCTACCAACTCCGTTCGATCCCGGTATCGATCTTGATGGATAAGCGCGGCAAAATCGCCTATAACCGAGTGGGCGTCATGACCGAGAGCGAGATGCGCTCCGTCGTCGACGCTTTGCTCGCTGAGCCCAAGTGACCTGGGGTACAGCATACAATAACGATCCCGCATAGTTACTTAGGTGTTGTGGCGGTGGAACGGTCGGCTGGATG
>NZ_BIMA01000100.1 GCF_004000845.1 Paenibacillus koleovorans NBRC 103111
CGCAATGTATCATTTGCAGAGGACGGGCGGTTTGTCCGCATTAATCAATGCAGCGGCGTATATAGTAGGGATGGTGATTGTGTTTACGGTTCTTGCCCCTGTCTTGGATGCCGAGCCGATGGAATACCTGAGCCTAATAGAGGAAAATAAGACGCTTCTGATACTTTGGCATGTCATTATTTATCTGGTAGCTGGTTTCTTCATGGTTCCTCTGATACTGGCTCTTCATGAGAGATTTAAGGAGGGGATGCCCGCACTATCGAAATTTGCGGCTGCCGTCGGATTGGTGTGGGTGGCCACGATCATTTCCAGTGGAATGGTTATTATTCATAATCTGGATGTCATTGTCCCGATATACAACAAAAATCCCGAGCAGGCTGAGACGGTGTGGCTCGCGATGTCCGCCGTAGGGGAAGGCTTGGGCGGCGCCATCGAGCTGCCCGGCGGTTTATGGATGGCTTTGGTCAGTCTGGCGGCTGTGCGGCTGCGCAAGCTCCCGGTTGCGCTGGGCTATATGGGAATTGTAGTCGGCGGTTCGGGCGTTTTGACCACAATACCGGGTCTGTACAACCTGGGTTATGTATTTGGCTTGGGCGCTATTTTATGGTTTGTATGGACAGGATTTGTTCTTCTGCGCAAATAAAAGCGAAAGGCAATATCGTTGGAATGTTGGCTCAACATCGCGGAGATCAAGCTTCTCGTGATGACACGGCAATGTTTATGGAGCTGCCGTATCGCTTCCATCGCGGAGTTGTCGGGTGAATTATCCGCCTGGGAAAGCTCAAGCAATCAAAGCCAGAAAGGTGTGGATTGGCTTCATTCTCCCTTTCTTGATGATCTTCATCATATGGGACTGGATGAACAAGCTATCGACTTTTGAGTTTATGCTCCAATAGATACCATATGATGTGAAATAGCATGTGCACAAGGATGGCCGCAATAATCCCGTACTGCCAGAAGAGGTAGCCACATATTATTGAAACCCATAAATTACCAAGTATCATGGAGGCAATTAATAATGGTGAAGGAATACAGCCTTTTTCAAGATGTCCAGGCAAATGAGCCAAGCCAAATAATATACCGGTTGTGAAAATGGAAATCCAGAACGCAGCCGTCTCTGAAGCGGTTAACTTTAAAACTCCCCACATCGTGAAGCTCAGTAATCCCCAGCGAAATAGAATCTCTTCGTTAATTCCGCCGGACGTAATTCGTACCGCAAGCCCGAGTTGTTGCCTCACTTGCTCGGTGGCCTGCACCGAGACTGTATCTATGCGAGGTCGAATAAAGGCATAATAGCTCACAACCCATACCATAGCGCAAATGATTCCGGCGACGGTGCCAATCCCCACTTGCTGAATCAAATTTATCAAGTCCAATGTCCCGCGGCTGAGCCCCTCTAGAAACGGATCTGTAACTCCAATCTTGCTGCCGAAATAAATCCCTGCAGCAACGGCTAAGCTGACGATGACCATGGTTTGTAAGGCAATGATGAAAAATAAGGCTTGTTTGGATAGCTTGTTATCCGGTTTATCAAAAAGATCGGCGGCTGTAAATTTACTCATTAGCCATATGCCGGGTATGCCAACCGAGATTAAGATCAATGCCAAAATGATAGAATGCACAACATCACTCCTCTTTCTGCGCTTCCTTCTTCCCATCTATGCCATGAAGGCCGAATTTGCTCGCATAGTGCGCCAGCGCCTCATCCAGCCAGTCGACTTCTCTTTCGTTAAATGGCATATCCACCAACTGGTTCAAACGTTCATGCTGCTCTGCTGGAATATCGGCAAAGTTTGCAATCGCCTTGTCATCCAGAAAATCGAGTATCCGTGGCACATAGAAACCAAGCATTTCCTCAGCTTCCGTAGCATCCGGCTCTCCTGCTGATAAACGCTTAACTGCTTCGGCAAAGGAAAGCATTTCCCGATCCAGTTCAGCTACGGCATCTTGGGAGATGTCGAACAAGGCAGTTGCCGTTTGCTCCGACAAATGCTCAGTCACCCAACTGCGCTGCTTTTCCTCCCTTAACATGTTACGAATCAGCAGAAACATCATGTTATGCTCCAGTTCCCCTTCACGTTGCAGGATGGTTATCAGCCGTCCGAGTATCTCCAACGACTTGTCCAGTTCAGCGCGGGCAGCGTGCAGGGCTTGCTGCTGTAGATTCAGTGTTTCGGCCAGACTCATCTCCGATTCGCGATGATGAATGAACTTGCGAATACGCTCCAAAGAAAAACCGATCGATTTTAATCCAATAATTTTCTGCAAGGTGATCAAATCAGCTGTACCATAGCTTCGATGTCCGTTTTCCTGACGAATGGGGCACAGCAGCCCCACCTCTTCATAATAATGAAGCGTTCGTATCGGAATGCCGCTCAATTCGGCAAATTTTCCGATGGAATAGTTTGTACTGCCCACTCTCATCTCCTCCTCATGCCTCCATTATATAACCTCCAGTAACTGTAGGTGCAAGCTGAACAAATCACATGGATTACTACAGGAAAACGCTCATTGTATAGCGAGTGTGGTCTATGGGGGCGAAACATGCTGGACGAATGTCGGAAAGCCGACGGCTACCATCGCGCATTGTTTTACACGTTGGATATATCCGCCGCGCTCCGTTTTCCATTGAACTAAAAGATGATATCATTCTCCTGTGTAGGATTGATCGGCGTTGAACATGAATGTTGAAAAAAAGAGAAAACTTTTTAAATCTCACGATAGATTAACCGGCCGGCCGGCATTAATAGATAAGAGGCGAAAGGGGAGTTTGGGCAAGTGCGGGCAAACGATGTACGGATCGAACGCCGGAACGACGTCGCATCATATGAAAGTTACGATTGCGCAAACGAGCTGGAGTTAATGTCGGAGGAGAGTCTTACAGCCATCGCACGTGAAGGCGACCGCCAGGCGTTCGGGGAGCTGGTTCGGCGAAGCCGCTCGAACATGTATGGTTGGGCGCACTCGCTGACGCATGACCACCACATGGCTGAGGACGTCGTACAGGAAGCACTTGTTCGCGCGTTTCTTCATGTCGGTCAGTTGGGGGAAAACAGCAGGTTTACGCCCTGGCTGGTGCAGATCGTGCGCAATCAAGCGTATATGAAGCTGCGACGCGGCGGACCGTTTGCGAAGGAGCGACCATTTTCCGGGCTCGAGATTGGAGCAGGCGCTTCCATAGGCGGGTCATCGGACTGGCGTGATATTGATAGGGTGCTTTTTCATCTGAGCCGCCACTCTGAAGAAAGGGTTCGTCAATCCCAGGATCCGGCTGCCGCTCTTATGCGCAAAGAGATGGTAGAAGGAATCCGGCAAATGTTGGCTTGCTTGAGCGCACGAGAAAGGCACATTTTCGAAGCGCACTTTTTCAGGCATGTTACTCCACAGGAAATTGCCATCCTGCTCGATACATCCGTCGCGAACGTCTATAACAGCCTATCACGCGCCCGCAGCAAGGTACAGCGTGAACGGCTCCGTATGCACATCGGCATGTACGTACGGCACCGGAAAGACTCCGGAAAGCCGAAAGCCAAACTTCTCGCCCCTCCGATCCTATGGAGTCCCGCAGAGTAACATGACTCGGGAGTCCATATCCACATACCAAGGGAGTGTTAGCGAATGGGGAACCGCCCCGATTACACGCGTAATTTTACGCATACGAATATCACAGACACCGGCTCGATGTACTCTGTTTTGCAACATACGGCTCTCAAACATCTTTCGCTTGTCGAAGTCGCTGGCTATACCGCGAATGCTTTTCGAATCATTATCGACTGTGAGCGGGTTAACGTCGCCGGATATTCCGCATTCGAATGGCCGCTTCATCACAAAGAGCAGTTTTCAAATCTGGGCGTAAGTACCTGGCATGAAGGAGGCCCAACATCGATGCCACCGTCGCCGGAGGAGCTGGAACGCGCGCTCGAGTTGATCCATTGGAGTCTGGATCGCGGCATTCCTGTAATGGCATGGGATCTGTTCGTGCCTGACTTCGGCGTCATTTATGGGTATAACGACGAAACCCGCACGCTTCGCTGCCGTCACGTCGCTAAAGACGGCGAACTGCCTTACGAAATGCTGGGTCGCGGCCAAGCGCCTGAGCTGTATGTGATTGCCGTGACCGAAACGATAGAGGTCGACAAGCTGACCATGCTTCGCGGCGCACTTCAACTGGCCGTCCGGCATGCGCGCGAACAAGGGTACAAAAGAGAAGATTCGAAATATCGCAACGGGTTGGCTGGCTATGATGCATGGATCCAGGCATTTGGACATCGCAACGTCGAAGTTTTCGGTAATTCGCTCCATGGGGTTATGCATTATGATCAACGTTTATTTGCAGCGGAATTTATGAAAAGGGTATCCGCAGAGCTGCAAGGTGAATCTGGCGCGGATAACCAGCTAGGGTCGCTTGCAGGACAAGCCGCTATCCATTACGACAAAGTGGCTGATAGCTTTGCTGAGTTTGTAAAACGGTTCCCGTTCCCAAAGGGTGGCGAACCGAACGACGCGGAAGAAGCGGCAGCCGCAATCAGGCTGTTGACCGAAGCTCGATTTGAAGAGGAGCAAGGCGTTGGATTGCTTGAACAGATGCTGTTGTTACTAGATGAACTGGCTGAATAAGTGAAGTTCGTCATAACCGAGATGAGATATTATCCTATGTGGTGTGGTTATGTAGAGCCGTTTCCGTGACGCCAAGGGGCTGTTCGGTTTGCGCCCGCAAGGTATGTAGCCAATAATTATAAGCGATGATGAGAAGAGTAAGGATTAAAAGAAGGGACCATCCGCTTAATTAATGCTAGTTGGTCTTTACTCAAAGATTTTAAGCAACGCACTGAACCGTTGCCCAGGTTACAAGCAGGTGGATCTGCTAACGGTACAATAGCTCAATTGGATAACACGGCAGCCGGCCATTCGATCGGTTGCCGTTTTACATTGAAATAGAAGTATTAATCAAAGCAGATTGCCCTGGCAACTGGTGCCTCGAAGTGAGGCATGGGGGGCTAACGGGATACGTTAGTACAGGGGCAGGAGGTCGGAAGTCAAAACCTTGACCCATTAGAAGTCGCGAAATTCGCGGCTTTTTCTATTTTATACCGTTCTTTTCCGAGTTTTTAGAGTCTTTTTATTAGTAGAGGAGAATAACTGACTTTGATCGAATATTGAATCAGCAACTTGCATCGTAAGAGATGAACAATAATGAGAACATAAATAATTTAATACTGGCTTTCCAGACCTCAGATATTTTGCGCTTTATGCATCATTACATAAAGAGGCGAAAAACGATGGAAGGCGAGTTAGCAGACAACAGCCTGATCGAACGGGCACGTGCTGGCGACCAGGATGCTTTCGGGGAGCTTGTACGTAGACACAGAGCCAAGGCGTTCCACTGGGCACGAGGCATGGCTCGTGATCCGCATCTTGCGGAGGACATCGTGCAAGAAGCGCTATTGCGGGCGTTCATGCATCTTGGCTCACTTGCAGACGTGGACCGTTTCTTGCCATGGTTGCACAGGATCGTTCGGAATGAGGCATTAATGAAACTTCGAAAAGGTGAGAACTCCGGCCGGGAACGCACCTTTACCGGAATCACGGCAGGACATGAGGCTAGCGGTGTAGATTGGGGGGATTTGGACAGCATTTTGTTTTTCATGTTAGGCAAAAGGGAACAGACGGACATTGGTGAGGATCCAGCAGTTCGATTAGCACAAAAAGAGTTTCTGGATACTATTCGCCATCTGCTCCGGTGTCTTACGCCGAAAGAGCGCGCGGTTTTCGAGGCGCATTTTTTCCAGCAGCTATCTCCGTTTGAAATCGCTCGCTTATTTCGTACGACAACCGACAATATGTACCAATCATTAAGCCGCGCCCGCCATAAAGTCCGGGAAGAGCGCGTACGCATCCGGTTTCAGGATTATATCCGTGAACGACGAGATTCCGAAATGCTGGAAAAAGCGGTTCTGTCACTTTTATGGTTATGACGACGCGGAGCAGCTATTGTTCGCAGAAGATGCACAGGGAAAGAAACAGATCTCTTACGACCGTTTTGGCCGCGGTATATCTGGAGGATTATTCGTCTTGTCTGTTAAGGAAGAAAAGCGAATCGACGAATGGGAGGCGGCTCGCAACGCATTGGACATGGCCATCTGGCATTCTTATGGGGAGTTAACATTCGTCGGGTACGTTTGCGGCTTAACTGCCTATGACTGCTGGAAGAATGCATTCCGCAAGCTTAGGTCGATCCGATAGGAAATGCCTATACATTGGGTATAGTTGCTGAAGCGAGAGCTTATGCAGCGGACTTCCTAAACGGCTTGGCCGTTAAGCTGGCTAATGCCGGGTGCGGAGGCTCAGTCAACCTTGCTGTAAATGCCGCTAGACAATATGAAGAGGTTGCCGGGGCGCTAAAGGAATTATGTTTGTTGTTCCCCTTTCCATCAGGAGGATCGCCGAATGAACCAGAGAATGTTGTAACTGCGGTAGAATTGATCGGTCGAGCACAATCTGCAGAAGAGGTCGGGGTCCGTTTGCTTGAGCGGTTAAGCAGAGGCATTCGTCTGATGGTGAATCAAGAATAATTGGAGGTTGTTAAAATGGAGGCGCAATCAGCAAAAGTCATCAAGGGCTACGGATATAACGGCTCAAGGAGCAATTTGGCCAATATCAACGCTTATAGCGCAGCTTTGAATCATTGGGGCAGCGTTCACCCCTATACCCCATGGTTGTACGGGGCCATAGGCATTCCATTCATGTTCCGTGTCGTTGAGGAATTGAATATCGCTCCTGTGCTGTATGAGCTTCCGCACAACCGTATAGTAGGTCTGCTAAACAATCTTGGCGTAAGGGTGGAGGGCATGAGTGAGGTTGCTCACGGCAAGGAGTTGAACAAGCTGCGTGATAATGCATGGGATGCCGTCAGGATAGCCGTCGACGCCGGATACACTTGCTTCGGCCAGGGATTTTCTTTATTTACGGCGAAACAAGCGTGGTCCAGGGGTACGATGAAGCGGAATCAGCCTATTGGGTGTCTCAGTTGCGCAAGGGTACCGTGGATGGTTGGCATTTCGCCTACAATACGCACGAATGGGATACATGAATAAGTTTACGCTAATTGAGCCACCAAGTTAACGAGTGAGAGCCACCTCGTTAATCGAATAGAGCCATGTTGTTAATGGGGAGAGCCACCCGCCGGATTCGCCGGTAAAATGGAAAAATGTGCGGCTCTGAAGCAGCGCACAAATCCATCAAGGGAGATCACCCCATTGACCAAGTATCGAGAGATCATTCGGCTAAGCAGCATGGGCTTAAGCCAACGGAGCATCGCATCAAGCTGCCGATGCTCGCGTAACACGGTTTCAGACGTTCTCAACCGGGCCGCAGGAAAAGAGCTTACATGGCCGCTGCCGGAGGACATCGCGGATGCGGATCTGCAACTCCTGCTGTTCCCGGAGAAGGCGCAACGCGATGCGCAGTCGCGGAAGGTTCCAGATTGCGAGTACATCCACCGGGAGTTGGCCAAAAGCGGGGTCACGCTTAGTCTGCTCTGGAACGAGTACTGCGAGACGTGCCGTCGCAACCAAGAAATCCCGCTCATGTACACGCAATTCTGCAATCACTACCGGAAATTCGCCTCGCTTACCAAGGCGACCATGCACATTCAGCGGAAACCCGGCGAGCAGATGGAGGTGGATTGGGCAGGCCAAACGGCGTCCATCATTGACCCGGACACCGGCGAAGTGCTGCCGATTTACGTGTTTGTCGCCGCGCTTTCCTGTAGTCAGTATGCGTATGTGGAGGGCTTTCTGTCGCAGAACCAGGAAAACTGGATTGCCGCGCATGTGCATGCCTTTGCTCATTTTGGCGGCGTCACCAAGGTCCTTGTTCCGGACAACCTCAAGACGGGCGTCGAGAAATCGTCCGGGCTCTCACCGGTCATCAACAAGAGCTATCAGGAGATGGCTGAGCATTACGGAACGGCCGTCATTCCGGCTCGCGTTCGCAAGCCCAAAGACAAGCCCAGCGTAGAGGGGGCCGTCGGTGTGGCTTCCACCTGGATCATCGCAGCCCTTCGCAATCAAACCTTCTTCTCGCTCTCCGAACTGAATGCCTCTATACGAGAGAAGCTAACGGAGCTCAACCAACGTCCGTTCCAAAAAAGACCAGGCAGCCGATTCAGCGCGTTTCACGACGAAGAGAAACATCTGCTGCAGCCGCTGCCGGCCTCCCCGTACGAATTGGCCACCTGGAAAATCGCCACCGTACAATTCAATTATCACATATCCGTTGAGCATATGCATTACAGCATTCCTTACGAATATATCAAGCATAAGGTCGATGTCCGCGTCACCCGGGGCGTCATCGAAGTGTTCTACAATGGCCACCGGATTTGCTCGCACCCCCGCCTTCATGGACGCCCCGGCCAGTATCATACCGTGGAGGATCATATGCCAGAGAAGCATAAGCAGTTCGTTCAGTGGAATGCTGAACGCTTTTTGTCATGGGCGAAAAGCGTGGGGCCCTTCACCTCTGCCGCAATCCGGGCCATTCTTGCGTGCCACCGGATTGAGCAGCAAGGCTTCAAAGCTTGCATGGGCGTGCTCAAGCTGGCGGACAAGTATTCGCTGTTTCGTCTGGAGGCCGCTTGCGCCAAGGCCCTCAGCTTCACACCGCAGCCGAGCTACAAGCAGATCAGCACCATCTTGAAATCGGGACAAGACGCGCTTATGCCCGAGACGGAAAACATCACACCCTCTGAGCGTAAGCCGGCCAATCATGGATTTACGCGCGGCGCAGACTATTACGGGAGGAATTGATCATCATGCTCAATGAAACGACGATTTCCAAATTGCACGACATGCGACTCCGCACCATGGCCGAATCCTTGCGAGACCAGATGAAGAGCCCCTCCTTCAGTACGCTGTCCTTTGAAGAGCGGTTTGGCATTCTCGTCGACGCGGAGTGGGCCAAGCGCAAGAACAAACAGCTTGAGCGGCTGATCCGGAAAGCGACGCTCAAGCTTCCTTCCGCCTGCACGGAGGACATCGAGTACCATGCGGACCGCCGGCTCGATCAAGCCCAGATTCTGCGCCTGTCGACCTGCAGCTATATTCACGAAAAGCATAACGTCATCCTCATGGGGGCTTCCGGCGCTGGAAAAACCTTTCTCGGTTGTGCGCTCGGCATCTCCGCCTGCCGAAATCAATTCACCACCAAATACATCCGCCTGCCGGAGTTGCTCACCGACCTGGCCATCGCCCGGGGCGACGGATCCTACAAAAAAGTCATCACGCAGTACAAGAAGGTCAGCTTGCTCATTTTTGATGAATGGCTGCTGGTTCCGTTGACGATGACGGAGTCGCGCGATTTGCTGGAGATTATCGAAGCCCGTCATCAGACCGGTTCCACCATTTTCATCTCGCAATTCGCTCCTGCCGGTTGGCACGAGAAAATCAATGAAAACACCATTGCCGACGCCATTCTGGATCGGATCGTTCACAATTCCTACGAGATTATGATTGATGGCGAGGATTCCATGCGCAAGCGCAAAGGTCTTCACGCCTGACGGTCTACCGCCCCACAGAGCCATCCCTCATCCGGGTGGCTCTTCTCATTAACATGGCGCCTCTACTTCTCTAACATAGTGGCTCTCGTTCATTAACACGAATGCTCTCCCGGACCGAAATATTCATACATGCCGCACGAATGGTTATAAATTCTTACTCGAAGCGAAACAACGATTAGGTCAAAGTGCTCCCATAGCGTTGGATGAAGCCATCGGAAGGGAACCATGATCGTTTGCTGGCGCGTTCCGGGAGATACGCGCAGCTCTACCGATTGCAATATGCGTAAGACAAACGAAGTCCGCGGAAACCGCGGGCTTTTATGCAATTACTGCGCAAATATAAGAAATGAAAAAAAACATTGATTCCGAAACTAATTTGGAGGTCGTAACATATAAATACGAACTAATAATGTTAGATCGAGGTAAGTGTTATTGAAGTTCGTATTAAAGTGATACTGGACAAACGGATAACGTTAGTTTAACGACTGAACAGGTTGCCGGCATTACATATTCACAAAACCCGTATTTTGTACATATGTATACTTGTCGATTCAACCCCTTGCTATCGATAAAAGACAAGAAGTTGTATGGGTTTATCTCCTGGTATTCACTAGTTCCCACCTCAACATACAACGGCAGCCGATCTTTATAACCGGCTGCCGTTGTCACATGATTAGACAAGTATGATGATGTAACGTCACCGAGTGGTTACCGCAATTTAACTCCATTAGTGACTAGCTCCTGATTAAACTGCACTGTCAACGCTAATTTTGTCTGGTCTGGTTATCGCTTTTTCCCTGGTCTAATAATCATCCACTTTTCCTTGGTGTAATTATCAGGAATTCCCTGGTTGAATCAACCGAATTCCTCGCTGAATTTCCAGAAAAATCGTCACTTCTGACGCATAAGCGCGTGCTTCAGGCGGTAGCTCTCCCCCTCATACACAACGCACTGCCCTGGTGCGCCAGCCGGTCAATTATGGCTGCGTCCATCTGGTCATCCGTGAAAATACTCCTCCATTTGGAGAACTCGAGATTGGTCGGCAGTCCGGACTATGGAGTTCAAAACTGTACGCGATCACCTGAAACAGGAGTTGTGCCTCCTCTCGTTCGCTCCAACGTGCCGGCACGCTTGCGTTCAGTCAGACGTGACTTAAAGCTAGTTCAGTTTTAACAATACATTGTTCACCCTTTCCAACGAAATGGAAAGGAATCTCATCAAGATACGTCATCAAACTATTCTCCCAAGCGTTCTTTGAAAGAAGCTCAACTTTTTTTTCCAGTTAAAACAGCACTTTGTTGGATATTTTCATTGATGGATTTTTTTACTCAGAACTCATGAAATTGTCGCGCATTTTTCTATGCGACGAATCGTAAGCGTCAAATAAGAAAGTGTATTGAAAAAGAGCAAAGTTCGTGGGGTGAACCACAAGCTTCGCTCTATTTACATGTTTCTTGAATTTCCGGGCTCCAAGGAAAATAGTCATCTAGAAATTCTGGATGTTGGAGAAATGTGACTGTCGGCAACTGTTTGAAGAGATAGAGAAGGTATTTATAGGGATTTAGGTCATTAGCCTGCCTAGCTTTGATTTGGGTACTACTTTCCCTCTTGCAGACTCTACCCATGCCCAGACGTCATGAATACCGATATGCAAAAGTTACGACTATGTCATCATCATTCTTCTTAGTAATGCCCGAAACCCGCGTTGCTAGCTATCCTGCCTAGGCCACTTCCATGCAGTAAAGATAATTAGTAACGTAATTACTGTTTCTAAAAGACCATAGAATATATAAAAAGCCCAAGGCTCCCCTAAAATATTCAAAATATCTACAAGCGTATACAATATAGCAAAGGTGATGTTTATCCAACGATTCAATGTAGGCTTTAATGATATAGATAGGAATATCATAAATGCTGGAATAGCCAATAGTATGGAGGCTGACAATAACGATACTTGATTCGCTGGAAAAGGCCCCAGTAGTCCCGCTATAATTGTTTCTATTTGGCCAGGTTTATATAAGTAGAAGATGTCCGCATATATATATAACATCATAAGAACTACCCATAATGCAGAAAGCTTTATCTTTATATTTACCTTTACATCTTCTAAGATTCTTGCTGTCTTATTCTCTGAATTCATATTTACTCCTCCAATTATTTTATTGAGCACAAAATTCTTCTCGTCAAATTCAGGCACAATAGCTTGAATGACAAAGCCCATTGACTTTGAAAGGGCCACACTTTTCGTTTCTTAGAGCTGTTCGTCTCGATTTACCCATACTACAACTTTGCCACCTAAATGACCTTTTTCAAGCTCTTCTAGCCCTATTGGGATCTCATGAAATTGGATTTCTTTTTCTATAACCGGCACTAAGCGTTTTTCATCCATCAGAACTGCGATAAAGGCTAGATCTTCAACACAGGGCTTTGATAATAAGCCTTTAAAGCTCTGACCATCCTTTTTGGACAACATGCCACCAAAGGCTGTAATTTGAAGAATTTGCTTGATAGATTTCCCACCAATCATGACAAATCGACCTCGAGGCGCTAAAAGCTTACGATATGTTGACAGACTATTATAGCCATTTATGGCTATAATCAGATCAAATTGAGCTTTTAAGGTGTCAAGAGGCGCCACCGAATAGTTTATAACGGCATCAGCTCCCAAATTTTTTGCTTGTTTGACATGCTTTGTACCTGTCACCGCCGTCACATAACCGCCGAAATATTTTGCTAGCTGCAGTGCATAACTCCCTACACCACCAGAAGCACCGACAATAAGAACCCGCTCCCCTTTTTGCAACTTTCCGAGATCCCTTACTCCTTGAAGGGCTGTCACGGAAGTTAGAGGTAGCGACGCTGCTTCTAAGTGACTTAAGCGCTTTGGTTTATGGACCAGTAGTGTTTCTTTGACGCTGACATAATCTGCAAAGGCTCCAAACCCTGCATCCGCTAAATCTCCATACACTTCATCGCCAACTTTAAACCGCGTCACACCCTTGCCCATCTCAGTAACAATTCCAGAGACATCTGTGCCCTTTATGATGTGCTTAGGGCGAAAGATCCCTGAACTTAAGCGCAACATCATCGGTTTACCCCTTAGAAGACGCCAATCCGGAGCATTAAGGGATGTTGCCTTCACATGCACAAGCACCTCATCGTCTTTAGGCGTAGGCTTTTTCACTTCAACTAGTTTTAACACACTAGCAGGTCCATATATTTCTTGTATAATTGCTTTCATTGACTCTCCTCTCACTGAACATAGATTAAACATAACGAATTGTGTAAGGCCTCACTACCTACTAAAGTTGGTTTCTTAAAAAAATAAGTAAACATCTTCCAAAATGAAAAAACCACCCCTGTCTGGCATGGTGGCTAATGGCTACACTTAGTATGCAAAATCCAAACAGATGGTGGCGCCATCTAAAGTAAATAATTTCTAATAATCAATCAATCCTATAGTTTTCGCCTTCGCAACAGCTTCTGTTCGTCGCTTGACGTCTAATTTTCCAAACAATTTGTTATTGTAGCTCTTAACCGTGCTAAGGGCAATAAACAGAGTATCACATATTTCTTGATTGGAGTATCCCTTTGCAATCAGCGACAACAGCTCCATCTCTCTAATACTCAAAGGCTCAGGCAGCGACTGATTGACCCGCTCTCTTTTGACCTCAAAAGAAGGCTCCAGAGTTTCGTATACCTTATTTTCAATCTCAGCAAATTCTAAGAAAGGCTGCATTATTCCTTCCTTCTCTGCAAGTTTTTTAGCGTTGAGCATTAAGTTCGCCTTCTGAGAACCGCTCTTTGTAAACCGACTAGCTAGGAGTGTATACTCTATTACGTGTAAGTTACGCTCTTGCTGCTTTGCTCGATATAATAAACTATGGCATAACTCACCAAGACGACTACTATAGTCTTTAATTGGGGCATGGAATAAAATAATCTTCCACCGCATTTCTTCAATATAAGGTGGTAACTCTAGTCGTAAATCCTCTAACCCTTTCAAAGCTTCGTCAATCAAAAACCGTTTTTGAAACTCATTATTACCCGCGCTGAGCGCAACCCAAAGTGACATATCCTCCAAGGTTAACGTCTCCGGCACTGGATTTAAATAAGGGAATTGTTTACCTTCTTGGATACAACCCTTTGTCTTCTCAACTAACTGATCCTGAATATATAGCCTAGACAATACGAGGTAGTACTTATACCGCCAATCCATAAACTCGTAAAGATAGCCGTAGGATTTACTCTTTTCAAGCAAGTTATAGGCTCGGTCACGTTCCCCGCGAATAGTCTCTATTTTTGCCAATAGTAAATAATACGTTGCCACTAGAACAGGTGCCGTTTTCTCTTTTTGCACCTCTTCAATGGCCGCTTCAATCATTAACTGTGCTTTTGTGAGAGTCCCCTGCTGAATAAGGATTTCAGCAATTATCCATGTAAACGTACTTCTAATTGAAGCACTTATTTCTCTGCCCGAACCTTCCTTTAAGTTGCTCATAACCTTTAAAGCCTCATTTAAGTCACCTTGACCCCAATGCATCATCGCCACAAAGGATTCAATTATCCACATACGGTTATAACCGTGCTTAATAGCAAGTGTCGAGAGCTTATCCGTGAATTGTAAAAGAGATCCATAGTTTCCCTCTATCGCAGCAATAAATGCTTTCGCACATAGAAGCGTTACGGGAAGATTGTTGAAAGCCTCTTGATCGTAAACGCGAATAAAAGAAGGGCCATTCTCCAACTGAAATAAGTCATAAAGCTCCTGCGCGCGCTCAAACCAAGGCTGACAGCCAATCACATCACCTTGATCTAACAAAGCCCATCCATAACCTAAACATAGAATCGGACTTGTCTCCAAATCTTTAAGGGGCAGTCGTTTTGCCAAATTCAGCCATGATAACGATCTCAGTTCCATATCCATGATTGACCAGCGCATTTCTATCAATGCCAGAGCTTCTTGGTTGTGTTCGCCCTCTAGGTAATGGGCAATGGCTTCTAGGTATTCACCTTGGTTTTCAAACCACTCACCAGCGCGTCTATAGAGTCTCTTAGAATCAATCGTTTCCATACGCTGCAAGCGCTGCTTTAAAAGTTCTCTAAATAGGTGGTGGTAGCGATACAACTGCTTCTGAGTATTAAACGCGATGAGAAAGCTATTGGTTCGAAGTAGATCGTCAATCTGTGAGAGTGCTACACTATATTGTACTTCGAACACATACTCACATAACTTAGGTGAAATATAAGAGACAATAGAAGATTTCAATAAAAAAAGCCGAGCATCTGATGTATGTCTCTCCAAAACCTCTTCTAAAAGATAGTCCATGATATAGTGGTGATTTCCAGTAAATCCTTGTAAAAATTGATCGATATCCTCTGTGCTATGTAGGGACATAGCCATGAACTGAAGACCTGCCACCCAACCCTCAGAACGCTGATAAAGATGTGCGACTTGTTCATTACTTAAACTTTTTGACCATGACACCTCAAAGAACTTTCTTGCTTCTTCTAAGGAAAACTTTAATGTAGGCATTCTCAATTCGTAAAGCTGATGCCCAAACCTGTGTTTTGCAATAGGCAAAGGCGGGTCCTCGCGACTAATGACACAAAGCTGCAGATGGGATGGTAAATGCATCAAGAGCATACTTAAAAAGTTATGAATTTTCTGCTCAGTAATAGCGTGATAATCATCCAAAACTAATACACATGAAACTGATATTGTGTGTAATAGCGAGACGACAGTTTTGTTAAGACTACCCTCACTCGAGGAATAATTTAAGTCCGTTAGTTGCATTATTTGATGTGCAAGCACATCATCTATATTCAACAACCCCTTCCCAATGAACGATAAGAATAAATTGTAATCATTATCCCAATCATCTAAGCTGTACCATAAAAACTTATGGGGTTGATGGTCTAGCCAATAGCTTACTGCTGTAGATTTTCCAGATCCTGCTTGGGCACTTACGATCGATACTTTAGCTGAAGACATAGACTCTAAAAGCCCCGCCTTTACAACAAATGAGTGCGGCACAATCGGCTTATGCAACTTGCTGTGAATTATTGTCTCAGACATAACTGCCTCCATCCAATTACTAATAATGATCACCCTTGAACAGAAGAAACCAAATGTATGATGGATGCTTGACCTTTTTGATTTCTTGTATATTCCCTTGATTGATTAGAATGGGATCATTAATTACACTCCATCGGAATATTTCTATTCATATCTATTTCGACTTTATTTCGACAATTGATATTAATTTTCCTGCAATTAATAACCAATAAACCAGAATGTTTGTTCGAATTTAATAGTACATAAGGTGTATTGAAAAAGAGCAAAGTTCGTGGGGTGAACCACAAGCTTCGCTCTATTTACATAATGTCGGAGGACAAGAATAACTATCGATAAAAGACAAGAAGTTGTATAGTTTTATCTCCGGTTACTCACCATCCCTACATGAACATACAACGGCAGCCGATCGGCATGATCGGCTGCCGTTGTCACATATTAATTCAATGGTAAAATGAACAATTCATATTTCTGCTGGGCGGTCTCTCCGCTTTCGTCGTATGCTTCGACGAGCACGGTTTCTTGTGCCACATGTGGGGGGACTCCGCTTATATAACCGTTATCTTCATTGATAGAGAGCCATTCTGGCGCCACGACAAGTCGATATTTGATCTTATTTAAGCTTTGCGAGAAGTCGGCAAATGCCTTATATATATACAGGCAATCTACATAACCTTCGAAATTCGGCTGGCTCAAAAAGCTTAAGCCATCGATCTTCAACCTCCATACATCGTTCTTAAGCGGCCAAATCATACCACCCATCAAAAACAGCGTATCATGCAGGACCAGTGCGGAGGCCTCGTGCCTATCCTGCCACATTGGCGCAGGGATAGATATAGGGACATTACCGCTGCTGCGTTTCCAGCAAAGAGCGTGTTGTTCCAAGGCGGTCCATTCGATTCCATCGGTTGAATACCAGACGTCCCCGAAATGCCGACTTTCAGGCTCTGCGCGATATCCACCAATCATCCACATTTTGTTCTTGTACACCACGGTTGATCCCCAAATTCTAGCCGGCCAAGGCGCATGAGCGGTAGCCCTTTCCCAATGGATACCATCAGAAGTGGACCACACATCGTTATACGCGACGAACGGGAAATAAGACGAGCCCATGACACCGCCCCCGAGCAGCCAAAGCTTGCCTTTATAGTTGAGCAGATTATGAGAGATTTGTCGTTTCGACCATGGGGCATGCTCAACCTCCAGTACCCAGGTTACACCATCTTCAGACGACCATACGTCATTATAGACTTGATTGTCCTTCACGCCCCCCATCACCCACATTTTATCGTTGAAAACAGCGCCGCCCATCTGCCGTCTTCCTGTCCAAGGAGCCTGATCGGTTACCAGCTCCCAGCTCGACCCGTCTGGAGAGGCATACATTACACCTGCTACATCGATCACGAACATTTTATCTTCGAAAATAAAGAGAACGGGAATGTCCACTCCGTAACTTGTAGGGACGGTTCCGATCCATGTCCAATTGCTTCCATCGGAGGAGCTCCATACATCATTGGTCAGCTCCGGAATATAACCGCCAATAAGCCACATCTTGTCTTTAAAAACGATTTCGCCAGCGGAATCTCTTGGAGTCCAGGGAGCTTGCTCAAGCACCTGTTCCCACACCGGTGTCGAATAGGCGCGGAAAATTTTCAAATTACATTTCCTCGTGGTGACTTGGTCCGGTGCGACTACCGTAATGTCAAACAAGTTTCGCCCGTTCTTAAGTGGGAAATTTTCCGTGCGTTGACCGGGTTTCAGCAGTTGCCCAGAAATATATATTCGTGCGTCGGGGTCAGCAGTTGCAGCCTGGAAGGAGACGGCTTCGATCCCATTGTGAAAGTATGTGTAAGCATAATGATTTCGCGGCATTGGAGAGATTTCAATTGGTTCAAAAGAGCCGAAGGCCGTTATTTTATCAATGTCGGTACAGTTTGAAGCTTCACCTGAGTTTTTGGTCAATTCTCTCATCCCTTTCAATAAAAGTGACAATCCTTAACATCGCATCACGCAAGGTTTGTTCAATGGTCGAATGGAAAGGCGCAAGCATGCCGAAATAAATCGTGTATTCCGTCACGACTTCGGCATTCATCGCCAGCAAGGCGATTCCTTACGCGAGACGCAACCAAGTACGTACTTATTCGGATTCCATAAGGCAATTTTCCAAAATGATGAGCTCGAACTTCTTCAGCAAATATAAAGAGTCTTCTTGCACACTTGCATGATAGACACCATCTTCATCATGCAGCAGTTGGATCAACTGGGGCTCACGCATATTCCACAGCTCAAAGCGGGTACCGCGATTTAATACAAACAGTCCCGGCTTACCTGCCCAGATGACCTTTTCCACATCGCTTGGCCATTTGTTCATTGCAGACAGCTCTGGCACTTCAAGGGAATCCGCGGACAGCGTGAAGCTGTAAGTGACCTTTTCCTCCCCATCGAATGTCCCCTTTACCGTGCAATAGTAGTCACCATCGCCAAGAGGACCACAGACGCTAGCGAGCTTTGTCCCTGCTGGAGCTGGACTGGTATCCAACACATCCATTGTAATCGGATCGAGACTTGCAAAATAGCACAAATCCGATGTAGGCGCACAGCTATTGCAATCAGCTTCCATCGTTGTACCTACAATTAGCGCGTTACTACCTTGATCATAGTACATGCTCCGAATTACCTGATCTGGAACTGGATTATCCTTGTATGTAGGGTGGTCCGAAACCGTATCGTAACGTGTTAAAATACAACCGAGATTACCGTATTTGTGAGTATCCGAATAATATAACACATCTCCAATCTGAGTTGCGGCTACCGGGCGTTGACCGCCGGCAGGCCGTGCGACAACTCGTGGATTTTGCGGATAATTCGACGGCTGATCCGGATTGTATTCCACTAATTGCCCTCCGGCATAAGCGGCCATGTAAACTTTGATACCTATTTTCCATACCTGCAAAATTTCTCCGAAATCCGGTGCTGCTCGTCCCAAATCTTTCCCTTCACCCGTTCGTAGATTTAATTCCCAAAAAGCTTGAGTAATAAACGGTGTACCAAGAAGCCTCTCTTCATTGATTCGCAGCAGACAGTCAACCATAGCCACTGAATCGGTGGATAGCCTTTTCGTTTCCTCAAGCTCCCCTGTATGAGCATCATAACGGAAGAACATGCCATACAAATTGACGGCCACTATTTTGCTTGAAGCCGAAATGCCGGCAGAACCCGCAAATGCATCCGGAATGGTGCAAACAAGAGCAACTTTCCCCGTCTCCATATCCCATTTGAATATATCAACTAGATGATCTCGCTGCTCGCCTCCCCAAGCGTATCGACCTATCCTGGAAATCCAAACCATTTCCCGCTCTGGGCGCGGCCCTCCAGCGATGATACTGCGAGTAACCGGGTTAAACCAGCCTTGTCCTGGAATATAAACATGATTCTCGTCATCACGAATGAAGCTGCGAACCCAGCTTGGTTTTGTTTCAACTTGCGTATCTTCTTCGAATGCCTTTGGAAATTCGACTTCCTCCAATGCATCAGTCCGGGGATCCCAGTGTAAAAACGTAATTCTCGGAGTGTAGGCTACTATTATGTAGGTCCCGTCGCCGCAGGCAAAGTTCGAGCACATATACAAGCAGTCTGTAACATTATTGAAAACTTTGGAAGGCCTACGATTGCCATAATCAAAAGAAAACGCGACTCGATTTGGAATCGGATAGGCGTGAGCGAACAGCTTGCGATTAACGGGATCCAGCACCATCCCTTTAAAAACAAGCGCCGATGAAGCGCCTGTTGGAAAGGCTTCCATTTGACCGGTACTCAACGTCAGCCTCACAACTTCCGATAAATTTCCGCAAAGCCATATCGTATCTGGATCCTCCTGAGCAACACTGTAAAACCCATTATGAGGTGGAGTAAATCGATAAACTCGCTCTTTACCGCTTTCCGTCACACAAACAGCAGTCGAACCCGATGTACTGTTCCAAGAGGAAATCCAAAATCGCTCCTCCCCGTCCTCACCATGCCCAAGTGACAGTAAGGAAACGTTAATGAATGGATCTCTCGTTTTCGGTATCGACCGTCGAATTTGTTGACCTTGCCATATGCATTCCTGTGTAATGGCCACGCCTGCCATCCTCCTTGACCTCCAAATTGTTGAAGTTCCGGATTTCGATTTGAGTATACCACATTGCTCTGATTACAGCTTGGCGATATCTGGTCATTAAACGTTTCATTGATCGGCGAGCCGTGTCCTTAAAACGCGTACCTCATCAAGTTCGCCTCCTTAAAGAACATCAGATTGTTGAACTCATCCAGCACGAGCCGCTCCCCTCCGTTGGTCGATGTAAGGATTGTCATCGCCTTTGTGGAGCCGTTGATGCGAAACAGGGTCGAATTTTTGATCATACCGTAGACGTTGCCATCCGGGTGGGTGACCAGTGTAGCATCCTTGACAAGGATGGACGCCGCCGTTGGCGTATAATTGACCTCCGGGAAAAGATTGCTGTTGTGCACGAACGCGCTGGTCGACGGGTTATAGATCATGAGCCGGCCTTCTGCCATCATCCAGATGTTATTATCCGGTCCAACCGTTACCGCCGTGATCGCGGCGATCCCCGTTGAAGGCAGATTAATCAGGGAGGAAACGCCCGTCGTCGGATTGAACTTCAACAGCTTTGCTTCACTATTCACCGGAGCGACCCCATAGCCGCCGGAAATCGTCGTGCCGCCGAACAACACCCCGCTGTTATGATACGCTAGTGCAATGACGCTGCGGCTTGAAGCAATATTGTCGTATACGGAATGGACGCCGGTCGACGGAATGTAAACCGTCAACGCCCCGTTCAGGTAACCGCCCTTGGTCGACGTGCCTATGAACAGCTTGCCGCCTCCACTCGTGATGCCGAAGGGGCGATCTTGTTGGTAAGAGGACAGCCTGAACAGCTCAGTTGGATTCGATCCACTCGGAGCGGTCCACGGTGCTGTCGGGTCAAACTCGACGATCTTCGCATCGGGATACACGCCGAAATAAATTTTATCGGCCATGACATGCATCCCTTCCGCCTGTCCGACTCCGTACAAGGTGGGCGAGTTGAGGTCGGAACGCATCGTTGTGTAGACGCCTGTTCCGCCGGTTAGAAATCCGCTCGTATATATTTTGTTGTCCGGACCCTTGAGCAGACTGCTAAGTGCAGTCGGGGAGCCCGGTACGTCGACAGACGCCGTGCGAGTCAGCCCGGTCTGCAAATTGTACTGAAACATTCCGACCTTCCCGACCATATTTCCAATCGCCACCAGCGTGTACCCGGGATAAGTCGTCTGGTCGGCCAACTGCGTCCAGCCGAATTCGCGCGGGATGAACGGAAAAGTAATCCCGAGATTCGTTTCGGCTTTTGCCGTGATATCGTATGTGTAGAGCACCCCGGACTTCGTGTAGTATACCTTGCCGTTGTGCGCCGGCGATACGCCTAGCGAGCCAATCCCGGAGATCGTATAATCGACGGTCGTTATCCCAGTGGATGACACATTCAGCACCAGTATTTGATAGCTCGGATACATCATCGGAAACAGACGGCCGCCGGTAAAGTCCATATAGTATACATACTCATCCCCAGAGAACGCCGCCGGCAAAATATTCGTTGTTGCGCCGCCAGAATTGCTGAATCGAAGCAGCTTGGCATGGGTGCCTAGGCCGAGATATGTTACATGGTTGACCGGGTCGTACTGGATGCTTCGCATGATTGATTCGCCGCCGAATATCGAGCCAATCTGCTGAATGCCGATACCCGGCGTATATTTGAACAGCTTCGCCCCTCCATTTCCCGTTCCGCCGTAAACGCTGCCATTTGTACCGGGCACAACGTCCCAGATGAACTCTTGGCCGGCGATTGCCTGCCCTAGATTGACAACTTGATTGGCTCCAGGTGTGTATTGGTACAAATTGGAATTTTCGTAAGAAGCGACATAAATTTTGCCATCCCTTGCAGCCGTGGCATTCCAGCCCCCTTGAGCGCCGGGCAGAGTATAAGCGCTGCCGGCCGTCATCGAGTCGAGCCCGATCGGCACCAGGTTTGCGTTCACCCCCCTCGCTCCGTCGACGACCGCATACACGGTGTCGTTTCCTTGCAGGTCCTTACCAAACGCCGCGCCGCGCACGTATTCATTGTGGATTTGCACGCCAATATTGGTCCAGTCCTTCGTTATGAGAATATCATCGTAATAGGCGGTACCGACATTAGGCGTATGCGAAAAAATAAGTACCGTCACATATGCCGTATTTGCCGGGGCTGTCGCCTTCACCTTGAGCGTTCCCCAGTCATTTAAGCGATATAGTGGCGGGCGTAAGCGATATAAGTCGAGCCAGCCGTGGCGCTCATATAATTGCTTTCCAGGCCGAGCGGCGCCGTGGCGCTGGTATCGACCACCTTCACACTGTGTGTGCCGCTGTAAGCCTGTTCTGTCGATGCCGTAAAGCCCCCGGTTCCCCAAGTTTGCGTCCATCCCGTCGTGCCCGATTCGAAGCTGTAATTTGAGATGAGCATATCGGAAGCGAGCGCAGATACGGCCGTATACAGGACAAAAATCCAAAGGCCAATCAGAGCGGTTATCAGTTTTTTTTCCACTTTTCCAGCTCTCCCTTCACGATTAGTAAACAGGGAAGCCCGGAAGGCTTCCCGCAAAAGGTGCTTAAAACGCATACCGCATCAAATAGATTCCTTTGAAATACATTAAGTTGTTAAATTCATCCAATGTAATCCCAACGCCGCCATTCGTAGATGACAGCAGCGTCATCGCCTTCGTCGAGCCGTTAATCTTGAATAGTCGGGCGTTCTGGATGACCCCGTACACGTTGCCGTCCGGATGTGTGACCAGCGAAGCATCCCGCAGCACGACCGACGCGGCCGTCGGGTTGTAGACGACATCCGAGAATAGATCGCTGTTATGCACGAAGGCGCTCGTCGTCGGATTGTAAATCAGCAGCCGGCCGCCGGCCATCATCCAGATGTTGTTGTCCGGACCGACTGTCACTGCCGTGATCGCCTTCAGATTGGTGGTCGGCAAATTGATCAGCGAGGATGTGCCGTTAGCCGGATTGAACTTCAGAAGCTTCGCCTCGGTCTGCGTCGGAATCGCTCCGTTACCGCCCGATACCGAGGTTCCGCCATATAAGATGCCGGTGCTGCTATGGTAGGCCAGGGCGATGACACTGCGGTTCGAGGCGATATTATCGTAATACGTATGCGTGCCGGTTGACGGATTGTAGACGGTTAGCGACCCGTTCAAATAGCCATTTTTCGGTGCGGTACCGATAAACAGCTTGCCCCCGCCGCTCGCCATTCCGAACGGTCGGTCCTGATTATGACCGGACAGCCGGAACAGTTCCACGGGATTCGAGCCGCTCGGCATCGTCCACGGCGCAAGCGGATCATGCTCCATAATTTTCGCATCCGGATATACACCGTAATACAGCTTGCCGTTCAGGGACGTAATCCCTTCCGCCTGACCGACACCGCGCAAGGTCGGAGTGTTCAAATCCGAGCGCATCGTCGTATAAACGCCAGTGCCTCCGTTCAAGTAGCCGCTCGAATATATTTTATTATCCGCTCCTCTGGCGATGCTTTCGATTGTCGTCGGCGCACTCGGCACCGTAATCTCCGCAAAGCGGGTCAGTCCAGACTGCAAATTATACTGGAACATGGCCACCTTGCCAGCGGTATTGCCAATCATGACGAGCGTATAACCGGGATATGTGGTTTGGTCGTTGAGCTGCACCCAACCGAACTCACGCGGTGTAAACGGTGTTGTCAAACCCAGATTCGTTTCCGATTTGGCCGCAATGTTGTATTTGTGTAGCACACCCGCCTTCGTGTAGTACACATCGCCGGCACGTTCAGGGGAAACACCAAGCGAATTGACACCCGAAATCGTATAATCGACCGTCGTTACCCCGGCGGGTGTCACATTCAGCACCGGCATTTCGTAGCTCGGGTACATGAGCGGGAATAACTTGCCGCCGGTAAAATCGAGATAATAGACATACTGCTCTCCTGAATACGCGGCCGGTAAAATGTTCGACGACGTCCCCGTGCTGTGGTTGTAGCGAATCAGATTCGCATGGGCACCAACGCCGAGATAACTCACGTTGTTAGTCGGATCATGCCGTATGCTTTTCATAATCGATTCTCCGGTAAACGTTGTGCCGATTTGTTGCTTGCCGACACCCGGCGTATATTTGAAAAACTTTACGCCGCCGTTGCCAGTTGCTCCATAGATGCTGCCTCCCGCACCCGGGGCTACGTCCCAGATGAAAACTTGGCCGGATATCCCCTGTCCGAGATCGACAACCGAGCCTTGGCCAGGTGTATACTGGTAAAGCCTGCCGTTGGTGTACGAACCGACGTAGATTTTCCCATCGGTCGCTGTAGTTGCGTTCCATGCTCCTTCCGCTCCGGGCAAATTGAAGACGCTGCCGGCCGTCATCGGATTGATCGAAAGAGCCACAAGCTTGGCGTCTGTCCCGACCGCGCCGTCGATGACAGCGTAAATAACGTCACTCCCATGCACGTCTTTACCGAAGGTAGCGCCACGGACGTTCTCGATCGTCATTTGCACGCCGATATTGGTCCAGTCCTTCGTAATAAGAATGTCGTCATAGTACGCGGTACCGACATTTGGCGTATGCGAAAAAATAAGTACCGTCACATATGCCGTATTTGCCGGGGCTGTCGCCTTCACCTTGAGCGTTCCCCAGTCATTTACCGGTGCTGTTGCGGTTGAATAATAATACGAACCGGAAATGAGTGTTTTCGTGCTCGTCCAGAAGCGCAAATAAATCGAAGCTTCCCCTGAAGCGATATAGTGGCGGGCATAAGCGATATAGGTCGAGCCGGCCGTGGCGCTCATATAATTGCTTTCCAGGCCGAGTGGCGCCGTGGCGCTAGAATCAACTACCTTCACGCTGTGTGTGCCGCTGTATGCTTGCTCAGTCGATACCGTAATGCCCCCACTGCCCCATGATTGCGTCCATCCCGTCGTGCCCGATTCGAAACTGTAATTTGAGATGAGCATATCGGCGGCCGATGCCGTACCAAGTGCGAACATGCCGCATAATAAGCTAGCCAACAGAAGAACGATCAAGCTTTTCCTTTTCATGAAATCACCTATCCCTTTATTAGAGGTAATTCCAGGCACTTGTATCCCGGCAGATTCGAATCCGATCAAGCTGTCCTTCCAATAGTTGGGGTGTTGGCATTTGTCTCGATATCCATTGCCTAAGACGGGTTTATGTATCCTCCTTCCACTCAATCGTTGTGAGCCTTGACAAACCAAGTCTACCAACGGAGGGCATTGAATGTATGACAATCAACTAAAAAATATAGCCAATTCTTCAGAAATTTGTGAATCACCTTCACAACGCATAACGAGGTGAAAAGCGTTGGTCCCGCAGCGTCATCATCGCGCACATGAGACTGTCTCAAAAGCAACTTTTGGGACAGCCTCGGCAACAAAAATGATGACATATTGAAAAAACAAGGAGCTAGGCGATTCGTTCTCGCGTAGCTCCTTGTTTTTTGCATCCACTGCGGCCTTCTTATTTTAATAATGAGCAGGGGAAAGCCACCCGATAGCAATTTTGAGCCATGGATAGAAATAATTTAAACACATCTCGGACATGAATCTTTATTAGCCATACCACTTTCTCAATTTGGTTTTATGATATTTCATTAATTACTAAAGCATAATACCGCAACAGCCCATGCCGGCAAATGGAGCACGCATTTTTTTTCAGTTTCGCGCAGAATGATCGGATCTGTTGCGTAAACTAATGAAGCCTTCCCTCCGATACCGTCAGATGGATAAACCTCAACATTTGCTGCAGGATCAAAACTCGGATTGAATAAGATGATCAGATGATTTTGAGATGTCGTGTCAAATCGGAACCAGAATACGATCGGACATAAGGATTTAAGCTTAAAGGGAACACGCTCCGTTAACATATAGGCAGAAAGTTGAGACATCTGCAGCATACGCTGCGGGGAAAGAACGTGATTCCATGGCAAATGTCCGACAACCGCGACCGGTTCTCCCCCCTCCGGATGATAAAGTGTTAGTGCCGCACCCAGCTCGTCATAGGCCGGGTTAAGTAACTTACTCAAAACCTGAGTTTGCGGAAGAGGTTGAATCGCGAAGCTCTGTAAATTAAAATAAGCCAAGGTTACCGCCCTGATATAACCCGCAGCCTCTCCATTCAACGGGTGATCCGTAAACCTCTCGAATACTCCCGCGGAATAGGCTTGCAGGTTTTCAACCCCTATTCGGGCTCCCAAGCCTTGGGCAATATAAATTTGCGCGGCTTCTCCATCGAGAATTAAGGGGAACCGCAGAAGCTGTTCAATTTCATCTCGGCTCATTCCTCTTGCTACCTGACCGCTAACGATATTCCCTCCAATGAAAGGAGATTTATCGTCCCCTACGGAGCTTCCTGTGAACGGTAACCCTGCCTGCTGCAGCACAAGCGGAATTTGATATTTGGGATAAAGCATTTCCCTAATCTCTGTAACAGCCTCATCTTGATAAGAATAATTCTCGAAGTGCTTCAAGGAATACGGCAAACTCCAACCGATCGATTTGGAGTTTTTCACCAGCAGCGAGACTTGCTCCCAACGGGGGTGATCAAGCTCCAGTCTTGAGAACGAATCATCATAAGTCGCCAAAGAATTTCCAGCCAGATCAAGCATATTAAACATAATCCCATCCAGGTCTGCTGTCAGGGTAACCAATAAACATTCAAGTGCTGTCATCTGTACGCTTTTGGAGCCTAAGGTATAGGGATAATTTTCTACTTCATAGGCAGATTTCACTTCTTTTGGCAGAGCGGAAATGCTTTTTTGCACGGAATACAACTTGCTGAGCAAATCCTTAGGACGTTCGTCATTCCAAAATCCGCCTCCGGGACGCAGCCAAGCCTGTCCCTTATGGATCGAACCCATGCCTTCAAACCAGCTCTTGAAATTTACTTGGGCATCCAGCAGCCAAGTCATATCGCATACCATAAATCCATATTCCGCCCCGGGATGTCCTTCGTTGATACCTTCGACGCAAGCGTTCAACAGGTGTTGCATCACCTCGCTATTCCGCTGAATCCAGGCTTTTCTCAATCCTTGGTCCCGTTTAAATCCTGCCACAAGCTCTTCGCGTGAATAGCCGGCGCCTTGCCGATCATTAAAATCACTTAAGCAAAGCGGGCAGAAACATCCCCACTTCACAGGATGATGAGCATTAAAGCGAATGTCATCATCGATCCAATATTTCGTTGCACCCGCTTCCGCAAAACGCTTGTATTTATATTTGACATATTCTAGAAAGGTAGGATCCGCAGGACAGCTGCAATGAGCCGAAGCTGCGCCCGTATAACAGACCATCTCCTGCCAGGGCAATCGGGGTGCCGCTTCCCCTCCCTCGTCTGAATGTCCCAGCGTGTTTAGTATATTAATGACCGGAATAAACCCGGCTTCCCTTGTTCGTTTTACCGCATAGGTAAGAAATTCGGCTCTTTTGTCAATCTCCTCTACTTGGAGATACCGCCAATCCATTCCGTCCCCTTCCGTAAAAAAACTAATTTCCCGGCTAATCTCCGCATGGTTTTGTAGAAAAGCCAGCAAACGATCCAGTTTTTCCGCATCCTTGTATTGGGGCCAAAACACGCGTTGGGTATATAACATACGCATGATTCCTTTCAGCAAACAAATGGGTCCCGCTTTACTTGCTTATCTCATGGCAATTTCTTTCCCATTCACAATATGCTTAGGGAGCTCGCCGCTAAACAAACGGGAAATTTCCAAGGCCGCAAATCTCTGCAATCGCGCCATGGATTCTTCCGAGTACCAGGCGCAATGGCTGGTAATGATGCAGTTGTCCAGCTTCAGCAACGGACTTTCAAGGGAAAGCGGCTCTTCCTCCGTTACATCCAATGCCGCACCCGCAATCCGCTTACTCTTCAGAGCATGATACAAATCCGTTTCTTCGATTACTCCCCCCCGAGAGGTATTGATTAGAACGGCGTGGCTGCGCATCTGCTCTAAGGCCATCTTGTTAAAGACATGACGCGTGCTTGCGTGAAGCGGCAGATGAATGGAGATCATATCGCTTGTTTGCAATAATGACTCCCAGCTTGCCTGCTTAACTCCCTCCTGCTCAAATATCTCTTCACTTACAAAAGGATCATAGCCTTGGACGTGAATGCCAAATGCCTTGGCCCGATATGCTACTGCTCTTGCGATATTGCCAAATCCGGCTAATCCCAATGTTTTATCCCGCAGGCCAAAGATCGGACGAAATGGCGCGATCTGCCAAACTCCGGCTAATCCCAATGTTTTATCCCGCAGGCCAAAGATCGGACGAAATGGCGCGATCT
>NZ_BIMA01000101.1 GCF_004000845.1 Paenibacillus koleovorans NBRC 103111
ACATCGCGCCCGAACGACGGTTTTCACCCGCCACGACACCTAAGTAGTAACGTAAGCGTCAAACAGTCCCCACCTTCAAAGTTGTAACTGCGAAAACACCATGCTCGAATGATGCTCTCCTTGACTAAATAGCAATATGGCATCTGTGGCATTCCCTTATTTGTCTCGGCCGAACAGCCGCAAAAAAGACGCTTCCTGCCCCTGGTAGATAGAGGGAGGAGGCGTCTTTGTCTATTGCTAGAGCTTAACTGCAATTTCACGTTCGATTCCGTCGTCCACCAGCTCGATGCAGGTGTCGGGGCCGGCGATGAGGGGCTCGGATGCCGGAGGGTCGGGAACCGAAGAGTCACGAGACGGAGCATCGCCAGCCAAGAGGGTGGAGATGGTCCCGCCCCCGCTGTTCCAGCCGCCGCTTCCGTCGCGGCTGAAGACGAGCTTGTACTTCGTGTCGCCGAACCGGTAGGTTGCCCGAAAGCCCGGCCACTCGGGCGGGATCGACGGGTTGAGATATAGCCGGTCACCCCGTCGCTGCAGGCCCAGGATCCATTCGATGCCGCTCTGGTACATCCAGCCGGAAGCGCCGGTATACCAAGTCCAGCCGGCATGGCCGCAATGCGGCTCCGACGTGTATACGTCCGCAGCCATCACGTAGGGCTCGCCGTAATATTGCCGCACCTCGTGCTCGGTCCGCGTATGGTTGATCGGGTTCAGCATCTGGAACAGCTCGAACGCTTTATCTCCTCGTCCGAGTTTGGCCCAGGCGACGATGCTCCAGATGACGCCATGCGTGTATTGCGCTCCGTTCTCACGAATGCCCGGCGGATAGCCCTGGATGTAGCCGGGGCTCGGCTCGGTCCGGTCGAACGGAGGGGTCAGCAGCTTCACGACGCTCAGCTCGCGGTCGACGAGCTCGCGGTCGAACGACTGCATCGCCGTCAAGGCGCGATCGGCCGGCGCCGCGCCGGAGATGACCGACCACGACTGCGCGATGGCGTCGATGCGGCACTCATCGTTGAACAACGAGCCGAGCCAAGTGCCGGCATCGGTGAATGCGCGGCGATACCATTGGCCGTCCCAGCCGTGCTCGTGAATCGCCTGCGCGAACCGTTCGCGGGCTAGGGCGTAGCGGGCTGCCCGGTCGTCGTCGCCGCGTGCCGCGCACAAGGGCTCGAACCGCTGCAGCACGTCGCAGAGGAACCAGCCGAGCCATACGCTCTCGCCTCGGCCTTTGTCGCCGACCAGGCTCATGCCGTCGTTCCAGTCGCCGATGCCGATGAGGGGGAGGTCGTGCTCGCCGATCCGCGACAACGCTTTGTCGATGGCGCGAAGGCAATGCTCGTACACGGTGCCGCTCTGCGACGACAGGACGGTAGGCTCGTACCGCTCATGTTCGCCTTCGCGCAGCGGCTCGCTCGTGATGTAGGCGGCCCGCTCGTCCAGCACCGACTCGTCGCCCGTATGCTCCAAGTACCGCGAGGTGCCGTAGGGCAGCCAGAGCAGGTCGTCGGAGAACAGCGTGCGGATGCCGCGCTGCGTCTCCTCGTGCCACCAGTGCTGCACGTCGCCCTCCTCGTATTGGTGGGAGGCGTGCCGGATGATCTGCTGGCGCGTGAAATCCGGCGCCGTATGCAATAGCGCGAGCGAGTCTTGCAACTGGTCGCGGAACCCGTAGGCTCCGCCGGCCTGATAGAAGGCGGAGCGGGCCCACATACGGCAGGCGAGCGACTGGTAAAGCAGCCAGCCGTTCAAGAGTATGTCGGTCTCGAGCGAAGGCGTCTCGACCGCGATCTGGCCGAGCGTCCGCTCCCAGTAGGCGCTCGTCGCTTGCCATGCCGCCTCGCAGACGGCGGCGTCGCGGTACCGGCGGGCGAGCGCAGCGGCCTCCGCCGCCGAATCGGTGCAGCCGAGGAGCACAAGCACCTCGGCTTCTTCGCCCGGCGCGAGCGTGAGCCCGCGCCGGATCGCCCCGCAGCCGGCGTGGTGGACGCCGGTCTGCCCGGACAGCGGGCCGCCGCTCATCGCGGCCGGGTGGTCGGCGCTGCGGTTGCGCCCGATGAATTCGAGCTGGTCGGCGGTCCAGGACAGCTCGTTTTCCGTGACGGCCGCCGCTTGAGGCCCCAAGTGGAAGACGCCCAGGAATGCCGTCGCTTCGCAGAAGTTTTCCTGGTACCGGTTCTGCGCCGTCAGGATGTCGGCCGAGTCGTCCCAGTCGCTCACGATAAACGGAGCGTTCATCTGTCGCTGTACGCCGATCACCCATTCGGCATAATAGGTGACGGAGAGACGGCGGGCGCGGGCCGAGTCATTCACTAGCCGGACGCGAATGACTTTGACCGGATCGTCCAGCGGCACGAAAAGATGCATCGTGTGCTGGATGCCGGAGCGCGAATGCTCGAATGCCGTATAGCCCAGACCGTGCGTGACGAGATAGGGTTCAGCCGCACTTTCTCCGGCAGCAGGCGCGAGCGTCCACCATTCCCCGGATTCCTCGTCCCGGAGAAAAGCGATTTCGCCCGGCGGGTCCAGCACCGGATCGTTCGACCACGGGGTCAGCTTGCACTCCCGGCTGTTCCGCGCGAACGTGTACCCGGTCCCAAGCTCGGAGACGAGGGTGCCGAAAGACGGGTTGGCGAGTACATTGATCCACGGGGCGGGCAAGTGCCGGCCACCCTGGAGCTGCAGCTTGTACTCCTTGCCGTCGGGGGTGAAGCCGCCCCAGCCGTTGAAGAAGCGTACATCCTTGGCTTCAAGCAAGGGGCGAGATCTGATCGGCGCTGCTGCGGGCTGCCCGCCCTGAGGCTGCGAAGAGTGTCCGGCTTGCCCGGCCAGCCCCGCTTGTGCTGTTTGCCCGGCTTGCCCGGCCCGCCCCGCTTGTGCTGTTTGCCCGGTTTGCCCGGCCAGCCCCACTTGTGCTGTTTGCCCGGTTTGCCCGGCCAGCCCCGCTTGTGCTCCTTGCCTTGCTTGCACAGCCTGACCTGCCTGTCCTGCTCCCACCGCCTGCTCCGCAAGCACCACCTGACCTGCTAGCGCCGTCCGCTCTCCCTCACCGCTCTCCCTTGTCCGAGCCGCCGCCGGCCGCAGCTGGCCGGCCAGACTCGGCCCACCGGCACGCAATGTGACCCGCGAGACGGCCAACAGGAGCGTGCGGTCCTCCACGGACAGCCGACTCTCGGACAGCACATGAATCCCCACCACGCCCGTGCCGAACCGGTCGACGCCATGCTCGACCGCCCGGCCGAGCGCTTCCTGAAGATTTTGCTGGTAGCCGTCCGCGGATTGGCTCAGAATGATGAGATCGAATGGCAGTCCCAGCCGCCGCAAGTACTCATGGCCCGTCAGCAGCTTCGTGATGAACGGCATTTGGCTGCGATTGTCGATCTGCACGAGGACGATCGGCCGGTCGCCGGAAATGCCGTACGCCCACAGCCCCGACTGCGATTTCGTATTGGCGGCGATGCGCCGGCCACGCTCCGTACGGATAGGCGGCGTGTACAGCACCTGCGACGCGAGCCGCTGGAAGACGATAGCGTCCGCCTGGCTCAAGTGCAGGTTGCGGAGCTCGACACGGCTGCGCGTCCAAGCGAGCTGGAACGTACGCTCCGCCGCCTGCTCCGAGACCAACCGGGAAGCGAACCCGACGGCGTCTTCGCGGGTTTCGGCGGCCGAGGTTACCGCATAGAGCCTAACCTCATCGCCGGGACCCAGTTGAACCCGGCGTCGCATAACGAACGCCGGGTCCGCCACCGAGCCTGTTTTGCCCTTCAGCGCCGAGCGAATCAGGTGCGGCTCGTCCAGCCGATACCCGCGGCCGATAAAGGCGCCGCGGTCGGTCTCGTATTCGGCGGGAACCGGGGCGTGCCCCTCGGCGACTAACAGATGCGCGCACCAGAACGCCCGGTCCTTGGCTTCCCGCTTGCGTCGCCCGGCCACCAAGCAGCCGGTGTCCGGATCAACAGCCGTGCGAATGAACAGCTTGCTGAAGGCTGGATGCGCATCGTCCGCGATAGGGCTCGACATCGCCAATTCAACGAAAGACGTGATTTCCAGCACCCTCGTCGCTCCACTGTTGTTTTTCAAAGTCAGGCGCCGCAGCTCCGCATCGCATTCCGGCGAGACGGCGATCTCCATCGTCGTCTCCACCTGCTCATAGACACGGGAAAACGTCGCTTTATCCGGCTCGAAGACGATGCGCTGCTCCGGAGACTCGGTCCCGCAAGGACGGTAGGAGGGGGACCAGATCCGGTCCGATTGCAAGTCCCGGATATAGAGCCAGCTCCCCCAAGGGTCCTGGACCGGCTCCTCCCGCCAGCGCGAGATCGAGAGCCCGTCCCAGCTGCTGCGCCCGCTCCCGCTGGCCGTCACCATCGTTGTGAACCGGCCGTTGGTCAGCAGGCAAACTTCCGGCAGCGGCGTATGCGGACTCGCGAGCTCGCGGATCGGCCCGGTCTCCTGCGCCGCCTTCTCCGTCCGAACAGGGGAGCGGTACATCGCCGGATGTTTGACCCACCGAGGCCGCCGGGGTGTTCGTTCCTGCAGCAGCAGCTCGGCGGCGCGCACCGACTTGTTGCGATGGAATCGGTCGATCATCCGATGAGGCGAGAGCAGATTCGACAACGTCAGCAGGCTCATCCCCTGATGATGGGCCATGAAGCTCTGGATGACGACATGCTTGCGATCGGCCGGCATTCGTCGAGGGGTGAAGTCCAGCGCCTCGTAGAACCCGTAGCGGCCGCGCCCGCCAAGCCGTTCCAGCTCGCGAAGCGATTGCATGCCTTCCTTAGGCGCAAAAGGCAGGGCCATGACGGTGGCATACGGAGCGAGTACGAGCTCCTGCTCCAGCCCCCGCTTGAAGCCAAGGCCCGGCACGCCGAACGCTTGATACTGATAATTCATCTGATAATCGAATGCGAAGTAGCCGGATTCCGAAATGCCGAACGGCACGCCGAGCTGCCGGGCATATTCGATCTGGCGCTCGACGACGGCCCGGTAGGTGCTGTCCCAGATCGAATGACGGTACGTCTTCATCAGCAGCCAAGGCATCAAATATTCGAACATCGTCGCCGACCAGGAAAGCAAGGCGGGACGACCGCCGACCTTCGTCAACGTGCGGCCCAATGCGTTCCAATGCGAAACCGACACTTGCCCGAGGGCGATGGCGACGAAGCTGGCCTGTCTTGCCTCGGACGCCATCAGGTCGTAGAGCACGCCGTCGCGAGCCCTTTGATGCACATGATAGCCGAGCGAGAACAGGTTCGTCTTCGGATCGTACAGCGGGCGGAAGTCCGTCGCCTGTACGAGCGCTTCGATCCGCGCGGCAAGCCGGTTCCCTCGCGCCATCATGTCGGATGGCGGCGGGGTGCCGAGCTCGTCCCCGAAGGCAACCTCGGCTTGTCCCGCGCGCGGAGATCGGGCGGGCCCGCCGTCGACAGAAGGATTTACATGCTCCACCTTGCGGTCGCGATCGGCTCGGCACCATTCCAGCAATCCTTCCTTTGCCGTCATCAGCGAGGCGACGAGGTTGCCGGAATCGACGGTCGACACGTACATGGGCTGCAGCGGCGTCAACGCTTCCGTGTCGTACCAGTTGTAGAGGTGGCCTTCCCATTTCTCCATCCGCTCGAGGGTGTCGATCGACCGCTCCAGCCGCTCCACAAGCCCGGGCGTATCGATAAACCCGAAGTCGCGAGCAGCCACCGCGCATGTTATGTACATGCCGATGTTAGTCGGAGAGGTACGGTGGGCGATGCCGCGGTCCGGCTCGAGCTGCACGTTGTCAGGCGGAAGCCAGTTGTCCCGGGCGGTTACGTAATCCTCATAAAAGGACCAGATGTCCTCGGCAAGGCGAAGCAGCTCCTCGCTTTCCTCGGATGAAAACACCTCAACCGACACGGTCGGAGATTGATCGAGCCATCGAATGACGAACGGCGTCAAACTCCATAGCAGCGCAGAAACCAACCCTATGGCCTGCACGATCAACGAATCGCTGATGAACGCGAGGACCGCCATCAGCACGATCAGCACCGCCCCCCATGTGCCGCCGGCGATCGGAGGCGCGCCCTTTCGGCTGCTGAGCCGCTCGACTTCAGCCTGATTG
This sequence comes from Paenibacillus koleovorans NBRC 103111, assembly GCF_004000845.1. Taxonomy (GTDB): domain Bacteria; phylum Bacillota; class Bacilli; order Paenibacillales; family NBRC-103111; genus Paenibacillus_AA; species Paenibacillus_AA koleovorans. The sequence continues at coordinate 6,095 of NZ_BIMA01000101.1, forward strand.
ACCCATTCCAGCAGCCGCCTTCTCGAGATTAGCAGCCGGTACAGAGTACGGATCACGGCGTCGAGCTGCAGGGCGGCCTGATACGGCAGCGTCAGAAACGCCAGCGCCGCATGGCCGAGCGTGCGGAGCAGGCCGATGGGGTGATGCACGATCGCCGACAGCGTGAGCAGCTGGCGTAGCATCGGCAGGAGCAGCGTCAGCAGCACGACGCCGTACCAGCGTGCTGGCGAGCCCGGCAACAGCGGACCGGCGAGCAGCATAATCGCCATCAGAGCAGGCAGCAGCAGGCTGCGGCGCATGTTGTCGATGATCTGCCAACAGGTGACGGCGCCGAGCTCGGTAGCGACGAACTCCCCTTGGCAATTCCGGGCGGACGATCGCAGCCAGGGCAGCAGCTGCCAGTCGCCGCGCGTCCAGCGGTGAAGCCGCTTCTGATGCGCGAGGAAAGTCGGCGGATGATCGTCGATCAGCTCGATATCGGACAGCAAGCCGGCTCGCAGCAGTCCGCCCTCCAGCAAGTCGTGGCTGAGCACGCGGTTTTCGGGGAAGCGATTGCCCAGCACTTGATGGAACGCATCGACGTCGAATATCCCTTTACCCGTAAAAATGCCTTGCCCGATCGCATCCTGGTACGGGTCGGACACGGCGAACGCATACGGATCCAGACCGGTTTCATGCGCCCACAGCGACGTCAGCCTCGATTTCTGCGCGCTCTCGTACGTCATGCCGATCCGCGGCTGCAGGACGCCGTAACCTTCCTTCACCTTGGTCGCTTCCTCATTCAAGCGGGGGCGGTTGTAGGGAAGATGCATCGCACCGATCATCCGATGGGCGCTCTCCAGCGGCAGGCGGGTGTCCGCGTCCAGCGTCAGCACGTACCGGATACGGGATAGAACGGAGGGATCCCCGACGATCGTGCTGAAGCTTGTCCGCCGATCGCCTCGCATCAGGCGGGCGAACTCCTCCAGCTTGCCGCGTTTGCGCTCCCAGCCCATCCAGACTCGCTCGGAGGCGTTCCATTTGCGATGCCGGTGAAAATGGTGAAACGTGTAGCCCGTGTAAGTCTCGTTCAATCGCTCGATCTCGATTCGCGCTGCGTGCAGCAGCGTATCGTCCTCCGGCAGCCGTTCGGCATCGGCATCCCGGAAATCGCTGAGAATGGCGAAATGGATATTCGAATCGCGGTTGGCGAGGTGATGCAGCTCCAGCCGGTCGGCCGTGTGCCGCGCATCCTCCACACGGGACCAGATGACGGGAATCACCACCATCGTCGAAGCCTCGACCGGCACCCCTTTGGACAAGTCGTACCGTAGCAGTCGGGTAGGAGGGATCGTTCGTTCGATCAGCCAGTGGACGGCAGTCACGGCGATGTCGCTCGCCGGCCAGGCTAGGAGCAGCACCATGGACAACCAGCCAAACCACGGCGGAGAGGCTGCAAAACTGGCGCCAACCCACCACGCCAAACCAGCCAGCGCCGCCGCTGCGATCCAAGCGAGCAGCTGCAGGTAGACGCCTGAGGCACGCAGGCGCAGCCCTGCTTCCGGCAGCGCGCCGGCTTTGCCGCACTGGCGTAGCGCTTGCTGCAGTTGTCTCAGCCCTTGCGCGTCCAGCAAATAATAAGCCGTGTACACTTGCCGCGGCAATAGCTCGCCCCCGCCGACATGCTCCTCCAGCAGCGCGGCTTCATGCTGCTCATTGGCGAGCTTCACCGCTTGGGACGCGACGAGCTTCTCCGTCACGTTCATGCGCCGCGCCAGCCGCTCGACCCGGTGCCTCAGCGTCTGGCGACTGCCGCCGTCCAGCTTCGGATAGTCGCCGGCCGCCTCCTCTCGCAGCGTCTGATCGACGGCGCTGATCGCCTCGAACAGGTCGCTCCACACCCAGCGGGACAGCTTGCGCAGACTGCCGATGACGTTGCCGACGCTCACCTGGTACTCGGCCTGCAGCCGATACTCGTAGGAGAGAACGGCGTCAAGGCTCTCCGGCGCATTGTCCATCTTGCAGACGAGCCATTCGCCCACATGCGCCGAGTCTGCCGCATGCTCGCGGAGATGCCTCACGAGGTGGACGATGAGCGCGCCGGACAGAGGCAGCTCTACATTCGCCTGCTCCAATGCCAGCTTGAGCCGCTCCGGCGTCAGCTCGGCGGAGGGGAGGCCGTCCAGCACCCGGTCCACGAGTTCGCAGATGGTGCGCCGTTCCTTGATCGGCTTCGTGAGCGCGGCAAGTCGGCGGATCATCTCCATCTTCATGAAGAGCGGCACAGACCACGCTTCCGCGGTCGTCAGCACGGCAACCTCCTGATACGCGTTGAAAAAAGCGGTCAGCGAGTCCTCCTCGAGGAGCCCGTCCGTATGCGCCAAATAAGCCTCGCTGATGGAGGAAACGCGCAGCGTGCCGATTTTGTCTACCGTAGGCAGCCTTTTCGTTCGGAGCCTCGACGTTTCGTCGGCGATCTCGAGCAGCTCCGCCTCCAGAAATTCCGAGTGATCGAGCAGCCATTCCTCGGCGGGTTGCTCGCATGCGCTGCGTTCCTCGTGCAGCTCCTTCATGAACGCCCGCAGCTCCTCGATATCGCCCTCCAGCCGTTGCCAGACCGCTTGCGACGAGACGCGTCGCCCGTGCGGGTCATGCTCCAGCGCCAGCTTGTGGGCCGGCTTCTGCAGCCTTTCCTTATACGAACTCATTTCGAACCCCCGATGGAAAAATAGTAAAAAATCACTCCATTACCATTCCACGCACAGGGGATTTTTATGAGCCGAAATTTGGAAAACAAAAAAACCTCAACCTTGGGGGCTGGGGTTTAGGCAAGTTTTGTTTGTGAAAGGGTCGATTGCAGAGCAGATTGTCTCCTTGGACAGAAGGTTTTCATAACGTTATTTCTATCTCAAGTATCGTGTATGGCCTTAAGCGCTGCGCCGTCTCGCACGGAACTGCTTCCACTGAAAATACATGAAGCAGCCTAAGCAAAATCCGCTCAACGCCAGCACGACAGCTACCGTCAGCATCCCGAGCGCGATGTAGGCGACCACGAGATTGCCGAGCGCAAAGGCGACTAACGCGACAGTCATGAACAGGATCGCCAGCAAATTGTTGAAACGCAGCAGCTCGCGGGCTTCCGTCTTGGCGCTGACCGGGAAAAGCGGGGAGAGCAGACGGACGAACAAATTGTATTTCACGCCGTATGTCCGGCTAATGAGCTGGACGACGAGGGGGAGCAGCATAATCCAAGGCTGGTCGGCTATCACGGTGGCGATCACGCTGAGCAAAATGCCGAGCTGGTTGCCGCGCACCCGATGCAGCGGTACTTCGTCTACGCAGTCATAAGATAAATTCACAGGCTGTTGTCGCATAGAGGATCCTCCAGTCCGAATAGGAGTCGGTTTACTCGAAGTATAGCATAAAAACCGAGTTATTTGGTAGGGATTTATCCGCATGCGTTACGTAAATTTACAGACATGGTGTTTTGCGAGGGAAGGTGTACAATAGGAGGAAATCGGCAAGCTGGGATCCAGATCAACTATGAGCAGGGAGTGGACAGGATGTTGGCAACGGGTTTGGTGCTTGAGGGCGGCGGCATGCGGGGCGTGTATACGGCCGGGGTGCTGGAGCGGTTTGCGGAGGAAAATGTATATTTCCCTTATTTGACAGGTGTATCGGCTGGAGCTTGCATGGCGGCCAGCTATTTGTCGAGGCAGCGGAATCGCAACCGGGTTGTGAACATCGACTACGTGTCCGACCCCAGATACTTGTCTTGGACAAATTATTGGCGAAGCCGGCAGCTGTTCGGCATGGACTTTATATTCGACGAGATTCCGAATCGGCTTGTGCCGTTTGATTTTGAGACGTTTGCCGCTGCGGAGGAGCAATTCGTGGTGGGGACGACGGATTGCCGCACGGGGAGGCCGGTGTATTTTGAGAAGCATGAGCAGGGCTTTGACGGGCTGCAAGTGATGCGGGCGTCGAGCTCGCTTCCTTTTATCGCGCCGATCGTCTCCTATCAAGGCATGGAGCTGCTGGACGGCGGTATTTCCGATCCGATCCCGGTTCGCAGGGCCGAAAGCGACGGGTATGCCCGCAACGTGGTGATCCTGACACGCAATCTAGGCTACCGCAAAAAGCCGAACGCGTTCTCCTGGCTCGTCCGTCGGGCGTATCGGCACTATCCCGAGCTCGTGCGCACGATGCTGCGGCGGCATGAGGTGTACAACGACACGATGGAGTATATCGAGCGAGCGGCGGCGAATGGTTCGATGTTCGTGATCCGTCCGGAGGTGCCGCTGGCGGTGGGGCGGATGGAGCGCAATCGGGACAAGCTGGAGGCGCTGTATCGGCAAGGCTACGAGGATGCGGGGCGGCTGCTGCCGGCGATGCGGGAGTGGGCCGGCCCATAAAAATTTGACGTGCAGACGCTGCTTGATGCGAAGGCGGACCCTAACGCGCGGAACAAGAAGGGGACGACGGCGCTCGGCCATGCCCAGAATTTCGGGTTCCGCGATGTGGCGGAGCCTCTGAGGCAATACGGTGCTGTGATTTAAACGTAAAAAGAGCCGACCTCTCAGGATCGGCTCCTTTGCGTGGTGCTACTTGTCTCCGGATTTGTTGCTTTTCCGGTCCGTGGTTCGTGTCTTGGTGTTTTTGGCGGCGTGTCCTTGTTGCTTGGCCATGATCGTCCCCTCCTTCGTGCGCATGGGTAGTATTTGTGATGCGATGGCGCGTTATGCGTGCGGGTTGGATTATTTTTGCAATCGGCTGGCGTTTCGCGGGGGTTATTGGAGCAGCAATAACGATATCCTGTGTATCCGGTAACGTTATATGGGCTCGGGGGGGCCACTTTGGGACAAATAACGATTTGGCATCACCTTGTTTTTCTAGTAACTGGCCGTTGCTAGATTCGGGAGGTGCGAATGGCCTAGAGTCGAGAGCGAGCAAGCTTTTTCGATCGGTTCGGGTTGGGAAATAGGCGAGTTGATGCGACTTTGGCCTCTCACTCCATTCGCTTCGATTCATAGAATATAGCAGCGAATGGAGTGATTCCAGTGAGTGTGCCTGAATTGCCTAACATAACCCCATCCATAACCGTCACGCGGAATGATGCGATCAATTTGCTGCTTTCTTCGATTGCGCTGGAGGAGCTTGGCTTGAGCCATGTGCTCAATGCGGAAGGGGAGAAGCTGCAGTATGTGCTGGGCACGCTGCCTGGTACTACCGCCCCTCCGGCGACCATCGGCGATATTTTGGCGGTCAATGACAGTGTTCGGCAAACGATCGAGGCGGTGACGCAGCAGGAGTTTTGGTTGCAATACAAGCTGGAGCAGCTATTGTCCGATTCAGGCTCTTCCGGTACGGCCGGCGCTACAGGTGCAACAGGGGCTGCTGGAGTCACCGGCGCCACCGGACCGACCGGGCCTGGCGTGGGGGAGACTGGCGCGACTGGAGTCACCGGGCCGACTGGTGCGACAGGGGAAACAGGTGAAGCAGGAGCGACTGGGGCTAGTGGAGTAACCGGGTCTACGGGAGCTACTGGTGAAGCAGGTGCATTGGGTGCAACAGGTGCAACCGGGGAGACGGGATCAACTGGAGTGACCGGGGTTACTGGAGCGACGGGTGACACTGGTGCAACTGGCGTTACTGGTGATATTGGTGCTACTGGGGCAACTGGGGCAACTGGGGCAACTGGGGCGATAGGTGCAACTGGCGCAATCGGTGTAACCGGCCCTACCGGCGCAACGGGAGAACCAGGAGTAACTGGATCTACGGGAGATGTTGGAGCAACTGGTGCAACTGGAGTAACAGGATCGACTGGAGCCTCTGGAGCAATAGGACCGACGGGAGGTACAGGTGCAACTGGCCCTACTGGTGCAACCGGTTCAGTTGGGATAACAGGAGAAACCGGAGCTACTGGCATCACTGGCACAACAGGAGCAACCGGCGCGACAGGTATAACAGGTCCAACTGGTAATACAGGATCGACGGGGGAGATGGGAACAACCGGAGTAACAGGCCAAACCGGGGCAACGGGTGCAACTGGGGATTTAGGAGCCACGGGTGCTACAGGAGCAACTGGGGTCTCGGGCGTAACGGGAGAAGTTGGACCGACCGGCGCTACAGGAGAGGCAGGTGCAGCTGGAGCCGCAGGTCCAACCGGGGCAACGGGTGCAATTGGAGATACAGGGGCTACTGGTGCTACAGGAGAAATAGGAGCGACTGGAACCACGGGTGTAATGGGAGAAGTAGGGCCGATAGGCGTGACAGGATTAACCGGAGCAACCGGAACAACAGGATTAACCGGAGCAACAGGAGCAACAGGAGCAACAGGAGCAACCGGAGCAACCGGAGTTGCTGGGGTTACCGGAGAGACTGGTGCAACAGGGGGTACAGGGTCAACCGGGGAAACGGGAGCAACCGGCTTAACAGGCCCTACCGGTATAACTGGGATAACAGGAGCAACTGGAACTACGGGAACAACGGGAGAGAATGGAGCAACCGGCCCAACTGGCCCAACAGGAGCAACTGGTGGAACAGGACCGACCGGCAATAGTGGAGCAACGGGAGAGGTCGGCGTTACAGGTCCAACTGGAGCAACAGGGGCAACTGGTGCTGCAGGAGCCACAGGAGCCACAGGAGCTAATGGGGCAACTGGACTGACAGGAGCAACCGGCGCCACCGGCCCTACCGGTCTCACCGGAGCAACAGGACCGACCGGCATCGCAGGAGCAACCGGCGCCACCGGCCCTACCGGTCTCACCGGAGCCACTGGCCAGACCGGCATCGCAGGAGCAACCGGCGCCACCGGCCCTACCGGCCTCACCGGCGCCACTGGCCAGACCGGCACCACGGGCGCCACCGGCCCCAGCTTCGTCGACGGCTTCTCCGCGTTCCTCGCAACCTTGTCGGTGACCGGGACGACGCAGTTGGCCAACTGGTCCGTCACCACCCCTTATTACGACGGCACCGGCTTCAATGAGGTCTCGGGTAGCTATACGGTGCCGGCTACGGGCAAGTACTCCATCAGTGCCACGATCAACTACTCCACGACAGCGGTGCTGACGGTTTCGCTAGGCGCAGGCATCAATCCGGCGTTCGTCGTTCGGCGCACATCCTCGCCCGTGACAGACCTGATCCGCGGCTTGTTCCCGATCCTGGACGTCAACGTGCTGCTGGTCCTGACACTTCGAGCGATTCTAGGGAGCGGGACGGTTACGCTTGCCGGGGAAGTCCAGCTGGGTGCCGGCGATGTGATCGGCTTCTTCTACGTCGCCAATGGACTTACCGTTGCCCTCTCGCTTGGAGGTGCGAGCTCCGGCATCATTTGGTCCATGCATCGGATGAGCTAGGCGAAATCGTTGTGTTTTTTTAACCTGAATTGTCTTCTGTTGTTCACATTGCCCGGAACGGCCTGCAGGGCATTGCGTTAGAGCGGACTGGCATAGAGAATAGAGAAAAAACGGAGGAGAGATACCCGATGTCCAAAACCGCTCTAGCCAATCTAGCCAAGCTGGGAGCCGGCATTCGTTCCAGACGTCAATCATCCTATGATCCTACTGGAGGCAACGTGGACGTACTGGATATCAAGGCAGGACAGACCATCACGCTGGCCGAAATGGCAACACCCGGCATGATCAAACATATTTGGATGACGACGTTCGAAAAGAACTTCAACCTGCGCGCGCTTGTCATTCGCATGTATTGGGACGGGGAGGAGACACCTTCGGTGCAATGCCCGATCGGTGATTTTTTCCTGCTGGGCCACGCCCGTCCTACATATGTCAACGCCGAACCGATCCAGTCGATGTACCTGGGCATGAATTGCTGGTTCACGATGCCGTATGAGTCGGCGCTCATTACAATTACGAACGACGCGGATTTCGACTCGATCCTGTACTATTACATCGATTATCACGAGGTAGATGAGCTGGAAAAAGGGCTGGGGCGGTTTCATGCTTCCTGGCGCCGGGAGCTTGTCCGGCAGCGGCCGGGTACGGCCTACTTGATACCAGTAGGCGGTGCATGTCCAATCGCCCTGCCGGTCGTTCGCATGGCCGTGCTCGATGCTGAACCGAAGCGAATGCTCAAAGTACACCGGATCCTCGATATGGAACCTATATTGAGAGTGTTTTCCAGTGTAGTCGGGATTGCCTTTGAACGAGTAACCGAATTGCGGTGCGCAGAACGTTTCCTTCAAGTTGTTGTAGTTCCAGGCTCCGCAGAAATAATCCTCCATTCCGGTGCCATGCAGCGTCGGCGGCCACTCCTCTCCATCGAGGAAGAACATATCGTCGCCTTCGCCCCACCAGCCCGGCTCGTTCGTGTCGAGATGGACGGCGCAGCCTACGTAGTGCCCTTTTCCTTCCGTCTCCAGGACGAGAAAGTTGTCTTTCCCCGTCGTGTTCAGCCTCTGGACAGGAGTTTTCGACAATCGCATCCCTTACAAGTTCGGCGGGGTGGAGTCGGCCGCAGGCAAACCGCGCAGCGGGTTGCCGTCCTAACTCACCTTCGGAGGGAGGGCCACACACGATGCCAGCCACAACTAGCAATGTACGAGATTACGACGCGACAAGGGACGGACGAACCAAAGGCACGACGGCGCTTCAACGCGCGCTTGACGTTTGCCGTGAGAAAGGCGGGGGAACACATAGTCCGAGTTTTCCTGACTACAGAGCAGCCCGGGTTCCCGTTCGGCGCTCTAGTCCGAATTTCACCACTTGCAGAGGGGGGATTCGCACACCCCTTGGAATAAAGCCTCTCCAATTCGGCAAACTCGGACTGCGGGGCAAGTTACGACGTGGCACGACTCTGCAAGTGGGTTTTATCGGACTACAGGGCTTGGTTACCTGGAGGATACCTCGAGGGTACCTGGAGGATAGCGAACGTAGGTGCCAGTAGCGTAGCATTCACCTGATTACAACAAAAACGTCCGAGCATCGGACGTTTTTGTCATCAAGGCGCATACACCTTCAAATTCGCGTACTCCGCGATCAGCGAGGTCATCTGGCGGAACCCGATGCGCCCCTCTCCCAGCTACGGCAAGCTCATTCTCATAAACCAGCTTCCAGTCCGCAGGAATCATGTTCATGTCGACACCCTCTGTTCTGCAGGCAGCTTCAGCTTGCCCGGCATGACGACGCTGCCCGTCAACGTATTGCCCTTGATCGCCTCTACTAGGAACCGGACCGCCATCTGGCCGATCTCTTGGCGTGGAACGTCGATGGTGGCGATTCGATGCGACACCATCTGCTCGCCTCGGATGTTGTCGCAGCCAACCAGCTCCATCTCTATCACCATCTCCGCCCCCGCGTGCGAGCCAAGCTCCTCCAGCGCCTGAAGCGCGCCGAACGCCGCCCGATCGCTCACAGCGAAGACGGCAGTCGGTCGCTCGCCCTCCGGCAGCCGCATCAGCGACTTCATCTCTTCATAGCCCTTGATGTAGCGGCGGTCGAGATTCGGCGCGACAAGCGCCGGCCGCATCGGCAGCCCGTGCTCCATCAAGGCGGCGCAGTAGCCGGCGTAGCGGTCCACGAGCGGTTTGTACTTGGCCGGACCGCTGATGAAGCCGATCCGCTCATGTCCCCGGCGGATCAGGTGCTCCGTCGCCAGGAAGCCGGCCCCGTAGTGATCGGCATGGACGGAGAGCACGTCGCCCTTATGCGTATAGTTGTCGACCAACACGAGAGGAACTCCATAGTCCTTAAGCCGGTCGACGAGCGAATCGGTGATCAGCCCGCCGCCCAGCAGAATCAACCCTGCCGAGTTGTCCAGCCAAGCTTCGAATTCCGCCTGCTCCCGGACGAAGGTCAGGATGACCTCCAAGCCTTGGAGCCGGCACTCGCTCTCGATCGCGCGGATAATCTCACTGTTGTATGGATCGGCTTCCAACGCGAAGGCGAACTCCTCGATCAGCAGCCGGACGAACCGCCGGCCCTCGGCTATCGCCATGCCGTGGCTCAGCTCTGCATAAGCTTGGCGAATCGCGTGCTTCGTCTCTTCGGAGAAGGAGCCTTTGTCGTTGAGCACGAGCGAGACGGTAGCCGGCGAGAAGCCGGTACGGTCGGCGATTTCCTTGATGCCGGGTTTCCGGCGTCCTTCCGGTTTGCTAGTCATTTTAATCCGGTCACTCCTTGGTTCATTACGCTAATAATAGAGTATGTTTAATATCGAAATGTCCCGCATGCGCCTTGGCGAAAGGCTTCCCATCGCGCATGCCGGCCAGCCCGTAGCCGGTGGAGGTGCAGAGGAAGCTGGCATAGTCGCCGTCCACCTGTGGCTGCACATACAGCGTCTTCTCGCAGGCGTCGTAGCGGATGCCGCTATAGCCTTGTAGCAGGCCATATGAAGCCAAAGCCCGCGCATACCAGTGACCGCATTCGTACTCGTCGAACGGGTTGCGGATGCCGTTGTTATATCGGTCGCGGCAAGTGCGCACGATGTCGAGCCCTTCCAGGGTGCAGCCGAGCGCCATCAGATGCGAAGCGACCTGATATTCGATGCCCGTCCATACCTCGTTGCTGTAGACGAACGGCAGCGACAGCTTGCCGCCCTTCGGCCAGGAGCACAAGAGCAGGCCGCCCTCGCCGCCAATCGCGTAACCTGGGCGCTGTGGATTGACGTGCTCGGACAAATCCCGCTTCAAATTATACTTATAGACACTCAGCAAATGGCTGCGAACCATTTCCCTTTCCAGAATGTCGCCCAGCCCGCACATCTGCGCCAGCCAAGCGCCTACGACACCGTCGGACAAGCAACCCTTGCCATACTGGTACTTGGGCCCTTCCTTCTGCAGGAGGTCGGCCGCTTCCGGCGAATAATCGACGTTCCACGATTGCTCGCAATCGACAGGCGAAGGGCTGCGCAGCCCTTCCCAGATAATACGCTGCTCGAAGTACTCGCCATTGAACAATTCGCGTTCCATGTACGCTTTCCCTTTCTCGAACAGCGAATCATAGGGCTCAGCCGCCTCGCCGGCCGCTTCCGCCATCCGTGCCGCTGCCCTCAAGGCACCCAAGTAGAAGGATGTACACATTCCGTCAGGTCCCCAAAACTCAATATCGTATGTGTTGTGATGGGGCTCGATCAAAACGCCGATGCGGTCCGGATCGAAATGGTCCATGCAATATTGAAGGCTCAGCTTCACCTTCGGCCAGATCGAGAGCAGCCAATCGGTGTCGCCGCTGATCCGCCATTCCCGGTACAGCTTCATCACGCCGCCCAACTGGCCGTCGCTTGCGACATGGAATTTGTGATCCGCCGGGCTGATCGGCAGCGGCACCCTGAAGTTCTGATGGCCGTACTCGTCTTGTCCTTCGTGGAACTCGGTGTGCCGCAAACTCCGCTCTAACTCCGGGAACAGATGAGGGGTCGCTTGGGCGTAGTTCCATACATGCGTGCAGGAGCCGTGGCAGCTGCCGTATTTCTCATTGCTGCCTTCCCAAGCCCAGAGCCGTCCGTCGGTCTGACGCAGCACGGTAGGGGACTTCAGGATTGTCAGGTTGGCGGCGATAGCTTCGATCGTCTCAGGTGGAAGCGTCGTGCCATAGAACGTATCGCGGAACCGTGCACTTTCTTCCCGCAGCCGCCCATACTCACCTAACCAATGTGAAGTCAATCCGGTGATACCGTCAAAAACCCCCGCATACCACGGCTTATGATAAGACACATTCTCCTTGTCTTGCACGGCGACCGTCAAATTCGACTCGGGGACAAACCATGAGAACAACAGCCGTACGGTTTGTTTGCCATGCGACTCGAGCTTGAGAGGGATGTAAATGCTGCCGCCCGGACTCGGTTTGTATTCATGAACCGGAGCGTTCTCAACGCATAACCCGGCCTCAATCGAGCTCCACACCATCGTCAGCGAATCGAACCAACCCCCGCGGAACCAGGCGCAATCGACCTTCGCATCCGGATGATCCGTCGTGGCGCAGAAGGAGCCCAGCTCCCAAGGTTTGTCCTCGATCGCCGGTTGGTGCAATATGAACCCGTTGCCTTGCTCCGACCGGAGCACTCGATGGGTGGTGGATCCGGTTGTTTTCATAAAGTTGCTCGCATGGAACGAATACACGAGCTCGAGCGGCTCGGCTGTCGTATTGGCGAATGTAAATTCCAGGCCGCAGACGGGCAAGCTGGAATCGTCGGCCTGAAGCGGAATAAACGGGCTCCAGCCAGTCGCTTCCGCTTCGATCGGCAGCTTCGGATCGCGCAGCGAGACGGTGCCGAACGGGAAACGGGCGAGAAATTCGCTTTCGGCGAACCGCGGCAGGCCGTAATGTTTGCCGAGCAGCCCGCAGCCCGGGCCGTTCAAATTGTCGTTGTGGTCGCTGAAAATTTTCCAAGTGGGCACTTGGCCTTCCAGCACTCTCGAAATCGCGCCGTCCCGTCCCTTGATATGGATCGCGGAGAAGACGGTAGGTTCGTGGTTGATGTCCGGGCGATGGCGGAGGGAAAAATGGGAGAGAGCTCCCGTGCCTTCCAGACAAAACATGCCGGCGCCGATCCCTCCGAGCGGAAAAGCGGTGTGCGAGTTGCGATCGCCTGAGTAAGCGGTGTTATAAGTCCGTGACATAGTCCGATATCCTCCTTGTGAAGAGTAGCATTTAATCGTATTATAAAGGTGGTTGTTGAAATTAGTAAATATTATAATAAAAAATTTAATAAATTCATTTAACGTTGAATCGAAGGAATCGCACTTGGCGCGGTGAAAGAGTAGAGAGACTAGTTACGGAGAGGCGGATGGGTGCATGACACGATTTTTTACTACTCAGCAGAGGGATAACGGGCAATGGGAGCTGCTAGATCCGGAAGGCAAGCCGTTTTTTTCCTTGGGCGTCAATTGCGTCTATTTTCCGGACAACCTGAGCATCGACAAAGTGGAGGCGTACGGCGGTGGAAGCGAGTGGTTCAGACGGTTCGCCGACCGGAAGCTGGAGCAGATCCAGGGGTATGGCTTCAACACGCTGGCCGCTTGGCATGAGCAGTACTATTGGGACGGGCCGTTCCCGAAAACGGTGGAGCTGAGCTTGTCCCGCCACGCTTCCAAGGTGAACAAGGATTGGGGCGTCGGGTTTCCGGATGTTTTCTGCGAGAGCTTCGTGTTCTCGATCCATCGTGTGCTGTGCGATCACTTCTATGGCAAAGGCGCGGTGCTGAAGGACGATTCGTCCTTGATCGGCTACTTCACCGACAATGAGCTCCACTGGTGGGGCCAGGGCGGCAATTGGGGGATGAACGAGCCTTCGAAAGGCGCCAATCCGACGAACCTCGTGCTCGATTATTTCGCTCTGCCGGGTGAGGCGGCGGGGAAACGCCGGTGGGTGCAGTTTATCGAGGAGCGCTACGGCGGCGAGATAGAGCAGTTGAACGAAGCGTGGAATAGCGAGTATTGGGAGTTCGCGGATCTGCTTACGGTGTCGAGCTACACGGCGGATACGGAGGCGTTTGAGCAGGACAAGCTGGACTTTCTGCGGCTGATCGCGGAGACATATTTCCGCACGACGACTACGTTGCTTAAGCATTATGACCCGAACCATCTGATTCTTGGCTGCCGGATGGTAGGCGCTAGTACACCAGAGGTGGTGTTCGAGGCGATGCAGCCGTATGTGGACGTCGTGTCGCTCAATTTCTACACGCGATTTTTCCCTGGCAAGTGGCTGGCGCGGGTCGCCGAGCTGTCCGGACGCCCGGTGCTGATCGGCGAGTTCGGCATCTGTGCAGGCCGTCAGGCCGGCTACTTGAACAGCACCAACGGCGCGCAATTCGCCACGGTGAAGGACCAGAAGCGCCGCGGCGAGCTGTACGCGCAGTTCGTGCGCGACGCCAAGGCGCTGCCGGCCTGCGTCGGCGCCCACTGGTTCGCGATGTACGACTACGGCCGCGACCGGTATGGGCTCATCGGCAACTACGGCTTGCTGAATGTCGACGACGAGCCGTGGGAGGAGTTCGTGGAAGCCGTGACCGCGGCTCATCGCGAGCTCGAGTAAGTCGCCGTAATCCATCATTCCGCACCTCATCTACCATTGCGGTATCCGCAACCAACAAACCCTAGTTACACTCAGTCACCCACACGCCATCGCCGCCAATTGGCCAGTCCGGCCAATCCAGCTCTCGCCGTACCCTCGCATCCCCTCCAGACTATGGTATAATGAGGAAAGAAACGGTTAAAGAAGGTATAGGAAGGGTAACCTTACCAGGTATGGTAGGGACGCATATTAATGAAAGAGGTGGACAGGAATGGAAAAACGCAAATTCGGCCAAACCGGGGCGGAGTTCCCGATTCTGAGCTTCGGCGCGCAGCGCATCGTGGACGAGCATAGCTGCACGGAAGAGGAAGCGATCCAGATCGTGAACCGCGCGATTGACGCAGGTATCACCTACTACGATACGGCGCCTAGCTACTCCAGGGGCCAGTCCGAGGAGCGACTGGGCAAAGCGCTGCAGCTGAACAACCGCCGCGGCGAAGTGTGGATCGCGACCAAGACGCATGACCGCACGCGCGAGGGCTCGCTCCGCTTGCTCGAGGACAGCCTGCGCCGCCTGCAAACCGACCGCATCGAAGAATGGCGGCTTCATAATGTGGCGACGATGGAAGAGCTCGACCAAATTTTCGCCAAAGGCGGGGCGATGGAAGCGTTGCTCGAAGCGAAGCGGCAAGGGATCGTCAAACACCTGAGCATCAGCGGCCACACGAATCCGAACGTGCAGCTGGAGGCGCTGGAGCGGTACCCGTTCGATAGCGCGCTCGTCGCTTTGTCCGCGATGGACCATCTGATCTACAGCTTCGCTCATGAGTTCCTGCCGGTAGCGAATCGCAAGAACATCGGCATAATCGGCATGAAGGTGCTGGCGCTCGGACAGTTGGCTCCGTGGTACGAGAAGGCGATGCAATACACATTCTCGCTGCCGATCTCCACGGCCATCGTGGGGATGGAGTCGATGGAGCAGTTGGAGCGCAACTTGGCCGTAGCCGAATCGTTCCAACCGATGACGGACATCGAGAAGCTTGAATTTTTCAAGGAAGTCATTCATCTGGCTAACCCGAAAGTGCTCAAGTGGAAGGCGGTCGACTGGACATCCGGGGAATGGGTGAAGCGCTAAGCTTCTTAGTTGATTGCTGTAATTCCAATTTTATACAAGTGTGACAAATTAACTTTACAGGCGAAACGACCTGGGTGTAAAATAAAGGTAACCCGAAACCGCGAATGGGAAAATAGTCTGGAGGTTGGCGTTTGCCCCCCGGACTTTTTCGTTTATGCGGAGCGGTCTTGTTTGCATATCGATCAACTTCTTGCTAGATGGGGAGGAGGGAAGTAGTCAGGCATGATCGTAAGGGATGGGAGGAATGCAGTTAAAAGAATAGGTGTAGACGCTTTTATTGTGCTCGTCGTCGCGTTAGGGTGCTTGATTGATGTCGGGAGCAGAGCCCATGCCGGGCTGCTGGATGTCGTCACTTCCGTTGTACCGGATATGCAGCTCAAGACGCCCGATCTGCACATAGAGGTGCCGATCCTTCAGGTCGAATTGACGGTGCCCGGGGCGGAAGTAGGACTATCCAGCGAGAACAGTCTAGTGCAGGCGGAGGTTTCATTGTCTCAGGTACTGGTAGAGACGCCTCTATTAGAGTCGCCTCTATTAGAGTCGCAAGTGACTTTGCCGCAAGCAGCTGTGACGGTTCCGGTTCCGACGGAAGATACGGCCGCCATGCTGCCGCCGCTCCAGGTGCAAGCCGAGATTCAGACGCAATTGCAAGTACAAGTGAAGCCGCTCGACTTGCCCGCGGTGCCGCCGCTGGACAAGCTGCTCAAGCCGATCGGAGCGGCCGTTTCAATCGGCCTGGATGTGTCCGCTTTCGTATCGGATGGCGGTGCGCCGCCTCCGCCTGTAACGCCGCCTCCCGCGACGCATGCACCTCCCGCGACGTCTTCACCTTCTACGCCGCCTGGAAAGCCTGTGGATGACGGGGAGGCCGGAGTGGCGGAGGTGCCTTCACTCACATCGTCCTCGCCTGCGCCATCACCCCCGCGACCGACACCGTCGCCGGCGCAAAAGCCGCCTGTCCAACAAGACATGGGACTGGAAGCGTACATAGGCAAAGGGAACGAGACCGACGTTGTGGCGGAGGCGGATGACGAAGTACTTCGAGCTCCTCGAGCGCTCGCCAAACCGCTAGTGGACCTAAGGGCGCGCAAGTTCATTACGTATACGGTCGCTAACGATTCACACGACAAGCCGGCTCGCTCACCTCAAACCCACGGAGGGATCGTCGTCTCCGTGCCCAGCACGGGAGGGACGGGAGGAGGCGGACAAGGAGGCGCCTCAGCTTCGGGCAACGGGGCGTCCAGCTCCTCCGGCATTTCCGTGCTGCTTCAAGCCGCTATCGATTTGCAGCCGCCGCTCGTGAGGAGCGAGCCCTACCTGCGCAAACATTTGCTAGGCGTCAATCAATGGTCCAATCCGCCTCCGGGACGGCCGCCTCGACCTCTTTTTTCCATGTGGTCTCACCATATACCGGAAAAAAGGGAGGGATATTCCCAATGGGGAAACAACCGAGTCGGGACGAATCCGGACAGCCTGGTAAAAAGGTGTGCGAATTGCTATGCGAGATCGACTTGGCGATTCGCGAAAAGCGTCGTCAGTTGAACGAGTGCGTTGACAAGTACGGCATTTCCGATCCGAGATGCTTGAAGGATTCTGTGGAGCTCGACCATCTGATCAATCAATTCAACCGTGTTAAACATTTATAAATTTGCCATAAAATCTCCAATGTCGCGCTGGAAACGGCCGGTACGGTCGATCTGGACGTGGAAATCAAGTTCACCATGGGATCGGTAGACTACTCGATCGATGTGAACAAGAAACATTTGACCGAAGTGAAGGATCTGTACAAGGCGCTGCTCAAAATCGGCGAAATGACGTCGGACAACGACGTGAAGCTCAGCTACGCCAAAGACAGCCTGGAGCTCGCCTCGACGACGCTGAACCGCGTGGTGAAACACGAAATCGACACCGCGGCGCAATTGAAGGCGTTGAACGAAGAAGCGTTCAGTTGGCTGGTGGAAGCGCATAAGCAATACAAGCCGAAGGATTTCGGAGCCGTCTTCGAGCGCTACATCAATCAATAAGGTGGCATAACGAAAGGCCGGGCTTCCTCGTTAAAGGGGCTCGGCCTTCCTTATGTGCGACTGGTGACAAAAAGCTGTGGCGACGGTTACAGGCCCTTCTCTCCGTAGGCGCTTAGCCTTACGATCTCCGGCAGCTCGGCGAGCTGGGCTTGGTAAATGCGGGGCGTGATGCTGCCGGCGGATAATCGGTTATCCAATTGCGCTTTCAATTGCTCGATTTGCAGCTGCAGCAGAGGCTCGATCGGCTTGTCGTTGCGCTCAGCCAGCTCAGCGAGAGATATTCCTTCGTACAGGGCATCATAAACCGATTGCTCGTCTGGCGCGCCCAGTGTTTCGAGAAAGGCTTCGGTCTCCGCCTCGGGCGAAGGGGCTTCCGCAGTAGAGCCGGCTGCAGCCGGTTCGGATGGGAACAGGACGATGTCGGCGTCCGTTTCTTTGCCGAAGAGTCCGCTTCCAAGCGTAATGGCAATCGCTATCGTACCGATCATAAAGATGCGTTTGGGTGTCATTCGTTAGGGCCTCCGTAGGTTGGGGGGGGAATACGGCTGATGCCGTTTGGTTGCTATAGGTTGTACTACGTTTGTGCGGCGAGTTCGTTGCAGCCAGTTGATGGGAATCGACGGTGGTCGAGAGGTCTAATAAGGTTTTGTAAAAGTATATCGAATATAGTTGATAATTTTTGACGGGCGAACAGATGTTTGTTAAACTTAGAAAGTTAAATCGATGGGCGAGCCACGTCCTCGAGAAGAAAGGGTAGAACGGAGGAGAAGAAGCTTTGAATACCGCATCCATGGATTCATCATCCAAGATTGACCTGAGCAAAATCAAGAGAGGGCCAATCGTAGCGGCTTTGATTATCGGAGCGTTCGTAGCGATTCTGAACGAGACGCTGCTGAATATCGCGTTTCCGGATCTGATGAAGGATTTCGGCGTAGAGCCGTCCACCATCCAGTGGCTGTCTACGGCTTACATGCTCGTAATCGGCGTGCTCGTTCCCGTAACGGCTTTGCTGCAGCTGTGGTTTACAACGCGTCAAATGTTTTTGTCGGCTATGATTCTATTCCTTGTCGGTACGACCATATGCGCCTTCGCGCCTGAATTCGGCGTCCTCTTGGTAGGGCGTGTAATCCAGGCGCTTGGCACAGGGCTTATGCTTCCGGTTTTGATGAACACGATTCTCGTTATTTTTCCGCCGGAGAAGCGTGGCGGCGCGATGGGGATGATCGGTCTCGTCATCATGTTCGGTCCGGCCATCGGCCCCACATTGGCCGGTTTTATTATCGACTCGCTCAACTGGCGCTGGCTGTTCTACCTGGTTATGCCGCTTGCGCTGTTTTCGATTATTTTTGCGGTCGCGTACCTGCGCAATGTTTCGGATCTTACGAAGCCGAAGGTCGATATTTTATCCATTATTTTGTCCTCGATCGGGTTCGGAGGTCTCGTCTACGGCTTCAGTAAAGCGGGCGAAGGCTCCTGGTCGGATCCGGAGGTCGTCTGGACGATTGTGGCCGGTGTGATCGGCTTGCTGCTGTTCGTCTGGCGGCAGTTGGTCATGAAGGAGCCGATCCTTGATCTGCGTGCGTTCCGCTATCCGATGTTTACCTTGGTCACCATTATGATGCTTGTCCTGATGATGACTTTGTTCTCGACGATGATTATGCTGCCGCTGTTCTTGCAGACGGCACTGCTGATTTCGGCATTCAAGTCCGGCCTCATCATGATGCCGGGCGGAATCCTCAACGGAATTATGGCGCCGGTGTCCGGCAAGCTGTTCGACAAATTCGGCCCGCGCGTGCTCGTCATTCCGGGACTGGTGCTCACTTGTTTGGCGGTGTTCCTGTTCACGATGATCTCAGCTGATACGGGAACCGGGTTTATCATTACGATTCACATTATTCTGATGGTCGGCATCTCGCTCGTGATGATGCCGGCGCAGACGACAGGGCTGAACCAGCTTCCACGCAGTTTGTATCCGCATGGCACGGCGATCCTAAACACGCTCCAGCAAGTAGCCGGTGCGATCGGGACGGCGCTGTTCATCACGATCATGTCGTCCGGTACGAAAAGCTACATAGGCTCCTCGTCTAACCCGACGGCACCGGAGGAAGCGATCAACGGCCTTGTCGCCGGGATGAACAATGCGTTCTGGGTGGCGTTCGTCGTCAGTCTGATCGCGCTTGTGCTCGGCTTCTTCATCAAGCGGGTCACCGCACCGGCGGAAGAAGCCCAGAAAGCGGCATAATGTAGTGGATGTGCGGCACGGGTCCTTAGGGGTCCGTGTTTTTTGTTGTATAGGAGATTATAGCCGGTGCAAAACGGCGGATAAAGTGTGGCAAGGGCTTTTTGAATCTGACCCCATTGCATATGGCCCTCGATGCCCGGTTCTGTACTGTAGTGGCGAGTGCATGAAAGGGGGGGCCTATACGCTACTCTGAAAATTGCCCCATTTCAGCATCAATGGTGTGCCTCGCGGCATCGATGTCTGTAGTCCGATTTTTTCGGACTGAATGCCGTGAGCGGGTCCTGAGTTGCGCCTTAGTCCGATTTCACCCAATTGCAGAGCCATTTCCGCGCACCCCCTTCCGAAAACGCCGCTCCAATAGAGGAACGTCTGTCTGTAAGAACGAACGAAAGAAATCTGATTAAATTTACCGTTGCATTCGAAGATGCAGTGGACTATAGATAGGAAACGAAATGACCGGTTGGCCGATTTAGTCATGTGGACATTTATTTTTACAAAAAATGATTTCATGAACAAAATGGTCAATTTAATTCAAGGCCGAATACGGAAGGAGAATCGCATGATGCGCAATAACAAATCCTCATATTTCGGCGTAGAACTGCTTGCACTGTTGCGGAATCGCAAAATCCTCATTTCCGTGATGGCGGTGATTCTGATCCCGTTGCTATACAGCTCGATGTTTCTATGGGCGTTCTGGGATCCGTATGGCCGGCTGGATTCTCTGCCTGTGGCGGTTGTAAACGAGGACCGCGGGGCGACCTATAACGGACAAGAGATGCGGGTCGGGGATGAGTTTGTTAATACGATTAAGAAGACGGACGGATTCGAGTGGCATTTCGTCACGCGAGAGGAAGCGGAGCAGGGGCTCCGGGACAATCAGTATTACTTGGGCATTGTGATTCCCGAGGACTTCTCGCAAAAAGCGACGAATGTGATGGAGGAGCATCCGACGGCGGCGATGTTCCGGTATATGCCGAATGAAAGCTACAACTTCTTGTCGGCCCAGATCGGGAAATCGGCGATCGAACGGATGAAGGCAACGCTATCGCAGCAATTGACACAAGTTTATACGAAGACGGTGTTTGCGAGCCTTGGCCAGTTGTCGGACGGTCTTGTTCAAGCGGCGAATGGTGCCCAGCGGCTGTCGGACGGCACGACAAGCGTGGCCGGCGGCGTCCGGACGGTCGGCGAGAGCGTGGCGAAGCTGGCGCAAGGCGCCATGCCGCTGCAAGCCGGGGCGAGCGAGCTCGCCGCCGGCGCCGGCCAGCTGCACGACGGCGCGGCGCAGCTGGGCGGCGGTGCCGCTCGGCTGGCCGACGGCCTGGCGGCGCTGGCCGCG
>NZ_BIMA01000102.1 GCF_004000845.1 Paenibacillus koleovorans NBRC 103111
TCTCTATAGCCCGCAAGTTTATGACAGCGGCGATATTATTGACACTTACGTTTTTCGAATGGGAATCATTTCCGCGCAGTACAGCTTGGCGACGGCTATAGGCTTGTTTAAATCGGTTATATCACTCATCTTTATTTCCATTGCCTATGTACTAGCATATCGATTGGCTAACTATCGAATCTTTTAGGAGTGGTGTAATCCGTATGGCCAGACATAGATCCGCCTCACAAAAAGTATTCCAGGCAACTAATCATGTATTGCTTGCATTGCTCGCATTCGGCTGCGTAGTACCCCTCATTCATGTTTTAGCCATTTCTTTGAGCTCGAATGCTGCCGCTACAGGCGGGCTTGTAAAAATATGGCCGGTTGATTTTACTTTCAAATCTTACGAGTATATTTTTGTAACGGACAAGTTTCTGGACGCTTTCCTGATTTCTGTGCAAAGAGTTATTCTTGGAGATGCAGTGAATATGCTGTTAGTTGTCCTGGCAGCCTATCCGTTAAGCAAAGAAGCCAGTCGTTTCCGGCCAAGAACGTTTTATGCCTGGTTGTTTGTATTGACCATTCTGTTTCAGGGTGGACTAATTCCCACATATATGGTCATTCGTTCAACAGGGCTTCTTGATTCCATCTGGGCGCTTGTTCTGCCCAATGCGGTTCCCGTATTCAGCGTTATTCTATTGCTTAATTTCTTTCGGGGACTGCCCAAGGAAATTGAGGAAGCGGCGTATATGGATGGAGCCGGCCATGTCAGAACGCTGATTCATATTTATTTGCCCTTATCCTTGCCGGCGCTTGCCACGATTGTGTTATTGATAACGGTCGGGCATTGGAACAGTTGGTTTGATGGTCTGATTTATATGAATTCTCCTGAAAAATATCCCTTGCAGAGTTACTTGCAGACTGTTGTAATTGAAAAGGATTTTACTAAACTCGGTGAAGAAGATCTAAAGCATATTCAGGAAATATCCGACAGAACTATTAAAGCTGCTCTGGTATTCATGGGGGCTTTGCCCGTTCTTCTGTTATATCCCTTCTTGCAAAGGTTTTTCATGAAAGGGTTGGTTCTGGGGAGTGTCAAAGAGTAGTCGAAGTCGGCTCAGCGCTTGACACTATATTCTGACGTGATATATTATATATAATCCTTAATGGGAATGTTTAGGGACAATTGCATGAAATCTATACACAGAAAGTTGGAGTGCGCATGAAGGATCCAATCACTAAGCAGAGATTTATGGAAAAGCAAAACATGAGCGAGGATTTAGTATCGTTCATCAAGCTTCAGATTATTGAGGGACAATTAAATCCTGGTGACAGGATTATTGAAACGAAGCTCGCCAAAGAGCTAGGTATTAGTCAAACTCCCGTCAGAGAAGCGATTCGGCATTTATCCGGGGAAGGTATTATTGTGATAGTACCGAACAAGGGACCTATGGTCCGCACGCTGGATAGGAAGGATGTATTCGAAATTTATTCTCTTCGCTCCGTGCTGGAGGGACTTGCGATTCGCTTGGCCACTCAGCGTGCTTCGGATGAAGCCATCCATAGAATCAAGGATCTCTACGATAAGATGAAAGCTAAGCTTACGGACGAGTCTGTGAGCACCCTGCTGCAGGACTCCTTACAAATTCATCAGTCGATTATTTATTTATCTGAACACACCCGTCTAATTCGCAGCTATGAATCGATATCCTTCCAGATTGCACTTGTGAATCGCATTTTGGGAAAAGAGTCGACTAAGCAGAAAGAAGTGGATCAGCATCTGGAGTTAGTTGAAGCCTTGATGAAACGAGATCCCGAATATGCGGAATCCGTGATGAAAAAACACATTTATCGTTCATACACCGAATTTTCCGAGCTCTCCGAGTCTGATCATCGCGATATGGAAAGACATCTATGGTTTAATGATGACTTTACTAGATAGATTGATAAAGGGAGAATCGTTCAATATGCAGATATTTGGGGATCGTGCACATCCGGTTTTGGAGATTCTGGAAGATTTGATCCGAATTCCGAGCGTCAATCCCCATTATGACGGGAGTTCCGCTGGTGAAATCGGAATTGCCGATTATTTGGAACATCGTTTCAACAACTCAGCATTTTCAGTAACAAGGCAGCCGGTGCTGCCTCGCCGAGACAACGTGATCGTGGAGTTGAAGACTGGACATCCGGATCGGGTGTTATTGTTCGAAGCCCATATGGATACGGTTTCCTTTGGTAGTATGCTCGAACCGCTCACCCCTCTCTATAGGGAAGGTAAGTTATTTGGTCGCGGTTCTTGCGACACGAAATCAACATTGGCCGGGATGATCTATGCTATGGAGCAATGTGCGTTACAGCCAGAGCTTCTCAATGCGGATTTGATCCTATGCGCTTCTGTTGATGAGGAGCATGCCTATAGAGGACTGACTGCCTTCATGGAGCTGAATATTCCGATTGCAGCTGCTGTTGTGGGCGAACCAACGGAATTAAGCATCGTCGTAGAGCATAAGGGTTGTACTCGATTTCTTATTCGTACGCATGGAAAAGCGGCTCATAGCTCTGTGCCTAGCGAGGGGGACAGTGCCATCTATCAGATGGTTCACGTACTGCGCCATATCAAGGAGAAGATCGAGCCGCAGCTTATTGAGTCAAGAACACAGCTGTGCGGCGCGGCAACGATCGCAGTGGGGACGATATCGGGTGGTGAAGAAATCAACATTATTCCGGAAGCTTGTGAAATAAAGGTAGACCGAAGAATTATTCCTGGAGAGACCCCCCAACAAGTGTTAATGGATTTTGAGAGCTCCCTTAGAAACGATGTGGAACGTTATGGAGTGAAGCTCACCATTGACCCGTTGCTCTACGATCCGGCACTCCATACCCATCATGATGCCGAGGTTGTCAAATGCGCGCAAAAGGCGGCGCGGGCACTGGGTCTTAAAAGCGAGCTTTGCGGAGTCCCTTATGGAAGTAATGCTAGTAAGCTTCAGCAGTATAAAGGGATTCCTACGATCGTTTACGGCCCAGGCTCGATTGCTCAAGCACATTCAAGAGAAGAATGGGTGCCGGTTGATGGAGTAATCCAGGCAGCTGAATTTTATTTGAGGCTTGCCCAAACATTCTGATGGAGCCCAAGTGTGGGAATTGGTAGGAACCTAATAGGGGGGGTAGAGGATGAAATTGTCTGACCAAGTATACATGGTAGGAAGTGGGAAATTCGGTTTGCAGTTAAGCCATTCTATGGATTGCAATGTGTATCTAGTCGACGGCGGTCATGATCAATATGCATTGATTGATGCGGGAGGAGGGATGGATCCGGAGCAGATTATTCAAAACATTGAGCAAGAGGGAGTTCGTCCAGACCAAATCAAGTATTTGCTCCTGACCCACGCCCACGGTGATCACGCTGCAGGATCTGCTTTTTTTAGCAATCAATATGGTATAGAAGTGATTGCTTCCAAGGAAATTCAGCCATGGGTCGAATCTGGCGATCAGGAAAAATCAAGCTTGGCTCCCGCAAAAAAGGCTGGTATATACCCAGAAGATTTTCAATTTCCCCGCTGCAAAGTGAGCAAGGGTGTTGTGGAGAATGACACCATTCATTTGGGAAATATGGAGTTGAAGGTACTGGAGACACCGGGACATTCTCAAGGACATATCAGCTTTTTGCTTGAGCAAAACGGCAAAAAAATGTTGTTCAGTGGAGATGCTTTATTCGCTGGAGGCAAAATCGTTTTACAGAACATATGGGATTGTAGTATTCAGGATTACGCACGTACGCTTAGCAAACTGGGCTTACTTCGAATTGATACGCTCTTCCCGGGTCATGGTGTTTGTTTGATGAAGGAGGCTTGGAAGCACGTGGATATCGCGTGCGGCTATTTTGAACGATTAGAAGTACCTCCTAACTTGTAGATAAATTCAATGGACAGAGGAGTAAAGGCGACATGAAGACATTAGTCTGGAATTCAGCAGAGAAGATGGACTGGGAGGAGCGAGATGTAATAGCTCCAGCCGAGGATGAGGTACTGCTCAGGGTGGAGGCAGTTGGGATTTGCGGTTCTGAGATCGAGGGCTATCTTGGACATAATAGTCTGCGTATCCCGCCTCTTGTGATGGGACATGAGTTCAGTGGACGTATCGAGCAGATGGGTTCCGGTGTCGATCGTGCTGGCGAGCTCCTTCCAGGAATGAAGGTCGCGATTAACCCGCTATTATTCTGCGGTCGCTGCAGAAGCTGCCGGAGAGGGCTAACACAATTATGTGATGAACGCAAAATTATCGGTATTCATCGAGCTGGAGCTTTCGCTGAATATGTAGCCGTACCGACAAGTGCGCTGATTGCCATTCCTGAAGAAGTCGATCGCTTCCGTGCATCATTAGCCGAGCCATTGGCTTGTTCCTTACGTGCGACTAGAAGGGCTATGACTGAACATCCGTTTGCTAATGTGTTAATATATGGAGCCGGCGGCATTGGTTTGTTATGCTCCATGATCGCGCGGCTACTGGGCGCTGCCCGAATAACCATGGTAGACACCAACGAGGAGAGATTGGACAAGGCCCTGTTGATAGGAGTAGATGCTGGAATTAATCCCAAACACAACGATGCGGATAAACGAATCCTGGAAGAGAATAGTGATAAAGGAATTGACATAGTGATAGATTGTGCGGGATTCCAGCCAACACGAGAATCGGCGATTCGTCTACTAAATCCTGGTGGTGTGTTAATGAATATTGGCCTTGGGGTGGATCGTACGTTTCTTCCTATCAATGTTGCCATTCGCAAGGAGATTGAGATAGTATCCTCCTTTTGCTACACCCAACAAGACTTCAAGGATGCAGTCGACCTGCTAATAAGCGGAAAAGTAACCGAGCAAGGATGGACGGAAGTAAGGCCGTTGTCGGAGGGTGCTGCTGCATTTGCTGATCTTGTTGCAGGGCGAGTAACAAACGGGAAAATATTCCTGGATCCTCAAGGAGGACTTTAGGATGAAGCAGGTAAACGTAGGCATCATTGGCTTGGGAAGCTGGGGAATGAGTCATCTGGATGCGTACTCTTCATTGCCATATGTCAATGTGGTAGCTGTGTGCGATTCCAGAGTGGAGAGGTTAAACCTTGCGGCAGCTCAATACCAAATACCAAATTCATATTTGAATTATGAGCAGCTGTTGAGCCATGATGAGATCGATCTGATCAGTATTGTTACTTATGAGAAGCAGCATCTTGAGCCTGCGAGATTAGCTCTATGCTCAGGCAAGCATGTACTTGTGGAGAAACCAATTACAACAAGACTGGATGAAGCTTATTTCATGCAGCAAGTCGCACTGGAGAACAACCGCTTGTTGTTGCCAGGTCATCTGCTGCGTTTCGATCCTAGGTATGCGGAGATCTATCGAGCCATTCAGACCCGCCAGATCGGGAAGCCAATAAGTCTATATCTGAAACGCTCCAGATCGAAAGCGTTGTTTCAAACCTATCAACGGACACATACGGTTTATGAATTAACCATTCACGATCTTGATTTGGCTATCTGGTATACGAACAGCAGGGTGAGAACGGTAAAGGCTTACAGCAAGCAGATTTCGGGAGCTAATTCCCCTGAAGTATTATGGGTTTGCCTGGAATTCGAAAGCGGTGTGATTGCATTTCTGCATAGCAACTGGATGACGCCTGAGGAAGCGAGGATTGCCGTTGCTGATTCCGTTGAAATTGTGGGTGAGCGCGGAATGGCTCATTTCGATACCTCAAGCTGTGGTTTGCAAATATGGAATGAGACCGGGAGAAACTCGCCCGACACGAACATTCATTTCCAAATGTTAGGCCAATCGATAGGCTCTTTAAGAGAACAGCTTATGTATATATGTCGATGTATTGCGACAGATCAAGAGCCTGATTATATTTCCTTTAAAGATGCGGTTCATGGTATTGAGGTTGCGGATGCAGTTGTGAAGTCTTGTGAGACCGGACAAGTGATTCATCTGGAGCATGATTTAAAATGATTATTTATATATATAATACAAAGAGTATTATATGTAATGCATTATGCAGAAAGATGTGGTGATCGATATGGAATCCTTGGTGTCAAGAAATCAATTCATCGGGTTGGATAGCTGTACATGGTTGTATAGCGGCGCTGAAACCCCCACGCATCGAGGCTGCTTAGATCATGTAATGAAATATTTAAACAATAAAAGCTTAGGGCCACAGGGACGCGAGCTCCATTCGTTTGTTGAGCACGAGTGCAAGATGAACATAGCCGCTTTATTACATGCCAAGCCCGAGGATATCGCTTTTCTGTCCAATTCATCAGAAGCAATCTGCGCTATTGCCTTGTCATTGGATTTGAAGTCAGGAGATAACGTTGTCATCAATACGCTGGAGTTTCCTTCGGGGGTGTTGCCGTGGCTGCGCCTGAAGGAAATTGGCATTGAGGTGCGAGTTGTCCAGCATAAGGACTGGCAGGTCTCAATCAGCGATATCATCTCGCGGGTTGATGAGCGGACCAGACTTGTGATAACCAGTCATGTAAGCTATCTAACCGGTGCAAGATTGGATTATAAACAATTGTATAGCCACATCCAGACTACAAACGCACTGCTGCTACTGGATGCTACGCAATCACTCGGAGCCGTTCCGGTGGACCTCAATCATGCTGATTTTATTGTGAGCAGCTCCTACAAGTGGTTGCTGTCCATGCACGGGTTAGGAATCTTGGCGATAAACCCGCGTCGTACTCAGCACATCAGGCCGTTTACAGTGGGCTGGAGAAGCGTTGCCAATATGTTCAGCGAAGATCGTTTTGAATCGTTCGAATTATGGGGAGATGCACGTAAATTTGAAACGGGTTACCCAAGCTATTCTACGATTTATTCCATGCATTTTTCCAGTAAACTATTGTTGGATATAGGAATTGAAGAGACCGAGAAGTATATTCTGGCATTAGGAACAACCTTGATTGAACGATTGACGCATGCCGGATACGAGGTAATGACTCCAATTGAACCGGAGCAGAGAGCAGGCAACGTTTGTATAGTTCATCCTGAAGGGGAACAAGAAGCTAACCGTCTTCGCAAGGAAAACGTGCTCTTGTGGGGGGGAGACAACAGGCTGCGCGCATCTGTACATTTGTTTAACAACAGTTCGGACATAGAACGATTAATGGAACTATTAGAGTAGGTTGTTAGGGGTTTACAAAGTCTATTTATAATCAAGAGCACCCCTTATTTCCAGGGGCGCTCTGCTGCCAAGGAGAATTAATATTACATCGAATTCGATTTCAACCGCAGCCGATCCTCGCGTTCCCATTTGCGCAAATACGGGTAAGGGTCAAAGGACCATTCCTTCGTTCCAGTGTCCCGGTACAGCCCATAATGCAGGTGCGGAGGGAACTTGCCGCTGGTGCCGGGTTTGCCGTAGCCCGAGCTGCCTACATAGCCGATGACTTGTCCGGGTTTGACGACATCTCCTTGATTCAGCGTTTTGGAAAAGCCGGACAGATGTGCGTAGTAATGATACACATTGTTCAAATCGCGCAAGCCGATGCGCCAGCCCCCGTAATTGTTCCAGCCTTTCACCTCGACGACGCCGTAACAGGCGCTGCGGACCGGCACCCCGTAACGGGCGAACAGATCGGTGCCCTCATGGGCCCGGGCTCCTCCCCAGCTTCTGCGCGCTCCCCAAGTATCCCGGAACGAATAGTCCGCCTCGATCGGCAGCACGAAGGCATGCTCGTGCAAGTCCAGCGTTCCGAACGTTTCGTAAATTTGGACGAACTGATCGATCCGCTCGATAGCTCTCGGGTTTTTGTACGCCTCGGTCAGCCCATGGCGCAATTGCTCGGGGGACATGCCGAACTTGGTCAACTGAGCGGTTTTGGTCATGATCAGGTCGAGGTCGTTGCTGCGATCGGCGAGTCCGTCCCCGGAGCCGTCCCGACCCGTCCCGCCGAAGATGCCGATGTGGAACGGGTTCGTGTCGTCCTGCTCCGGGTTCGCGGCGCCTGCCCATTCCTGCTCCGAGTAAAACACGCCGATCAAGGATCCTTTGCGAGTCGGCCTCTTCTTGGGGTTGGCGATATTGAGCGTCCGCTCGTATTGATCGACGGCGGCGAGCTGCGTCCATGGGATGCCGGACATATGGCTGACTTGATCCAGGAGCGCTCGCCGTTCGGCGAATATCGTCTGCATCGATTTCTCGGGCTGCGGTTGCGGCTCTGCCTTGGCTGCGCGTGAGGCTGGGATCGAACCAAGGTCGGCGTATCCGCTCGCCGGCTGACTGACCGCCAGTATGCTGCATGTTGCGGCTAAAATGCTTATTTTCAACCAGGTAGCGGACTTCATCAGAACTTCCTCCTGTCGCCGCTTGTCGTTTCCGTTAGCATGTGCATTCCCAGGCATTGTATTCCTGCGGCCGGATTTGCTACGATGGGATCGGCAGGATTAACAGGAATCGACCAGGGGGCATAGAAGCGATGACGAAGTTCGAGCATGCAATGGAGCATACCGAGGCAGGCATGGTGCTCCTTCAGACGAATTTGGACGACATGAATCCGGAGTGGTGCGCTTACGTGATGGACAAGCTCTTCGACGCCGGAGCGAACGATGTGTATTGGGTGCCGATTGTGATGAAAAAAGGACGGCCGGGCTTCATGCTGAACGTTCTCGCCTCCGAGGAGAAGCTGAACGCGATGGAGCAGGTCATTTTTCAAGAAACGACTACGCTCGGTTTGCGGTATTTGCGCGCGGATTGCCACCGGCTGGGGCGAAAGTTCGAGCAGGTAGAGACGCCATGGGGGCCGATTACCGTCAAGACAGGCTATTACAAGGGAGAAATGGTTCAGGCGGCACCGGAATTCAAGGATTGCGAAGCGGCCGCGAGGAAACATGGCGTGCCGCTCAAGCAAGTGTACGAGGCGGCGAGGCGGTCTTTTGGCAACGGCCGCGCTGGCGCAGAGGAGGAGGCGGAATGAACGGAGCCGATTCGCTTAGCAAGTCCGCACTTCGCGATGCGATCCGTGAAGCGGGGCTGAAGGATCAAGCGTTGTGCGTGCACGCCTCCTATCGCTCGTTCGGCCGAGTGGAGGGCGGGCCGGCAGCAGTTGTGGAGGCGCTCTTGGAATTCGGCAACACGGTGATGGTGCCGGCTTTTACGACGGCGTTGCGAGTTCCTCCGCCGACGGGAGTTCGGTTGCCGGAACGCAACGGCTTCGATTATTCCCGGCGCGAGTATGACGAGCATGACTCCGTCTACGATCCGGATGCGCCTGACATCGATCTGGCGTCTATGGGGGCGGTGCCGGCCGCCGTGCTGCGGATGCCGGGCCGCAAGCGCGGGGGGCATCCGACGAACTCGTTCGCGGCGATCGGGCCGCTGGCGGACGACCTGCTGGCCGGCCAGACGCCGGCAGACCTGTGGGCGCCGATGGCGGCGCTCGTCCGTTTGGGCGGGATGGCCGTGCTGATGGGCGTCGGCTACGACCGGCTGTCGCTGCTGCACCTCGCCGAGCTTCAAGCCGGCCGCCGCCCGTTCATCCGCTGGGTGAACGACGGTGCCGGCGGCAAACGCGAGGTGTCGGCGGGCAGCTGCTCGCTCGGCTTCGGCCGGTTCGAGGAGGCGCTGCGGCTGCAAGTGCGGCGGCTGCAAGTCGGCTCGAGCCGGTGGACGCTGTGCCCGGCACGAGCGACCTTCGCCGCCGCCGCGGACGCTCTGCGCGCCGACCCGCATTTGACCCATTGCGGGGACCCAGCTTGTCAGCGCTGCCACGATATGGATCTGGGCGGACCTATATAGAACCAGCACGATCCAATTTGTAACAATTCAGGTTTTTTTCAGCTTTCTTTAAGATTTCTTTACTATACTGAAAGTCTATTGGCGAAACGTATGGTATTGAAGTCCAAGAAAGGAAGTGTATTATAAAATGCAGTGGATCGGGAGGAATGTAAGAACTAGACTGTTATGGATGGATGAGAATCGAGCGGCTCGCATCGGCATACAGCTGCTTGCGTTAGGAACAGTGCCGCCGCTGCTTGTTTTAGGGATGGAGTGGCTGCAACGGGGCTCGTTCGCGGCGGCGCTGGTCTGGATGACAGGAAACTGGAGTATCGCCTTGCTGAATGTGTTTATTCAAGCACTTGTATTTCTCCTTTTGTATGGCCTGATCGGTTCGCTTATTCCCGCAATCGGAGCAGCGGCGGCGGTGGTGTCGGGGGCTGCGATGATCAATATGCTCAAGCTGAAAATGATCGGCCAGCCCTTTTTTCCATGGGATGTCTTGTTGAGAAAAGAAAGTCTCAATATCGCCCCTATGGTGACCGGTCCGGCGGCTATGCTGCGGATCGTTCTGCTCAGCGCCGTTATTATTGGCGTTTTTCTGCTGCGACTCGTCCTACCCCGGATAGGCCTTCGCCTGGTTA
Source organism: Paenibacillus koleovorans NBRC 103111 (assembly GCF_004000845.1). Classification (GTDB taxonomy): domain Bacteria; phylum Bacillota; class Bacilli; order Paenibacillales; family NBRC-103111; genus Paenibacillus_AA; species Paenibacillus_AA koleovorans. Next base: position 10,396 of record NZ_BIMA01000102.1, read on the forward strand.
GCCGACTGAGCCTCGGATTGGCCGCGATATTCGTTCTATACTCCTTCGGGACCCGCTGGGATTGGGCCGAGAATCTGATCCGGTCTGCCGGGGTAAGCGAGATTTCCTGGGACCAGCGGAGCAATTATGCGAGCAACGGGGTCACGCTTGCTTTTGCGATGAATGTGAAAAATATGGTGGTGCCCAAGCCTTCTGGTTACGGAGAACAGTCGATCGCCACATTGGCGCAAGGGCTGAGCGAACTGGAGCTGCAGCAGATGAGGCAGGCTTACCGCAGCGATCCTCTGAATGGCCGGAAGCCGAACGTCATTTTCATAATGAACGAGGCTTTTTGGGACCCGACTTTGCTGCCTCAGGTTGTGTTTCCGGAAGATCCATTGCCGACGTTCCATCGGCTTCAGAATGAAGCCATCTCCGGCTACTTGTTATCCCCCCAATTCGGCGGCGGCACGAGCAATGTGGAGTATGAGGTTCTGACCGGACAGTCCGTAAGCTTACTGCCTGCCGGAACCGTGCCGTATCAGCAGTATGTGCGCAAGCCGGTGCCCAGTTTGGCCAGTTACTTCAAGACGCAGGGCTACCGGAGTGTTGCCATCCACTCGTATTTGGGCTGGTTCTGGAACCGTCAGACCGTCTACAAGCATTTCGGTTTCGATAGCTTCAAGAGCGAGGAGCAGTTCGTCGATCCGGAATACAGCGGCTGGTACATCGCCGACGCCGAAGTGTCGAGAAGCCTTGCATCCGCTGTGATCGAGTCGGAAGAGCCGTTGTTCATCTATGCCGTTACGATGCAAAATCATGGTCCCTATGACGATATGCGCTACGGAGAAAACACGGTCCATGCGGAAGGGCCGCTTACGCCGGACGCCAAGCGACAGTTGGAAACTTACGCTCAAGGGGTGCGAGACGCCGACAACAGTCTGCAAATGCTGATCGATCAGTTCGAGCCGATTGATGAGCCCATACTAATCGTATTCTTCGGCGATCATCTACCCATGCTGGGCTATGATTATGACGTATACAAGCAGGGGGGCTTCATTCAAACCGGTGATGCGTCGAAATGGTCGCTTGAGGAGCAGCTGCGGATGCACAGTGTGCCGTTCGTCATGTGGGCGAACTTTGCGATGGAGCCGCAGAACGTGCCACCGGTGCTGAGCAATTCCTTCTTGGGGGCGTTCGTGCTGAACAGCCTGAAGATGGAGAAGCCGGCGACCTTCGCGTTTGCAGGCGGGCTGTCTGCGAGACTACCGGGTCTGCTCAGCAATCTTGTTGTCGACGCCTCCGGTCAGCTGTACAGCTCGGTGCCGGATTCGGAGAAGGCTGCGGTAGAGCAGTATCGCGAGCTTCAGTACGATCAGCTTTTTGGCCAACAATATCTGGAAAAATTTTATGCCATCGGGTCGGACGCGTTTGTGGATGAAAGCGCTGCTGCCCTCAATTAACGCCATTTGAATAGAGTAAGACCAAAAAACCTGACCGGCGTATTTGCCAGGTCAGGTTTTTTATGCAATCAGTGTTCGTGTTTGTGATCCCCGTGCGTGTGAGAGTGACTGTGGTTATGGCTATGGTCCGGGCGATACAGCACCTTGCGCTCGTGGAGCACTTGTCCGCGAGGCAAGGCCGACTCGTGCTCGTGCGAGTGGGCGTGATCATGATCGTGATCGTGATCGTGGTCGTGGTCGTGGTCGTGGTCGTGGTCGTGGTCGTGGTCGTGGTGGCTATGTCCATGATCATGTCCATGTTTGTGATGCCCATGATCATGATGGTGATGGCCGTGCCCGTGATCATGCCCATGGTGATGATGGTGCTCCGGCTGCATAGCTTCCCGCTGCTCGATGTTGGCGAGCCCATGCTGCACCTGCCACTTCGCGAGGTACGGGTCGGCCGTGCCGACAATGGCGCGCAGCACGTTCGGCTGCTCCGGTAAGTCGCGCGTCCCGGCGCCGTAGCCGACGGCTTCGACGAGCATCGGCGGCAGTCCGCGCGCGAAATCATGCACGATGCCGGCCACGACGCCGGCGCCTGTCGGCGTCGTCATCTCCATCGTGTAGCCGGTCGGCGCGATCGGCAGCCCCTTCATCATCTCGAGCGTCGCCGGCGCCGGGACGGGGTAGATGCCGTGATCGCACCGCACCGTACCGGAGCCGAGCGGCACCGGCGAGCAATAGATGCGCTCGACGTGGAGCGAGTCGATGGCGAGCGCGATGCCGATCACGTCGGCGATCGAATCGATCGCTCCGACTTCATGGAAGTGCACATGGTCGAGCGGGATGCCGTGGATCTTGCCCTCCGCCACGCCGATTTTCTCGAAAATGGCCAAGCTCAGCGCCACTACATTGTCGTTGAAGCCGGCTTCGCGGATCATCCGCACAATGTCGGAATAGTGACGATGTTGAGTTGGCGGGTGCGCCGGATCGGTCAACACGTCGACCTTCAGCGAGGAGATGCCCCGTTTGTTCACACGCCGCCACTCCAGATGGAACGGCTCGACCCGGATTTTGGCCAGCTCCGACTCGATGTAGCTGCGATCGGCGCCTGCATCCACGAGCGCCGCCAGCGTCATATCTCCGCTGATGCCGGAGAAACAATCTAAGTATAAGATCCGCATTTCGGCGATCACTGCCTTTTCATTCGGTTTTTGTTGATGAGGCCGGCGCTGTAGCCGGCGCCGTAGCCGTTGTCGATGTTCACGACGGTGATGCCGTTTGCGCACGAGTTGATCATTGTGAGCAGCGCGGACATGCCGCCGAAGTTCGCGCCATAGCCGACGCTAGTCGGCACGGCGATGACCGGCTTGGACACAAGGCCGCCTACGACGCTCGCGAGCGCGCCTTCCATGCCGGCGACGACGATGATGACGTTCGCCTCGCGAATGACGGAGAGGCGGCGGAACAGGCGATGGATGCCGGCAACGCCTACGTCGTACACTTTCTCGACGTGGTTGCCCATGCATTCGAGCGTAATCGCCGCTTCCTCGGCGACGGGCAGATCGGCCGTTCCTGCACAGACGACGGCGACATAGCCGTCGTTCACCTTCAGGATCGGCTTCTTGAACCAGGTCAGCGCCTGAGCGGTGGCGTGGTACATGACGCCGTCCACCGCGGCCAGCACGCGGTCGGCCTTAGCCGGGTCGATGCGGGTCGCGAGCACCCGGTCGGAGTGCAGCTTGAGCCGCTCGAAGATGGCGATCAGCTGCTCCGGCGTCTTCCCGAGGCCGAAGATGACCTCGGGAAAGCCTGTCCGTTTCTCGCGTTCGAGGTCGAGCTGGGCGAAGCCCAGATCGTCGACCTTCGCATCGGCAGCCCCAGCAGCGCCGTCCCCAGCCTCCGCAAGCGCCGACCGCTCCAGCCGGCGCTTCGCCTCGCCTATATCAAGCTCGCCCGATTGGACGAGCTTCAACAATTGCTCCAGATCCAGCTGTTCCGAATGTCCCATTACGAGGTCGCTTCCTTCTTGGATGATAAACCCGCCGCCTTCAGCACCTCGTTCATGCTGCCGGTCCGATAACCGGCCAAGTCGAGCGTGACGTAGGTGAAGCCGAGCGATGTAAACTTGCGGTAAATGTCTTCCTTCAGCTCGATTATGCGGGCGATTTCGTCCGGCATCACTTCGATCCGGGCGATTTTGTCATGATGGCGTACCCGCACTTGCCAGAACCCGAGCTGATACAAGTAGTCCTCCGCCTCGTCGAGCTGGTCGATCTTGTAGCGTTCGATCTTCGTACCATACGGTATACGGGACGAGAGGCAAGCGAACGAGGGCTTATTCCAGGTGATTAGCCCCAGCTCCTTGGACAACGTCCGGATTTCTTCCTTATAAAAGCCGGTTTCCTGCAGCGGGCTGCGGACACCTTGTTCCTTTTTGGCTTGCAAACCCGGGCGGTAGTCCCCTAGATCATCCATATTGGAGCCATCCACGATATAAGGATAGCCGTGTTCAGCAGCAAGCTGCTTCAAATGCGTATAAAGTCCGGTTTTGCAATGATAGCAGCGATCCGGATTGTTGGCGACGAAATCGGCGTTGTCGAATTCTCTAACCTCTGTCTTCATAAGCTGGACACCCATGTCCTCGGCAATTCGAACGGCTGCATTGAATTCCCGGGTCGGGAACGTCTCGGAAGCTGCCGTAACGGCCAGCACTTGATCCCCCAGCACTTGATGCGCGCGCTTCAGCGCGAACGTACTGTCCACGCCTCCGGAGAAGGCAATCATCACACGGCCCATTTCGCGGAAAATATCACCCAGCAAGGCGTCTTTCTGCTCCAGGGGTAGGCCGGCTTCGCGGATCGATTCGTTCGCTTTCATGACCATCGTTTCATCCTCTCCTATCCGTAAGGTAGCCGCTTGAGCTCCCAATGGACTATCCTCTCTATCCTTCAGTGTATCACAAAGTTGGGGGTTGTGGCATGTCGCGGCATTCATGGTATAATATCATCAGATTTAGCATGGATCATGATGTGGAAAGCGGGAATAGAAATGGCTACCAAGCAACCGATCGGACGGAAACCGGACTGGCTGAAAATCAAGCTGACATCGGCCGACGAGTTTCACCATGTCAAGGAACTGAAGCAAATGATGCGTTCCAAGACGCTGCATACCGTTTGCGAAGAGGCGAAATGCCCCAATATACACGAATGCTGGGCGAACCGCACGGCAACCTTTATGATTTTAGGCGACATCTGCACTCGTGCTTGCCGCTTCTGCGCGGTGAAGTCGGGGTTGCCGACCGAGCTGGATCTGCAGGAGCCGGAGCGGGTAGCGGAAGCCGCCGAGCAGATGGGCTTGCGGCATTGCGTCGTTACCTCCGTCGCCAGAGACGACTTGGCTGACGGCGGGGCCTCGATCTTCGCGGAGACGATCCGCGCGATTCGCAAGCGGCTGCCGATGTGCGGCGTCGAGGTGCTGATTCCGGACTTCATGGGCAACGAAGAGTCGCTGCGCATCGTGATGGACGCGAAGCCGGACATTCTGAACCACAACCTCGAGACGGTCGAGCGTACGTCGGATCGAGTACGGTCGAAGGCGAAATATCGCCGGTCGCTGGAGCTGTTGGCGAGGGCCAAGCAGATGCAGCCGAGCATCCCGACGAAGTCGAGCCTCATGGTCGGCGTCGGCGAGGAGTGGGATGAGATTCTCCAGACGATGGACGACCTCCGGGCGATCGATTGCGACATTATGACGATCGGCCAATACCTGCAGCCGACGAAGGTGCACATGGACGTGAAGAAGTACTACACGCCCGAGCAGTTCGCCGTACTGAAGGAAGAAGGAATGCAGCGGGGCTTCAGCCACGTCGAATCCGGACCGCTCGTCCGCAGCTCTTACCATGCGCATGAGCAGGTGCGCTCGGCGGAAGCGAAAGCGAGCACATAGGAAGCAAGAGATAGGGAATCCGCCAGCTAACTAGCACGGAGGGGAGGGGAAGCCTTTGATTCATATCGGAGGCCGCGCTTACGAGGTCGTAGTCGACTATCGGAACGCGTACAACTTTGAGGCGTTACGGGACCGATACAGCGAGGTGCTGGAGCGATACGACTACATCGTAGGCGACTGGGGATACAACCAGCTCAGATTGAAAGGCTTCTTCAAGGAAGCGAATCAGAAGTCGACGAGAGACACTACCGTAGCCGGATTGAAGGACTACTTGAACGAGTATTGCAATTTCGGCTGTGCTTATTTCGTGTTGGAGCGGGTTAATGCCAAGAACCTCCCCAAGTCCCCGCTCGCCGACGGCGAAACGCGGGATTCGGATTCACCCGATTATGAGGGACTGGCTGCCGAGGGGGAGCAAGCCCAAGTGAACGGCGTCAATTTACCGCCGCCTAGACAGCACCTGCATCCGCATCCGTCGCGGCACGATTATGCCGGACGACAGGAAGGCGGCTCCAAAGGGACAAGCCATACCTACGGCGGCGGCAACAACGGCAAGAAGCCGGAGCGTCAGGACCGCCACGAGAAAAGCGATGTGGCGCGGGGCGACCGCCCGGACAAGCAGGACCGTCAGGCGCATCGAGGCGACCGCCCGGAGCGTCCGGACCGCCTTGAGCATCGCCAGGACCGCGGCGACCATCGTACGGATCGCAGTGAACACCGCACCGACCGGGGCGAACGCCACCCGGAGCAGCGCCACAACCGGCCAGAGCAGCGCGACCGGGGCGGCAGGCCGGAGCATCGCGGCCAAGACCAGCGGAGCGGCGAGCGTCCGGACCGCCATCCGGAGCGCAACGACAGGCACCTCCGCGGGGATCGCCCGGATCGCCAGCCGCCGCAGGACAAGCAGGATCGCGGCGAACGATCCGAGCGCGAGCGCGGCCAGGACCGCAACCAAGAGCGCCACGACCGTCCTCGAGGCGGCGCGCCGAAGACAGAACAAGCTCAGGGAACTTAATCCCTGAGCTTGTTCTTTGTGCTATTCTATGATTTCGCCGATAAACGCCTCGCGCACGCGATTCCAGAACGGGAACGGCCGGAACCGGGCGAAGCACACTTTTTTCTCGGCGACCATGCTGCGAATGGAGAGGATGTCGTTCATCTCTACATTAAGATGATCGATCGTCAGCAGCATGTTCATTTTTTTCTTCGGGTAAATATCGCAATGGTGATGCTTCGGCAGCACGATGGACGAGCCGAGCGATCGGTACACGCGATTGTTCAAGGAAGCCATCTCGGCGATCTGGATCGCCTCGAGCGACGGGTGCAGAATCGCCCCGTTCAAGCTCTTGTTGTAGCCGGTACTGCCGGATGGGGTGGAGATGCATATCCCGTCCCCCCGGAACATCTCGAACCGCTCGTCATTGATGTGCAGCTCGGCGACCAGGGTGGCCCCGCCGCCCTTGAGCGTAAACTCGTTCAACGCCAGATGCGTCTCGGTGCCGCGTTCGGTTACGATCTCGATATGCACGATCGGGTACTTCACCGTGCGAAGCGGTGGTGCGGCCTTCGCGGCGGCCATGCTGCTCACGAGCGTATCCACCTCGGCAGGCTTCCAATCCGCATAGAACCCGAGGTGTCCGGTATGAATACCGACGAACGCGGTGTCGTCGAGCCGGTGGCTGTACATGTGGAAGGCGTGCAGCATCGTGCCGTCGCCGCCGACGGATACAACGATGTCGGGCTGCTGCTCGTCCAGCTCCATGCCGTGCGCCGCCGCGAGCTCATGAACCCGGTCCTTCGTCTTACTGGAGATCTCGTCGCCCCGATGGACGATATTGTATTTCACTGCGGGCTCTCCCCCTGTACGATGCTAGGCTAGTCTCATCATAATCAATTCCGGGGAAAGTTACAATGGGATGGTTAACGGGAGAGAGGGCGATGTTGGAAAAGGAGGCGCAGGAGCGGGCGTCCAAGCGCATATAGCGCGCCCATCAAGAGCAGCAAGCTTGTCACCATGAGCAGCAAGCCTATCGAAGCCGTGTAGAGCCACGGCAGGAGACCTGTCCCGTACTGAGCGGCTTCGGCCGCTCCGCCTCCAACCCCGGCGCCGGTTTCCAGGCTCGGCCCAAGCTGCGGGAACGCGGCGGAGACGGCGCTGCGTACGGAAGCGAGAGGCGTCCACAGCAAGTAGACGCCGGCCGTCGCCAACACGGCATGAGCGAGCCTTGCGGCTATGAACGGCCAGTAGCGCAGATTCGTCCGGTTTAGCAGGCTGACGATTTGGGAGTGGACGGAGATGCCGGCCCACGAGAGGATGAAGGCGCCGACGGCGACTTTATGCACCAAGGCGAGGTGATCGCCGGCATCGGCGGCGGAGCGGGCGCCCAGCGTCACCTCGAACAGGCCGTTTACGATCGCCTGAGACAGCTCCAGCGGGATGCCGACGAGCCGCAGCGCCGACCCGGTTGTTTGCGCAAGACCTCTCAGCAGGTGAGTGACGTTTAACATCTCCAGGAACACGCAGAAGAAGACGACCAGACCGCCGACGACCATCACGAGCCGCAGCGAAGCTTGGATCGCCTCCTGCAGCATCTCGCCGAGGGGGCGGCCGTCTTGGATGCGGGCATGATGCATGGCGATAAGTGCACGCTTCATCAAGCCGATCCCTTGCCGCCCCTCCGTAATATGCATCGGCGTCGGGACCGACTTTCGGCCGTGGAACCTCATGAGGAGGCCGATCAAGAAGCAGGAGCCGTAATGGGCGGCTGCCAGCACGACGGCAAGGCTCACGTCGTGGAAGAAGCCGACGGATACGGCCCCGATCAGGAATATCGGGTCGGACGACGTCGTGAAGGCGACGAGCCGTTCACCTTCTTCACGCGTGACGAGCCGCTGCTCCCATAGCTGCGCGGTGAGGCGGGCGCCGACCGGATAGCCGGAAGCGAGGCCCATCGCCATAACGAAGCCGCCGATGCCCGGGACGCGGAACAGCGGACGCATGAGCGGATCGAGCAGCGTGCCGAGGAAATGGACGAGGCCGAATCCGAGCATCAGCTCGGAGATGACGAAGAATGGCAGCAGTGCCGGGAACAAGATGTCCCACCAGATGGACAAGCCTTGGAGGGCCGCTTTCCAAGCTTCGTTCGGGTAAGCGAGCATGAGCCCGACCAGGGCTGCGAACAGCGCGGCCAGGCATGCGGTCGTCGCGTGTCGCCACGTGAGCATAGGCGGTCCTCCTTCCCTTTTCCGAGATTGGTACAACCTCCTATACGTATATGTGAGCGAACCGCGAGGCATGCGGACAAACGGGGATGTAAACGGATACAATATTTTTTTCCATCTGCTGAATTTTGCTACATAGTGTGCTATACTTGAAAAAAGCCTACGGAGTGATGCCTATGATGAGCGTTGTGGCAGGACTAATCGTATGTGCCTTCGTGTTTGTGATCAAGGAAACGTTGATGAGTTCGTCTGAAGACGACATGGAGAACTAGTCGAAGCTACCGCCAGAGCGAGGCCGCCTTTTCTTTAGGGGAAAAGATGGCGTCGCTTTATTTTTGTTGTATAATAATGGATAGCATGTTTGGTACGAAAGTACGAAATCTTTTTGAAACAGGAGACCCAGACAGATGGAAAACGATCAAGATCAGCAAAGAACCACCCTATACGAGCTCATCGGTGGAGCAGACTCGGTTCTCCGGCTAGTTGAAGCCTTCTATCCTCTGGTGCAGGCGCATCCGCTGCTCGGACCGCTTTTCCCGAAGGACATCACGCCGGTGATGGAGAAGCAGGCTCAATTTCTTACCCAGTTTTTCGGCGGACCGACGCTCTATTCGGACCAGTACGGACACCCCATGATGAGGGCGAGGCATATGCCTTTCCCGATTACAATCGAACGGGCGGATGCTTGGCTGGGTTGTATGGCGGTTGCCCTGATGGCGATCGGCCTTGACGAGGACTTGCAGCGAGTGGTGCTGGAGCGGCTGAAGGGACCAGCCTACCATTTTGTGAATACGAATTGAACCGGAACCGGGAACGGGTAGGAGAGGGAGGCTAGAGGTGGAAGTATCGCCCTTATACCAAATCAAAGTCAAATGCACTTGCTGCGAGCAGCAGTTTCAGACGTCGAAGGTAAGGCCCAGCTTCAAAAAATCGAAAGGGTCGGACACCGACTTCTGCGTGCATTACAAGGAGATGAACCCGGAGTATTATGTGGTACGGGTTTGTCCGTTCTGCGGCTTCTCTATGACCGAGAACTTCTCGGACAAAATGACGCCCAGACAAAAAAGCGACTATTATGATAAGCTGGGGTCCAAGTGGGTGTCGAGGGAGTTCGGCGGCGAACGGGATTGGGCGACGGCGATGCAGAGCTTCAAGCTGGCGCTGCTATGCGCCCAGATTAAGGGTGAGCGGGACCGTATCCTGGCCGGATTGCTGCATCATATTGCATGGCTGTATAGGGAAAAGAGCGACAAGGAACAGGAGCTGCGGTTTCTCCAATTTGCGCTGGACGCTTATGTGAGGGTGTTCCAGGGGGAAGAGGAGAATATGAACAATGCCCGGCTCATGTACTTGATGGGTGAGTTGAACCGCCGGTTGAAAAAATACCACGAGGCGGTTCGTTGGTTCGGCCGGGTTATCAATGACAAAAAAATTATGGATGCGGCGATGATTCGAGCTTGCCGGGAGCAATGGGTCCAGACGCGCGAAGACATGCTGGCCGACAAGCTGGATTTGCCGGAGGAGCTCCAGGAAGAAGAGAAAAAGAAGAAATAATACATCCCTTTCTATGCCAATAAACCTCTGGATCGAATTCGATTCAGAGGTTTATTATGTCCCATGCTCCAACGATGGCGTGTGGATGAGATCTCCTGGGGTCGGATCATAAAAGGTATAGCGGTTTTTGCCGCTGCGCTTGGACATGTAGAGCGCTTGGTCCGCTTCGGCCATTATCCGCAGCAGATCGTCGTTTACCGTCTCCGCAACGGAAATCCCGATGGAGATGGAGATTTGTTGACCGGGCTGGAATTCACGTCCGTCAAACGGATAATCCGTGATGATCCGACGGAGCCGATCGGCCAGCAGCGCAAGGGAACGACCGTCAGTCGCGTGGCTCAACACTACAAATTCTTCTCCGCCGTATCGGGAGATGGGGAGGGTCGTTCCAGATCATGAATAGCGCGGGCAGCAAAATCGACAATGGCGCAATGGGCCACCCGAACCGCAGGCCGGCCATCATGATCGGAATATACCGCAGATCGTTGATGATCAACTCCGTCTGCATCGGCAACAGCATCATCAAGATGGAAGACAGCCCCGTCAATAGGGGAACGGCCCATGATTCGGTGGCCCCGTCGACAATTCGGTTTTGCAGCTTTAGCGCAATATAGCTGAGTGTAACAAGTGTACATGCGGTCGTAACCGGAAACAAATAATCTTCCATGAATGAATCGCTCCTGATAAAACACCTGGGCAACTTCATGCGGGCTAGGCAGTCCACCGATAAACCGGGTTGAGATCCGGATGCATCACCAATCGTTAGTCGGGTTGGCGCGCACCGGTCGATCGGCGAGCAAGTAATCGGCGTCGGCGTCGATGGCTGTAATCTTCTCATGACAGCATGGGAACACGATCAACCGCTTGCGGCCGTCTCGAATTGGCGCCAAGTCGTCCTTCCTTAAGGGCAGCCTTACATTGTCAGCCCCGCAGAATGGGCAGCTTGAGATATAAATATCGCCCCGAATCGTCTCGTAGGGGCAAGTATTCTGAAAAGGAATCATGACTCTGTTTTCCCGTCCGGCTTCTCCTCTTGGGCCAGCTCCATCAGCTTGCGCATCAGGATGTGTTGCGGCATATGCATGAGATGCTCGATCGGGACATTCAATTTTGCGGCCAGCAGCTTCGCGGTTTCGGGAGAAATTTGCAACGGCTTCATCCAGGACCCCCATAAGTTAGGAATACTTTTAGTTATACACTACTTTCGAAGGATGTCAAACGGCATGGATCCGCCCGGCATTTTATTTCATCCAGGAAGTATGATTAAATAAATAGGGAATGCCAGCTCTTATTGATGGAAAGGTGTGGATCAAGATGAAGCAACCGCTCAGTCTCGTCTGGGATTTGGACATCATTTTCGCAGGAGGCAGCGCCTCTGCGGCTTACGCTCAGTTCCTGGACCGCTTGGAGCAGCAAATTCACGAATTTCGCGAGCAGCTGACCGGATTCGGAAGCTCGTTCGCAGATCCCCATGGGGCTGCGCTCGAAACGCTTGTAGACACGATGCAGCGTATCTTGCTAGGCATCCGCGAAGCGGACTCGTTCGTCGGCTGTTTGACGGCAGAAAATCAGAACGATAAGAAGGCCGTTCAGCTGAACGGCAGAGTCACAACGATGAGCGCGGAGTTTAGCTCCGCTTTGACGCATTTCGATCAAATATTGAAACAAATTCCGGATGACGTCTGGCAGCAGCTGCTGGCCTCCGAGACGTTCGAGGCCATCGCGTACCCGCTCGACGAACGTCGCCAGCTAGCCAAGAAGAAGCTGTCTCCAGAGCTGGAGTCGTTGATCGGCGATCTGGCCGTTGACGGCTATCATGGCTGGAGCGAGATGTATAATACGGCAGTCAGCAAATTCCGGATTCTATATGACGACAATGGGAAGACGGTAGAGCTTTCCGCCGGTCAAGCCCATAATAAACTGCACAGCCCGGACCGCGTCGTGCGCGAACGCGTCTTCCGGCAATGGGAAGAAGCATGGGGAGAAGCCGCCGATTATTGCGCCGACGCTCTGAACCGGCTTGCCGGGTTCCGGCTGCAGACGTACAAGCACCGCGGATGGGACTCGGTGCTGAAGGAGCCGCTCGACATCAACCGGATGTCGGCCAAGACGCTGCAAGTGATGTGGGATGTTATCGAGCGCAACAAGCCGGTGTTCGTCAGCTACTTGCGACGCAAAGCCCAACTGCTCGGCCTGGAATCGCTGAGCTGGCATGATGTCGAAGCGCCGATCGGGGCCGCTACCAAGCCATACCCGTTCGATGAAGCGGCGAAGCTCATCGTGGAGCAGTTCCGCCGATTCAGTCCGAAGATGGCGGAGTTCTCCGAGATGGCGTTCGAGAAGCGCTGGATCGAAGCTGAGGATCGTGCAGGCAAACGCCCGGGCGGCTTTTGCACCTCGTTTCCGCTCAGCGAGCAGACTCGGATATTCATGACCTACGCGAACACGGCGTCCAACGTCTCTACACTCGCTCATGAGCTCGGCCATGCTTATCACCAGCATGTCATGAACGACATCCCTGGTCTTGCTCAGGAGTACGCGATGAACGTAGCGGAGACGGCTTCGACCTTTGCAGAGATGATCGTGTCCGATGCAGCTGTGAAAAACGCGACGAACGAAGACGAGAAGCTGGCATTGCTGGAGGACAAAATTCAACGGTCGGTCGCGTTCTTCATGAACATCCATGCGCGGTTCTTATTCGAGACTGAGTTCTATGAGAAGCGGAGAGCCGGCCTCCTGAGCGTAGAAGAATTGAATGCGCTCATGATAAGCGCCCAGCAGCGCGGATTTCAAAACGCATTAAGCGAGTATCATCCGCACTTCTGGGCGTCGAAGCTGCATTTCTATATTACCGGCGTGCCGTTCTATAACTATCCCTATACGTTCGGCTATCTGTTCAGCGCCGGCTTGTACGCGAAGGCGATCGAAGAAGGCGCCGGCTTTGAGGACAAGTACATCGCCTTGCTCCGGGATACCGGTAGCATGACGGTCGAGCAGCTGGCGATGAAGCATCTTGGTATCGACTTGACCGAACCGGACTTCTGGCAAGGTGCCGTCGATCTGGCAGTCGCTGACGTACAGGCGTTCATGGAGATGACGGACTCTATAATCTAAAAATTTGGATCGTCCGCTGCAGTTGACCTACCGATTGGGCCATCTGCTCGGATTGGACGACCATGGCATCCACAGCGGCGATTTGTTCATTCATCGCCGCTGATACTTTTTCCGTACCGGCTGCGGATTGAATAGTGATCGTTGCAATACTGTCCATCGTAGACGAAACCATCTTGGCGCTATCTAGCATGCGATCGCTCTCGCCCGCGAAATGGGAGATTTGCTCCGAGATAAAGCGAATGCTGTCAACAATGCGAGCGAAGATCGTTTCCGTCTCGCGGATGAGGCTCGTTTGTGTATCGACGATTTTCGAGTTTTGCCCGATTTGCTGAAGCGCTTGATCGATCCCTTGGCCAATGCTGCGGACGAGACTGAACACTTCCTTGGTCGATGCCGCCGATTCCTCGGCCAGCTTGCGCACTTCTTGCGCGACGACGGCAAACCCTTTGCCTTGCTCGCCGGCGCGGGCCGCCTCGATGGAGGCGTTCAGCGAGAGCAAGTTCGTTTGCTCCGCGATTTCTGAGATCGAATGCGTGATTGCGGAAATGCCGTTCGCTTCTTTGGCCAGGCGGTCGATCGTTTGAGACAGCAGTGTTGTCGCTTCTACATTTCGGCGCATGCCTTCGCTCTGGCTTTCTACGGCAGTGCGGCCTTGATTGAGAAGAGAGAGCATGTTCTCGGACTTGGCGTTCATTTCTTTGGTGGAGCTTGTATAATTCGTGACTTTGGTCTCGATTTCTTTGATAGCGGAGGCCATGCGCTCGATTTCGGCGGCGATTTGCTGGGAGCCGGAGGCGAGCTCATTGGCACTGTATGTAACTTGGCCTAGCACTTGCTTCAGGTTCTGATTCTTGTTGCTGCTCTCGCGGGACGAGTTGGCCACATTGCGAGTGATGCCCGTCGTTTCGTTCAGGATGTCGCGAAGCTTGTCGATCATTTTGTTGAAGGACCGTCCTAATTCGCCGAGCGCGTCGTTCGAGGTCGCTTCAACTTTGATGGAGAAATCGCCCTTGGAGATATTCAAGGCTACGCGGGACATGGAATCAATCGGGTCTGTAAGCGCTCTCTCTAACCATAATACAAAAGGGTAACTGGCCAAGATCAACACAATCGCGAGTACGAGCGCTGGGAAGAAAGATGCGTCGGACATGCCGGCGAAGAGCAGCAATACCGCGGAAAATACGCCGACTAGGATAAAACAACCAGTCTGCAGTTTGCGTTTGAACGAAAGAGCTTGGAACCAGGACATGGATCAGACCTCATTTCCGAAATTTGTCACCAACTAGGTAGATTATAGCATGTCGAATTCAGGCGGTCTATCTGCTTCTTAGGTAGAATCTGCTAGTTCTCATGGCACTAGCAGCCCGAACATGATGTTTTATATAATAAAGTTACACTGGATTCCGTGTAGAAACGAGGGGTGCTTGTGCCGACACTGAACAATTGCAAAAGCTGCGGCAAGCTCTACTTGCAGAATGTGACGGAATACTGCAGCGACTGTCAGGCGCAGAATAACCGGTACTTTATGCAAATACGGGAGTTTTTGAAAATCAATCCGCGCTGCACCGTCATGGACATCCACAATAGGACGGGGATCCCCGTGTCCAAAATTCTAGAAATGCGGAAGAGTGAATACGTGCCTTTTAGCCAATAGAATGGTGTTGAACAGAAAAAAACGATTTAGTAGCCGTCCGGTTTCGGACGGTTTTTATTTTTTTGCGGCAGTGAGGAAGTATATGAATTGAAGTAGTTCCACATAGCGGTTTAGTAGTTCTTTGGGGCTATTTTAATAGTCTATTGATCACAAATTATGTAAAAGGTTGTTGAAAGAGGAAACGAAGATGACTATACTATGCCTTGGGACCTAGAAAATACAGAATATTACAATTCAGTGGAAAGGAGGTAATGAAAGATTGTTTAACAATTCATTAGCCCGGCAACTGGACATCGTGTTCAGGCAGCTTCGCAACGAGCTGTCCCAATTGTCCTCCGGCACCGTATTTATTCAGATTCGAAACAACATCATCGGCAAGTTCGGCATTCGGCATTTGCCGCTTGAGACAAAAGACGGCAAACTCGTGAAACAGCCCGTCACCGGGTTGTCGCCACAGCAACAAATCTCGTTTTTGCGCATGGCCATCGACTCGCTGGATTACAAATCAGCTTGGACGCATGGCGAAATGTTCCTCGACTTCTCCGTCCGACAAAGCAATCTTTGCGCAAGTGTTCAGTTTGAATCCAATTACAACATGGCTCACCTTCCACCAGCAGACAAGTAAGCCCTCGTCCTTATCCTATCATGGAGCAGTACCCCAAACCCGGCTGATGCCGGGTTTGGCCTCAACATCATGACCGCCACCATCTGTCAGGTCTGTATCAAGCTCCTTTGGTCCACTATCCCCTCCGCTCAGTAGCAGCAGGAGGCTGAGTGGGACAGATGCGCTCATGAATTAAAAATTAACTCTATAACCAACTAGTCTCAATGAAGGGAACAACATACAAATGCAATCAAATTCAATATTACCATGACCGGCTAGCTTAGAAAAGTCTTATTTCTCCCAGAACCCGAGCCAGTTCAAAAGCCAATCGTTTAACTCAGCAATCGGCATGTCTCAAACAATCCATTCAACCCAACTCAAACTATCAATCGAACATAGCTTAAGCAATCCATTCGACCCAGTTCAAACCATCAATCGAACATAGCTCAAGCAATCCATTCGACCCAGCTCAAACCATCAATCGAACTTAGCTCAAGCAATCAATCCAACCTAGTAGATCGCTCCTTAAATAATGTAACTATATTCCAGTGAAATATGGTATACTCTCTGTAGCCCT
>NZ_BIMA01000103.1 GCF_004000845.1 Paenibacillus koleovorans NBRC 103111
GGAGCTGCAGATGAAAGCGGATCCTTCTTCCAACTCGATGCCTGAAAGTGTTCAGGCCAAGATGGAGTCCTCTTTCAATACAGACTTCTCCGATGTCAAGATCCATGCAAACTCTTCGAAAGCACCGGCCGTAGGGGCGTTGGCGTATGCACAGGGCAGCGATATCCACTTCGCTCCCGGCCAATATAACCCGGAGAGCAAGTCCGGTCAGGAGCTGCTCGGTCATGAGCTGACGCATGTCGTGCAACAGCGTCAGGGCCGAGTGAAGCCTACGATGCAGCTCAAGAATAAAGTGAACATCAACGATGATCGGTCGCTCGAGCAGGAAGCCGACGACATGGGCCGGAAAGCGGCCAATCATGAGATGCCGGACATAGCGCCTGCTCTTCAACGCTCGCCCCAGACGGCACCTGCTCTTCAACGATCCCCGGCTCCCCAACCGACTGCCACGCCGGGAGAGAAGACGGGTACGCCTGTAACGACTCCCAAGCCAATCCTCATCCTTATCTCGATCCGAGAAGCGATGAAAAACTTCAGCGGCGGCAAAGAAAAAGAAAAGACCGAAAATCCGTTCGACTCCCCGATCAAGGCGGCGACGTATGCAGGCTTGGGAAGCACGGTTCTCGGCGGGGTGGCTAAGAAAGATCACGAGGATTCGAAGGCGGCAGGCGTGAAAGACAGCTTCGGTGGGCATGCCAAAGGAGTAAGCGACTACTCAGGAACGGTCACGGATGCGATTGGCATCGTCAAAAGCCTCGTTACTTCGGCCAAGAACATCTATGACTTGTATAAGAAGCATCAGGAACAAGGCGGACTGACAGGCGGCGAGGCTGCCAAAGGGACGATCACGGCGCTGAACAATGCTCTCGAGGCAGCGCAAGGTTCAGTAAAATTAGCTAAGAGCATCATGACCATCATGGAGCCGAACACAACGGCGCTCGCGGATGTCATCCCTGGTGTCGGCATTGCAGTCGCAGGTGTGAAAATCGCCCTCAAAACCGTCAACTTGATCACCGCGGCGAATAGCCGATCGGCGATGACGAAGCTGAAGCGCGAATTCAAATCCAAGTATGCCAAGTCTGATTTCATCAAAGCGAAACGCTGGTTCGGCGGTAACACCGGTACGGATAAGAAGAAGCTCGAGGAACGCAAAAATGTGCTTCGGATGAAAATCGGCATCACCGGCGATAAGGCGGCGGAGGCGGAGCTGTCCGATATCGAGCGCTACGAGCTGGCCAAAGAAATGAAGTACATCAATGTCAAGCGCACGGATCGCGCGATTGTCCAGATCGGCGTCGAGCTGACCAAGATTGCCGGCGACATCGCGACGTTGACCGGCGTCGGGGCGCAAGTCGGGATGCCGCTTAAGCTCGTTGCCGCAGGCGTCGGTGGAGCAATGCCGATCGCCCGCAAGCTCAAGCAGTCGGGCCGCGATCGGGCGGCCAAGCCTGAAGCCTGGGGTATCACGAAGGCGGTCTTCAATGCGGAAAAATCGACCACGCAGAAAAATCTCAGACGTTCCATGGATGCGAAGCTGATCCTGGATATGGTGAAACGGTTGCCTGAATATGAAGCAGAAAATGCCGAAGTGGACACTCAATACAAGCAAGTGAAAGATTTTATTGAGGCTACAGGTGTGAGCTTGCTCTATTTGGATAAATTTAAAGGAGATCCGGCTAAACTCAGAGACGGATTAATAGAAGCCATGACTCAGAGGGAGTAAATTCCCTATGACTCGAGTCGAGCTGCAAATAGGAGGCTGCCATGCTGCCTGATGTTGTAAGAACCCGCCATTTGGCGATGCTTGGATTCCTAAAATCGATGCTGGAAGAAGCGGATGTACAGGCGGAGCTGTTCGAGATGTCCGATCAGCTGCCGGTGAGTGTCCTTATGACCACCATAGGCCCGGACAGCAAAGGCAGAGATCGTACGCTTCATTTCAGCTTCATTCCGGTAGACGATGAGGACATCGTCTCGATCCAATTGCTGCAGCTGTATTCGACTATGCCCTATCGGATCGAGAGCGGACGACGGGAAGCACTTGCTCAGCAGCTGTTGGAGATTAACGGCCAATGTCCGTTCGGCCATTTTGGGATCAGCGAGCAGGAGCAGCTGTATTTCCGCTATCAATACGCCGTATCCGCCTCCCGCCTATTCGAACGGGATGAAATGATGGAGGTAATCGGACTGATTATCCAGACCATCGAAGCGTTCGACGAGCAGCTGGAGCAGGCGGCAAGCGGTTAATTTGTCCGAATGGTCATTTGACGGTGAAGGAGGTTCATGCCATGTTCTCCAGAAAAGCAATGTCGCCGAAGAAGCGGAATTCCGGAAGGACGGCCTCTCCCTTGCAGCGCCAAACGTCATACTCGCCTAAAGACGGCGGGGCCAGTTTGTCGCAGCGACAAGTGCTTCAATTGCAGAAGGCCTATGGGAATAAAGCCGTGCTTCAGATGCTTCGCGACCAGCAAGCGATTCAGCGAGCGGAAGAGAACGAGGAGGAGTCTGAAGCGCTGCAGATGAAATCCGCAGGCTCCGGCAAGCTCCCGGAAGCGGTCCAAGCCAAGATGGAAGGGTCGCTCGGGCACGATTTCTCGAATGTGAATGTGCATGCGGATTCCAGTAAAGCGACCGAAGTTGGCGCGCACGCCTATACACAAGGAAATGATGTGCATTTTGCCCCGGGACAATACGATCCCTCCAGTAAATCCGGACAGCAGCTGATCGGCCATGAGCTGACGCATGTGATTCAACAAAGCGAAGGTCGGGTCAAACCTACGATGCAGCTCAAGAACGCAGTGCAAGTGAACGATGATCCCGCCTTGGAGCGCGAAGCGGATACGATGGGCCGGAAGGCCGCCAACCACAATGGCGAAGAAGCAGCTGAGCCTGCCGTCCAGCAAAAGGTGAACGGCTCCATGTCCGATCATGCCGCCATCCAACGAATGCCGGACAGTAAAGAGGTTAAGAAGAAGCTCGGCAACAAGTCGACGAGCCAACAAGCGGCCTATCAATTAGTCCTCACCAAGCTGGATCAATTCAACACGCATGTCAACCGTACGAATGTCGGCCGCAGCGCACAAATGATCCGCGTACAGTTGGAGATGGTGAAACAAAATTACAAGCATATCGAAACGGCGATCAAGCAGTATTTGGATGTCAAACCGGCGGGGATCAAAGCGAAATATATGAAAAACTTGCTCGGCCAGCTCGTCAATGAACGTCGGGAAACGATTCGAATTGCCAATGAATTTATGGCGAATCCTCCTACGGATGCGATCAAGTGGAGCAGCTTCGCCACTTCCGGCAAGTTCAAGCAGCTGAAGCTGAATAAAAGCAAATCGACCGGCAAAACGGATCGCGGCCACGTCAATCAAGTGTCGTTCTTCAATACCTCGAAGGGCGAGGGCGTGTTCAAGGATACGAAGGACCAGCTCATCGATCCCAATCTGTTCCGGGAGCAAAATCCGAACGCTTCGCCGCAAGAAAAAGCCGGCGTCGAGGAAGAGTATTACGGCTTCGGCGCCAAGATCGATGTGAATGACGCGCATATGGCGGAGCGTAACGTAGCATTGTCCAGACTTAACGATTTGCTTGGCGGCGGAGTTATTGCGCATGCGGAGATTGCGTTGCACAAATCGAAAGGCACGCAGAAAAAAGGGACCTTCATGAAGAAGGCCAAAGGAAAAGCAGCCGCCAGCTTGAACCAGGATATGAAATTTACTCGCAACAGCAACGAGAAGTCCGGCGAGAAGCCCTTTTTGTTCGACGGCAATCTTCAGCGTTACTTATCCCGGCTACAGTTACTGGACGCCATCGCCATGCAGATCGACCGGCATACCGGCAACTATTTTATCCAATACGACGAGAACGGCAATGTAACCGGTGTGACGGGCATCGACAACGATATGGCCTTCAGCCGTGAAGAAGAAGTGAAGATCAAGGACAAGGCGTACCCGGGACTCAGCAAATTCGTCGACAAGGAACTGGCGGAACGAATTATTGCGCTCCAAGACGACGATCTGAAAGCGATCATGGAGGACTTGTTGTCGCCTTCCGAGCTCACGGCGCTGCTGGCACGGCTGCATAAGCTGCAAACACACCTGCAAGTGCTCAAGGGAAATAATGAGCTGCTGTCCCCGAATGAGTGGAACGAGGCGACGGCTATGGGCTTGCTGGAAGAGCATCAAGCCAGAAAAGAGGGCGAAGGCAACTACTTCGGCAGTCTGGTAGAGCAGGAAGAGGGCAATCGGGAAAACTATGAGAAAGTAAAAGTGACGGTCATCTCCTTGCTCCGCCAAGATCGCCCTTTCGACCAAATTCAAAGAATTACAGGCTTCTCTCCTAAAGATATCCAAAAGATCAAAGATGAACTGGGGCTATAAGAGGAACCGTTCGCAGAAACGCCATCTTCGCCGTTTGCGAGGGGATGGCGTTTTTCATGCCAGATCGGTTATTATAGAGCTATTACCCTAACAGAAAGTGGGATCGATTGTGGGACGCAAATGGAACAACATTAAGGAAAGAAAGGCGTCGAAGGACGCCAACACAAGCCGAATTTACGGCAAATTCGGGTTGGAGATTTATGTGGCCGCACGCAAGGGAGAGCCGGATCCGGAAGCGAACCGCGCCTTGAAGGTAGTGCTTGAGCGGGCCAAGACCTATAATGTACCGAGAGCCATTATCGACCGTGCGCTTGATAAAGCCAAAGGGAGCTCGGATGAAATCTATGAAGAGCTGCGATATGAAGGCTTCGGGCCGAACGGCTCGATGATTATAGTGGATACGCTGACGAACAACGTAAATCGGACGGCCGCTACGGTTCGGTCGGCTTTCAATAAGAACGGCGGCAACATGGGCGTAAATGGGTCGGTAGCGTATATGTTCGATGCGTCGGCCGTTATCGGGGTCGAAGGTAAAAGCATCGATGAAGTGATGGAGATCCTGCTGGAAGCCGACGTCGATGTACGAGATTTGGTGGAGGAAGAAGAGCTCGTGATGGTGTACTCGGAGCCGGATCAGTTCCACAACGTTCAGGAAGCGCTGCGGAAGAGCGGCATCAACGAGTTCGCCGTGGCGGAGCTGAGCATGCTGGCGCAGAACAACGTCACTTTGCCGGAGGACGGGCAAGCCCAGTTCGAGAAGCTGATCGACGCCTTGGAAGAATTGGAGGACGTTCAACAGGTGTATCATAATGTAGAGCTGGAATAGAAGTTTTCTAGACTGTCGGCTGTGGTTGTCGGCAGTCTTTTCTATTGGGTGCAGATGTATGGGTCGCCAGTTGTACAAAACTTGTACATCTGAGTCGTGGATACCTTCCCTATAACCAAAGTATCCGGCCGTGAGCGGTTGATATCCCCCGAAGCAGCGTGCTATGATACAGCTAATTCAAGGAACGGAGCTGCAGGAGATGTCCTTTTCTTGCGGCTCTTTTCTTTAGGTGGTGTTTATTAATGGCATTAATTAATGTGGTGGATTTGTCGTTTGCTTATGATGGAAGCTATGATCCGATATTCGAGCATGTCAGCTTTCAGCTTGATACCGATTGGAAGCTGGGATTTACGGGGAGAAACGGTCGTGGGAAAACGACGTTCTTGAACCTGCTGCTAGGCAAATACGAGTACAGCGGTCATATTTCTTCTCCTGTCGGCTTCGACTATTTCCCGTACCCCGTTGCGGATATAACCGAAATGACTTTGAATATCATAAGCGATATTTTTCCGGACTACGTGCATTGGGAGCTGGTGCGGGAGCTGACGCTGCTTCAGGTGGATGAGGAAGTGCTGTATCGATCGTTCGACTCGTTGTCGAATGGGGAACAGACGAAGGTGCTGCTCGCCGCCTTGTTCCTGAAGGAAAACCGATTTCTGCTGATCGACGAGCCGACGAATCATCTCGACATGGAAGCCAGAGCGATCGTGAGTGACTACTTGCGGGGGAAAAAGGGGTTTATTCTGGTGTCCCACGACCGCACGTTTCTGGATCATTGCGTCGACCATATCCTCTCGATCAACAAGACGAATATTGAGGTCAAGCGAGGCGGCTTTTCCGACTGGTGGGAGAACAAGCAGCGTCAGGACCGCTATGAGCTCGCCGAGAACGAGAAGCTGAAGAAAGATATCAAGCGCTTGAACGATGCAGCCATGCAGACGAGCCAGTGGTCGCATGAGGTCGAGAAGACGAAAAACGGTACGCGCAACTCCGGCTCCAAGGTGGATAAAGGCTATATCGGCCACAAAGCGGCGAAAATGATGAAACGCTCCAAGTCGCTCGAGAACCGGCAGCAGTCGGCCATCGACGAACGCTCCAAGCTGCTCAATAACATCGAAAGCTCCGAAAGTCTGAAAATCGCCCAGCTCCCGTATCATACGAGCCGGTTAGTCGAGCTGGACAAGGTGTCGATTTTTTACGGGGAAAAGGCGGCTTGCGAGGACATCAGCTTTACGATCGAGCAGGGGGAGCGCATCGCGCTATCGGGCCGGAACGGGTCTGGCAAATCCAGCCTGATCCAGCTCATCTGTGGAGTGCCGCTGCACTATACGGGCGCTTTTCGCAGGGGAAGCCAGCTTAAGATCTCTTACGTCTCGCAGGACACCTCGCATCTGCAAGGCAATTTGACGGACTATGCGCGAGAGCAGCGGATTGATGAGAGCTTGTTCAAGGCGATTCTCAGAAAGCTGGATTTCGCTCGCGTTCAGTTTGAGAAGGATATTTCCACTTACAGCGGCGGCCAGAAAAAGAAAGTTCTGCTTGCCAAAAGCTTGTGTGAAAGCGTACATTTGCATATATGGGACGAACCGCTCAATTTCATCGATGTGATCTCGAGAATGCAGATTGAGTCGCTGCTGTTGGAATACGAGCCCACGATTTTGTTCGTCGAGCATGACCGTATGTTTTGTGAAACGATAGCAACGAAGCGAGTGCAGCTGTAGGATCAGGTGGCAGCAAGAGGCAGCTGGAGATCCGTTTTCTTCCATGGAACTTAAAAACGCGTTCTGAATCCGAATACTATGGAATATGTAGAAAATCGGGTGATCGAATGAAAATGAAATCGAATCGGTACGAATTGAAAGAGTTTCTCGCGCTTCATCATAACGGACGTTTATACCGAGGGGAAGATTTGTCGCTGAAGCGGCCGGTGCTCATCTACGCCGTACCCGTTCAAGCGGAAACCTCCGTCTCTAACTATACGCGCAAAATCGGCAATTCCATGCAGGAATTGACCCATCTGCAATTTATGCATATTTTGGACATTGAGGTAGCGGACGATACGATTTATGTCATCATCCACCACAAGCCGGGCAGCATTCTGCAGCAATTTGTGCAAAACGAGTCGATTTCGTTCCTTGCGGCGTTGACGATGCTTGTCCAATTGGGACGTACGTTGCTCGATGCGGCGGAAGAACGGTCGCTTCATTTCTCGCTGGCCGCCAGCAATATATGGATTACCGACAACCGGACAATCAACATCATCAACACATGGGACAATCCGGAGCCCGAGCAGCATGACCGAATGTCCAAAAAGCTCAGCCTGCTGTTCGTCCAGCTCGTTACCCGCACGCTCGATGTGCCGCTGGAGGATCATCTGTTCGACTTTCAGCTGCGCCGCACGCTGTCCAATGTTCCGGTGGGCAGCCGGCAGGAAGCCGCAAAGAATGTGTTCACTGATGCGTGGAAGGAACGGCTGTCGCTGGTCGCCTTCGTGCAGGGGCTCGAGAGCTTGAGGGACGGTATGCAGGGGAACCTGCGGATGGCTGCTGGAACGTCGTCGTCTCCGACTCAGCTCCCGCCGCAGTCGGAGACAGAGCCGGCGCCGAGCATGGAAGAGGAATCCGAAGCGGAAGCGACAGCTGCGAAGAAGGGAGTAAGCCGGCTTGCTCCATCCCGGCGGGAAGAAGCAGATGAGGCGCACGTGTACGAGGATGAGGAAGAGGAATATGAAGAAGACGATGACGAGTACGAGGAGGGGCAATCCGGGCGCGGCATGAGCACCGGCAAAAAATGGGCGATCGGCATCGCCTTGTCCGCCTTTGGTTTGGCCGTCTTCGTCGGCGTATTCGCCTTGCTCATCACGAAGCTGGATCTGAACGGCGATCCGCCGGCTTCGCCGACACCGTCCTCATCCGCCACAGTCGGGCAGTCCGCCTCTCCGACACCAACGCCAAAACCGTCTGCAACGAGCAATACGCCTAGTCCGACGGTTTCGGAGATGGTGTCCGTGCCGACTTTGACCGGGATGACGCAGGGAGCTGCTGAACAGGAGGCACTTGCGTCGGGGCTGCGTTATGAGTATTTCCTGGAAACCAATGCGCAGCCGGCCGGCATCGTGTTCAAGCAAAACCCGGCGCCAGGCGGGACGGTAGCCCGAGGCACCCGCGTTTCATTTTGGATCA
This sequence comes from Paenibacillus koleovorans NBRC 103111, assembly GCF_004000845.1. GTDB lineage: Bacteria > Bacillota > Bacilli > Paenibacillales > NBRC-103111 > Paenibacillus_AA > Paenibacillus_AA koleovorans. Next base: position 8,394 of record NZ_BIMA01000103.1, read on the forward strand.
GCAAGGGGCCGTAAGGGTGAAAAATGAAGCCAGGCTGAAGAGCATCTCCCGCCATTTGGCGGACGAGGTGCTTTTTGGCGTGCCGGCGCATAAGCGTGGGGGAATTGCCAAATTCTAATGGAGTCGTGCTTTTTGCAAATCCATCGCAGAGTAGAGCACAGGGGTAGGTAGAGCCGTGAGACAAGCAGCAGCATTCGCACTAATTTTCGTATTGGTTATGGGGGGTGGAGGTGTTCCTCCAGCCACAGCCGGCGTACCCGAGGAGGAGACCGTCAGCATCCTTATCGACAAGTCGAGTCATGTGCTCACTGTGTTCGTCAACGAGGATCGGCTGTATTCGTTTCAAGTCGCCACCGGCAAGGGAAACCGGACGCCTGTCGGGGAATTCAAGATCGCCAATAAGCTCAAAAACCCTTGGTACAACAAAAAGAACATACCCGGCGGCCACCACACCAATCCGTTCGGCACCCGTTGGCTCGGCCTGGACGTGCCTAACACGGGAGGCTATAAGTATGGCATTCACGGCACGAACAATCCGTACTCCATCGGGCGTAGCGCCTCCTCCGGCTGCATCCGCATGTACAACAAGAACGTTGAATGGCTTTACGAGCATATTCCGGTCGGGACGAAGGTCCTGATACAAGAATAACGGCCTATGCGGCTTTATAACAGGCAGCCTTCATCCAACCGGATGGACCGCTGCCTTATTTGCGCGTCGCTGGACCATTTCCCAGTCCTGCACAAAACGTGTGGGGCACTAGAAAATACGCGCCGTATCAACGTTTTTGCCTTACGAAAAATGTACAATTGCAGGAAATGAACACGTGACCTATAGTTAGGCTCACCACGGAAGGGAAGCAGGCAAACCGGTCCCGTCCGACGGATGGCTGAGGAGGGAATCATGTGAGGGAGGAATTGGAAAGATCGGCGCCAGAACGGGAAGGCATGGACGGAGAGCGTTTGAACGCCGCTTTCCGCTTGCTTGAGCGGGAGGCGGAGACAGGCGAAATTCCAGGAGGAGTCGCTCTGGTCGGACGTTATGGCCGAATTGTCGCTTCATTCTATACCGGCTTATCGGTCGCCACGGATTTCGCCATTCAACCGGTGCAGGAAGATACGATTTATGACTGCGCTTCGTTAACCAAGGTGGTCGTAACTTTACCGCTTATCCTGCAATTGATTGACGGCGGGGAAATTCGGCTCGGCGATCCGGTATGCCGGTTTATTCCAACGTTTGCAGCTGAAGGAAAAACAGAGGTTACGGTTCGGCAATTGCTGAGCCACAACTCCGGCCTGGCTGCCTATACGGATTTATACTCCCATGGATGGGCGCTGGAACAAATCAAGGAATCGGTCTGGAGCGAGAAGCTGCAGCATGAGCCGGGCGCCGGATATGTGTACAGCGACTTGAATTTTATCGCTCTGGGGGAGATCGCTTCCATATTGTTCGGCAAGTCCCTGGAGACGGCTGCTTATGAGAACGTATTCAAACCGCTCGGCATGACGGAAAGCGGTTATCGGCCCGATACCGGCTTGAAGCCGCGTATCGCCGCAACCGAGTTTTTGTTCGGCAGCTACCGATGGGGAGACGTGCACGATAAAAATACGTATGCGATGGGCGGGGTAAGCGGCCACGCCGGTATGTTCTCCACGGCAGCGGATTTGGCGAAATACGCGGCCATGTGGCTTGACGGCGGGCGGTATCCAGGAGGACGACTGCTCTCGGAGGCGGTCGTCCGGGCCGCTACACGCAACTGCAGCAGCTTGCCGAAGACAAACCGTGGACTGGGTTGGGTGCTCAAGGGAGACGCATGGGACGCATCAGGTGATTTGTTCTCACCTGCTTCCTACGGTCATACCGGGTTTACCGGAACGAGCCTGTTCATGGACCCGACTACCGAAGTATTCGTTGTGCTGCTGACGAACCGGGTTCATTTCGGACGGGAGAAGTCGGTGGCAAGGCTGCGGGACTGCTTCCATAATGCCGTAGCGGCAGCGGTACTTGACTGAGCAATCTAAAAATGAAACGGAGGCGAATTCGAGTGAAAGCCGATTCGTTGATTATTGATGCGGATGTGCATAACGCGATCCGGCAGCAAGCGGATTTGCTGCCCTTTCTGCCGAAAGTATGGCACCAGCAATGGACGGAAAGCGGCGTAGGCGTCTATGGCCAATATTATTCGCCGGTCGGGGTGATGCGTAAAGATGCAATTCCCGACACGGGAGGGGCGCCGGGGAGCGATCCGCTATATGTCGTCAAGCATCACTTGGATCCGTATAACATCGATTATGCCGTATTGACCGGTTCCGGGGTGCTTGGCATTTCCCTACACGCCGACCCCGACTACGCCAACGCAGTTGCGTCCGCTTATAATGATTGGCTGATTGAGTATTGGTTGAAAGTGAGTCCGCGCTTCAAAGGATCGATTCTAATCAATCATTCGGACCCCGTAGCGGCAGCGCTGGAAATCGATCGGATGGGCTCGCATCCGGATATGGTGCAGGTCATTATGAGCAGCGCGGCGCGCAGCCCGTACGGGCAACGATTTTATCATCCGATTTACGAAGCCGCCGAGCGCAACGGATTGCCGATCTCCGTTCATCCAGGCACGGAGGGCAAAGGCATCTCCGGAGCACCGACTCCTTCGGGTTATCCGACCCGTTATATGGAGTGGCATAACATTTTGCCGGCCAATTACATGACGCATGTCAACAGCCTAGTGTGCGAAGGGGTGTTCGAGAAGTTCCCAAGTTTGAAGTTCGTCGCCATTGAAGGCGGAATCGCCTGGCTACCGCATCTGATGTGGCGAATGGATAAAAACTATAAGGCGTTGCGGGACTCGACCCCCTGGCTCAAACGACTGCCGTCCGAATACATTCTCGATCATGTCCGGTTGACGACGCAGCCGATCGAAGAACCGGACGATCCCGTCCAGTTGCTCCAAATCTTCCAGATGATCCAAGCGGAGCGCATAGTGATGTTCTCGTCCGATTATCCGCATTGGGATTTCGATAATCCGAAGTTGGCGCTGGCCGGCATTCCTCGGGAGATGCGCAGACGCATTCTCGGGCAAAATGCGGCCGAGCTGTACGGGCTGCAGTCGACTGATTCGCAAGTGCGGAAAGGAGCTGACGCCGGATGAGGTACAAGGTGGCGGAAGCAGGCGCATTGACGGAGGGCGGTCGGCTGATCGTAAGCGTAAGGGGCATGGAGCTCGGGCTGTTTCTTATTAACGGAAAATATCGCGCTTGGCGCAACGTCTGTCCGCATGCGGCAGCTCCGGTTTGCGTGGGCATGGTGACAGGAACTCGATTGCTGTCGAATGTTTACGAGTACGAATATGGGCTGGATCGGCAAGTGCTTCGCTGTCCGTGGCACGGCTGGGAATTCGATCTCGCGACCGGCCGCCATTTGGCCGGAGGAGCCGCCAAGCTGCGCGGCTTTGAGGTGGAAGCGGACGATACAGGCATTTACGTTGTGCTGAGCGGAAAGGAGTGAGCTCGTATGGTGGAGCATGTGTCACGCGCCGCGTCTAGCGCCGATCCGGAGCTTTCAGACGACCGTCGGACCGAGTCAAAAGGCCGGAAAGTATGGTTCAGCATTCGCCGCGATCTGTTTCTGTATGTCCTGGCGTTGCCGATGCTCGTCTATTTCGCCGTCTTCAAATACGTCCCGATATGGGGAATCTTAATCTCATTTCAAAACTATTCGCCTTACATCGGGTTTTGGCAAAGCGAATGGGTCGGCCTGGAGCACTTCCAGCGGTTGTTTTCCACGCCGGACTTCCTGCTTCTGCTACGCAACACGCTTGCCATCAATGTATTGAACCTAGTCTTCTTTTTCCCGCTTCCGATTTTGCTATCTCTGATGTTGAATGAGCTGAGAAGCTCGATTTATAAACGTATCGTTCAGTCGATCGTCTACTTGCCTCATTTTTTGTCATGGGTCATCATAGTGGGGATCAGTTTCTTGATGCTGTCGCAGTCGGAGGGTATCGTCAACAAGCTGTTGGAGGCGCTCGGATTTGACAAATTCGATTTTTTGACCAACCCGGATTGGTTCTGGGGCATATTGACCGCGCAGGCGATCTGGAAAGACGCGGGCTGGGGGACGATCCTGTTCCTTGCCGCGATCGCCTCCGTCGATCCGCAGCTGTACGAAGCGGCCCGGATGGATGGAGCCGGCCGGTTCCGCCAGGCATGGCATATCACGCTCCCAGGAATCCGCAGCGTCATTGTCATCTTGCTCATTTTGCGTATCGGGCATATGATGGACGTCGGCTTCGAGCAAGTGTACCTGATGATGAACGGAGCGGTGTCCGAGGTGGCCGACGTGTTCGACACGTACGTATACCGAAGCGGCATCTCGCAAGGCCAATTCAGCTATAGCACGGCCGTCGGTTTGTTCAAGTCGGTCATCGGCCTCTTGCTCGTAATCGGCGCCAACTATTTGGCCAAGCGATTGGGCGAAGACGGCGTTTACTGATGCGGCGGGACTGCCGCCCGCGGAAAGGAGCCTACTATGAAACTCCAGTGGAGGGACCGCTTGTTTCAATCGGCGAACGCCGCTGTACTTGCGATTATTAGCCTGATTACACTGTTCCCGCTTTATTATGTATTCGTGGTATCGTTCACGGACCCCGACGAGTTTCTGACCAAACAAACCGTCTGGTTTCCGGAAAATTGGAGCACGGCTTCCTACAAGTATATATTTTCCAACAATACGTTTGTGAAGGCGATCGGCGTCAGCGGATTCCTGGCAACCGCCGGTACGGCGCTCAGCCTGATCGTCACGTCGGCCGGCGCCTACGCTCTATCGCGCAAACGGCTGCTCGGCCGTGAAACGATGCTTTTGCTCATCCTGCTGACAACGTTGTTCAACCCGGGCATCATTCCCCCTTATTTGATCGTGCGCGAACTGGGACTGATCAACAGCGTCTGGTCGATGATACTACCGGTTTTGACGAGCGGGTGGTACGTGTTCCTCATGAAAGGGTTTTTCGACAGCATTCCCGACGAGCTGGAGGAAGCGGCCAAAATCGACGGCTGCACCGATATCGGGGTATGGTTCCGCGTTATTCTGCCGTTGTCGCTTCCTGCGCTCGCGGCCTTCGGCTTGTTTTATGCTGTCGCCTATTGGAACACGTTCTTCTCCGCCGTTCTTTATATCAACGATCCGAGCCGAAGGCCCCTGCAGGTGCTGCTGCAGGTGATGCTGATCGAGGCGTCCAGCACCGCCTCGGGGAATGCGGCGGAAGCCGCGGCCCATCAGCAGCTTCCGCCGGAGACGTTGAAGATGGCTGCTGTCGTCGTCGCCACAGTGCCGATCTTGCTCGTCTATCCCTTCTTGCAAAAGCATTTTGCCAAAGGAGCAATGGTCGGTTCGGTTAAAGGCTGAGTGGCGGAAGAAGGAAAGCGAAAAGCAACAATCAAAAATGGGAGGTTTGTCAAATGAAGAGAAGCAAGCAAGCATGGTCCGGCATTGCCGGCGTCCTGATGCTGTCGATGGTCGTCTCCGCCTGCGGAGGCAAAGACAGTTCTACCTCGACGGGAGATACGGAGCAGGGAGGACCGCCCACGGAAATCAGCATCATGCTCGGTCAACAGACGGCGGAAGCACTGCCGACGGACAATGTAGTATTGAAGGAAATCGAAAAAACAACGAATACCGCGTTGAAGCTCAACTGGGTGCCGATTAACAACTACGACGAGAAAGCGAGCGTGACGCTTGCTTCCGGCGATATGCCGGACCTGATGCTCGTCAATGACGTATTCAACCCTCAGGTGCGTCAGATGGCTCAGCAAGGCGCGTTTTGGGATTTGACGGAGTTGGTGAAGAATTATCCGAAAATTGCCGCCCTGCCGAAAGAGACTTTGCAAAACCCGACGATAAACGGAAAGCTGTACGGCATCCCGCGCGTTCGTCCGCTGGACGGCGGCGGGTGGATGCCGCTCGTGCGCAAGGACTGGCTGGACCAGCTCGGCATGAAGCTGCCGGAAACGATGGACGATATGTACAACGTCATGAAGGCGTTTACGCAGAAGGATCCGGATGGCAACGGCGCCAACGATACCTACGGCGTTGCGAGCTACGTGACGGCCGACACGATGGGTAATTTACAGTGGGTGGAGGAAGCGTTCAATGGCGCAACCGGCACCGGCGCGTACGGCATTTGGAAGTTGAAGGACGGCAAGCTCGTACCGACCACGCTGGAGCCGGCTACCCGGAACGCTTTGATCTGGCTGAACAAAGCATACAACGAGAAGCTGATCTCCCCCGATTTCGCGATTATGAAGCAAAGTCAGGCAACGGACGATGTGACGGGCGGTAAAGCGGGCATTATCGGTGCGACCATGCAGCCGCAGTGGAGATATACGGAGCCGAATTTGAAGAGAACCCCGAAGGCGGACTTTTACCCCCTGCCTTACCTGATCGGTGAGTCCGGCAAATGGGCACCGAAGGATACCGGCTTTTACGGCATGTTCGTCATCCCGAAAAGCGTGCCTGAGGCGAAGGTGAAAAAAATTCTTGCCTTTATGAATTACGGCTTCACGGACGAAGGCTCGGATTTGGCCAACTACGGCTTCAAGGATGTCCACTATTCCGAGAAGGACGGCTTCAAGGTTTCGAACGACCAAGCAGTCAAGGACATGGTCGCGCAAAACGTGCTTGGACAGTTGTTCGGCAAATTCGACAAGTACTCCCGCGCATTCCTGACCGGCATCCCGAAGGCCATGTACGACCGCAACGTTACCGTGATCGACGAGCGGGCCAAAGTCAGCATTGCCGATCCTACCATCGGGCTTGAATCGGATACGTTCCAGAAGGTTGGGAAAGATATAGCGAAAAAAGTGCAGGATATGAAAACCAAAGTGATTATGGGCAAAGAATCGATCGCCGCTTGGGATGAATTTGTCAACAAGCTGAAGACGGACGCCGATTACCAGAAAATCATTCAAGAGATGAACGTTTCTTACAAGAAGAAGCAAAGCTGAGGTTCATGCACAAACCGCAGCTGATCCAACGCATTCATGCCCGGACGAACTGTTTCGTTCGGGCGTGAAGCTTTTCATTTTATTGGTTTATTGGCAGAAATCGCGATCCGTATTACGATGAAAGCTACAGAGGGGGCGGTAGAATGAGACGGACCTTAGTCAGAATCAAACTCGCCATAGCGCATAAGCTTCTGAAGGGAAAATTTTACCGCAAAAGCCTGCTGTTCATTTTGATGATCGCGTGCATTCCGACCGCAGTCGTCGGCGTGGTTCTTTATTTGATCGGTACTCCCCGGATTGAAAGCGAATTCAATGAAATTCACCAGCAGCAGCTCATTCAGTCTTCGAACCGGATCGACGAGGCGTTTTCCGAATTGGAGCTTGTCGCTTCGCAGTGGGCGTTCAATCCGATATTCGGCAACGAGCTTCGCGGTATCGATTTGCGGGACCAGTTTCCGGTCACTCAGAATCTGTATCGCAATTTGACCGTCATGAAAGGCTCTAATCCGTTGATCGGTCAAGTTCACCTCTATTTGCAGCATGTGCACGCCGTCATTTCCGACGTTCGCGGGGTAACGCCGATTACGGACGAGTCGGGACAATCGTTCTATCAATCGCTTGTCGATTCGAAACGATCCGTATTCTGGACCGACTTTCCGTCCGTTACCGCTTCTGAGCAACCGGAGGGGTCTGAGATGACGCTTGTCCTGAAGCTTCCTGGCGGGGGAGTCGGTCAAGTGTACGGATTGCTAATCGTTTATTTGGACCCGCAGAAGGTGGACCAGCTGATCGCTAATTTTTCCGAGGAGATGGAGGGCGCTTCTCTGCTCTTGAACGCGGACGGGAAATGGATCTCGAATGGTCATGGCAAATTCGGCCGGTTGACCGAATTCGAATCGGCGCTGCGCGATGAGGTGAAGACCTCCAAGACACAGGTTCAATCGATGCTGTACTCCTGGAACAAGAAGACGTATTCGGTGTCGTACCGCACTTTTGACCGTCTGGACACGAAATGGGTGTATGCGACCGCGACGCCGCTCGCTCGCCTGACGGCCCCGGTCTTGCTGCTCTCGCGAATCATCATCAGCGTTAGCGGCTTGGCGCTGGCTGTTGCGGTTCTGATTTCGTGGTTCGGGTCGATGCGGCTATACCAGCCCGTTCGGCGGCTCATCGACCTATTCGGCACGCATCGCGACGCTTCTTCGGGAGATACGCCACTTCGGGACGAATTTCAATATATCGAGCGAAGGTGGCGTCATTTGTCCAAGACGAGTGAAATCCTTCAGCAGAAGCTGGAGCAGCAGCTGCCTATTTTGCGTCATGGTTTTTTGCTGCAGCTCGTGCAGGGCCATCTGGACTCGCTGTCGGAGGCCGAGCTGCTTGAACGGATGGGGCAATATGGACGCGATTTCCGCGGCATGAGGTTGGCAGTGATGATGATTAAACTGATTGAGGCTGCTCCCGAGAGCGGGAAATTTCGCGAGGGCGAAGAGCGGCTCGTCGCGTTTGCCGCCGGCAACGTGGTTGCCGAAATGATCAGACTCCCGTTCTGCGGGGCAGATATTATCGATTTTCAGGACTTGTCGATCGGTGTATTGCTTCCTTATCCGGAGTCTTTGCCGGATCATCAGGCGAAGCATGAGCTGCTGCAGCTTGCCCATCAAATGACGCAAACGTTGGGAGGGATGCTGGCTATGGACATTGCCGTCAGCCTCGGCCAACGCTCGTCCGAATTGCAGAGGTTGCCCGAGCTGTTCGAGGAGGCGCGACGGCTGCTCCAATACCGGGACATCAATCGATCGCGTCAGGTGCTCGATGCGGACAGCCTGATGCCTCGCGGCAATCGCGATGTATTCTACCCGTTCGAATGGGATAAGCGAATCATTCAAGCGATCCGGGTCGGCGATGAAGCCGAGGCTCTGGCATCCATCCAGCATTTCGTGTCGGAGCTTCAGACCCGCTCCGGGGAAGAGCTGCATGTCCGGCAGGCGTTCGTCCAGCTGCTTGGCAACATTCAGTTCGCCATCCTGCAATCCGGCTTTGATCCGCATGAAATATTCGGGAGTACATCTCTGATCGATCAATTCAATCAACTGCATTCGCCTGAGCTGATGATTCATTGGTTTCAAAATCGGGTGATCCGTCCGTTTATCGACGCGATGAGAAAATCGGCGGAAATCGAAAGCAAGCTGCTCGTCGAGAAGGCGATCCGAACATTGGAGGATCAGTATAGTAGCGACATCTCGTTGGAGTATTGCGCCGATCTGCTTGGCACATACCCTCAGAAGCTGAGCGTCGCCTTCAAGCGGATTACCGGAACGAATTTCATCGATTATTTGACCCAGCTTCGTTTGGAGAAATCGATGATGCTCCTTGCCCAGACGGAAGACAAAATCAACGACATCGCCGAACGGGTGGGGTATCAGCCCTCCTATTACAATCGACTGTTCAAGAGACATCTCCGCATGACGCCGGGGCAATACCGGGAAGCGGCCAGACAACAGTCGTATACTAGCGAGCAATCGGCTCCGATGGGAAACCTGAGAAGCAATGAAGAGGCTGGACCGTGATTGGTCCAGCCTCTTCATGATAGACGGAATAACGATAGGACGAAACGATGTTCTTCTTATCACGCGTAGCATGCTCGGACTAAGACGGTCCCTGTGAACCCGGTCAGGTCGATCGTCTCGTCGTCCGGATCGAATTTGGAGTGAGGCACGTCGTTCACATGGACCTCGGAGATGCGTCTGCGTCCGGGAACTCGGAGGCGAAGCATCAGGCTGCCGATTGGAGGCGATCCTGCGGACCGGGGCAGCTCCAAGCGAGCCAGCACTTCGCCTTGCTCGAGCTGAGAGTCGATCGTCAAGCTGATCGGACCGAACAGAGTAGGCGACTCGACGGCGCTGACGCGTTTGCCGTGCTCCAGCCAGCCCCGCGGCGTGAAGTACCCGAGTCGCAGCGCCGCAGGCTCCCCGCGATTGGTCGTGACTTCATGAATCAGCATCATCCGCAGCAGCTGCAGGAAAAAGGCATTGTTGGCGCTGTTCGGAGACAAATAGATGCCTCGATAGTACTCGTCCGCCGCCCAGCCGTCCTCGAAGCTCGGAGGGGTGCGTCCAGCACCGAACTGAAGCGGCCATTTCGAGGCAAGCGGTCCGATATTGGCGGCCTCCCCGGCGATCAGCGTATTTCTAGTGAGCGCATGGGCGAGATGCCCGTAGAAGCTGAGCACCAACTGATCGGCTTGGTCGTTGTCCGCCATAAATTTCGTATTTTCCACCGCATAGACGTCGTTGATCGCCCCGTCGCGAACCTTGAGCTGACCCAGTAAACGAGCTCCATGGTTGTACAAGTAGTTCAATGTAGCAACCGCTTCCGGTGAGCTAGGCGCGTACAGCTGGGAAGAGAAGGCGTAATGCACGACCAGGTTCCAGTAGCTTCCCAAATACGTGGCAGCGACATGGGGGTAAGCTTCCTCGTCGGCCAGCAGCGATACAGCCGTGAACAGACTGCCGTCCGGAAGCGTAACGCTTGACGCCTTCACGGCTTCGTCGAGTCCGGCACGCAAGCTCTGCGCAACCGGCTCATATTTGGCTGCCAGCTCCAGCTTGCCCATCTCCCGCCAAACCGCCGTCATGCTCTGCAACCCGTACAACGCCATGCCGATCTGATGCAGCCCATATACCACGTTCGTCACATCGCTGGAGTATCGATGCGCTTCAAGCAGTCTGTGAGGGTCGCTTGTATGCTGCTCCGCCAAATCGTCCGCAAACGCGATGTACATATCCAGGTTGTCGTCAATCATCGAAGAGTCGCCCGTCAACCGGTAATAATCCGCGGCGTGCGACAGCTTTTCGCCCATTTCGAAATTCCGGCGATTCTCGCCTTTCGACATCGTCAGCAAATCCTGAAGGCCATGCCGATACACCTGCGCATACCCGAACCGGCCCATAATGCCCATCGTGCTGCTGCTTTCCGGCTGATAAAACGCTTGATACGCATTCCCAATGCTGTAGCGCCAAGTCATAAGCAGGTTCTGGATGAGCAGATTGCGCTGGGCGTCCATGATGCGGGATTCCGGTACTTCGACGAGTCGCCCTTCGCCTAAGCGGCGCTCCCAATAGGTGATATTTTCAGTCCGCGCCTGAGCATGCAAATGAAAGTCCACGATGAGCTCCGGCACTTGATGGGGAGGCTGGATCGGTCTGACTATGTAAACGGTAAAAGTAGAATTGGCAGTAAAGTCGATCGAGTAAGTCAAGTCCGTATTATAGAAGGAGCAGCCTGAGCTAAAGCACAAATAAGTCGCGTTGCGATCGTCCACGAGTCGGTTGCCTTCCTGGCGGAGGTTGTTGTTGTCGCAAGCTTTTACGCGGATCGTCGTTGACTGCCGTTCTGATGAACCCGAAGCAGCCGTAATTTTGACGAAGCTGGACAAACGATCCGTTCCCGGCAAATACGAGACGAACGATTCCTGATGATACTGGACTCCTTCGCTATCCGTGTAATCGAGCTCCAAAATCGGCAAATACCCTTTGTGCAATTGAGGCGTGCACAGACTGGCCAAATGAGAGCCAAACAGCTCTTTGCCTGCTGCGCCGACATAAAACCGCGTGGTCAGCGTCCCGACACGGTTGGAAATAATTTGGCTTCCGTCCGCTACGGTCAGTGCTACATCAGCCAGTCCGGTAGGCTCGATCGGTCGTCCGAAAGGGATGTAATACACGCCCGTGTCCGTCATGAAGCTGCCGTTCTCAAACCCACTGATGCCGTACATGATCGGCGGGAAGAAATCTTTGACCAGATCGAAAGTAGCTCCGTCGGGATTAGCGAGAATTCTTTCGGCAAGAAGGTCGGTCGGTGAGACGAGCGCCTCGTGAATCATTTGTTTGTAGCCGTCGGTGAGAACGGGTAGGCTGCTGGCCGGTGTGTTGCGGCTTGTTGGCGGTCGAAGCCCGACACGAAGGGGAGCCGGCGGGGTGGTTTGCCTTGAAGTCGTGGACATGGGAACACTCCTTTACAAGTTTAGATATAATACATATTAATACATATTATAGTTCGGCCGTTTCATTTTGACTAGAGCCGGTTTGTTCCAGTAATGTAGATAGTGGAAACGGAATAGCAGGAATTAGAGACGGGAGGCCCTGTTCATGATCGTTACAATTGTAAAAGTGTATGTGAAGCCGCAGCATGTAGAGGATTTTATTGCGGCAACTGTGGAAAATCATCAAGGCTCCGTACAAGAGCCGGGGAACTTGCGGTTCGATATTTTGCAGCATCGCGATGAAGAATGCATCTTCTCGCTGTATGAGGCTTATGAGTCGGAAGAGGCTGCAGCTCGTCACAAAGAGACGGCTCATTACTTGAGGTGGCGCGATGCGGTAGCCCCTTGGATGGCCAAGCCGCGCGAAGGGACGCCGCATCGGATCATCGCGCCTACGGAGAAGTCGGCATGGGAATGAAGCCGTTCCTATTCGCAGGGACGCCTGCGATTCATTTCGGCGCCGGCCAGCTCGCCAAGCTCGTCCAAGTGCTGCCACGGGAGGCGAAACGGGTTTTACTCGTTATGGGCAGCTTCGCCCGCACGAATGCCGAGCGTTGGAGCAAGCTGGAGGCTGAACTGGAGGCCGCGGGTATCGCCCTTGAGACAGCCCGCATCCATTTCGAGCCAACGGTAGAGTGGGTGGATGAAGTAGTGGAGCGTTACCGCCAGATGGCGATAGATGCTGTTATAGCAATCGGCGGCGGAAGCGTGTTGGACGCAGGCAAAGCGGTATCCGCCATGCTCCCGACCGAGCCGGGCGACACTGTGCTTCACTATCTGGAGGGCCAACCGGATTTCCGTCCGCATAACGGGAACAAAACGTTCTTCGTTGCCGTCCCGACAACATCGGGGACCGGCAGCGAGATGACGAAGAATGCCGTGATCGCCATTGCCGGCGGGTTCAAACGTTCGATCCGGCACGACCGGTTCATCCCGGACGCGGCAATCGTGGACCCGCTGCTGACGATCAGCTGCCCGCTATCGGTCAAAGCAGCCAGCGGCATGGATGCGCTGACCCAGCTGATCGAGTCCTACGTCTCGATCAACGCATCGCCGTTCACGGATGCGCTGGCGCTATCCGGGATCGAAGCGGCGGCGAGCAGCCTGCTGCCGCTCTGCACTTCCCCGGCAGCAGCGGAGGATCCGGAGCTGCACGCGCGGCTCGCCTATGCTTCGATGCTATCGGGCATCACGCTTGCCCATGCCGGGCTCGGCCTCGTGCACGGCTTTGCCGCTCCGCTTGGCGGCAGCTTCCCGATTCCGCACGGCGTCATCTGCGGGACGTTGATCGCCGAAGCAACCAAGCGCAATATTGCGGCGCTCCGCGATAACGTTGTGTCGTCCGAGCAGGCGGCCATCGGGCTGGCCAAGTACGCAAAGGTCGGGGCCATGCTATCCGGGCAAGCCGCTATGAAGGCGGATATTGACAGCAGCTGCGATCGTCTCTCGGCTGTGCTAGAGGAGTGGACCGAACGATTGCAGTTGCCTAGACTTGGGGAATACGGGGTAACCGCGGCTAACATCGACCCGATCATCGCGGCCTCGAACAACAAACAAAGTCCGGTCACGCTTGGACCGGACTTGATGCGCGAGATCCTATTGGCTCGCTTGTAATTGGAGTTCTCGCAGATCGAATTTCCTACATTTTCGAGTTCACCTTAACCTTCGGATGCATCGGCAACCGAAGGTTAAGGTTCGTGACCAGGACCCCCGCCAGGATGAGCGCTCCTCCTATCAGCTGTGCCGCATGTATGGGATCGCCCAGCAGGAAATAGCTGATGATGATCGCGACGAACGGCGGGATGTTCATAAACATCGCGCTGATGGAGACACCGGCTTCAGCGATGCCCTGGTTCCACCAGAACCCGGCCATTCCTTGCCCGATCACCGCCACCGCAATAAGCAGCACCCAAGTCCATACTTGATGGCTTCCGTGCAGATGGCCGCTGATCTCTTCGTAGCCTGCGGCCGGAATCATCATCATCGTGCCGATCACGGTGGAGTAGACGGTCACCTGGAACGAGGTCATCGTGGTGGTCAGCTTGCGGATGAACAGCAGGCTCACCGACAGACCAAACATGGCGAGCAGCAAATAAATGTCGCCTTTGGAGATGCCGAACGATTTGCCGCCATACAGCACGATACAAACAACCCCGATTAACGCAATGAAGGCGCCGGTCAGCTTCGTCCCGGTAATCTTCTCTTTTAGAAACAAGCGAGAGAGTAGAAGCGTGGCGATCGGGGACAGGGCGACGATCAGCGCCGCATTGCCGGCGGTCGAGTGCTGAAGCCCGGTAAAGTAAAACAGCTGATTAAACAGCGTACCGGATATCCCGGCGAAGATAAGCAGCTTCCATTCTGTGGCGGTCGGGCGTTTCCAAGCCTTCAATATCAAAGCCGATATTATCAAGAACAGAGACATGACGACCAGCCGGGCGAACGACAAATAAATCGGCGAAAACTCACGGAGCATATAAGCGCTAGCCACGTAGTTGCAGCCCCATAACAGCGAGACGACCCATAGCTTGATTAACACGATACGATTCGACATGATTCAGCAAGACTCCCTAGGTGGATGTTGGATGAAAAATGATAAGGCCAAACGAAAGCCCAACTCCTACTATAGTCCTTTTTTACAAGAACACAAGGGAGAAGAAGGATTCGAGCTATGGCACGGCGGAATAACCCCTAAGATGATGTATTTGGAATAGTTGATGGGCCACCTCCTAAACCTTGGGCAAATATGGTAAGATTATGGACAATCAGGAAGAGATCGCAAGCTGAGGATCTCGCAGGAGGAGAGGGAAGCTATGTCGACTCGTACAAGCGCCAACGCTCGGATACCTAAAGAGCTGCTGTTCGGCAATCCGGTTATTACAAATCCCATGATCTCGCCGGACGGCAAACAAATCGCTTTTATCGCGCCATACGAAGGAGTGCTGAACATTTGGCTGCGATCCGCAGCAGGCGGGGATGAGCGGGTTTTGACGCAAGACTCGGATCGAGGAATTCAGAACATCCTGTGGTGCCAAGATAGCCGGCATTTGTTCTACCTCCAGGACTCGGGCGGCAATGAGAACTTCAAGCTGTACACGTTCGACACGGAAACCGGCGACATTCTGCTCCGCACCCCTTATGACAACATCGTGACGCGATTTGTAGCCAGAAGCGACGATCATCCTGAGCTGCTGCTCATCGCCTTGAATGTCAATGATCCCAAGGTTCATGACATCTACCAATTGAATGTTAGAACGAATGAGCTGAAGCTCGTCTTGGAAAATAAAGAAAATGCGATCTCCTGGATGGTCGACAAACAATTCCAGGTTCGCGGATTGTATAGGGTAACTAAAGACGGTGGCGCTGAAATATTAGTGCGCGATACGGAACAAGCCAAATGGCGGACGGTCGTGACATGGGATTCGGATGATAGCGCCTCGAGTCGGCCTTTCACCTTTAGCCCGGATGGGAAATCGCTCTACTTGGCGGATGCCAGAAATTCCAACACCGGCGCACTCGTCAAGCTGGACCTGGATACCGGTGCCATCGAACCCATCGCCTCGGACCCCGTCTATGATGTCAGCGAGTTAATGATCCATCCTTTTACGCTGGAGCTGCAAGCCGTTTTGTTTCATCGCGAGCGGATGGAGTGGCAGCTTCTCGATGAATCGCTCCGCCCGGTTCTTGAGCGCTTGAGAGTGACTCATGCCGGCGAACCGTTTATCCAAAACCGCAGTCTCACCGATCGGGAGTGGTTGGTGGGGTACCGAACGGACATCGGTCCAACCTCCTACTATTTGTTCCATCTCGACACAATGGAGACGACTTTTTTGTTCGATGATCGGCCGGAGTTGACCCATTATGAGCTCGCGCCAAAGCAGCCGATTTCCTTTGCCTCGAGGGACGGATGGACCATCCACGGGTATTTGACGCGTCCTCCAGGAGTGGAAGGGCAAGGTCCATTGGTGCTTGTCGTGCATGGCGGGCCATGGGGGAGAGACACTTGGGGCTACGACGCGCAGTGCCAGTGGTTGGCCAATCTGGGCTATTCGGTTCTGCAGGTCAACTTCCGCGGTTCGGCCGGGTATGGCAAGCATTTCTTGAACGCAGGCGATCGCGAGTGGGGGGCCAAGATGCACGACGACTTGGTCGATGCGGTACAATGGGCCGTGGAGCAAGGGGTGGCCGATCCGCAGCATGTGGCGATTTTTGGTGGTTCTTACGGTGGTTACGCCGCGCTTGCAGGTGCTACGTTCACGCCGGATTTGTTCCGCTGCGCGGTGGATGTGGTGGGGCCGAGCAACCTGCTGACACTGATCCGCTCGGTTCCTCCGTATTGGATGCCGATGCTGGCACGCCTTCATAAGCGGGTTGGCAATCCGGATCTCGACGAAGCGTTTCTGCGTTCGCGTTCTCCGCTGTTCCATGTCGACAACATCAAGATACCGATCTTGATCGCGCAAGGAGCCAACGATCCTCGGGTCAAACAAGCCGAGTCGGAGCAGATCGTTGAAGCTATGCGAGAGAAGGGACTGGAGTACGTGTACCTGCTGTTCGAGGATGAAGGCCACGGTTTCGCCAAACCCGCCAATCGGATGAAGTTTTACGAGACGGCGGAAACGTTTTTGCTGAAGCATTTGAGCTAATTTGGCTACAGAAGGAAGAACCTCATGTATTTGCACAAAATCAATCGCAGCTGGTCGGACTTTATGTCCGCGTGTGGAATGGCATTGCCGCCGATTCGCATCACGAATACAACCAGGCTGGACGCCGCACCCGGGATGTACATGCTGGAGCTGACTTTGCTCGGACAGAGCTATCATCTTTATCACAAAGTGGGTGCTGCCGACGAGTACGAATTGCGGATCGTGGCACAGGAGTACCCTCGTACAACCATTGCCGTCATGCTGGGAATCGACCCGCGACAGGAGAAGGATTGGCTGCTGGCGGTGGAGGGATTCATGGCGCTGCATTACAATGGGATCCAAACCTGTGTGGACTGTAAATTCGGTTTGGAGTCGGCCAAGAGTCGCATTTTCGAGGCTCGGTTCAAGTGAAAATCATATCACGAAAAGATGAAGAACGTCGTTTTCTCCTGAGGGAGAGGATGGCGTTTTTGTTTTTATCGAAAGAAGAGAGGGAGCTATAAAATGACCATTCATAAGGAAGTCGAGGAGTTTGTAGAATCACAGCGCCAGAAGGCGGAAGGTATTCGCCGAGAGCAGCTGATGAAGGAGTTGACTGGAGAAAAGAAGCTGTTGACCGACATTGTTTGGCCGGTATTCCGTTCGTTTGAAGGGTTCGAGATGGAGTACGAGCTAGTGACGGGGACTGGTGTGCGCATTTTCATCGACGTCGTCTATTTGCCGCTCCGATTGGCATTGGATACAGAGCAAGG
>NZ_BIMA01000104.1 GCF_004000845.1 Paenibacillus koleovorans NBRC 103111
GGGGTGACTGAGTTGCTGGAGGTTAGTCCGGTTTCCGGACTTATTTGCGCCAGGTCAACCGTTTTGCACAAAATTTAGTCCGGTTTCCGGACTTATTTTCGCAAACTGGACGGTTTCGCTCAGAGTTAGTACGGATTTCGGACTTAGTCGATCCAACCCAACCGTTTCTGCTAAGAATTGCCCCGTTTCCCGCACTAATGCCATCACCGTGCATCTACATCTGCACCTGCACCAGCGCATACATCCGCACCACCAAACAGCAACAAACCAAAATCCCATTCCAAAGGAGACTTGCAATGGAAGCCTACAACAACTTGATCAACGGCCGCTGGGTCGGCGCCCGCTCAGGGCAGCTGCGCCCCGATATCAATCCGAGCCGCAGCGCCGAAGTGCTCGGCCAGTTCCCCGACAGCGACCCGGCCGACTTGAACGACGCGCTCGAAGCGGCCGCTGCGGCCCTGCCGAAATGGCGCAGCCTAAGCATCATCGCGCGCGGCGACATTCTCTACCGCGCCGCCGATCTGATCACGGCCCGCGCCGATGCAATCGCTCGCGACCTGACGCTCGAGGAGGGCAAGACGCTGCCCGAGGCGAAGGGCGAGACGCTCCGCGCCGCCGCGATCCTGCGCTACTACGCGGGCGAGGCGCGCCAAGAGATCGGCGAAGTGTACGCCGCGACCGACCCGACCACGATGCTCTACACGAAGCGCGAGCCGCTTGGCATCGTCGGCGTCATCACGCCGTGGAACTTCCCGATCGCGATCCCGGCGTGGAAAATCGCGCCGGCGCTCATCTACGGCAACACCGTCGTCTGGAAGCCAGCCGACATTACACCGCTCACCGCCTTCCACCTCGCGACGGCGCTGCATGATGCCGGCGTCCCTGCCGGCGTGCTCAACCTCGTGTACGGCCGCGGCTCCAAGCTGGGCAACGTCCTCGTCGAGGACAGCCGCGTGCGCGGCATCTCATTCACCGGCTCGAACGGCGTCGGCCGCCGCATCGGAGTCGCCTGCGCGACTCGTGGAGCCAAGTACCAGCTCGAGATGGGCGGCAAAAACGCCGCCGTCGTGCTCGCCGACGCCGACCTCGAGCTTGCGGTGGAGATGACGATCCGCGGCGCGATGCGCTCGACCGGCCAGAAGTGCACCGCCACGAGCCGCGTCATCGTCGAGCAGTCCATCGTCGGTGCCTTCACCGAGGCGCTCGCCGAACGTTGCCGCAAGCTCGTCGTCGGCGACCCGCTCGATTCTGCAACATACATGGGGCCGCTAGCCTCGCTTGATCAGCAGAAGACGGTGCTCGACTACATCGAGATCGGCCGTCAAGAAGGTGCGCGCCTCGTGACGGGCGGAACTCAGACCGACAACACAGGCTTCTTCGTGTCGCCGACCGTCTTCACCGCTGTCGATCCGCACAGCCGTCTGGCGACGGAGGAAATTTTCGGCCCGGTCGTCGCCGTCGTCCCGGCCACCGGCCTCGAGCAAGCGCTGCAGCTGGCCAACGACAGCAGCTTCGGCCTCAGCACAGCCGTCTTCACCAAAGACCTAACCAAGGCGTTGCGTTTCGTCGACGAGGTTGAGTGCGGCATCATCCACGTCAACTCCGAAACCGCCGGCGCAGAGCCGCATGTGCCGTTCGGCGGCATGAAGGAATCGAGCTCCAGCTCCCGCGAGCAAGGCAAATCCGCGCGTGAGTTCTACACGCAAGTGAAGACGATCTACTTAGACCGCAGCTAATCGCATTTCACCATTAAGGGGCCATGCACGGATCCATTTCCGGCTGGCCCTTTTCTCATAACCAAATCCTATGATTGACGGTCACGCCACCCATCCACTATACTCAAAGAAAATACATGTTCGGTACATGTCAAACTTTTCCGCTTTTATACCCCCAAGCCCTATGTCGGACCCCGGGAGGAAACGATGAAACGCAGCGACCGATTTTGCTACGCAGAGCTCGCCGATGACTTACGTGCCCAGATTAAAGCCGGCTTTATTCGCCCTGGCGACTACTTGCTGCCCGAAAGCGAGCTGTGCGTCAAGTATGGGATTAGCCGCGCCTCCGTCCGAAGAGCGCTGATCGACCTGCAGAACGAACGGCTGATTGTCAAACAACCCGGCAGAGGGACGCTCGTATTGGAATCCGAACCCGACCCGCAAGCGATCAAAGAAGAATTAGTGATCGTCAGCCCTGCTCCATCGATGTTCGGCAGCAAACTGCTCCCCCCGCTGATCCGCTTGTTCGAGGAACGCTGTCCGCAAGTAAGGGTTAAGTGCGTCACCCTCCCTTACCGCGAATCGCTGTTGGACGAGTTGAAAATGCTCGGCGTCAGAGCCGACCTGTTCGTCGTATCCGATCATCAGTTCCGTTTTATGAAACCCGACGATTTCTACCCGATTCCAACATCCGTTGTCCAACAATCCTACATCCCCGCCCCCATCCTAGACGCTTTTATTCAAAATGAAGGGTTGCTGGCCGCTCCTGTCACTTATTCACCGGTCTTCCTGGCTTATCATAAAACCTTGTTCCAGCAGCATCAGGTCGAGCTACCTACGGCAAATTGGACCATTCAACAGTTCATGGACACGGCGAAACGCTTAACTATGGATACGAACAACGACGGTCGAATCGATCTGTACGGGCTTGCTCTGTCCTCCTCCACCACACGCTGGCCGGTCTTCGCTCTGAAGCAAGGCGCGGAAGTCATTGACAGCACGGCGAGCGATGCCTCGTACCGGAGCTGGTTGGATGCGCTTACAATGATGCAAGACTTGATCTACCGCCAAAATGCCGTACCTATTTTTCCGATCCATGATATACTTCTCATCCAGCAATTGTTCGAGGAAGGCCGGATCGCGATGATGCTGACCTCACTGCTGGCGCTGAGCAAACGTGACGAACCCGTTCCCTGCGAAATCGCACCGTTCCCGGTCGGCTACGATCGAGGCGGGCTGCTGATCGCCAACGGGCTTATGGTCCCGCGCCAGTCTGCCAATCCGCATTTGGCTCAGCTGTTCATAGAGCTGTGCCTCGATCCCGAAGCGCAGCATGCGATGATCGGACAAGGTCGCTTCCTATCGGTCTATGATGATGTCAACCGCCGCCAATGGAGCAATCAAGATCTGCACGCGCTCGGAGTGCTGCCTGAGCAAATCGTCCGTTCCAAGTGCTTCGGCCACCTGTTCCCGCAAGACATCCGTCTGAATGAACTGGAGGACATGATGAAGAAGTACTGGATCGGCATGGAAAGCCCTGAACAATTGGTTCATCGGCTTCATTCTCGATAGCCTCACAAGAGGATGAAGCCATGAATAGATTACGCCAAACGATGAGGAGGGAACTAGTGAAAGGCTCATTGTCGCTTAAAATAATACAAGTATGTAACAAGTAAGTGTTTTCATTTGCTTTGACTGTCTTGCCCTGTCTCGCCTTGTCCCGTCTCACCTTGCTCTGTCTCGCTTCTGTCCCGTCTCATCTTGCTCTGTCTCACCTTGTCCTGTCTCACCTTGTCCCGTCTCATCTTGCTCTGTCTCGCTTCTGTCCCGTCTCACCTTGCTCTGTCTCGCTTTTGTCCCGTCTCACCTTGTTCTATCTCACCTTTGTCCCGTCTCACCTTGTCCTATCTCGTCTTGTCTCGTCTCACCTTGCTCTGTCTGCCTTGTCCCGTCTCACAGCGTCTAGTCTCAACTCGTCCGGACACATCACATCTAGTCTCAGCCTGTCTAGTCTCATCACGTCCCGTCTTCTCCCATCGTCCTTCTCGTCCCTAACCGTCCAATTTCTTTCCTCCGCAACACCAATACTCTTTTTCCAAGGAGGCATCCTAATGACCCGAATCAGCTCCGGAAAGCTGCTGCTCGCTCTGCTATGCATGTTAGCCATAAGTTTGACCGAGCTCCCTTCCACCTCCACCGTACACGCCGCCAATCTCGTCACCAACGGCAGCTTCGAGACATTAAGCGGCGGCAGCCCCGCCAACTGGTCGTTCAGCAATTTCAGCACAAGCGGTACATCTGCCGTTATTAGCGGAGGGGCCGCTCAAGGCTCCAGAAGCGTGAAGCTGACTGCAACCGGCTCCACCGATCGGGCGGTGCTCAGCCAATGGTACATCCCCGTATCCGCCAATCAGCTGTATCGATTCGCAGCGAAATATAAAATCACCGGCACGATTACCGGGAGCGCTTTCCTCAAAGTCACCTGGTACAATGCCTCTCAAGTCGCGCTTACCCCTACATACTCAGCCAACACGATCACGCAAAATTCCGCCTGGATGCTGCTTACCCGAGACCTCACCGCTCCGACGGGTGCCGCCTACGCCACGGTCCAGCTGGAGGCGCGTTATGGCGCAGAGCTTCAATTCGACGATGTCAAAATGGAGTCCGTCACGAACAAACTCGGCAACGGCGGCATGGAGCTGCTCAGCGGGGGCTCGCTGCAGTCCTGGACTTTCTCGAACATCAGCACGGGCGGCAGCCTGACACATCAGTCATCCGGCGGCTATGACCTCGGCAGCCACGTCATGCTTCAGACCTCGAACGCGACGGATCGCGCCGTGCTCTCCCAGACGTACTTGCCTGTCACAGCCGGCAAACGGTATGCGATGACCGCCGTCTACAAAACATCGTCGCTTAACGGCCGCCTCTACATGAAGGCTACCTTCTACGACTCCGGCAAAACCGCCATCACGCCTACCACCAGCACGTTCGGCACCGCCTCTTCAACTTGGCGCGAGCTGAGCCGGATTACGATGGCGCCTCCGAATGCCGCCTATGTGACGTTCCAGCTTCACGTCGATCAGGGGGCCAGCACGGTGTACTGGGACCACGTCCGGCTTGAAGAGCTGAGCGGGCTTACCGACGCCGACGGCACACCGCTGCCCGTCACCCTGACGGATGACCTCCCTATGGAGCTGCCGCCTGCCGATTTCTGGGCGATGTTCCCGACAGCCTCCTTAACCCCTCCGACGGATACGCTGTGGACGGATGAGACGCTGCGCTATTACTATTTCGGCCTCGACAACGACGGGTACAGCTCCTTCGACAAGTCCAAGCTGCTCGATGCCGCCCAAGCGGCGATTCCGACGCTCAACCCGACAGTAGGCGTACAAATCGCGCCGGGCGGCCCGACGACGGCCATCGCCGGCGACATTCCTTACAACCCGCAAGTCAGCATCAAATCGCCGTATTCGGACGAATATTACGCCCGCGGCAACGGCGGCCAGCTGTACACCAGCTACGTTCCGGCTTATGTGCTGACTGGAGATACGAAATATTTGACCCGCGCTCAGGAGCTTGCCAGCTTCATGCGATATTCCCAATACACGTCCGACGGAGACAACGATTTCGCCCGCATCCACTATCCGAGCGAATGGTCCGCTTTAACGGCCAAGGGTTTGAACACCGTCTGGAACGGCGGCTGGGACTACCAGTTCGACTGGGTATGGACGGATGCCTACGGCTTTACGTTCGACCTTCATTCCCCGGACCACCACGTCAGCTCGATGATGGCTTCCGGTCTGGTCTATCTATACAACTACACAAACAACCCGGATGATCTCGACTCCGCTTACGACTTCGTGTACAATCAGTTCCCTCGATATGGCTACCATACCGGTATGTACGACGGCAGACGTTACTATTGGACCGGCTACAACCCCGACCGGAACGGCACCCCGGACGACGGCTCCCGACCGATCTGGGACGCCACCGACAACGTCATGGGCATGACGGCGCGAGCTGCCGCACAAGTCGGCTACTACAAGAACAATGCACGAATGCTGGAATACGCAAGAGGCGCCATCTGGTATCTCGTACGCGAATTCGATACGGACGGCAAGCTGTACTATGACGGGGCTGAGAATGAGAAAAACAGCCGGAAGGTCGAGTCGCACGAAGGCGTCACGATCTGGCAGGCGATGCAGGCGCTCCCATACCTGATGAAAGCAGGTGTGGACGTGTCCGAGGAATTGGCGGGTATGAAGCGCATCATCGAGTACTATTACGGCAGTCTGGTGGAGTACGGAGACCGCAAATACATCCGCGCCAGCAAGCTGCTCGACGGCAATTTGGCGCCTAACTCGGCTCACAAAATCGTTACTTACGTGCAAGCCACCACCCAATCGCTGAACGAGGTCAAGTGGTTCGACGAAATCGGCACCGGCTACACGGCCGCCAACCCGCTCCAGGTGCGCATTTCCCAGGTGAACGGTCCTACCGCCTCCAATGACAATTGGACGATCAACGGCACGAAGGATCTGGTATATTCAATCAATCCCTCACAGCTGGCTAGCGGTTTGGTCATTCCGTGGACAATGAATCCCGGCGACGTGTTCCGCATCGAGTATACCGTGACAACGAGCTCGAGCTATGACCCGGATGTCCATCTGTTGCCGCAGGGAAGCTTTGGCTTGTTCAAAACGAACGCCGGCGGCGAGCGGGAATATTTCCAAGTCGGCACGCAAACCCAGCTCACCGATACGCCTACTACCGTTAACAGCTCGAATTTCTTGTCCTTCCCCGCGCGCATCTTGTTCCCGTTCGCTGCGGAGACCGCTTCGACGATGACGGTCAGCACCTTCGGCGGGACGCCTCAAGCGTATCCGGGCGACGGCTCGTGGGGCAGCACCAGCGCCAAACGATATGTTTACAGCTTCCGCAGCCTGCTTCCTCCGGCAAGTTCCAGCGGCGAGAATTACAGCGTCTCCTCCATCGGAACCGTGACCTACAATTCGGATGCCGTGAGCGACTATGTCGGCTTCAAGTTTACGCTCCCGCAGTCGTGCTCTAGCTGCAGCCTCAAATCGTGGCATGCCAAAGCGAGCAACTACGGCATTTGGCAGGCGGCGCTGGACGGGACCAATGTCGGTTCCACCCAAGACGGCTATCATTCGGCCTTAACTTCGGTTGCGAATATCGGCCTGGGTACTGCCACGATCAGTGCAGGTGCGCATCAGTTCAAATTTACCGTCACGGGGAAAAACGCTTCCTCGTACGGGTACGCGATTGGTCCGGGCAGCATTACGATCGAACGGCCCTAACGGACGGCGGCAACCAAACTAAGAGCCTCTTGCCCTGCTTCTATGGAAGCGGTGGGGAGAGGCTTTTCCACTTGGAGTTGCGTCTTGAGCTAATAATCCATGTTTTCTGCTCGGGATGTCCATGTTTTTCGCTATCGAACGGGAGTAAGCTACAATCAAGATACGTTCCGAACGGAAGCAAGAACCTACATCAACCGGATCAGCCTCTCGACCCACAGAAAGCCAGGTGCAGCCATGAAGCCCGAGACTCGCATTTATTTGGACGCCGTCCTGCAAAATATCAAGAGTGTCGCCTTCTTCACCTTCCTGGGCGTCTTGATCGCGCGGCTAGGCGCCAGCGACTTCGAGATCGCTTTGTCCAACTCGCTGCCCGCTTTCTTCTGCGCCCTGACGCTCGCCTTCTTTACCCGCCAGCTGCCTGTCACGCGCGGCGTGTTCCTCATCAGCGGCTACGTCCGGCAATTTGCCTTCATCTGCATGGCGCTGTCGATTTTGCTGCCGAACCCGATCCCCGTGCTGTTCACGTTCTGGGCGATCAACGCCGTCTCCGTCATCGTCACCGCCGCGCTTCAGCCCGCCATCCTGCGCCGGGTCATCGAGCCGAACCAATTTCCGACCTTATTCAGCCGCAACAAAATTATAGGCATCACGATCATGACAGCCGGCGGTTTCCTGATCGGCTTCGGCCTGGACGCCACGGATCAATGGTTCCCGTACAACTACGTCGGCTCCATGCTGCTCGGCTGCTTAGCCACGTTCACCGGCATGGCGCTGATCGCGAGCATGGCGCCGCGACAATCGATCAAGTTCCGCATCCAGTGGGTGCGTCCGTTCCAAGACTGCGACCGCAACGTCTGGTGGATCGGCCTGAACACGACCGGCGTGCATATGGTCGCGCCGTTGTTCACGATCTATCACGTCAAGACGATGCACCTCAGCAATACACAGATCGGCTACTTCGTCGTCGTGACCGGTATCGTCTCCGCGCTCGCCCTGCCCCTCATCCGCATGGCGATGAACCGCTTCGGCGCCACACCGGTCTATGCGGCGTCGCTGCTCTTGATGGTGCTCTGCGTGCTGCCGTACGGCTTCGTCAGCCTGTTCCCGCTGCTGCTCGTGCTACAAGCCGTCATCGGGCTTGGTATAGCCGTCGCGGAGGTGTCTACGCAGACGATCATGATGCGCGACGCCGACAAGCACAGGCGGGAGATGGCTTATTTCTCCGACTTCCAGCTCGTCATGCACGTCGGCATGGCCGTCGACCCGCTTATCTCCGGCGCCTTGCTGCTCTTTCTGCCGCTATGGGCTTGCTTCCTCGCCGTCGCGACGATCCGGTTGGCGTTTTTCGCCGCGTACCGATGGCTGCCGGACGGCAAATACGAGCGGCCGGTCGCTGTCAAGCAAGCACTTGGCGAGACAGGCGGATTGCCGCAGAGAGGTTGAGCGAGTCCGCCACCGCAAGATAAAAGCTGCCCGACTGTCGTTGAGCGGCTCCTTTTTTTTGAACGTATGGGTCCCCGTAGTCGTAAACGTGACCGAGCCATAATCGAACAATTGATACCCGACCGTCGCGCTGTATAGATCGGTGACGCCGCCTTGGTTCACCCCGTCGATCGCCTGAGTGGCATTTGTTGCTCGAATCGGTGTGTTTCTTTATGTGAGAGAGGGAGGGGTTTCCAGGGAGGAAGGTTGGAGAGGACAAATAGCAGGAGCCCCCAGTTCCGATTAGATGTACAGAAACTGTACACCTGAAGCCGAAAAGGCCAGAAAATCAGCTGCAGAAGTAGAAGGTCTGTACAACTGAACACAAAAACAGGCTGTTTTCGTAGTCAAAGTATAGAAAATAGACATCTGAACGGCAAAAACCAGTGTCAGGTGTACAAACCCTGTACATCTGATCCGAAAAGAAGCCGAATTCGGCCGCTAGTTGTACAAATCTTGTACATCTGGATGAAGCACGGCCATTCTTCGGCCATTTGCAGGCAGGCAGACGCCGGCGATACGCTACCGAAATCATTAGTTAGCAAATAACAAACAAAAAAGGCCCCCGCATCAGGTGCAGGAACCTTTTCCCAGCGTACTTACTTCGTCTTGCGCAACAGCGACACGAGCAGCGAGGCTGCGCCAAGAACGACCGCCACGATCGATAGGATCAGCGGCAGGTTGCCGTTGCTGCCGCCTTCGCCGTCGGCGGAAGCGCTATGGCTCCCGCCGGTGTCATGCCCGCCCGAATCGCCGGTGCCCGGCTTTACGGTCGTAACCGACGCCGGTTTGGCCGAGCCTTCGGCGCCGACCCACTCCGCGACGCTGCCGTCCTTGTACGTCTGGTACGCTTTCCAGGACAATGTCTTCGCATCGGCTGCGACCTTGCCCGACAAGTTGAATTCCGTGAACTCGGTAACCGCCAAGCCGGCTCCGGTCGCCGTGAACACGACGCCGGTAATTTTGCCCGTCCCGTCCTTACTCAGCTCGTATTTCCAATCCGGCTTCGGCTCGACGCGCGAAATCGTCACGCCTTCCGGAAACTTCACTTCCACCTTGACCGTATTGGTGTTCGCCGTCTCGCTCGGGACACGAACCGTAAACTTCTCGTACACGCCTTGCGTCGTAGTCGAAGGAAGTACCGTGACATGCGCGCTGGCCAACCCGGCGAACAGCATCATCGCCATCAAGCTGACGGACAGCAAAGCTAACAACTTTTTCATTTCATCATCCCCCATTGGTCAATAAATGATACATATCCTACTGTATCCAACGAAGGACAAGTTGAGAATGACTCAACCGGGCTATTTTTGCCGCCGATTTTGAAGGTTGTGTGTCAATCCGTGCCGGACGGCGTACGCAGTGAGCTGCACGCGGTTCTCGAGGTTCAGCTTGTCAAGAATGTTCTTCACGTGATTCTTCACCGTGTTCTCCGCGATGACGAGCCGCTCGGCGATCTGGCGGTTCGTCTCCCCGGCCGATACGCGTTCGATCAGCTCCCGCTCGCGAGGCGTCAGCACGCTCGGATCGGCATCGCCTCCGCCCCCACCAACACCACCAACACCACCAACGCCGGCCATCGCACCGCCAGCACCGCCTGCTCCGCTACCTACCCTACCAGACTCACCTGACGCACTCGCTGACCTGCCGCCTCCAGCCAGGCCGGGACCCGTGTGGAAATGGCGGAACAGCTTGTCCGCCAGCAGCCGCGAGCCGGAGGAATCGTCGCCGAGCAGCGCGCGCAAATAAGCGAGCCAGTCGTCGGGATTCATGTTTTTGAGCAAATAGCCTTGGGCGCCGTATTGGATAGCGGAGAACAGATCGGCCGCATGGTCCGAGACGGTCAGCATGACGACCCGAATATGAGGAAACGCCGATTTGATCTGCTTCGTCGCCTCCAAGCCGGACAGCTGAGGCATATGAATGTCCATCAGCACGAGATCCGGCTGCAGCTCCCCGCACCGTGCGACCGCCTCCCGTCCGTCCGCCGCCTCGCCGACGATCTCGAACGACGGATCGCCGGTGAGCATCGTCCGGACAGCTCGGCGGGCAAGCGGATGATCGTCGGCGATCAGCACCCGATATGTATCCATGCTCCAGCTCATCCTCTCCGCGAAATTTTACGGCCGGCGCATCAACAAGACTTCCGTGCCGCCCTCCTCCAGCGTCCGAATCGTGAAGTCGGCGCCGAGCTGCTCGGCCCGCCGCCGCATCATCGAGACGCCGTACCGGCTGGACGCCGCGCTCGTCAGCTGCAGCCCGCGGCCGTCGTCGCGGATGCGCAACAGCCAGCCGACGGCCCCCGCTGCGTCCCCGACGCCGCCGGCCTCGCCGGCTGCTAACAGCAGCTCCGCCCGAGCCGCCTCGGAATGCTTGCGGATGTTCGTGAACGCCTCCTGCACGATCGAGAACAGATGAACCAAGTCGGCGGACGACAGCGTCTGCGCGTCCCACTCGATGCGAATCGACACGTCCACTCCGGTCATCGTCTCCCACTGCTGGAGCCAGCCCGTCACCCGATCGCGGAACGAGATGCCGTCGTCCGGCAGCGCGCGGAGATTGAAGATCGCCTGCCGCACCTGATGATCGATCTCCGCCACCGCCGAGCGCGCTTCCTCCGTATCGCCTTTCTGCAGCTGCACGTTCAGAAAAAACAAATTTTGCGCGATCGTGTCATGCAGCTCCTGCGCCAGCCGCTCACGCTCCCCATACACCGCGTTTCTGGACTGCTCCTCGCCCAGGCTGTCGCTCATCCGTGCAATTCTGCGGAACATCCATGTCGCGAAAAAAAACGACAGCACGAACGTCAGCGCAATGATGTACAGATTGCCGGTTTCCATAGACAAGTAGCTGAGCAGAAGCTCGTGGCGGATTAGCTCGAAGCCGCCGATGACGAGGGGGGGAAGGACGATCGTAAACCATTTGAGCATCCGCAAAGAAACCCGATACCGTCGCATACCGCCCGCCTGCCCCTCTCGCCCGAATCCGCCATGCATCCTGCCGTTCGATCCAATCTGCCGAGCCAGTCTGCCAAGCCCATGTACCAATCCGCTCCGCCTACCGCCTAGTAAACCCGCTCCACCCGTTCATACACCGTCTCGTCGTCGTTGCTGTCCAGCACGCGGAACTCGATTTTCCACAAGCCCGCAAACGGAATGAACGGCCCCGAAGCTTTGTACGTGTACATCAAGTACACATCGTCGTTTTCGCCGAACGTGCCCTCCACCTTTTCCACTGAAATTTCCTTCAGCGGAACGGAGATTGCGGCCATGTCCTTCTTGTCCATGTTGTGCAGGTTCAGCACGATTTCCTTCGGCTTGCCCGCTTTCTCGGTCATCCAAGTCGTCACTTCGATCTGGTTGTCCCCCGGCACCTTCGGGCTGATCTTCGTCGTCATGTGGACCGCTTCGCCCATCTCATGCCAGTACAGCGGCTCGTTGGGAGGCACCGGACTGATGTAGGTGAACAAACCGACGATCGACACGATAATGATCATCGCCACGAAGTCCAGCCGCAAGTAGTCGCGCAGATCCTTGGCATTCCGCTGCTTCATCGCCATCCGGATGCCGCCTGCGATCAGCAGCACGAGCACCACGAACACGACCTTCGCAATCAGCAGCTTGCCCCACTGGGAGTAGAGCAAGTAGTCGAGCCCCGGCAAGAAGATTAGCGTAGACGCGATTCCGGTCAAAATGAGTCCCACAACCGCCACGAACGCCCCGCGGGAAAAGCGGGGAAGGAAAGCGTCCACGAATGCCCGCTGCGACTTCCAGCCCGCCATGATCAAGGCGAGCCCCCCAGCCCATACCGCCGATCCGGCCAAGTGCAGCCAATCGAGCAGCACGGTCACCACCTGCGGATCATAGCCCATCGCATGCCCGTTCCAGCTCTTCGCCAGCAGCAGCAGCGCCACCCAGACCGCATCGACCGTCCGGTTCCGGTACAGCAGCAAGAAGCCTGCGAACGCCAGCACCAGGCTAACGAGCCAAGAACGTCCTACCCAAGTGCCCGTGAACAGCGGGACGAGCTGGTTGAGCCCTTCGTCCTTGCCGAGCAAATTTTGCACATGAAAATAAATGAAGGCCAGCAAGGCGATCAAATGCACGCGCTGGAGCGTAAGCAGCCAGCTGCGGTAAAACGCTAGCGACTCCGTCTTGCCCAGCGTCTCCGGGCGCAGGAACAACCCCCAGAACACAAAACCCGCCAGCGCGAGCAAGCTCAAGTAATACACGATGCGGAAAATAAACCGCAGCAAATCCGTCAAGCCCATATCGGTCGTCAAGCTGCCGTGCCCGGCATGCAAGGATGATTCGCCCGCAACCCCGACATCCTCTATCGATCCGCCGAACACAAGCACATAAGCGCCTTCCACCGGATGCCCGTCGGCTGAGACGACATGATAGGAGATCGTATATCTCCCGTTCTGAAGCTTAGGCAAGGTCAGAGACATTTCTTTCTGATCCTGGCTAAGCGTCGCCTTTTCCTTCACCGCTTCCCGGCCCAGCTCGTCAAACACTTTGATGTAGTAGAGCTCCGCTTCTAGCCGTTCGTTGAACGTCAGCGTGATCCGCTCCGGCGCCGCCTGAAGCGCCGTATTCGGCTCAGGCTCGGCTCTCAGCAAAGAGGCGTGGGCGGAAGCTTGTCCCGCCATGCCGAACAAACCCGCGCTCACCAGCCACACGAGCACGAGTCCCATCAGGGCGGCGAAAGTCCGGCTTGTCCACCGCCGTCCTCTACTATCATTCCATATGAAGTTCCCCATCATAATAATCGTCCCGCTCCTAACTTATCTGCTCGTCGAGAGGCTTGCGACCGCTGTAGCCTTCGTCCATCCCGTGATAATGCGACACCTCGGCTTCCCCGTGCCTCCAGCAGAGCAGCACTTCCTCGCCATGCAGCAGCGCCGGAAAATCGATCAGCCCCCGCTCGATGTCCTTCAGCAGCGCGCCCTTCATATGAATGCTCTGGATCAGCGTCCTCGCTTCGATCTGCAGAAACTCCATCTCGCATTCCAGCTGGAAGAACGGGTCCTCGCCGTTCAGCGTGACGGCGCCGGCTGCCTTCCATTTTCTCAGATGGGCGTATTTCTCCTCAAAATCGTGTTTGATGCCTTGCAGCACCTCGATTTCCCGGCCCAGCTGGGGCAGCAGCGCATTCGCTTCCTCGGGGGTAAACCATTTGCGTTCCATCCGTCTTTCGCCTCCCATTCATGCCTCTCCCGATTGTACCAAATCGAGGGGGCAAAGAAAAACCCGTCCATGCGGCATGCACAGACGGGCACGAATGAATTATTCCAAGCCGAGCAGCCGCTTGACGCGCCGGTCCAGCTCGATGAGCGAGAACGGCTTCGACATGTAGTCGTCGGCGCCGGATTCCAGCCCGCGGGCGATATCGTCGTCCCGCCTGCGGCCGGACAGCATCATGACGCGCGTCTCCCGAGCCCTCAGCTCTGGCTCCGCCTGCATCCGCTGCAGCACCTCGAGACCATCCATACCCGGCATGATGCCGTCGAGGATGCATAGATCGACCGCCTCGCCCTGCAGCAGGCGGAACGCTTCGTCCCCGTCGCAAGCTTCGATGACGTCGACCGGCAGCAGCGCAAGACGCGCTACGACGATCGAGCGCAAGATCTCGTCATCATCGGCTACGAGGACTCGCTTGCGCGCCGGCACCGGCTGCTGGGCCGCCTCGTCGGCCACCATGCTGTCCGCCCCGGCTGTGAGCACGCGGTTGCGACCCTGCTGCTTGGCGGCATACATAGCCTCGTCGGCCAGGCGTACCCACTGCTGCAGCTTCTGGCCGGGCACCCACTCGGCGACTCCCGCCGAGAATGTGATCGAGTAGTCCGTCCCTTCATGCTGGGCGACCGGATGGCTGTTGGCATATTGCAGCACGTCGTTCAACAGCTTCTGCGCCTGAGGCGCCGTCGTGTTAGGGAACAGCACGACGAACTCCTCGCCGCCGTAGCGGGCGAGCACATCGGTGTTGCGGAGCCGCTTCTGCACCATGTGCGCGAGCCCTTGCAGCACGAGGTCGCCGATCGCATGGCCATGCGTATCGTTCACGCTCTTGAACCGGTCGATGTCGATGAAGGCGATCGAGATCGGCGCCGGGTAGCGGGAGATCCGCTGCAGCTCGAGCTCGACGTGGTGGTCGAAATACCGGCGATTGTACACGCCGGTGAGCGGATCGCGGAACGCCATCTGCTCGAAATTTTTGGTCCGGTTGAGCAGGGTGTAGATGCGAGCCGCCAGCTCCTCGTACCGGAACGGTTTGGTCAAATAATCGCAAGCCCCGAGCATGAGGCAATTGACCTTGTCGTTCAGGTCCTCCCTGGCGGACAGGACGATCAATGGGAGCCACTTAAGCGTCGGATCCTCCTGCAGAAACTCGAACAGCTCATAGCCGGACTTCGGATACATCATCAGGTCTAGCAGCACCAGATCATAGTGATGCTCGTGCAGCATTCGTTTGGCCGTGTCTACATCCGAAGCATCCTCCGCAATGTAGCTGTCCAGCTCGAGTCGTTTCACCAGATACGAACGCAGCACCGGATCGTCGTCAATCACGAGAACTCGGCTGTTCTCAAGCGGATTGCCGTTCTTCACGCCGAACTCCTTCTGAACCGCGAGCTGCAGCTCGCGCAGCAGAAAGTCGCGCTCCAGCTTCAGCTGCAGCAGTACGCCGCCGCTGTTCTGCAGGCTGGCCGCCGCTTGCTCCACCCACCACGCTTCATTCTGCTCCGCCAGCTTCTCGGATTGGGTCCACTCCCATTCCTTCAGCAGCTCTTCGGCCATTTGCCCGATCGAGCTCAAACCGAAGATCGGGGCGCTGCCCTTGATCGTATGTACGATCCGGTACCATTGCTCCGCGCCTTGCCAGCTAGGTACAATCCCCAGCTGGTCGAACAGCTCCTCCATTTGTTGAAGCTGCCGCTCCATCCCGTTCAAGAACCGCTCCCGGCCCTCTTGCAGCAGCCTGTCACTCTTTTGCCGCTTCGTCGGCTCCGGCGTCCGATTGTTTTCAGTCATCGCTTCTCACTTCCACTTCGATGATATCCTTTTTCACCAACATGCCCTTGATCCGGATGCCTTGTTCTTTGAGCGACTGGGCGAGCACTTCTTCATTCTGAATCGGGAACAGCAACGGCATCTTCTCCTTGCTCCCGACGAGCAGCTGCTCTGCCAGCTCCAGAAGCCGTTCTACGGTGAACGGTTTCTTCAGGAACCTCTCCGTCTCCGTCTCGTAAAAATGTTTGGGCTGATCCAGCACGGTGGATACGATGATCGGAGTTCCTTCGAAAGCCGGCCGCTTGAGCAGCTCGGCGATGAAATCCCAGCCTGAACGCGGGCCGTCCAGCTGGATGTCGACGATGCACAGCAGCGGCCTCTCCGTCGAGGCGCCAAGCGCATAGATCGCCGCTTCCGCCGTCTTCAGCTGAACCGTAGGCAGCTGCAGCTTCTCGAACGAGACGGCGATCAGCTTCCCTAAGTTCTCGTCGTCCTCGACGATCGCGACTTTGTGCTCCAGCCCGAATGCGGAGTACGCGTCCAGCACGACGCGGAACGTCGTTCCTTGGCCCAACTCGGACTCATACGAAAGCGACCCTCGATGCGACTCGACGATTTCCTTGACGATGGAGAGGCCGAGGCCGGTCCCTCCGATTTGGCGCCGATCCGAGTTGTCGACGCGGTAAAACTTCGCAAACATTTTGTCTCGCGAGCTCTCCGGGATGCCCAACCCGTAATCCTGCACTTCGACTACAAGCTTCTTGCCTTGCTGGAACAGTCGGACGTCCACAATCTCGGCATCGGGCGAATACTTCACAGCGTTGCTGAGCAAATTGTGGAACACTTGCGTCATCCGGTCATGATCGGCCAACACGACTGTAGTGCCTCGTTCCGGCAGTACCAGCTGGAGCCGATGATTCATCTTGCCTTGCCACTGCTCGACGACATCCCGGACAAGCGAGCCCAAGTCCAGCGGGACGAATTGGTACGACTGCTTGCCGGACTCCATCCGCTGCAGGTCGAGGAAATCGTTGATCAAGCTGGACAGCCGATTCGCTTCCTTGTAGATCGTCTCCATGTATTTCTTCTGCCGTTCCTTCTGGATGTCGCGATTCAGCAAAATTTCCATGAACCCCAGAATGCTCGCCAGCGGAGTGCGGAGCTCATGCGAGACGATGCTGATAAATTCGTTCTTCATCTCGTCCGAGCGTTCCTCGTTGGTCCTGTCGCGGAAGACGAACAGGAAGCTGCCGCCGTTCACCCCGTTCTGGATCGGGTTGACGTACAGCTCGTAGTGCTGCTCCGGCCCTTCTTCCGAGCTGAGCGTAAACTTCTCTTGCAGCGATTCCAGCTCGCCGTTCAGCACGCTGACCGACAATTCGCGGATCGACTGCGCTCGATTTTTCATTAAAGGCAGCAGCCGGTTGAAAATTTCATGGATCGTATAAGGGTCGCTCTCTTCGAATCGGAACGTCCGGCCCATCCAACCGTTCGTAAATCGAATGCGGCCTTCCTTGTCGCACAGAACCATGCCTTCGTGCACGGATTCGACGATCTGGCGGACGAAGTCGCGCTGCTCCTGCAAGCTCTCCTTCTCCTGCTGCAGCTCGTCGTTCAGCTCCTCGAGCAGCTCGGCCTGCTTGCGCCGATCTTCGTTGACGAGCTGTGCCATATAAGCCAGCGCAAACTGGCGCACGAGGCCCAGCGTGAGCCGTTCCATCGCTTCACGGTCGTAATCGTCGCCATACGACGTCAGCAGCAGCAAACCTAGAAACTCGTGTTTCTCGCCGAGCAACGGGCAGTAGAAGTCGATGGCCTTCTCATAGCCTCCGTGAATGCCTCTCTCTTCGCCGGACAATGTCCGCGTGCGATAGATCGGGCGTTTCTCCGTCTTCGCGATCAGCCCGACGCCGTACAGTCCCTGGAATGAGGCCGGCAACGCATGCTTCGGATACCCGTAGCCGTACTTGACGTCATAAGCGCCGGTCGCGGCGTTCGGCATGATCAGAACGGCCGCATCCAGCCGAACCGCCTTCAGCAGCGCCTGGATTGTGAAGGTCAGGAAGCTGCCCATGTCGACATGCCCGGCCAGCTTCTCCTGATACGAGTTGATCAGCTCCAGGTCCCGCTCCCGCTCGGTCAGCTTGCTCAGCATTTCCTCCTGCTCGAGCTGCTGGGCGGTAATCTCCTCGTTCTGCGCCTCCAGCAAATCCCGCTGGCTGACGAGCTCCGAATTCGATCGCTCCTGCTCCAGACGGCGCTCCTGCAGCGTGGCGGACATGCTGTTGATGCCTTGCTTCAATCGGCCCAGCTCATCCTTCCGGTCGTCCAGCTCGAGCACCACATGACTGCCGGCTGCGACCAGTTGGACCGCCTCCTGCGCCTCGACGAGCGGCAGGATCACTTTGCGGCGCAAATATTGCACGAGCAGCCACCCTGCAGCGGCGGCGCAGATCACGACGATAACCGGCACGTATAGCAGAATTCCGGTCTCTTGGCGATTTTCCTCAATCAACTTGTCTACCATGATCTCCTGCAAATTACCGAGCTCGTTAAACTTGATGTTGATCTCGTTGACTTGGCTGGTCATCCTCTTGGACAGCTCCAGGTACACTTCCGTCTCTTGCTGCTGCTTGAGCGCTACCATCCTCAGCGCATTCGCTTCGTAGGCTTCCCAGCTCTTGCCGATCTGCTCGAGCAGCTTCATCTTCTCCGATTGGACGGAATCGGTCTGAGCGAGCCGATCCTTCACGATGAGCAGGCTGTTCTCAAACACGAGGTGTTTTTCATTGAAGCTGTCCAGAAATTCCTGCCGCTCATACGCTACGAACCCCCGAATATCGGAGACTAGCGCCTGCACCTCGTTATGCAGCTTCTCGATAACCAGTTGGTCGCCCATTTCAACTTCCAGCGTCTCGCGCGTGGTCGAGATCCGGTCGTTCATATAGACGCCTATTACCAAGACGACAATGCCGAACATGCCCATTACCATAAAAATCAGTCTGGACACTTTACCGGCCAACCCTTTATTCCCCCGGTTCATCGGCCTTCATCTCCTTAGCCTTACGCCTGTTCCACATAATTCGACACGATATCGATCAACTGCAGCGGACTGAACGGTTTCAAAATATATTGGGTGATTCCCGCCGCCCGCGCCAGCTCCTTGTCCTTCTCCAGCGCCTTCGCTGTCAGCAGCAGCACGGGAATGTCCCGGTTAGGGCCGTCGGAGCCTCGCAGCCAAGCGCATACTTCCACACCCGTTTTTTCGGGCATCATATAATCCAGAATCGCCAGCGAATAAGTCTCCTGCTCCAGCAGCTCAATCGCCTCGCCGCCGTCCTGCGCCTCTGTGATCTCATACCCTTCGTCAATCAACGTCTCTGTTAGCAGAAATCGCAACGAAGCCTCGTCATCGGCAAGCAAAATTTTGTTCACAGCCATCTCGCATCCCTCCATTTACCAGCCTAATTATAGCATCACTCGGCATACCTTGTATCGACAACTTTCGCAAAGATCTTGTATCATTATAGAATTCACTAGACTAAAGCGAAACGGATGAGAATCATGAACTGGATGTGGAAAATCGCTTTGGGGCTTGTTACCGCAATCGTCTGCTCCATCGTATTCGCCGCGCTGCCGCTGCTCGTGCAAACCGGTCGAGATGGCCTCGCTTTGAACTGGAGCGCACCCGCCCATGCGATCGCGGATTACTTCCGCGGCTGGGAGAGCGGCGCGTCCTTCCGCTTCCGAACCGGGAAGACGGAGCATCTATTCTTTGACCAAATCTGGGGCTATGCGACCGTATCGCTCCAATATTCCGCCCTGGCGGCCCTTGTCGGCACTACGCTAGGCGTTCTGGCCGGGGTCCGCATGGCGGGGGTCCGCAAGCTGTGGGTCAAGCAGTCGCTCGAGCTGCTGGCGCTGATCCCGGACTTTATTCTTATCTTATGGCTGCAGCTGGCGGTTGTTGTCATCTATAAGCAGACCGGATGGCGCATGGCGAAAGTCGCTTCCTTGTCCGTAGACGACCCGGCGATCCTGTTGCCGCTCCTCACGATGACGCTCATCCCGGCATTGTACATCATGCGCAGCGTTTCCGTGCATACGCATCAAGTGCTGACCGAGGATTACATGCTGACCGCCAAAGCCAAAGGGCTGCCGAGACTGTATGCATATCTCTACCATGTGGTACCGAATGTGCTGCCTTTTTTGAAGGCGGAGCTGCACAAGCTGACCGCGATCATCGTCGGCAACCTGTTTATCATGGAATATTTGTTCAACTTGCGCGGGTTGACCAAGCTTCTCTTGTCGAGCGGCTTTACAACGACCAACTTGACGAACGGGATGTTCAGCGGGTATCAGTTCAATCTGACTGTCAATTGTTTCTTCGTCTTCATGTTGCTGTATATGGTTCTGTACGGAATCATGCTGAGCTATATCCGGGTGATCGAGAAGAGGCTCCGTCATGAATAAATCGTTATGGGTCGGAGTCGGCTTGACGCTGCTCGTGGTGATCGTCGCTCTGTTCGGGCCTTTGTTCACCCCCTATACGCCTAAGGATCAGGTGAAAGTGAGCTATCAAGGCACCGAGCTGCTCGCCCCGCCTGTGAAGCCTGGAGCCGAGCATTGGTTCGGGACGGACAAATGGGGCTATGATATTTTCACCCAACTGATGTACGGGGCAAAATATACGCTTGGCGCGGTAGTCGGCGTGGCTGCTGCTCGAACGCTGCTCGGCGGCGGCATCGGTTTGCTGCTCGGCTTCACCCGGAACCAGGCGCGGTCCAAGTGGAATTTCAATTTTGCGAGCGGGGTTCCGATGTTCATAATCGTGTTTTTCTTCATGTACGGCTTCAGCGTCAATTCCTCGCTCAGTCCCGTGCAGTTGACCGTTATACTGTGCGCTGTCTTCGTCGTGCTAGGCACGCCGAGCGTCGTGTCGGTCGTCCAGAACAAGACGTGGGAGATTCGCAAGCGGGAGTACATCGAGGCGGCGATCTCCGTCGGCGCAGGGCGTGGGCGTATTCTGCTGCGCCACATTGTGCCGCATCTGAAGGAGAGCCTGCTGATGCTGTTCGTGAACGAGCTCATTCTCGCGCTTACGATGTTCGGCCAGCTGGGCATTTTCAATCTGTTCGTAGGCGGCACGACCAAGACGCTCGATCCGGTGCTGTACGCGCCTCGGGTGGGCGAATGGGCCGGGTTAGTCGCGAACGCGCGCAATTACGTCGATTACAACCAGTGGATGCTGCTGTTCCCGATGAGTGCCTACATGACCGTGCTGCTCGGCTTTTTCCTGCTGTCCAAGGGGCTCGAGAGCAAGTACCGCAACCAGTACAGCAAGGCGCCACATTTGTAAGGATAAATTTGACAACCGTGCTGTCATTGCTCATAATAAAAGCATATGTTTCGAGGAAGCGCCTCACAAAGCCGGACACCCATCGTGTTGCTTTGCTGGGGTGCTATTTGTTTAGGAGAGGCGGGACAAGCGGATGCAGGGAAAGAAGGATGACAAGGAGCAAGAGCGGGTCGGGGAGAGAGAGCGGACAGACGAGCAAGACCAGGTCAAGGAGCAGGAAGTGACGTATGAGATTTACGCGGCCATGCCGGACGACGGCAAGCGATACGAGATTATCGACGGCAGCTTAATGTTGATGTCTCCGGGTCCGTCGACGAATCATCAATTTGTCAGCGGAGAATTGGAGTTTCTTTTGAGGCAGAGCTGCAAATCGGAGTATGTGATCTTCGATGCACCACTAGACGTTATTTTAAGCAAGGTAGACGTGTTCCAACCCGATCTCGTGATGATTCACCGTAGCCGGATGCAGATTGTTACCTCCAGAGGAATCGAAGGCCCGCCGGATCTCGCGGTGGAAATTGTCTCCCCAGGCTCCCGCAGCCGGGACAAGGTGATCAAGATGAAGTCGTATGCGAAGTATGGCGTTGAAGAATACTGGGTTGTCGATACGGAATCGCGAACGCTGGAGCAGTATCGGCTGCTTGACAGTCCGATCTATGAACTGCATGCCGTTTTCGAGAGGGACGACCCGGTCGCCTCGGACAAGCTGCCGTGCGTTTCGTTTACGGTCAGCGATATTTTCAAGGAACTGGGCTCATTTGGTTAAAACGGAATTTTCCGTTGTGAGGCGGGGGACGAATCTGGGATGATGAAGGGGTAGCCGGACACGATCGTTTGTCCATATATTGAAAGGAGATGTTTGCCTCTACATGCCGCCAAAGATTGTCTACCATTTCAGTGAAGACCCCTCGATCGCCACGTTCGAGCCTCGCAGGCCAAGAGCGTATCCCGACATGCCGCCTGTCGTCTGGGCGCTGGATCAGGAACACGCCGTCCACTATTACTTCCCGCGCGACTGCCCTCGAGTCATCTATACGAAGTCGGAAGACGCTTCGCCTGCCGACATCGCCCGTTTCTTCGACGGCTCGACCGCCGACAAAATCATCGCCGTCGAGTCCCGCTGGCTGGAGCGCATCCGCAGCGTCCGGCTCTACGCGTACGCGTTCGACGGCGCCTTGTTCGATCCGGCGGACGGAACAGCCGGCT
Organism: Paenibacillus koleovorans NBRC 103111; assembly: GCF_004000845.1. Classification (GTDB taxonomy): domain Bacteria; phylum Bacillota; class Bacilli; order Paenibacillales; family NBRC-103111; genus Paenibacillus_AA; species Paenibacillus_AA koleovorans. The sequence goes on from NZ_BIMA01000104.1 coordinate 22,094, forward strand.
ACTACGTGTCGCACCGAACCGTCACACCTCTCGGCGTCGAGCCGGTCGGCGACCTGCTGGAACGTATCGCCTCCACCGGCACCGAGCTGCGCCTTACACCGTCGCTCGTCCCGCTGCGCGATGCCGTCATCGCCTCCACGCTGAAGTTCTCCGTCATTCGCTACTCGAACGCGGTGAAGTAACCGCCATGTTCCAAGCAACCACATACTTTTTCGCCCCGTTCCCAGTCCCACCGTAGATTCGGCGCGAGTAATCGAGTGATTCAATGTTCCTTAAGCTTCGGCGGTAGTAAATTTGATCTTGTGTCCCCGCCGCCACGCGACCGCCCATGCGATCGCCAATAGCAGCAACGTTATGCCCGAAGAAGCATACAGGCCGCCGAGGCCGATTATGTCGATGAGGACATAACCGGTCAGTGGTCCAAGCGCCGAGCCGAGATCGAACAGCATCGTGTAGCTAGTCATGATCGTTACCCTAGCGTTCGGGAACAGGGCTGCGCGGTCGGCCGCCGCCGCATCCATAAGCGTGAACAGAGCGGTGTTCACCAACAGGGCGGTCAAGAGGCAAATGAGCCATAGAGCAAAATCGAGACGCGGCCAAGGGAGCAGCAGCATGAAGGAAGCGCCCGCTGCCATGGCGGCAGCGATCCAAGGCTTGCGGCCCCATGGGCCGTCGGATTGCCTGCCGAACCAAGGCGACAGAAACGGCGATAGACCGGCCCGCAAGCCTTGCAGCACACCGGATAATGCGGCCGCCCCGAAAGTCAGCCCCCATATCGTGTAATGGAAGCTGCGCTCTTCAATTAACCGGCTCAATGTCGAGGGCAGCACGCCATAGAACACCGCCGCTACGAGCAATCCGGAACCGAGTACGAAGCCGGTGGCCGGGTCCAGCCAGCTTAGTCGTCGGCTTGAGCGAAGTCCTCCAAGCGTAGACGCTCCGGCAGTTGGAGGCTCCACCTGCAGATCGGGCAGGAAGCGATAGGCAAGCACCCAACAAACGAAGATCAAAGCCGACATGCCGATGAGCACCGGCCGAACGCCAACCTCGTCGGCCAGCACACCCCCGGCCAGCATCCCGACCAAGCTGCCGAGCCCCCACAGCCCGTTGTATGTCCCGAGCATTTGCCCCCGATTGGTGTTGTCCGACGCTTCTAGAATCGTCAAGTATCCGCCGAGCCTGAGCAGCGTCCATGCGACGCCCCAGAAGCAACGGGCCAGCAACAACAGCCAAAAGCCGGGGACAAGCCCATAGCCCAGCGTCGACAGCAAGGCGATTCCGATCGCGCTCAGCATACAAGCCCTGAGCCCAAGCCTGCGGTACAGCCAGCCGGCCAATGGGTTCAGGGGCAACCGCACGAAGCGGTTGGCCGAGAGCAGCACCCCGACCTGCCACAATTCGGTCAATCCGAACGACGAGCCATACACGGGAAGCACAATGTAGAGCATCGAATCGCTCATGACGCATACCGCCGTTATCAGCGCGATCAATTTGGTCCATGCGGTTTTCGTCACCTTCCAGCCCTCCCTGGAAAACGGAGAAAGCAGAGACCGAATCGGCTCTGCTTTCCTCTACTTGGCTACATTTTGCGCCAGATCGCGCGTCTTGACGATAATTTTGCGGATGCTGTCCTCGGACAGATGGAACCGCTGAATCAAGTCCATCACGGTCGATCCGGTATTGTACATATGCAGGATTTCGCGGTTGCGTTTCTCGATCAGCTTCCGCGTTCCGTTGTTTTCACCCCAGCCGGCCCGGGTTTTATCCATCTTGGGCACGTAGATCAGCTCGCCCTGGATATATTTTTGAAGCTCCTTAAGCAGGCTAGGGGGAAGAAAGTCCTTTCCATTCTTGTAACTCACTGATGAAAACCTCCTCATGATTGGATGTTGCCGTGTTCATGGATTTGTTAAAAGCAATTGGCGTTTTCATCCTTTCACCTCCTATGTATAATTTTGGTTTCATTCGGTCGTTCGGATTGCCAAAAAAGGGAATAAAAAAACACGATTCCTAACATCGTGCCTGCCGTCATGTATGAATGCTATGTGCGGGTGTCAGGTCGAATCGGCTATTCAGTTAAAAGCGAGGCACCTCATTTGTAAAGTTAGCCACTGCGTGAATCATAGTCCGCATCCTCCTTTCACCATAATCGTTTTGGAAACTTTTTGCTTGCTCACTAATTGTATTATACTTGTTCGGTTTTCATCAAGCGGAATTTTCCGGAGATTGCTGCCAATTGCTCCATAACGCCGCTTTTGAGCCGCCCTTCTCCATTAACTCATGTTTGGGAGAGCGGCTCAAGAGGAAAGTTTGCTTATACTCGTTCTTTCCTACCAGCTAAAATATTGTGCTTAATTTGGAGGCCGTCCGCCAGCAGGGCGACGCGGACGGCGCGTGCGAAGGCGAGCGCCTCCGGAGTGTCGCCATGCACGCAGACGGTTTGCGCCCGGCCGGCGGCCAGCAGGGCGCGCACTTGCACGACCGCTTCCTGCGGGTCGTGGAGCAGGGCATCCGGCCGCGAGCGCGGGACGAGCGTGCCGTCGGGGTTGTAGCGCCGGTCGGCGAACGCTTCGTCCGCCGTGCACAGGTTGAATCGGCGGCCGGCGCGCACGGATTCGCTGCCGGCCAGGCCGTACAGGACGAGCGATGGGTCGAGGCGGTATACCGCCTCCGCGATCGCCTCGGCCAAGGCGGCGTTGGTCGCCGACATATTGTAGAGGGCGCCGTGCGGTTTGACGTGGCGGACGGTGCCGCCTTCGGTGTGCGCCATGGCTTGCAGGGCACCGACCTGGTACACGATCAGGTCGTACGCCTCTCGCGGCGTGATCGCCATCTCGCGGCGGCCGAAGCCTTCGCGATCCGGCAAGCCGGGATGCGCGCCGATGCCGACGCCGTGCTGCAGGCACAGCCGCACGGTCGTCCGCATCGTGGCGGGATCGCCGGCGTGGAAGCCGCAAGCGATGTTCGCCGACGTCACTAGCGGCAGCAGCTCTTCATCTGCGCCTAAGCGGTAAACGCCGAAACCTTCGCCGACGTCAGCGTTGAGATCTATCGTGATAGGGTGCTTGGTCGACATGTACGGTTTCCCCCTTTCATGCTTAACGACTGTCTTCTTCGATACGCAGCCGGATGCCGAGCAGTAGACGCTCCAGCTCCAACCGCTGGACCAGCTCGAGCCAATCCGCTTCCTCCGGCTCGATCTCCTCGAAGCGGATCAAACCGCCCGGCGGCACTTGTGCCGCGACCGGCAAATCGACCGCCGCCACTTGGGCGATGCGCGGGTAGCCGCCGGTCGTCTGGCGCTCGGCGAGGAGCAGCACGGGGTTACCGTCCGGCGGCACCTGGATCGTGCCGGCCGTCACCGGCTCGGACACGAGCTCCCGAGTGGTGGCCGGGTCGAGCTGCAGTATGGGGCCGGCGAGGCGGCAGCCCATGCGGTCCGAGCGCGGCGTTACCGCGAACGGCTCGCTTGTGAGCGCGCGTTGGCTCGCCGTGTCGAAGCGCGCGTGCTCGGCGCCGCGCGTCACGCGCAGGCGGGCGGGCGGGCCGACTGGCGCGGCGTAGGCCGGCAGCGCGTAAGCGCTAGCACGCCAGCGCGTGGCCGCGAGCGGCGCAGCCGCCGGCGCGAGGGC
>NZ_BIMA01000105.1 GCF_004000845.1 Paenibacillus koleovorans NBRC 103111
AAAACGGGCTCGTTGGACGGCGCCCTGTCGATGGTCGACCTGACGACCGGAGCGACCAGCGTGCACGTGGGCATCGTCAACGACCAGAGCATCATCTCGCTCGCTTACGCGAACAACAAGCTGTACGGCGGCTCGACGATCCGCCCGGGCTACAATGCGACTCCGACGCAGACGAACGCGAAGATTTTCCGCTACGATCCGGTAACCGCGACGAAGCTGAACGAATACAGCCTGCCGGTATCCGGCATCACTACGGTTTCCGAGATGATCGTTGTGGGCGGCAAAATATGGGGGATGGCGGACGGCTACTTGTTCGTGTTCGATCCGGTGACCAATACGTTCGACTACTTCCAGCAAAAATTTAGCGGTGTAAGCTATTCAGGCGGCAACTACCGCCAGGCCGATCTCGTGGAGTCGGCGAAGGACCCGAATCACCTGTACGGCACAATCGTGAGCCCGACCGGGACGCAGACGCTGTTCAAGGTGAACAAGTCGACCAAGGCCGTCACCACGATCACCACGCCGACCGGCAAAGCCGATATGCTGACGGCGGACAAATACGGCAACCTGTACTACAAAGGCTCGGATGAGGATTTGTGGCGGTACGCGTTTTAAAGGGTTATCCTTATGAGGTCTCTTACTGGGAAAGGTTTATTTTTTTATGATCGAAAAACAACGAAATCACTCCAAACGGATTGACACCCGTAAAAGGGGAAGGGATGATGGGGAAAGACCATTCATTAGGGAGGAAACAAGAGGAAATGAACGCCATCGCCAGACGCAAACGGGACCTGGACCAATACCGGCCGGCCCTTACATTGGACCCGGGGCGGGTCGACGCCTTCTGGGACCCGCAAGTCCAGCTCGCCAAGGAGCAGCCGCTCCAGATCCGAAGAGAGCCGCAAACCTCGGTGTTCCCGTCCGTCAAGACGGACAAATTGATCTATGACGGCCTCGACGGGACGCCGATCTACGCTTGGTTCATGGTGCCGACAGCGGCCGCGGCTGCGGCGAACGGCGACCTGCGGAAGCCGCTGCCCTGCATCGTGACGTTCCCCGGCTACACTGGCGACCGCGGGTTGGAGCAGCGCTATGCGATGTGGCTGCTGCTCGGTTATGCCGTGCTGGCTGTAGATGCACGCGGACAACTGGGCGAGACCGGCAACCGGATGGAGCAGGACCATGGCTGGACCCGCGGTTGGGTATCGATGGGGCTGCTGGACAAGGAGCGCAGCTACTATATGGCGCTTGCGACGGACGTAGTCCGCGCGGTGGAAGCCGCCTCTCGCCAGCCGGAGGTGGACGCCTCCAGGATTGCGGCGGTCGGCGGCAGCCAAGGCGGGGGGACCGCCCTGCTCGCAGGCGCGCTGAGCGACAAGGTGGCGGTAGTGGCGGCCGACGTGCCGAACATGTGCCACTTGGATTATGGCGTCATGCACTCCACCGGATCGATCAACGAAGTGGCGCTCTATCTGAAGCGGCACCCGGATCGGCTGGAAGAGGTGCTGGATACGCTGGCTCACTTCGACATCATGAACCTGGCTCACCGATTCCAAGCCCCGGTGCTCATGTCGGCCAGCTGGAAGGATCCGATCTGCCCGCCGGAGATGATTTACGCCGCTTACAATCGGCTGGAGGTGACCAAGCAAATCCACGACTACCCGTTCTCCGGTCATGAGGTAGGCGAGGAGCACACGCGCAAAGTCATCCAGTACTTGCAAACCATCCTCGGCAGCTAGTATTCGTCCATACAGGAAGAGGTTTCTGAGCCGGACCATGCTAGCTGTCATTTTCTACAGTTATTTTTGCGTTTCATCGCCCTCTAACTAGAATACATGCTAAAACTGCAGTTCATTTTACCAACATCGTCCCTAAAGCCCATTGGACTAAATTTAACTGCAGAATTAGCAGGTAAAATGCAGAAACCGGTTTTTCAGGCGAAATTAACTGTAGAAACGTACGGATTGTGCTGGAATCGCTGTCGCTCGTGCGTGGAGTAGAACAGACGATTAGTGTGCACCCAGCAACAAAACCCCACCGCCCGAGGCGATGGGGTTTCTTTCTCGTCGCACAACAGCTAAAGCTGCTGCCGCGCCCCAGACAACAAATTTTACAGCTGGCTCTGCAAGTAAGCTTCCAGCTGATCGAACGTGCCGCCGAAGCCTTGCTGCACCATAGGACGCATGGCGTTGAACGACGCCAGTTCCTCGTCCGAAGCGTTGATCGGGCCGCCAGAGAACGTCAGCGTCGTAGTGCCGTCGCCCTCGTCGACGAACGTCAGGTTGTTCATAATCTCAAGCGGCCAAGTAGGGCTGAACGGCGCGCGAATGGTATTGCCTTCCTCGTCGCAGAACGAATTGACGAACACGAGCTTGGACGGAGCATCGACTTCATGATATACGAATTTGCCCCACATCACGTGGCCTTCCGGCGAGCTTTGGTTGCCGAGGAACATCCCGCCCGGACGGACGTCCATTTTGACCACCTCGAGCTTGAACCCTCTCGGCCCCCACCAGTTCTGGAAATGCTGCGGATCCGTCCACACACGGAACACCAGCTCGCGAGGCGCTTTAAACGTACGGGTGATCATAATTTGCTCAGACATCAACAATTACCTCCTAATATGGCAAAACCAATTTTATAGAGTGCTGGAAGCTTGCTTCAACAAACCCGACAGCATCTCATAGTCCGGCGTTTGGCCTTCGCGGATTTTGACCCATTTGCGCTCTTCCGGGCCTTCGAAGCCTTTGGGCAGCTCCAGTCCGGCGACATTGAAAATCATAAAGCTGAGAGAATCTTTCGCAGGGGAGATGACGGCGGCGTATTTGCCGTTTTTCAGAAAATGAGGCTTCTTGTACTGAATGCGCTCGTCCACGCCGGGAATTGTCTCTTGGACCATCTGGCGCAGTTTGCTGCTGATCTCGATTTGCCAGGCGACCGGGTTGTTTTCGATAAAGGCGGTTACTTCAGGATTCATAGCTGGTTCAGTCTCCTTCCATGATTTCATGTCTCTGGTTTTATATATACCACATGAGGAATATTCCTGTAAAGGAATTTTCGAGATCGGGTTTAAGAAACCTTAAGAATTCTTATGAATTGCTTGAACAAAACTTAAGCTCGCTTCGGTACCCTTACATTACAAGACCGAGAAAGCCTGCATTTACGGGTCCGATGGAGGGTATGATGATGAAAAGAACGTTACTGCTGGTCGCGGCGGTTGTAGGGATAGTAGTGCTAGGGAAACATTATGGCTGGCTGGAAAAAGGGATCGGAGCGTATGCGGAGCCCCCTTCGATTGACGCGCGCTCGGCGCTGCTGATGGATGCGAAGACCGGAACGGTGTATTATGAATCCAATGCCGATATTGCGTTGCCGCCTGCCAGCGTGTCCAAATTGATGACGGAGCTGCTCGTGCTGGAGGATGTGCGGGCCGGGAAGCGAAATTGGAAAGAAACCGTCGTCATCAGCAAATACGCGGCCAATATGCCGCCGTCCAGGATTGGGCTTAAGGCCGGCGACCGATGGCCGCTGGACGAGCTGTTCCAGGCGATGGTCGTGTATTCGGCGAACGATGCGGCTGTGGCGCTGGCGGAGCATTTGGCGGTGACGGAGAGGGATTTTGTCATACGGATGAATGAGAAAGCGCACAAGCTGGGTCTCTCGTCGAAAACGGTTTTCGCCAACGCCTCGGGGTTGTCCGCCGCAGATTTGTCTGGGCTGCAGCCGCGGACCGCTTCCGGCAAGGGCGGAGCGGAAGCGCCTGGCGAGACGGTCATGACGGCGCGGGATATCGCCAAGCTGGCGCAGCACCTGGTGAACGCTTACCCGGAAGTGCTGGACATTACGCGGATGAAAGAAGTGACGCTCGCCAGCCGCAACTTGAAATTGGAAACGACGAATTTAATGCTTCCCGGGAAAATGTATGCTTATTCAGGCAACGACGGGTTGAAGACGGGATTTACCGATGAGGCGGGCTATTGCTTTACCGGCACGGCGATGCGCAAAGGGCACCGACTCATTACGGTCGTGCTCGGCGCGGATGCGCCGGAGGCCAGATTTGAAGAGACGAAGAAGCTGCTGTCCTACGGATTCTCGAGGATCAAGCTGGCTTCTGACGGTTAAGAGGGAGCGGCTGCTGCTGTGAGACATATTTTGATCGCGGACGACGACAAAGAAATTGCCCAGTTGATCCGCATATATTTGGAAAACGAAGGGTTCCAAACCCGTCACGCGAACGACGGCCACGAAGCGCTGGCGATGCTGAAGGGGTTTCCCGCCGATCTGATCGTGCTGGACATCATGATGCCCGGGATGGACGGGATGGAAGTGTGCCGCAAGGTACGGGAGCACTCCGCCATTCCGATCCTGATGCTGAGCGCCAAGACGCAGGATATGGACAAGGTGCTGGGGCTCATGACGGGTGCCGACGATTATATGAGCAAACCGTTCAATCCGCTCGAGCTGAGCGCCAGGGTGAAGTCGCTGCTCCGCCGTTCGTTTCAATACAACACGGAGCTGAAGTCGGAAGTGTCGGAGCATGTGCTGAAGCTGGATGCGATCGAGATCAACAAGCTGAATCACGAGGTCACGGCGAACGGCAAGCCGATTTCGCTTACGAGCCGGGAATTTGAAATTCTTTCGCTGCTTGCTAGCTCTCCGGGGCGGGTGTTTGGGGCGGAGGAAATTTTTCGGCTCATCTGGCAGGAAAGCTACTTCGTGTCGAACAACACGGTCATGGTCCATATCAGCAATTTGAGAGACAAGCTGGAGAAGGAGCTCGGCTACAAGCTGATCCAGACGGTCTGGGGGGTTGGGTACAAAATTGAAAAATAATACGACCGGCCGTATCATGATGCGCATTGCCCTGATCCTTCTGCTGAGCTTCGGCTGTACCGTGCCTTGTATTTTTTTCATTTACATTTTGCTGAAAGAATATTTGAACCGCCGTAACAGCCTGGTGTGGGATTTTTTCGATGCCATCTTCCTGCGGTTCGGCGTTATGAACAGCTATGTCGTGACGGCTGTTGTCATGTTCACCTTCTTCGTGCTGCTGTTTAGCTTGAGCTCGATCCGGTATTTCGTGCAGATCATGTGGACGGTCGAGGACATCCAGAACAATAATTTTGCTCGGCGCATTCCGGTTCGCGGGGATGGGGAGCTGAGCGACCTGGCGGCGGGGATCAACAAGATTGTCGAAAGGTTGAAGAGCTCCCTGGAAGACGAACGGAAGGCCGAGCAGACGAAAAACGAGCTGATCACGAACGTGTCCCACGACTTGCGCACGCCGCTGACTTCGATTATCGGGTATCTGCGGCTGATCGGGGAGGACCGGTACAAGGACGAGGTCGAGCTGCGGCATTACACGGACATCGCTTACGAGAAATCCCGGCGGCTGGAGCGGATGGTCGAGGATTTGTTCGAGTATACGAAAATGCGGTTCGGGCAAAACGTGCTCAATCGGGCGGAGATCAACTTGACCGAGCTGATCGGCCAGCTGGCGGCGGATTTCACTCCGCAGCTGCGGGATGCGGGCATGGAGATTCGGCTCAGCTTCCAGGAGGAGCGGGTGCTCATCCTGGCGGACGGCGACAAGCTGATGCGGGCGTTCGAGAACCTCCTCTCGAATGCGATCAAGTACGGCCGGTCCGGCAAGTACATCGACCTGGCGGTGCGCCGCAACCGGAGCGCGGTGCAGGTGCAGGTGGCGAACTACGGGCCGCCGATTCCTTCGGCGGACTTGCCGCATATTTTCGAGCGGTTCTACCGCGCGGAGAAATCGCGGTCCGAGGCGAGCGGCGGCGGCTCGGGGCTCGGGCTCGCGATCGTCAAGAGCATCGTCGACGCCCACAACGGCGCGATCACGGTGAGCAGCGGCCGGCATCAGACGGTGTTCGAGGTGGGCCTGCCGCTCGGCGCGGCCGAGGAGGGGGTTGTCAAAATGCGGCCGCCCGGCTATAATCGGCAGTAATCATTTTTAGGGTCGGAAAAGGAGCGGGGAGATGGTGCGAGCGATGTTGGTGCGAGCGGCGGTAGGCGCAGGAGCATATACGGACGCTGGTGCGGGTGTGGCAGGTACAGGTGTGGGTGCAGGTGCAGGTGCAGGTGCAGGTGCAGGTGCAGGTACAGGTACAGGTGCAGGTACAGGTGCAGGTGCCGGCGTAGTTGCAAGTGCAGGTGCAGGTGTAGCAGGTGCAGGTGTAGCAGGTGCGAATGCAGGTGCAGGTACAGACACGGGCTCAGGTGCGTGTGCTGGTACAGGTGCAGGTACAGGCGTAGTTGCAGGTGTAGTTGCAGGTGCAGGCTTAGGCGACGGCAGGCAACAGCAGTGGCAGGATCAGTGGCAGCAGCGACATCAGCACAGACAGCGTTAGTTCCCCTCGTTTGGTTTTACGGGAGGGCTAACGCCGTTTTGCGTTGGTCCGCCCTGCCGCCGTTTTTGGGAGCGCGTAGGACGATTTTGAGTCCTGCACGCTTTTTTTGTTTGGCGCGGCGGGCGAGGCGTTTGATCATCGGCGATTGGCGAGCGAGATGAACAGATGAACCAAACTTCGCTCCTTATGAACCATTTTTCGCAAGCCAGCTCCGGAATCTGCCAACTATGAACTCAAGTACATAACTCGTGAAGCAAGCTTCCCGAATAATGTACTTAGGTTCATAGATCGCCTCCTTGCACTCTGGTGACGGAAGTTTGGTTCATAGAATAGGAACCTGGATTCACAGGGACCACTCCGATGGAGGAGATGTAGTTTAGTTAGCGGCAGGAGCGGTTGGTTTGGAGAGGGGCGTTCCTGGGGAGCTTCCCGTCCTGGATCAGATGTACAACAATTCTACATCTGAAGCTCAACACGTACCGATATCGCCTGCAGATGTAGAGAATTTGTACATCTACACGCAATAGGGGGCTATTTTCGCAGTCAAAGTATAAAAAAAGGACATCTGAACGGCAAAAATCAAGGTCAGATGTAGAAATCTTATACATCTGAGCCGGGAAAAAGACGATTTTGGCCCTTAGTTGTATAAAGCTTATACATCTGGGCGGGACGTACTCGAAAGACGCGTGGAGAGAGCAATTAGCTGAGAGGTTGAGTTGAGCAATATAGTGGCGAACGTACGCGGTAGACAACGTGGGATAGGATTGGTTACCTGGTGGATCAAGTCTAGTTGGCGGGAAAACGGGGGTTGAGTGATTAAGCGAGTAACATTGCTTTTAAACGGTGCTTTACCGTTAGGAAGAGTTAGGTAGAGGAGATTTGTTCTCGAGAAGAGTCAGGAGGAGTAGGCAGGAAGGGTTGGCGGAGAGAGCACGGTTGGTGGGCAGCACGAGCGGGTGTCAAGTAACCAGATTACTGAAGTGGATGCTACGACGGCTGCCCCCGCCGCAATTGTTCGGCACGAGCGCGTGACAAGTAATTACTGAAGACGGGGAGTGGAGTGGGAACATGTCGACGGAATTCAGCTTTTTCAACAAACGGGTGTTTGAGCAGAGGTACATGCGGATCCAGACACGGTATTGCGGGAAGACGGGGAAGCCGGTGGGGATCTTCGCGGCGTGCTGGCATTTGCTGCGGGGGACTATGCGCGACGATTGCCTGACCGAGGAGGACAAGGAGCTGTTTCTTAGCGTGGAGAAATGGTTTGTCGAGCACCTGCCCGAGCCGCCATTCTATGAAGACGGGAATACGATCAAGGCGGTTACTTGGTTCAAGACGGCCGGTTGTGCGGGGATGGTCGAGCGGTTGAAGCCGTTGGTGCGTTTGCTTGAAAAGTACGGCGTGCCGTATGACATCGTCTTCACGAATCATGTAGGCGAGATTGTGTATGAGGACGATTATCAAGTTGGTGTGGTGTAGGGGCGCCGGATAACAGAAATGGGCAGTTCATCGTAGAGACGGATCGTTCGCGGACTTGCCTTTAGGCGCTACAATGAGAGAGAATGATCCCGAAAATAGATGCCACATACAGCTAACCAAGACCCCGATAGCAAGTTCAAGGACGACAAGAGGCGGTGAACGTCGGATGACAAAAATGGACGAGCGCGGCAAGCTGAGGCTGCGATTCGGCGCGAGGAGCGTGATGGTGCCGCTGTTCGGCTCCTTCGTCGCGATTCTGCTCATCGCCGTGGTGACGAGCGGCGTGTTGTACTGGAAGGCGCGGGCGATCGTCGAGCGCACGGTCGCGGGTACGAACGCCGCCATGCTGGAGCAGCTACGCGAGGTGGCCGACAGCCGGCTCAAGGAGCTGGAGCAGCTTGAGCAGCAGGTGGCGTTCCACCCGAAGCTGCTGTGGCTGCTGCGCGCCGGCGCCCCGATGACGGACGAAGAGGCGTACCGCAGTGTGGAGCTGGTGGTCGACCTGCAGCGATACAAGAGCCTGAGCAAGCTGATCTACGATTTCTATATTTATGTGCGCGCATCCGGGACGCTGGTGGGGCCGAACGTCAAGACGACCGCGCCGATCCTGTTCGACAGCGTGTATCGCTTTCCGAATAAATCGAGCGCCGAGTGGTCGGCCGAATTGCAGCAAGGCGCTTTCCGGCGGTACGAGCCCGCGACGACGATGCGGCTCGACAACGGCAACGGCAAGCGCATCATCCCCTACACCCAGTCGATCCCCTACCTGGGCGGAGCCGCTTCGGCGGCAGGGACGCTGCTCGTGCTGATCGACGAGGACGAGCTGCGCAGCCTGTTCACGGGTCTGGCCGAGGCGAATCACGGCGCCGTCTATATCGTCGACGAGCAAAGCCGCATCATCAGCTCGACTCGAGCCGCCCATCCAGCCCAGGCTCAGGCCCAGCCGGCGGCGAATCTGCGCTATGAGACGCTCGCCGGCGGCACCGGCATGCTCGAGATGAGCTGGGCGGGCGAGCGGATGATGGTGTCGTATGCCGCCTCCGGCGTGAACGGGTGGAAGTATGTGTTTGCTGTGCCGCGAGACTTGTTCCTGGACGAAGTGAATGATGTGCGGCGGTGGGCGGTGGCGCTGCTGCTGTTCTGCGTCGTGGGCGGCGGAGCGGCGTCCGCATACCTCGCTTACCGGAACTACCGGCCGGTCCGGGCGGTCGTCCGCGACATCGTCCAGGGCGGCGTTCCGGTATCCGGACGCGAGCCGGTGAGCGAGTACGAGCTCATCCGCCACACGATCGCCACGTCGCGGCAGAGCGAGTCGCACCTGCGCGGCATGCTGGAGCAGCAGGCGCCGATCATCCGCGTCCATTTCCTGACGCGGCTCATCCGCGGCAGCGCCGATGCGGCCGAGCTGCGGCCCGAGGCGCTGAGGCTCGTCGGCGTCGAATTCGTCTCGACGGCGTTCGCCGTGCTGTTGATCGAGATTGACGACATCAGCGGCTTCGCCTTGAGCGGGGACGAACGGGAGTGGCCGTTCGTCAGTTTTATCGTGGCCAATATCGCCACCGATCTGGCGAATGAGCACCACCGCGGCTTCAGCGTCGAGCTGGAGCGCGGGCGCCTGGCGCTGCTGATCAACGTGCGCGAGGACCGGCACGGACAAGCAGCGGAAGACGTCGCGGCCATCGCGAGCCGACTCGGGCATGTGCTGCAGAGCCGCTTCCGGCTGAAGCCGGCGATCGGCGTCAGCGCGACGACGCATGAGCTCGGCGGCATCGGCGAGGCGTTCCGCGAAGCGCTGCTCGCGCTCGACCAGCGGCTCGCCGATTTGCGCAACGCCGCAAGCGCCACAAACGCCGCCGATCGTACCGCCGCCGGCGGCGGAGGGCCGGAGCCTCATTTCTATTATCCGCTCGAGGTCGAGCAGCAGCTGGTCAATCTGATCAAGTCGGGCGACACGGTCAAAGCCGAGAAGCTGCTCGATTCCATCTATGAAGAGAATTATACGACCCGGCGCATTTCACCGGAGCTGCAGCGAATCTTGCTGCCTTCTATCGCCGGGACGCTGCTCAAGCTCGCCCAGCAATTCCCCGAGCTCGGCCGGATGCTTGCGATCCGGCTGGCCAGCGACCCTCCGGTCGACGAGGACGCGGACCAGGCTTTCGTCAAGCTGCGGGCCAGCCTGCAGGTCGCTTGCGCGCACTTCCAGAGCAGCCGCAGCGACCAGAGCGAGCGGATGCTGAACAACATCCGCCGGCATATCCGCGACCGCTTCGGCGACAACATGCTCAGCGTCAATTCGGTCGCCGATCATCTCGGCATTACGCCGTCCTATTTGTCCGCCTACTTCAAGAAAGCGAGCGGCCAGAACGTAGCCGACTACATCGCGCATGTCCGCATCGCCGAAGCGAAGCGGATGCTGGCCGACCCGCAGCTGACGATCGCCCAGATCGCGGCCAAGGTCGGGTACGCCAACGACATCGGCTTCATCCGCTTTTTCAAGAAATACGAGGGCATTCCCCCCGGCGCGTACCGCCAAAACATAGAATCAGGCAGCTCCGATAAAAACGGATTGCCGCCCAATCCCATATCCGAATAGCCGATCGCAGAATCAGGACATATCGCGGTTCGCGAACGGCGGCATACAATCAGGCCATGGTTGCGAAGGATGCCGGCCAGTACCAGTACCAGTACCAGTACGTGAGGCATCGCGATCAAATTCGTACAGGGGGAATCACAATCATGCACAAATGGAAACAAGCGACGCGGCCCGTATTGGCCGTTGGCCTGACAGCGGCGTTAGCCGTGGGAGCGATCGGCTGCAGCGGCGGCGGAGAAGGAGGAAGCGGGGCTTCGCCCGGCGCAACGGCCGGCGGCGCATCGCCCTCGGCGTCGGCATCGCCGGCGGACGGCAGAATCGTGTCGAGCCCGCTCACGCTCACTTATTTCGTCCAGCTCACCGCCAGCCGGCCGAACGGGATGAACAGCCTGAACGACATGGAGGCGTACAAGGAGCTGGAGAGGATCACCGGCATCCATGCCGATTTCAAACATCCGGCGAGCGGCCAAGAGAACAATCAGTTCAATCTGATGATGAGCTCCGGCGACTTCCCGGACGTCATCGAGTGGAACTGGAACAACTACCCGGGCGGCGGCCGCGCGGCGCTGGACAGCGGGGCGATCGTCAAGCTGAACGACTATATCGACAAGTACGCTCCTAATCTCAAGAAGCTGCTTACCGACAATCCCGAGATCCGCAAGCAAATATCCACCGATAACGGCGACATCTACTCGTTCCCGTTCGTGCGCAACGCGCCGACGCTGCAGACGTATTTCGGCCTCGGCATCCGCAAGGACTGGCTCGACAAGCTGCAGCTTCAAGTGCCGACGACGATCGACGAGTGGCATACCGTTCTGAAAGCGTTTAAGGAAAAAGACCCGAACGGCAACGGCAAGGCGGATGAGCTTCCGCTTCTGCTCAACAAAGGCACGTTCAACTGGGGCAATCCTATCATCAATGCATGGGGCATCCGGAACGATTTTTACCTCGACACGGGCGGCAAAGTGCAATACGGGGCTCTGACGACGCAGTATAAGGAATTTCTGACGACCATGCGCGCCTGGTACAAGGAAGGGCTGATCGACCCGGATTACCCGGCCACCGACGCGAAGCAGAAGACGGCCAAAGTGACCGGCGAGCTGGTAGGGGCGACGGACGTCACGGTAGGCGGCGGCATCGGCACGTTCATGAATGCAATGAAGGACAAAAACCCGGCGTTCAACATGGTTGGCGCTCCTTACCCGACTTTGAAAAAAGGGGATAAGCCGGTGCTCGGTCAAATGGAGCCGATCTTCAACGGCCTCGGCGCCGCCATTTCCAAGAAAAACAAAAACATCGTCGAGACGGTCAAATGGCTGGATTACAAGTACGGGCAGGCGGGCTCGATGCTGTTCAACTTCGGCGTGGAAGGCAAGAGCTATACGATGGTGAACGGCTTCCCGACCTATACCGACGATGTGATGAAGAACAAGGACGGCTTGACATTCGGCGTCGCGCTCACGAAATATGCGATTCCGTTCGGAGCTCCGATCTCTCAGGACACTCGCTACATGGATCAGAACGCCGCCATGCCGCAGCAGAAGGAAGCGCTTAAGCTGTGGACACAGCCGGACAACCGAGGGTGGCTGCCTACTTTGTCGCTGACAACGGACGAAGCGTCCAAGTTCGCTACGATCATGAACGACGTCAAGACGTATAACGACGAGATGTTCGACAAATTCATCATGGGCGCCGAACCGATCGAGAACTTCGACAAATTCGTCGAGCGGCTGACCAAGATGAACATCCAGGAAGCGATCAAAATCCAGCAAGCGGCTTATGATCGTTATCTGAAGCGATAGGAGTGCATGAAACATGCGGTCATCCGCGATCAGGACGCTGGCGAAGGATCTCGCCCGGAACAAATACGTCTACCTAATGCTGGTGCCTGTCGTCGCCTATTACTTCGTTTTCATGTACATCCCGATGTACGGGCTGCAGATCGCCTTCAAGAGCTTTTCGCCGGCTAAAGGGGTTTGGGGCAGCGACTGGATCGGCTTCAAGCATTTCATCACCTTCTACGAAAGCTATTACTTCTGGCGGCTCGTGCGCAACACGCTGCTGATCAGCTTCTACGAGCTGTTGTTCGGCTTCCCGGCGCCGATCGTGCTGGCGCTCCTGCTGAACGAGCTGCGGCATAGGATGTTCAAGGGCGTCGTCCAGTCGGTCACGTACTTGCCGCACTTCATCTCGATGGTCGTCGTGGCGGGCATGCTCGTCGACTTCCTGGCGAGCGACGGCCTGATCAACCGGTTGACCGCATTGTTCGGCGGGACTCCCGTCTCGTTCCTGATCAAGCCGGAATGGTTCCGGACGGTGTATGTCGCATCCGGCATCTGGCAGGGCGTAGGCTGGGGTTCGATCATCTATCTCGCCGCCATCTCAGGCATCGACCCGACCTTGTACGAGGCGTCGAAGGTGGACGGCGCAAGCCGCTTCCGGCAGTTGGTGCACGTGACGATACCGGGCATTATGCCGACGGTCGTCCTCATGCTGATCTTGCAGATGGGTCGGCTGATGAGCGGCGGCAGCTTCGAGAAGATCGTCCTGCTCTACAATTCCACGACCTACGAGACGGCTGACGTCATCTCCACGTTCGTGTACCGCCGGGGGCTGCTGCAGATGGACTACGGGTTCTCCGCGGCTGTCGGGCTGCTGAACAACATAGTCAATTTCATCCTGCTGCTCTCGGCCAACGCAATCAGCCGCCGCGTCAGCGAGCACAAGCTGTGGTAGGGGGGCTCGACGATGAACGGAATATTGACTAGGACCGGGGGAAAAGCGTTCGACGCGCTCAATGTGCTGCTGATGCTGGCGCTGATGGCCGTCACGCTTTATCCGTTCCTGTATGTCGTCTTCGCTTCGCTCAGCGAGCCGGCCGAGCTGGTCCAGCATCGCGGACTGCTGGCCTGGCCCGTAGGATTCAGCCTGGAATCGTACCGGCTCGTGCTGAGCAATCCGGCGATTATGAGCGGGTACTTGAACACGCTGCTATACGTCGGCGCCGGGACGGCCCTGAACCTGATCATGACCTCGCTGGCGGCATACGGTCTATCGCGGCGCGGCGTGCTGCTGGGCAGCAAAATCATGTTCGCGATCGTGTTCACGATGTTTTTCTCCGGCGGCTTGATCCCGGCGTACTTGAACATCCGCAACCTGAACCTGCTCGATTCGCCGCTCGTCATGATCCTGCCTTCGGCGATCAGCACCTGGAATCTGCTTATTATGCGCACCTCGTTCCAGCAAGTGCCGGCGGCGCTCGAGGAATCGGCGCGCATCGACGGGGCTAACGATTTTACGATCCTGTTCCGCATCTTCATTCCGGTATCGCTGCCGATTATGGCGGTTATGACGCTGTTTTACGGAGTCAGTCACTGGAATTCGTACTTGGATGCGATGATTTATCTCCGCGATCGGGACTTGTATCCGCTGCAGCTGATTCTGCAGGAAATCTTGATCACCACAAGCACCGAGTCGATGACGTCCTCGTTCAGCGACTACGACAAGGGGCTCATCCAGGAAACGATCAAATACGCGACCATTATTGTGGCGACGCTGCCGATTTTGCTGCTGTATCCGTTTTTGCAGCGGTATTTCGTCAAGGGAGTCATGCTGGGTTCGATCAAGGAATAACACCTTATCGGCGATGGCCGGCGCGCTGAGAGAGCCGCCGCAGCCGGAAGGGCTGCTGCAAGCACGATTTTCGTGCTTAGCTCAGTAGACCGGAACCCATTGACAACAGCCTCGCCCCCATGATAAGATCACGCAAATCCGTTTTCCATATCCGGCGATGAAGAGAAGAGTAGTCAGGCCTTTAACTTGCACAGAGAGCTCCTGTATGCTGAGAGGGAGTCAAGTCAGGCCGCGACGAACATGATCTCCGAGCTGCGCATCGAAACCTTCGGGGAGTAGGCTGTGTCGGGCGCACCCGTTACCGTGCTAGGGTATAACCAGTTTGCCAGCCATGTGCTGATTGCTGCCGTACCTGAGTCAAGGTTTGTGCCGGAATGGAGTGCCGTTTCGGTTCGAACGAATGTGGGTGGTACCACGGGAGCTGAACTCTCGTCCCTTTGCGGACGGGAGTTTTTTGCGTTCTTGGAGATTGGAATTCCAATATGAGGAGGCATGCCAGATGGAACGAAAGCACACATTCGATCAAGTAGCGGAAGCCTATGAGAAGTATCGGCCGGCTTATCCGAGCGAGTTGTTCCGGGATGTACAGGAATATGCGTTGTTGCAGCCGGGAGATCCGATTCTCGAGATCGGCTGCGGGACCGGGCAAGCGACTCAAGGTTTTGTGCAGATGGGCTGTGACACGATTACTTGTGTGGAGCTGGGCGAACGGTTGGCGGCTTTCACCAGGGAGAAATTTAAAGCCCACCCTGGTGTAGAAGTGATTCAGGCAGCCTTTGAGCAATGGGAGGGGGCGGGGCGCCAGTTCAAACTGGCGATTTCGGGGACGGCGTTTCATTTTATACAGCCGCAGGAGCTGGGTTACCGGAAAGTGCACAAGCTGCTGGAGGAGAACGGCGTGATCGCATTTTTCTGGACCGTACATGTGCCTTCGTATGAGCCGGTGTTTAACGAGATCCGGGAATGGTACCGCCGGTTCGCGCCGAATTTGGAGGATTCCCGGAAACCTGCGGTTGAGCAGGTGATCGAGCAGCGGGTAGAGTGGACAGAGCGGCACGGGCTGTTCCGGGACATTCGGGCGAAGTCGTACAGGCGGGTCGATCCCTTGTCGGCGGATGCTTTTGTCGCTTTGCTCGCTACGAACTCGGGACATCGCTTGCTGCCGGAAGCGGATCGGGAACAGCTGTTTAACGGCATTAAAGAAACGATTGAGCGGCATGGGGGAACGGTGTCGAGGCCTCAAGCGGTTGTGCTCGTTCTGGCGCGGAAAGCTTAGCAAGTTTGGCGGGTTAGGCCGGTTGTCCAACGTGCGCGTTCCCATGCGCGCGTTTCGGCGCAACTGGGGGAGTCTGGTTGCTCGGCTCACAGGCTTGCTGGCCGGCGGGCTGTCGGGGCGGAAACGGCTTCTGCCTCTACCAGTTGCCGGCAAGCAATACCGCGGTTAGGAAAATCAGTTGCAAAACCGTACGCACCGCTAGACCAGGCGTCGGTTTTCCGCCGATTGTGAGATTCTCTCGGGCGGCGCGGATGTTGGCGGGGAACATGGCGACGAGCAGGGTGGCGAGCCCGATGGAAGCGGCTTGGGAAGTAGCCGGGATGAGGAGGCCGACCGCACCGGCAAGCTCCAGCCATCCGGTAAGTGTGACCAGCAGCGCCGGTTTGGGGAAGAAGCGGGGCACCATGCGGATCAAGTCTGCGCGCCGCATGCCCCAGTGGGCCGAGGCGGTGAGCAGCAGCATGGCCGCAACTGCCGCTTGAAGCGGATGCAGCCAGCCTTCGAAGTAGCCGACGCCGAGCCAGCCTGACAAACGGAAGAGGATGTACGAGAAAATGAGCACAATGAACGGGGCCAGGGGGATTCCTCCTTTTAAGTAAAAGCTGATCTAGTGATGGAGCATGCGGAACAGGAACGTGGTGAAGCTGTCGGTGCCGAAGGTAGTGGGGAGGTCGGACAAGGACGAGCGGATGCGCAGCCCGAAGGACAGCAAGACGAACATCTCGGCCGTCTGGTCCGCGTTGATCGAGTCCGGGATGACGCCATGCTGCTGTCCGGTGACGATCCATTGCTTGGACAGCTCCACGGACCGAGCGTAGAATTGCTTCAGCGCTTCGGCGACTGCCGGGTCCTCCTCCTTGCCCAGCAAGTACATGAGCACCTTGTTCGTCACATCCTGCGGATCCTCCAGCACCGAGAGCCGGCCTGCTATGCGCCGCATTGGGCCTTCGAAGTTGCGCTCCCCGCGCTCGACCTCGTCCATGAACTGCTCGTTTGTCTCTTCCAACCGCTCTTGCAGCACCCAGGCGAAGATTTCGTCCTTGCTGTTAACATAGTGAAAGATCGCGCCTTTAGACAGTCCGGAAACATCCATTATGTCTTTCATCGTCACGGCGTGACAGCCTTTTTGCTGAATGAGCGATTTGGTCGAGCTGAGCAGCAGCTGGATCGTTTGTTTGCGGCGGTCGGCCTGTTTGACCATGTGGAGTGCTTCCTCCTTAATAGGGGTATGGCTTTATTGTAAAAACAGACCGTCGGTTTGTAAATAGGCAAACACACTAAAAGGCCGCATATACTCATTTGTTGTGAGTACACCGCTCTTATTCACAAAATGCATCAGTTTCCAGTTGAACCTCCATTTGCTGAGGTTTTCGCAGATGTCTAAGATTTGTACAACGTCAGCACTAAGATGCCTCTTTTCGAGCTTAGATGTACAAGATTTGTACACGATTAGCCGATTTCAGCGGTTCAGATGTACAATTCTTAGACATTGACCCAGGAAAGGCGGACATTTTCGGCTCAGTTATACAATCCCTATACATCTGTGCCTGAATTTGACCCCGAAACAGCTCCAGATGTACAATCTCTGTACATCTCTCCAATCCCCGATCACCTGCCCAATCCCCGATCGCGGGTCAGGCTTTTTGTTTCGCGGGACAGGCAGGGAAGCGCGCGGGGAGTGTTGAACCTTTTGGGGATAAGAGATTTTCTAGCTGGAGGGAAGAAGAATGGCCAAGGCTGACGACATCTACAAGGAGCTAGTGACGGATGTACTGGAAAATGGGGAGCGGGACCGTGATCAGAAGGTGCGGACCGTGTGGGCGGACGGCTCGCCGGCCTATACCCGGAGCTTGATATGCAAGCAAGTACGGTTTGACAACTCGGAGGTGCCGATCCTGACGACCAAGCGGGTCGCCTGGCGTTCAGCCATTCACGAGATGCTGTGGTTCTATGTGCAACGAACGAGCAACTGTGGATACTTGGACCGACATAACGTCAAGCTGTGGAAGGAATGGACGAACGAGGACAATAACATCGGCAAAGCTTACGGGTACCAGCTTGGCAAGCCGATCCGCATCGGCGGGCGCCTGACCAATCAAGTGCATAACCTGATCGAGCAGCTCATTCATTCGCCGGCTTCCCGGAGGCATGTGATCTCGCTATGGGACATCGACGAGCTCGACGAGATGGAATTGTACCCCTGCGTATGGAACAATCAGTGGCTCGTGAAGCAGGGGAAGCTGCACCTGATCGTGAGCGCGAGATCCAACGACATCGGCCTCGGGCATCCTTTGAATATTTTCCAATATTACGTGCTGCAACGTATGATCGCCCAAGTGACGGGGTACGAGTTGGGCAGCTTGACGTTCAATATCAACGACGCGCATATTTATGAACGGCATATGGAGCCGCTGCGGACCCAGTTGGAGCGCGCGCCGTACCCGGCCCCGGAGCTATGGATCAATCCGGAGATCAAGCGGTTCGACGATTTCACGATCGACGATTTCCGGTTGGTCGGGTATCAATATCATCCGTCGGTCAAGATGGAGATTGCGATTTAGGAGAACGCTGTATGTGTACTTTCGTGATAGGATGAATAGGAGCCGGTGGGGATTGTCATAGAGAGAAACGAGGAGAGATTGATCATGCAATGGGGAGCCATTCCCTCCAAAGAGGATATCCTGGATGCATGCGGCAGCACATCCTACAGCCGCGGCTTGAGCTACTACAGGAGCGGGCGGGTGCTAAGCTTAAGCTATGATCCGCTAGCGGATCGATATAGCGGGATGGTACAGGGGAGCAAGAAGTATGGGGTCTCGGTGCTCATTGATGAATATGGCGAAGTAACGGATGCCGACTGTAGTTGTCTGGCGTTCGGCTCTTACGACTACTGCAAGCATGTCGCCGCCTTGCTGCTGCAGATCGAAAGTCATGGCAAAAGTGTTGGCTCTAGCGGTCGTTCAGCAAGCTCCGCCGTAGCTCCGCAGCCTCCCAAGCAGTCGCGTTCGCCGGCGATCTCCGAACGCGACGCTGTTCTGGCACGCAATGTGCTGGCGCTATTCGACCGCCATCGAGAGGAAAGCTCCGCATCGGCGAGTGGTGCAGCTTTGTTGCCCCAGACCTCTCCTGTGGCGGTGGAATTCATTTGTCATCTATCGTCAGGACCTCGCAGCATGGCAGCTGTTGAATTGAAGGTAGGCACCGTCCGACTCTATGTCGTTCAGAAAATCAAGGATTTCCTGGACAAGCTGGCGAACGGCAAGCCGGTCGGTTTTGGGAAAAACTTCACGTTCGATCCGACCGTGCATCGGTTTCAACCTGACGATGCGGAGATCATGAAGGTCATCCAGGACACTTACAACAACGAGAAGCTATATCGCGAGATGAACAGCTCGTCCTATGGCTATCGATACGGCTATCGGAATCAGGAAGATCGTGCCTTGCACCTCCCGCCTGCAGCTTGGGCGTCTATCCTCCCGTCCTTGCTGAAAACAAGAAGCCGTTTTCTGGTGGACGGAAGGGAGCTGGGGCAAGTCATGCTGCAGGAGGGGGGCATACCTCTTCACTTCGAGCTTGGCCAAGGCCCGATTGAGGGGTCGTACCGCCTGGATTTGAAGGGGATCTCGAAGCTCGTCGTGTTGTCCCGGTACGAGTTGGCGATCGGTGCCGATGGTGAAATGTACAGGATGGACAAGCTCCGGCTGGAGCGGCTCAGTGAACTGAAGAATACCCTAGCGGCTTCGAACGACGGCAAAGTTACGATTCCTCCCGCGCAAACCGAAGCCTTCTTGCAGCGGGTCGTGCCGGCGCTGAAGCGGCTGGGCAGCTTCTCGGTGGATAAAGTCATTGCGGATCGGTTGGTGAGCGAGCCGCTGCGGGCCAAAGTGTATCTGGATCGGCAAAACGACGAGCTCGTCGCCAAGGTGGCGTTTGCCTATGGCGATGTTGAAATTTGGCCGCTCGGACGCAACGGTCGAGAGCAGGAGGATCAGGCGAGCAAACGTATCGTCATGCGGGACGGGGAGCGCGAGTACCTGGTGCTGAGCATGCTGAGGGAAGCGGATTTCATACAGCGCGGCGAGCAGTTCCGGATCGCTTCCGAGGAGAGCGAGTATCGGTTCCTGTTCCACGGGTTGACCCAGCTGCAGCAAATGGCGGACGTATATGCGACCCATGCTGTAGATGCTTCCAAGTCCGGCACGAGGTCCAGCCCGAAGGCGACCGTAGATGTGGACTCGCAGATGAATTGGCTGGAGGTCAAATTCGAGCTGGAGGGCGTCTCCGACAAGGAGCTGCTGCTCCTGCTTCGGTCCTTGTCGGAGAAGCGCAAGTATTACCGTCTGGCGAACGGGGCCTTTGTCTCGCTGGAGGAGGAAGCTTACATGGAGATCGGCAGGCTGTTCGAGGAGCTGAATGTTCGCAAGAGCGACTTGAAGAGCGGCAAGCTTCAACTGCCGGTTGTGCGCGGTCTGTCGCTCGCGGGGCAGGAAGGGACAGGCCATGCGGCTGTCAAACATGGCAAGTCGTTGCGGCGACTGCTGGATAATCTGAGAAATCCGGACAATGTCGACGCAGAGCCGCCCTCCTCGCTTGCACCTGTGCTGCGCGACTACCAGAAGTACGGCTTTCAATGGATGAAGACATTGGGGATGTATGGGTTCGGCGGTATTTTGGCGGATGACATGGGGCTGGGCAAAACGCTGCAAAGCATTTCCTACATCGCGTCGGAACGGGAGCAGCGGGATTTCGCGGGTGCGCCGGTGCTGATTGTTTGCCCTGCTTCGCTCGTGTTCAACTGGCGCAATGAGCTGGCCAAGTTCTCGCCGCAGCTGAAGGTGGCGGTGGCCGCAGGGAGCAAAGCGGAGCGCGATGCCTTGCTGGAGCAGGCGTTGGAGGTCGATGTGCTGATTACGTCTTATCCTTTGTTCCGCCGGGATGTGGACTGGTACGGCGACAAGCATTTCCACGCCCTGATCTTGGATGAAGCGCAGGCCATCAAGAACAACGTTACCCAGACGGCGCAGGCCATCAAGACGATCTCGGCCGGACAGCGCTTCGCCTTGACGGGAACGCCCGTGGAGAATCGTCTCGAAGAGCTCTGGTCGATTTACGATGCCGTATTTCCGGACTTGTTCGGAGGGCGCAAGGCGTTTCAGGATTTATCCCCCGAGCAAGTGGCGCGCAAGGTGAAGCCTTTTCTGCTCCGCCGGTTGAAGAAGGACGTGCTCAAGGAGCTGCCGGACAAAATAGAAACGCTGCAATCGTCCGAGCTGCTCCCTGAGCAAAAAAAGCTGTATATGGCCTACTTGCTGCAGTTGCAGAACGAAACGGCTCAGCACTTGGAGACGGAGGGCTTCCAGAAGAGCCGCCTGAAAATATTGGCGGGGTTGACTCGTTTGCGTCAGTTATGCTGTCACCCTTCGCTTTTTCTGGACAACTACACCGGCGATTCCGGCAAAATGGAGCAGCTGTTCGAGCTGATCGACGAATGCCTTGGCAGCGGCAAGCGCATGCTGATTTTTTCGCAATTTACAGGGATGCTTGGGCTTATACGGGAGGAGCTTGGGAGACGCGGACTTACGTATTTCTACCTGGACGGCACCACGAAATCGGCTGAGCGGGTAGAGCTATGCACGCGCTTCAACGAAGGGGAGAACGATATTTTCCTGATCTCGCTGAAAGCGGGCGGGACGGGGCTCAACTTGACGGGGGCAGACACGGTGATCCTCTGCGACCTGTGGTGGAACCCGGCAGTCGAGCAGCAGGCGGCGGACCGGGCGCATCGGATCGGGCAGAAGAACGTGGTGCAAGTCATTCGTCTGATGACGGAAGGCACGATCGAAGAGAAAATGTACGAGCTGCAGCAGCGCAAAAAAGATTTGATCGACACCGTTATCCAGCCCGGCGAGGAGGCTCTATCGGCCTTGACGGAAGCGGATATCCGCGAGTTGCTGGCGTTGTAGTCTTCAGGGGTGGGAACGCTGCTTCCTGTCGACGCCGATCCTGCTTATTGCGCTGTGAACACTGGATGGACGGACATTTGCCATTCATACCCGGCTGCCCGTCATCTGCTTCCGAAACTGATGCGGGCTTACCCCGACATGCTTCTTGAAGGCTTGGCAAAAATAAGAGAAATTATGCAGCCCGACCGCTTCGCCGATCTCTCGGACGGCTTGGTCGGTCGTCCGCAGCAGCCAGCAGGCTTGGCGAATGCGGCGGGCGGCGATGTACTCGGTAATGCTGCTGCCGACCGATTTGCGGAACAGACTGGAGACGTGGTTCGGCGATAAGTGCACGTGTTGGGCGAGCGCGCCCAGCTCGAACGGTTCCATATAGTGCACCTCGAGCCATTCCATGAGCGTCTCCGCGATGGATGACGCGCCGCCCCCGCCGCGAGAGCCGCCCGCTGAACTGCGAGTGCGAGGCAGCCGCCGCCCGGCCGCCTCGTCTGCCGGCCAAACCATCCGCATCCGCTGCAGTACCGCTCCGAGGAACCATTGCTGGTCCTCGAGCCGCCGCTCCGGCGGAGCGGCCTCCAGCAGCGCCGCGTGCGTGCGCAGCAGCGCCTCGAATTCCGCCGTATCCAGTCCATCCAATCGCTGCATGGCGTCAGGCTCCTTCCACACCTTGCGGAAGAACCCCTGCAGCAGAGGAAACATTTGCAGCACCGCCTCCAGCACCGTCGGCTCAAACACAAACAACGATCGTACATAAGGGTACGCGGCTAAATCGGTCATGCGCACCCTATGCAGCTGGAACGGCCGAAAGTAGAACAAACACCCCGGACGCAGCTCATAAATTTGTCGCTCCACAATGACATGGCCATGCCCCTCGTGCACGTACAGAAACTCCATCCCCTGATGCGCGTGATAAATCTCCACGAACTCTTCCGTCCGATTCTTATGGAACGAAAGCTGGACGGGATATTGGTTGAGGTTCATATAATTCATCAGCTTCATCGCGGGTAAGTAGCTCCTTTTTCGCCCAAGGACGGGATCGAGTGTCGTAATACAGCAACATTTTATCATAAGCGGCCGCCACTTTCCTTCTTCGCCTTCTGCTATCATTAGCGTTGACAAGACAGTATGCAGAGAGGGTGTAGAGGCGGTATGCAAAAGCAGCGACTGATCGACCATTGGGAGCATTACACCGGCAGCTTGGGCGGGGTCTGGGAGGTGTGGCGCGCGGACAAGCTGAACAATCACTACAATGTGCCGTGGCATGCCGTGAAGCTGCCGCATTCTTATAATGGGCTCGACGTTATGGACCCGGACTCGAAATATTACCAGGGACCGGGCTGGTACCGCACGCGGCTCGCGATCGACAACCCTTATTCGGAGGGGCGGACGCTGCTGCTTTTTGAGGGGGCGGGCCAGCGCTCGCGCGTGTATGTGTATACGCAGGAGGTCGGCTCTCACTTGGGCGGGTATGACGAGTTCACGGTTGATATAACAGAGGCTGCGGCTGAAGCGGCTGGGATGGAGCGGTACGGAGGTGTGGTACCTGTGGCGGTCATGTGCGACAACACGCGGGAGCTGGAGACGATTCCTTCGGACGCGAGCGACTTCAATCTGTACGGCGGGCTGTATCGCTATGTGAATTTGGTGTACGTGCCGGCGGTTTCGCTGCGCCATGTGCATGTGGAGCCGGTGCTGCAGCCGGACGGCAAGTGTCTGGTGCGGGTGCGCGGGACTTTGTACAATCCTGCCGGGAAAACGGAACGCCTGCGCGTGGAGGTTCGGATCCGCGATGCGTGCGGGCAGGTGGTGCTGGAGCGGTTGGCGGACGCGGGGCAACCATGGGAAGGTGCTTCGGAGCTGGCTCGGTTTGAGATCGAGAAGCCGGAGATGTGGTCGCCGGATCGGCCTTACTTGTACCGCTGTGAGGTGACTTTGAGCTCGGAAGCGTACGGGAAGACGGTTGAGTCGGCGGCGTTTGGCGTACGAGCCTTCGAGTTCGTCCGGAATGGTCCGTTTCTGCTGAACGGCGAGCGGCTGCTGCTTCTCGGGACGCATCGGCACGAGGATCATGCTGGTGTCGGGGCCGCTATGACGGAGGAGCAGATCCGCGAAGAGATGCGGTTGATCAAGGAAATGGGCGCCAATTTTATCCGGCTCGGCCACTATCAGCAGTCGCGGATTGTGCTGGATTGCTGCGATGAGCTCGGCTTGCTCGTGTGGGAGGAGATTCCTTGGTGCCGTGGCGGTCTGGGCGGCGAAGCGTACCGACAAATGTGCCGAGACATGCTCACGGCGATGATCGAGCAGCATTACAACCATCCGTCGATCATCCTGTGGGGGCTTGGCAATGAGAACGACTGGGAATGCGATTTCGACTATTTTGACCAGCAGGACATTCGGGCGTTCATGAAGGAGCTGCACGAGCTGTCGCATGCACTGGATTCGAACCGACTGACGGCGATCCGGCGCTGCGAGTTTTGCAAGGATATCATCGATGTCTATTCGCCCTCCATCTGGGCCGGCTGGTATCGCGGGATCTATACCGATTACGAGGCGAGCAGCCGGCAGGCGTTCGAGAACGTGCAGTCGTTTTTCCATATGGAGTGGGGGGCGGACAACTTGGCGAGGCGGCATGTGGAGCGGCCGTTTACCGGGTTCGAGTTCATCCCTCGCGGGGAAGGCGGCACGGACGAGCGGGACGGCGACTATTTGCTGACGGGCGGGGAGCCGAGGGTGTCGCGGGACGGCGATTGGTCGGAAACGTATTTTTGCGACATGATCGATTGGTACTTGAAGTCGCAGGAGAAGATGGATTGGCTGACGGGCGCGGCGCAATGGGCGTTCAAAGACTTTGCAACCCCTGTCCGGCCGGATTCGCCAATTCCTTATTTGAATATGAAGGGCATCGTCGAGCGCGATTTTACGAAAAAGGAAGCCTACTACGTGTTCCAGTCCTACTGGACGCAGGAGCCGATGCTGCGGCTGTATGGGCATACGATGCCGGTGCGCTGGGGAGAAGCGGGCGAGAAGAAGCGGATCAAGGTGTACTCCAATTGCGAGGAAGTCGAATTGATCTTGAACGGTGTGAGCTTGGGGATGAAACGGCGGGATTCGGCGGACTTTCCATGTGCTGGGTTGCGTTGGGATACCGTGTTGGCGGCGGGCGAAAATCACGTGCGTGCAATTGGCGTCCGGAACGGCGTTACGGTGGAAGACTCGCTGACGTTTGTGTATCAGACCGAGGCTTGGGGCGCGCCGGCGAAGTTGAGGTTGCAGGCTGAGCGGCAGGCGGATGGTATGGTGTATGTGGAAGCGTTGGCGGTGGATCCGGCTGGTGTGCCCTGTTTGGATGCGGTTCACTTTGTGAGGTTCGGCATCAGCGGTGACGGGAGGCTGGTCGACAATTTGGGAACGGTGCGTGGTTCCCGGTTGATTCAGTTGGCGTGCGGACGAGCGGGGATCGTGTTTGATCCGACTGGCGCGTTGCCGGCGGCGATTACGGAGACCGGGTTCTTCTCGGCTGGAGGGCCGTCTTCGGCTACTGGCGGAGGAGCGGCCGGAGCTGCGGGGCTAGTTGGGTTAGCTGAAGGGGCTGGAGCTGCAGGACCAGTTGGTTTAGCTGAGGGGGCTGGAGCAGCAGGACCAGTTGGTTTAGCTGAAGGGGCTGGAGCTGCAGGACCAGTTGGGTTAGCTGAAGGGGCTGGAGCAGCAGGAGCAGTTAGGTTAGCTGAAGGGGCTGGAGCAGCAGGACCAGTTGGGTTAGCTGGAGGGGCCGGAGCTGCAGGACCGGTTAGGATAGCTGAAGGGGCTGGAGCAGCAGGACCAGTTAGGTTAGTTGAGGGGGCTGGAGCAGCAGGACCAGTTGGTTTAGCTGAAGGGGCTGGAGCAGCAGGACCAGTTGGTTTAGCTGAAGGGGCTGGAGCAGCAGGACCAGTTGGGTTAGCTGACGGGGCAGGAGCTGCGGGGTGTGCTGGGTTATCGGAGGCGACCGGTACCGGCGGCAGGTCAGGCGCGGTGTCCGTGATCAGCGTGAAATGCGAGGGGTTGCCGACCGCTTTCCTGACTTGGGGATTACACAAGCAATGAATGGGCGTCTTTCCTGGAGCGAACTACTCAGTTAGCTTGAAATCGGTCGCAAGTAAAACAGAACTAAGGTATAAGGGTGTTACTACTCAGGTCCCTTGAACAAATAGAGGATTTTTTCTAGTCTAGCTTCATTTCAGCTGCCAAGAAGACCAATTTTA
>NZ_BIMA01000106.1 GCF_004000845.1 Paenibacillus koleovorans NBRC 103111
CGGATTTTTCGTGCATAAAGGTGGTGGGAGAGTTGGATTTGCTACTGTAAGGTGTCTGCGCGGCAAGCCACCTAAGCAGTTACGGCGAGTTAGTCGATAAAACCGTGCAACTGTGCTGGATCGGCGGGGCGTGGAGGGAAGTTAGTTAGTTTCGAGTAACCATTCCACGCGCCACATGCCGAATCCGCTAACTGAATGCCGCACCACTCACACCGTAGAAATCATCACCAAACACATGTCGTCCTGCGGCATGTCCTGCTTAGCCAGCCCGCGCAACCGACCAACCAAACGCCTCAGCTCATCGTCGGCCACATCTCCACCACCTGCACCAGCCTCGCAACCTGCTCCCGCAAGTGCACCTGCCCCGTCACCTGCACTTGCACCAGCTCCTGCACTTGCAATAGCTCCTGCACCTGCACCTGCACCTGCACCTGCACCAGCTCCAGCACCTGCACCTGCACCAGCCTCGCAACCTGCTCCTGCATGTGCACCTGCCCCGTCCCCTGCATTTGCACTAGCTCCTGCACCTGCACCTGCACCAGCCTCGCAACCTGCTCCTGCACGTGGACCTACCCCGTCACCTGCACTTGCACCAGCTCCTGCACCAGCCTCACAACCTGCTCCTGCAAGTGCACCTGCCCCGTCACCTGCACTTGCACCAGCTCCTGCACCAGCCTCGCAACCTGCTCCTGCACGTGCACCAGCCCCGTCACCTGCTCCTGCACTTGCTCCTGCTCCTGTACCTCCGCCATCCTCACCGCTCACGCTTGCCCCCGAAGCCCCCATAACGCCCGTACCGCCATTCGCCTCGGCACCTGCACCCGTATCCCCCGCCAACCGCCAAGCCTCCAGCAGCCGCTCCACGCCAAGCTCCTGATCTTCGCCGATCCACTCGGCCACGCCGTCGGTGAACAGCAGCAGGCTCACTTGCTCGTCATACCGGAGCACGCCTTTCGTAATCTCGATCTTGTCGAAGAAGCCGATGGCGCAGCAGCCTTCCGTCAGCAGCTTATACTCGCCGCCGTCCACAATCGCGATTCCGGCCGGATGCCCGGCGTTGACGTACTCGATCGTCTTCCGCTCGATGTCGAGCACCAAGTAGATCGCCGTAAAATAATAGTTGATTAGCTCGTCCGCCATATGCAGCTGGTTCATCTGCCGATTGAGCGCCTGCATCACCGCCTCCGGGTCGGTCATCCGGGTAATCGACTCGCGCAGCGCCGAGTAAATGTACATGCAGACGAGCGAAGAAGAGATGCCGTGCCCCATCACATCGAGCAGGATGATTCCGTACCGGTGCTCCCCGATCCGCTGCCATGTGTAGAAATCCCCGGCTAGCTCCGAAGAAGGTTCATAGAACGCCCGAATCCGCACATGCTCGTCCTCGATCGGGTCGCTGAGCACGCTGAGCTGCACCTGCATGGCCAAGTCGAGCTCGTACTTGATCCGTTTGTCCCGCTCCTTGTGCCAGTCCTTCTCCTGCTTCAGCCGTAGCGCCGAACGAATGCGGGCGAGCAGCTCCACGCGATTGATCGGCTTCATTACGTAGTCGCTGGCCCCGGCATCGAGCGCCTCGGCGAGCTTGTTGGAATCGCCCAGCGCCGTCACGAAAATAATAGGGATATCCCGAAACCGCTCCTGCCGCAGCACGCGCCGGCAAGCCTCCAGCCCGTCAATCCCCGGCATCATCATATCCATCAGGATCAGGTTGACCGATGGCTCGGCCAGGCTGTCCGTCTCCATGCCCAGCAAATCGAACAGCTCTTGCGCGGAAGAAGCTTTGAGCAGATCCTCGTATCCTTCCTTGCGCAATATTTTTTCTATAATCAGCAAGTTCGTGGCATTGTCGTCTACAATTACGATGCTCATAAGATCATTCCCCTCTGGCGGGCTCCGAATGACAGTCCCTATCCCCATCCAACATTTGTAAACTAATGCAACGCTCCTGTATGTAGTTATACCACATTGTTTCAAAGGCTGAAAAGTCGGGTATAGGATGGCATGGACCCGTTCCATCAAAAAAATTTCAAACGAGGAGAGGATACACTATGGCAACGCAAACCAGCCGCAGCGGGTGGATGACAGGCTTCATGATCGGAGGCGTCATCGGCGCGGTATCGTCTTTGCTGCTAGCCCCGAAGTCAGGAGCCAAGATGAGGGAAGAGCTGTCGAATCGCTATCGCTCCATCCGAGAGAAGACTATGGATTTGGCCGAGACGGCCCGAGACAAAGGCAAGGAAGTCGCCCAGACGGTCAGCAGCCAAGCGGCCGATCTGATGGACAAAGCCAAGGAAAGCAAACAAGCGGTGACGGAGTCGCTGCAATCCGCGAAGGAGTCGATTCGCGAGCGCGCAGACGAGCAGTTCTCGAAGCCGAACTGACTTACGCCATCCGAACACGCGGACGTGCGACCGTACGCCGGAAAGAGGGAGGAATGGAGCGTGGAGAAATCAACGCAATCGAACCAGTATGAAGGTGTAGCCTTTGTAGAGGACTACAGGCGTGGCGACGAAGTCCCGCACAGCAGCAGGAAGGCGGCGCTAGACAAGCCGTTCGAGCCGGAGCAGCCTGCAACCGCCGAGGCGGAAGCCCAGCGACTGGCCGCAACGCAGAACGGGTCCATGGCACCGAATGAGAATGAGATGAAGAAGCTCGGGGAAGATATGAAAAGGATGAAAACGAACGCGGAGCTGCTCGAAGCGAATCTCATTCCAGATCCGCTGCAATAGCAGCTCCGACGTTTCAAAGCCGGCTTATTCTTGTTCTAGCAACATTAGGCGAAGCTCCCTCATGCGCGGCTTCACCTTCAGCCCCAGCTCCTTCTCCAGCATAGACTTGTACTTGTCATATTCCTGGAGAAAGGTAGCCCGGTCGTGCAGATGAGCGAGCATCTCGAGCAGCAGCTCGTACGATTCCTCATCAAAGGCATCGTGCTCAATAAGCCGCAATAGCGTATCCGTCGCCTGCTTCCCGGCGCCCTGCTCCATGTAAGCGCAAGCCAAGCGCCTACCGAGCAGGGCGTATTTGCGTTTCATACGTTCCTGCAGCGTGTGGCTCCAGGAGTAGTCTTTACCGTCGAACAAGGGCCCCCGGTACATGGTGAACACCTTCTGGATATCCTCCAGCGTCGAATGCCCCATCCCGCTCAGCTCCTCGGCCATCCGCTCGAAGTCGATCAGGTCGCAGCTGCAGTCGCCCAGCAACCGGTAGCTGCCCTTCTGCGCCTCGACCCGGTAATGGATGCCGTGCTCGACGAACGACTTCTTCAGACGATACACCGCCGTGTACAAGCTCGATTCGGCCCTTTCGGGCTCGGCCTCCGGCCAGAGCTGTTCGCAGATCTCCCACTTGGTCAGGCTCGCCCCGCCATGGGTAATCATGAAGGCGAGCAGCTCCTCCACCTTCGAGGTCGAGAACCGGACGGCCTCTCCCTTGCCCGGCCCATACAGCTCGAAGCGGCCGAAGCAATACATCCGGGCCGGTCGATCTTCCGCCGCGGCGGCGACCTCCGCCGGACCGAGCAGGCGCTTCAGCCTCTCCCAGCACCGGGCGATCTCCGCCGGTCCTACCGGCTTCAGCAGGTAGTCGATCGCATGCACGCGGAACGCCTCCAGCGCATACTCCTTGTAGGCCGTGACGAACACGATCTCCAGCTGCGGCAGCAGGCTGGTCAGCTCCGAGGCGAGCTCCAGCCCGTTCATGCCGGGCATCTCCACGTCCAGAAACGCTACATCCGGCTGAAGCGCCACCACTTGCTCAAGCGCCTCCGCCCCCCGCGTGAACGCCCCAACCACCTTCAAATTCGTTTGCTCTTCCACCAGCTTACCCAACAGCTGCAGGGCCGGTTTCTCGTCATCCACCAGAATGGCAGTCCACATGGTTAACAATTTCCCCTTTAAGACCTAGTCCGAACTAACATAGCCATGTACATTTTACCATGCGAATCCAGTTTGAGGCACACAAAAAAAAGAGAATCTCAGATACGGTATGTAACACCCGTTAACCAAGACTCTCTCACGACCAATCGAATACCTCTACTCCACTTGCACGGCTTGTTTCTGAGCGAGCAGGCACAGCTCGGCGGCTTTGAACGCATGCGCTTGCGTCATCGCCTTCTCCGTCCGGTTCAGGCAATCGAGCACCAGCTCCCCGAAGAACGGGAACCCGACCTTGCCGTGAAGCTCCAGATGCTGCTCCCCTTCGTCATTGACGAGGTACAAGTGATCGGACTCCCCGCTGCGGGCGATGTCGATATATTTGCGCAGCTCGATATAGCCTTTCGTACCGAGGATCACGGTCCGTCCATCGCCCCAAGTGCCGAGACCGTCCGGCGTGAACCAGTCGACGCGGAAATAGTTGGTCGCGCCGTTGTTGCCGATCAGCGTAGCGTCGCCGAAGTCCTGAAACTCCGGGTAAGCCTTGTGGTTGTAGTTGGCGATTTTACTCTGCACCACCTGCGCATCCGAGCAGCCGGAGAACGACAGGAACTGCTCGATCTGATGGCTGCCGATGTCGCACAGGATGCCGCCGTACTTCTCGAGCTGGAAAAACCAATCCGGACGCGACGGCAACCGCAACCGATGCGGCCCGAGACCGATCACCTGCAGCACCCGGCCGATCGCGCCGTCCTGGATCAGATGCCCGGCATGCACCGCGCTCTCCACATGCAGCCGCTCGCTGTAATAGACGGCATACTTCTTGCCGGTCGCCGCGGTCTTCGCCCGGGCGGACTCCAGCTGCTCCAGCGTCGTGAACGGCGCCTTGTCGACGAAATAGTCTTTGCCGTGGTCCATCACCCGCAAGCCCAGCTCGCAGCGCTCGGACGGAATGCCCGCCCCGGCCACCAGTTGTACTTCCGGATCCTGCAGAATTTGCTCCACATCCGTCGCCTGCTGCGCCTGAGGGAACCGCTCGACGAAAGCCGCCACCTTCGCCGGATCTTTGTCGTACACCCATTTCAAAGTCGCTCCGGCTTCCAGCAAACCGTTGCACATCCCATATATATGACCATGCTCGAGCGCCGCCGCCGCGAATACGAATTCCCCCGGCTTGACCACCGGTCTCGGCTTTCCCTGAGGCGCATAATTCATGCCGTCCGCTTTTTGCATCCCATTCACGCTCCTTCATCTTCATAGTTTTTTCTGCCACTACCTTATGGTACAACAGTCCGCTTATCTGCGATTGCTTGTACTTGGGCAACTTGTCCCGTCTAATTATACCTCATTGTTCTGATAACGCGAAAATCGAGCGGGGCTCCAGCAGAAACGGCACTACGATGCCCGGGATGTTGGAGAGCGGCAGCACATCCTCATGCAGCCGGATGCCGAGCATCTCGCGCATGAAATAACGCCGCTTCAGACAGCGGGCGTACATGGCGGGGAAGCGCTCCCCGAGCTCCGTCTGCAAAGCGGAATCGGCAAGCACGTACCCCTCCTCCATGCGTGTGGATCCGTACACCGGGGATTTCGGAATGACATCGAGTTGAATAACCATGCCGGAGCGGAGCCGAATATCCGAAGCCGGATAAAACGGCGAGCTGATCCATTCGTCCAGATGGATGAGATGCCCGGGGTTCAGCTTGATGCCGAACCGCTCGGCAGGCAGCCGGTCACCGACCAGCTGCACGAAATCGCCAGCCCGCGCTCCTACCTGCAGCAGACCGAGCCACTCGCCCATCGCCTCGTAAAACGGCCCGGCGAAGTCATCTATATAGCCCCTTGCCTCCTCCGGCAAATCGTCCGCCGACTCCGCCACCCAGCCGACACGGCATATGTTGCTGCCCCAGTAGCAGATGTTGGACGAGAGCGGAAGGCCCCGCGTCACAATCTCCCCGCGGGCGCTCGACAGGCCGATCCGATTGCCGCCTGCTTTCAACGTCATATGGGATCCGAGAGGCTCGCCGCTATACTCTGCGCGCTTGAGCAGCTCATGGTCCGTCATCCCTTCGCGGATACCCAGCAGCACGCGCTTCATCCCCTCCGACGCAAGCACGTTCGTGTATTCGAAGTAAGCGATCTCCGCCGCCGAACACGATGTTCGCAGCCCGCGGTCCGGGTCGATGAACAGAGCAGCCGCGTTCGTCACGTTCTCATAACCGGCGAGACTGCGCAAAGTGTCGGCGATATACGACGGACAGTCGAGCGCATGCGCTCCTCCGGGGTGCTCCTCCTCAGAGTAATATTTCCATCCCGCACACCCGATCCTGGAGTCGCTTCCGATTCCTTCTTCAGAGAAAATCTCACTTAGCTTCCGGCCACCCTGCCTGGATATGTTCATCAAGGAGAAGGTCGGGTAACATTCCGTTCTAAGCCGGCCCGCCCTGTACAACGGACTGATAGGCAAATAACCTACGCACTCCACCCCAACCAGCAACAGCGGCGTCCCTGTCCGAGCGACAATGAGCAGCGCTTCCTCGAAGCGAGGGTCCAATCCGGCCAAGTAGGTGACGTTGGCAAAATGCTCCCGATCGGCATAAACGACCAGATGGGTCAGCCCGTGCTCCTTCATTCGCTCCTTCGCCCTGGTTATCCGCTCCTCATACTCATCGATGGAGGCATAAGAAATCGCTTCTCCTCCGCCGAACTCCGGCCACTCGATCTCGATCCGTTTGAATTTCAATAGGAATCCCTCCGCCAGCACATGATACTTCCATGGTAGGGGCCGCCCTTGCTGCTGTCAACGCATCATTGTATCGCCAGCCGATCAAACGCAAAAGCACAAAATGATTCATACCGTGCGCCTAAAGATTAGCCGCGCCGCATAACGCCGGCACTGGCATGGAATTCAGAGCTGTCACGAATTGATTATAGTGGGGAAGCCGCGGCACGGCTAACATTAGGAACAAGGCCAGAGCACGAAGACGAAGACGAAGACGAAGAGGTGTCAGCAGATGGAAAACCTAAAGGCGCAATCGGAGCCAAAGCCCCTACTAATCGATGCCGATGTGCATAACGGAATACGAGATCCGCGGGATTTGCTCCCCTATCTGGATAAGCCCTGGCACAAGCAATGGATCGGCGGCGGGACCGGCGTCGGCCAGCCCTACTATAGCCCGGTCGGGGTGCTGAGGAAGGACGCGATCCCGGACGAAGGAGGCAGCCCAGGCAGTCACCCGGCTTACATGGTGAAGGATCATATCGAGCGCTTCGGCTTCGACTATGTGATTCTGACGGGGCAGAACATCCTGGAGCTGTCGCTCAATCCCGATATGGATTACGGCAGCGCGGTCGTGTCCGCTTACAATGATTATTTGATCGATCATTGGCTCGCGGCCGATCCCAGATTCAAAGGCGCCATGGTGATCAACCACGCCGATCCGCAGCAGGCGGTCCGGGAGATCGAGCGGATCGGCGGCCATCCCGACATCGTGGAGGTCATCATGTGCAGCGGGAGCACGCGGCTGTTCGGCCACCGCTCCTACCATCCGATCTACGAGGCGGCGGAAAAGCTGAGCCTCCCGGTCGCGATCCACCCCGGGACCGAAGGCCGCGGCCTGGCCGGAGCGCCTACTCCGGCCGGCTATCCGTCCCGGTACATGGAGTGGCACAACATCCTGCCCACCAACTACATGGCGCACATCAACAGTTTGGTGTGCGAGGGCGTCTTCGAGCGCTTCCCCGGCCTGAAGGTCGTCGCGATCGAAGGAGGCATCGCCTGGCTGCCCCATCTCATGTGGCGGATGGACAAGAACTACAAGGCGCTGCGGGACACGACGCCCTGGCTGCGCCAGCTACCGTCGGCTTATATCCGCGAGCATGTGTACCTGACCACGCAGCCGATCGAGGAGCCGGAGGTTCCCGAGCACCTCGTCCAGCTCGTCCAGATGTGTCAGGCCGAGGATCGCCTCCTCTACTCGAGCGACTATCCGCATTGGGATTTCGATCCGCCCAAACAAGCGCTCACGGCCTTCCCGAGAGAGACGCGCGCCAAAATCCAGGGCGGCAATGCCGCCAAGCTATACGGACTGCATCAGAAAGCCAATTTGAGCTAAGGAGGAGCCGCGGTGAATGCATCTAGACACAATATATTCAAAGACATCCGTCGGGATCGCTGGCTCTATTTCATGGCACTGCCCGGAATTCTCTACTTCATTCTTTTCAAATATTGGCCCATGGGCGGGGTTGTGATCGCGTTTCAGGACTTCCATCCGTTCACCGGCTTTACCGGCAGCAAGTGGGTCGGGCTGAAGCATTTCCACCGGCTCTTCAGCGATCCCGATTTCTTCATGCTGCTGCGCAATACGCTGATGCTGTCGGTGTACCAGCTGGTGTTCGCTTTCCCGGCGCCGATCATCCTGTCCCTCATGCTGAACGAGCTGCGGCGGGAATGGTTCAAGCGCTCGATCCAGACGCTCGTCTACATTCCGCATTTCATGTCCTGGGTGGTCGTGGTGTCCATGTTTTTCGTAGTCTTCGAATCGCCGACGAGTTTGTTCCAGTCCATTCTCGAGACGCTGGGGCTGCCGACCTTCTCCATCATGATGGATCCGGATCTATTCCGCCCGATGTACATCCTCCAGGTTATCTGGCGGGATACGGGATGGGGGACGGTGATCTACCTCGCGGCTCTCGCGGCGATCAGCCCGGAGCTGTACGAAGCGGCCAAGATGGACGGAGCCGGGCGGTTCCGCCAAATCTGGCACATCACCCTGCCGGGCATCCGGAGCACGATCGTCATCCTGCTGCTGCTGAAGCTGAGCGATATTCTGGAGACGAGCTTCGAGCATGTGTTCAACCTGGTCAACTCGCTGAACCGCGACGTGGGCGAAGTGTTCGATACGTACGTCTATCGGGTCGGTCTGATCAACGGCCAGCTCAGCTACGCCACCGCCGTCGGCCTGTTCAAAGGCATCATCGGCCTGCTGCTCGTGATGCTGGCGAACCGGATCGCCAAGAAATTCGGCGAGGAGGGACTATATTAATGGCGCCCAAAGGCATGGGGAAACATTTGTTTGATGTCGTCAACGTCACTTTGCTCGTGTTGTTCGCCCTGATTACGATCATTCCGTTCATTCACGTCATCTCGAGCTCGTTTGCTTCCGTCGCCGAGTACAACTCCAAAAACTTTTTGCTAGTGCCGACGGAGTTCTCCTTGAAAGCGTACCAATATATTTTTACGACGAATGCCCTGCCCCGCAGCTTGGGGATCACTGTCATGATCACGGTCTTGGGGACGCTCATCTGCCTGCTGTTCACGACGCTGTTCGCCTATCCGCTGTCGCGTCGGCGCTTTCACTTTCGTCGGACGATCCTATTCCTAATCGTCTTCACGATGATCTTCCAGGGTGGGATGATCCCGGACTACCTGATCGTCAAGGAGCTCGGCCTGCTGGATTCGTACTGGTCGCTGATGCTGCCGAGAGCGATTATCGCTTTCTATCTCATTATCATGATCAACTTCTTCCGAAACATTCCGGAGGAGCTGGAGGAGTCGGCCAAAATGGACGGCTGCGGGGACTTGCGGATGTTTTTCCGCATCATGATCCCTCTCTCGCTGCCCGCGATCGCCACGCTGACCTTGTTTTACGCCGTGTTCCAATGGAATACGTACATGCATGCGATCCTGTACATCAACGATACGGAGAAATGGCCGATCCAAGTGCTGCTCCGCCAAATCGTGATGGTGTCTCAGGCCGGGTTCGTCGAGCAGGGCTCCGTGGAGGGGGAATCCTCGATTCCGCCGGATACGGTGAAGATGGCCGTCATCACGGTCGCGACAACCCCGATCTTGCTCGTGTATCCGTTTCTGCAAAAATATTTTGCCAAAGGGGCCCTCGTCGGCTCAATCAAAGGCTAAAGGTCCAGGCAGGAGGTACTCGCGATGGAAAAGATTTGGGTCGCCCACAAAGACGAAATCGTCGAAGGCGCATGCAAGATCGTCAAGGTCAAAAACGCGGAATACGGCATTTACAAGGTCCGTGGCGAATACTACGCCTGGCGCAATGTTTGCCCGCACTTCGGGGCTCCCGTCTGCAAGGGGGTCATCACGGGCACGCGCCTGCCGTCCTCGGTCTATGAATACAAGCTGGGTCGCGACAATGAAATCGTCCGCTGTCCTTGGCACGGCTGGGAGTTCGACTTGATTACGGGCGAGCATCTGGTCGATCCCGATACCAAGCTTCGGCCCGGCAAGCTTGAGGACGGCGGCGCCGAAGAGGAACGCTTGGAGAAAGCCGATCTGGAGCTCCAGGCGGGCGATCTCTACATCTGGTTGTAATCATCCGGTTTCAAAGCCGCCGGCATTACCCTGCCGGCCGCATGACTCATAATTATGCTTATTCCCAAAAAGGAGGAGTCGCAAATGAACAAAAAAAGCAAGCTCCAAACATGGGGTGGCCCGCTCGGCGTGGCCATCCTGACTACCGCCGCCCTGCTCTCGGGCTGCGGCGCATCCGACGACAAGCCGTCCGCTTCTAGCTCGGCCAGTCCATCCGGGGGGCCCGCCGCGACGCCGGCCGGACCGGCCAAGGTGTCCATGCTGAACGTCTATTTGTCCAACACGGCTCCAAAAGCCGATGGGCCCATCGTGAAGGAAACGGAGCGTATCGGGAACGCCAAGCTGGACATCACCTACGTGCCGTTCAACGTGTACAATGAAAAACTGAACGTCACGATGACATCCGGCGATATGCCGCAGGCGATCATGGTCGAAAATCCGTTTATCACTTCGATCCTGAACGGTGTTCGCTCGGGGATGTTCTGGGACCTGACTCCTTACTACAACGAGTTCCCGAACCTCAAAAACTACGACAAGCAGATCCTGAACAATCTGTCGATCGACGGCAAAAATTACGTGATCCCGCGTCCGCGCCCTCTCGTCCGTCTGGCTACGATTATCCGCAAGGATTGGCTCGACAACGTAGGCTTGAAGGAACCGACGACAATCGATGAATATTATTCTATGCTGAAAGCGTTCAAGGACAAGGACCCGGATAAAAACGGCGCGAACGATACGTACGGCCTGATGATCTATGAAAACAACATCCCTAGCGAGATCTTCGCCTGGTTCGGCGCTCCGAACAACTGGTCGGTCGATAAAAACGGGACGTTCGTCAAAGACGCCGAGACCAAGGAATACAAGGATGGGCTGAAGTTCGTGCGCAAGCTGTACCAGGAGGACTTGATCAACAAAAACTTTGCAATCGTCGTCCGTAACGAGGCTCGCAAAGATTTGTACAACAACAAGGTAGGCTCCAGCATCGAGTCGATCGATGCGGTCGTTCCCTTCTACTACTTCCAGATGGAGGACACGAAAAACCGGTTCCCGCTCACCGTCAGCCCGCCGATCAACGGAAAAGCCTATGCCGCCGCCGGCCATTACGGCGGAGCGCTCATCCCGAAGACCAGCGTGAAGACAGAAAAAGACTTGAAGGAAGTGCTGCGCTACTTCAACGCCGTCAACAGCGACGCGGCCAAAGCCGAGTTCGTCAAAATCGCTCAAGAAAATGAGAAGAAGCCGGCTGCCGACCAATTCAACCTGGACGATCTGAAAAACCTGATCACCACCGACGCCGTCGTGTACCCGGTAGGCACGACCGACACCGACAATATGCTGAAGAAACGGATGGCGGAGCATGCGGGAGTCAGCATCCCGGATCCGTCGAACGGCTTGATCTCCCCTACGCAGACGGAGAAAAACGAACAGCTGAAGACGATCCTGCTCGATGCGCGCGCTCAGTACATTATGGGCAAGATCGACGACGCCGGCTACGACGCCGCAGTCGCGCAATGGAAAAAGACCGGCGGCGATCAAGTCGCCAAGGAGCTGTCCGACCTGTACAAGAAAAAGTAAGCCGCATGGCGCGGGACTGTATCCTCTCGGAAGGGGACAGTCCCCTTCCTGCCTTCTTCCGTCCGGTATGCTATGATGGGGGTGAACGGTACTATGGGTAGAGCGAGGGGCACCATGAGAACATTACCTACATCGAGCTTTTTCAAAAATTTGGTACTGCTCAGCTGCATTATCGGGATCTTGCCTATCGTCTTGTTAGGCTACTATTCCTATCAAAAATCGTCCGCGATCGTACAGGAAGAGGTCAAATCCAGCCAGCTTCTGATCCTGAAGCAGAACAAAGAAAAAGTGGAATCCCTGCTCAAAACCATCGATACCTTGACCACCCAAGCGATCAGCCGGCCCGTAACGACGAACGCCGTCTCTATGCAGACTGCGCTCGACCTGCCGCTAATATTTGAAAATCAAGTCGTGTTCGAGAAGCTGATCTATGAGCTCGTGCAGATTCAAGTATTCGAGCTGGGCATCCAGAACGTCCACATGATGAGCTATCGCCAGAATTGGGTGTTCGAGGGCGGCGCCATCTACCCGATGCAGAATCGGGCGATCATCGAGACGCACGACAAAAATTTATATACGCTGCAAAGCATGCTTCTGTCTTACCGTGACGACACCCGCCGCTCGTACTGGAAGCTGACGCAAGACGAGAAAAACGGCTACGTCCTGAAGCTGATCAAGCATATTCCGCTGAATGCGATCGATCCGGTCGGCCTCATCACCGTAAACATACCTATGCAGGAGCTGGGCAAGCGCCTCACGGGCGATGCCGGCGGGCAAGGCAACACGCTGATTCTGGACGACACGGGCGCGGTCCTCGCCAGCCTGAACGGCGGGGAGATCGGGAGGCGCGTGCAGGACGAAGCTTATTACAGGACGATCCGGGCCAGCTCCGAGCCGGAAGGCTTCTTCTTCTACGAGCAGAACCGTCAAAAGGTAGTCGTGCACTACAACCACGCCTTGTACAACAACTGGATGTATGTGTCGATCACCCCCTTGGCCGATCTGATGCGCAAATCGGACAGCATCAAGCTGTATACGATTTTGTTCGCCGCCATCTTGATCGCGCTCGTCATCACCACGTCGTTTATCGTCTCCCATCGGCTCTACCTGCCGATCAACCGGATCTACCATTCCATCCAGCCGAACCGCTTGAAGAAACGGGACAACGAGCTGGAGACGATCAGCGAGCATCTGGTGCACTTGTCCCAGTCCAGCACGAAGCTCAGAGGCCAGATCGAGCTGCTCCATCACCAGACTCGCGAATTTTTCGTCTTCAAGCTGCTGCAGGGAGAGGTGCCGCCCGACACGATCGACGATCAGCTCGCCCAGCACGACTTCCCTACGCAGTGGGACCAATGGTGCGTGCTTGCAATCCAGATCGATACGCTAGAGGGGACTCGCTACCGGGACAAGGACATGAATCTCATGCGCTTCGCGATTCACAACATCGTGGAGGAGTTGGTCCCTCCGTCCATGCGGCTCAGTCCCGTCATCCAGCATCAAGGGCTCATCCTGATCCTGGGCGGAGGTCTGGAGGAGGATATGCCCTTCAAGGTCCAAGTGTTCAATAAGACCGAGGAAATTCGGACGAATGTCAAAACGTATTTGAACCTGAAGATTAGCATCGGCATCAGCCGGAGCTACTCCAGCTTCCTCTACGCCCCCCTCGCCCATCAGGAGAGCCTGGACGCCCTGGCCTACCGGGTGAGGCTCGGCTCGGAATCGATCCTGTTCATCGACGAAGTCGAGCCGGTTTCGGAGCCGACGTTCCGCTACCCCCGGGAGCTGGAATTTCAGATTTTGGAGGCGATCAAGCAGGCGAACCCGGAGCAGGCCCGGGAGCGGCTCCATGCCCTGCTCGCCTATTTGTTCGAGCACCCTTTGAACCATCACGACTACCAGCACTTCATCGGCCGTTTGTTTAACAATATGACCGGCTTGGTGCAAGATGCCGGCGCATCTGTACAGGAGGTCTTTGAGAAAGAGATGTTCTCTTCGGACATCCTGGTGCGTATGCATACGACCGAACAGATCGAGGACTGGCTGTGGAAGCTGGTCGTTGAGCCCCTGCTGACATGGACGGAGGAGCGCCAGCGCCAGCAGCAGGTGAACATCTCGATGCTGATCATCTCGGAGATCGAGCGGCACTACGACCAGGAGCTGAGCATCGACATGTTCGCCGCCCGGCTTCACTACCATCCGAGCTATATCAGTCGGGTGTTCAAGAAGGACACCGGCGTCAATTTCTCCGACTACTTGTCCAACTATCGTATCGAGATCGCGAAGCGCTGGCTTGCGGAGACGGACATGCGGATCTCGGACATCGCGGAACGGCTCCAGTACAGCACGGCTTCGAATTTCAATCGCAACTTCAAAAAGATGGTACAGGTGACCCCGAGCCAATATCGGGAGCAATTCAAATAGAAGGAGGCCTCTATGAGCGCAAGGATGTATAGGCCCGCTCAAGTGATACGGGCTTCCGCGGCGGCCCTTCCCGAGGGGAAGAGGGTGGCCCAAGGCTGGAGTGCGGTCTATGTGGGCGAAGGCCCGGATGGAATGGAATTGAGCTGGGAGGGCGTGAAGCTCGACCTGGAGACGCCGGACTCGGAGCTGCTGCAGCAGGACTCACTGGAGTCGCGGGGGCGGCAGGCGGCTTCGATTCGGCCTGGCTCGGCTGTAAGCAGCCGGCTGCGTCTCTCGGTCGCGCTGGATTATCGAGATGCCCGGCAGGTGGATGTGTATTTGCTTCATTCGGGCACTTGGATCGGCGCCTTGGATATTCGCTATGCCTATGTATTCCAGCCGTTCGAGCTTGTGCTGACGGCCAAGCAGACCGCTGCCGTCGTACGCGAGGGAGTGCGGCTGGAGGTCCGGGGCGGGCTGCAGCCGCTCTGGGTGTTTGACGGCTTGGGCGGGGATGAGCAGCGTTTGCTGTTCACTCCCCACTTGGCGATCGGCGAGCCGGATTCCCGCGTGGAGTCGGCCCTCGCTACGCTGCTCTCGCTGCATTCCTTGCAGCCGTTCGGCTGGATGGAGGGCTGCGTGCTCGACGGGCTGCACTGCCTGCGGCCGCTGCTCGGGGCGGAGCGGGTCGATCCCGTCCTGGAGCTGCACCTGCGTCAATATTTTGACGACCGGGGCCAGCTGCTATATGAGGATCTGCACGGCCGCCAGGCGGACGGAAGGTTCACGACGATCGAGGCTACCCTCCCGGTGGCGATCATCGCGCAGCTC
Source organism: Paenibacillus koleovorans NBRC 103111 (assembly GCF_004000845.1). GTDB lineage: Bacteria > Bacillota > Bacilli > Paenibacillales > NBRC-103111 > Paenibacillus_AA > Paenibacillus_AA koleovorans. Next base: position 15,025 of record NZ_BIMA01000106.1, read on the forward strand.
CAGGCCGACCATCCCGTGATACCTCGGGCGATCGCGTTCTTCGAGAGCAAAGGGCTAGGACACGGCGGGGTCGTCATGGACGACGACATGGTGTCCGCCGAAGGCTGCTACACCGTCGCTTACCCCCTCGCCGTGCTGGCAGCCCGCTTGGGCCGCCGGGACATGGCCGAGCAAGCGATCGCGCAGGTGCTGCTGCGACGCGACTGCCTGGCGCGCGGTCCGCATGTCTATCTTCGCTATATGCTGCGCTCGCAGGAGCACACTTTTCGCAGCTGGGCGCGGGCCTTCGCGTGGTATTGTCTCGGGCTGGTCAAGACATGCGTCGAGCTCCGCGATTCCCCCTACTCGCGGCTGCCCGGCATGGCCGAGCTCGAAACGGAGATCGTCCGCGTAGCTCAGATCGCTGTGGAGTGGCGCCAGCCCGACGGGCTCTGGGCGTGCTTCCTGGACGATGCCGCGACAGGCATCGACACCTCGGGCTCCGCCGGCATCTCGGCGGCGCTGGCTCTAGCTGCCGGCCGCGGACTGCTCCCGGCAGCGTACATGGATATCGCCCGGCACAACCTGGCGGCGCTGGCCGCCTATCTGACGCCGGACGGCATCTTGGCGGGCGTAGCCCAGCACAACGCCGGCGGGATGGAGCTGCAGCGCGGCGGCTACCGCGTGCTGTCGCAGATGGGGCTCGGCCTGTGGGCACAGCTGTATGCGTATACGCAAGGTGCGTAAGGTAAGACAAAGCAAGAAGCTCCCGGTTCAGTTCCCCCGGGAGCTTCTTACTTCATTCGAACTCTTCCATCAATTGCCGAAAATCGCTTCCCATACCGGCGCCGTTGTGCCGCCCGGATATTTGATATAGAGCAGATAGTAGACGGTCACGCCTGTAATCGCGGTCAAGAACCAGATAATCGACGTCCATGGACCGATTTTACGATGTTTGGCGAGTTGATTTTTGTAACCCCAGCGAAGCGTAATGATGCCCATAACCCCGCCGACGGTCGCCAGCACAATATGGAACAGCAGAAACGCCAAGTAGTAATGCTTCACCGACTCCGGTCCGTCGAACAGCGTGTTGCCTACGAAGATGGTCCGGGACAAGTAGAAGATGAAGAACAGCGTAGCGAATACGCCGGCGAGCGTCATGACGCGCTGATGGGCCTGGATGTTACGGCGCGCGATCAGCACCCAGCCGATGGCGACGCAGATGGCGCTAATGACGATAAACGAGGTACTGAGGGTAGGCAAAAGTTTGAACATAGCTTATACACCATCCATCTGAACTGAATTGCAGGAAAGCCTCTTATACAGCCGCTGGCCCCGGTTCCATCTCGTTGTCATCGCCCTTCTCGCGGCCATACCAGCTGAAGAACACATAACCTAACGCCCAACCATAGACGATCTCTTGGGCTACCTTCATAATGACGCCGCCAAGCTGTTGATCCTCCTGGGCGCCCAGCAGCAAGAAATCCGCCGGTCCTCCACTGAAGCTCTGCAGCAACGCTTGTGCGTTCGTCGGCACGCAGTAGCCCATCGCCTGTGCCCAGATCGCCGGGTCGTTGTACGTTGCATAGATCGTCGAGTCGGCGAAAATAAGCAATGCGCAAGCCGGTGTAATGAGCACGCCCATCGAGAAAATGTACGCCATCTTCTTGAGCTCGGAGATCGGGTTCACTTCCGGCGTCGGATTGAGCACCGGCCACCACATCATAAACGCGGACACCAGCAGCACGAAGAACAAGATCCGGTGCACGGTGAAATGTGTCATGACATAGTCGTGGATGAACGGCATGTGGTAAAACGAGAACAACACGTTGAAAATAAACACGGTCAGCATCGGGTGCGTCAGAAACGCGAATACTTTCTTGGCCCGCGGGTGGCGGATCAACGGCCGGATCATCCAGCCCGGAATACCGAGCAGCATCAGCGGCGGCGCTACCAGATAGGCAAGCGTCATCGACGTCATATGCGCGCTGAACATGAGATGTCCGAGCAGATCGATCGGTCCCCCATGGGCCATATAGTACACGAGCAAACCGAGCAGGAAGCATAAAGCTTTGCCTACGGACACCGGCTCCGATTCCCGGAATACCTTCGTCCGGTATGGACCGATCAATCCCAAGTAAGCGACAGCAATCAGTATGGCGATGACCATGTTAAGCGGACTCCAGATTTCACTGAAGCTGAAATATTGCAGACCGAGCATGACATCATCCACTCCCTTCTACTTTAACAAAAAAGGGGGGCCATCCTGCGCGCCCCCCGACATGGTTACCACCAAATCCAAAATACGACTGCTGCAACACCCGTAAGTGCAATGACGAATCCGAAGATGATCCCGACTGCTGCATATAAATGTCCGCGATCTTTCATGTGCATCCAGAACAGCAACTGGAAGCTCGCTTGAATCAACGCCAGCATGACGATGAACAACAGGGTGAACGTCCGTCCGATCTCGGCGTAGACGACGACGAAAGCCAGAATCGTCAGGACAATCGACAACGCGAACGACAAGTAGTGATTCTTAGGACCCTCATGATAGTGACGATGGTTGCTTTGCTCGGATGAGGAATGATTGGATGCCATCTTACTCGGCCACCTTTCCCATCAAGTAGACGATCGTGAAGATGAATACCCAAACGACGTCGATGAAGTGCCAGTACAAGCTTGCCAAATACAGCTTGGGTGCCGTAACGACCGTGAGCCCTTTGCGAGCCAGCTGCAGCATCAGCAAGGAGATCCAGATGACCCCGAACAAGACGTGGGCTCCGTGGAACCCGACTAACGTATAGAACGAGGAGCTGAACGCGCTCGTGGAGAACTTGTGGCCCTCATGCACATACTCGAAGAACTCATAAATTTCAAGACCCAGGAATCCAAGTCCGAGCAAGACGGTAATCCCGAACCAGAGCTGCATGGCGCTGGTTGACTTGCGATGCATCGCTTGCACGGCGAGCACGCTCGTCATGGAGCTCGTCAACAACAGGAATGTAGCAAGAGCTACAGTAGACAGCTTGAAAATTTCCATGCCCGGAGGGCCGTCGGCAATCTGGTTGCGCAGACCGATGAAGGTCGCGAACAAGCAGCCGAAGAGAACCGTCTCGGCACCGAGGAACAACCAGAAGCCCAGTACTTTATTGCGTCCTTCCAGCGTCGCCTTCTCGGGTTCCGCAGGCAAGTTGTGCAAATCTGCGTGGCTACTCATCCTTTGACCTCCTTATCCTGCAACTCTTCAACCTCGATATGGTAACCCGGGTCGTCGAACACGGAGCGCAGCAGCATACAAATCAAAGCGACTACGACACCGCCGGCGGCTACCCAGTGGTTCTGGTACATGAATCCGAATCCGGCGATGAACAAGCCGGTGGACATAATGATCGGCAACGGCGAACCGTTCGGCATATGAATCGATTGCAGCGGTTCTGCCGGCGTCATTTCCTTTTTGCCGTCTTGCTTTTCTTTGAAGAGAGCGTCCAGGCCGCGTACGAGAGGCAGCTGCTTGAAATTGTATTCCGGAGGCGGCGATGGAATCGTCCACTCGAGCGTACGGCCGTCCCATGGATCCGCAGAAGCATCCTTAGGTTTCATGCCGGTGATGATGATATTGACGATCAGCAGGATCGTACCGATGCCCATCATGAAGGCGCCGATGGAACTGATCAAGTTCATCGTTCCGAAGCCTTGGCCGTCCAAGTATGTGTATACTCGGCGAGGCATCCCAATCAGTCCGAGGAAATGCTGGATGAAGAACGTCAAGTGGAATCCAAGGAAGAAGAACCAGAACATCCACTTGCCAAGCGTCTCGTTCAGCATGCGTCCGAACATCTTCGGCCACCAGTAATACAGGCCGGAGAACAAGCCGAATACCAAGCCCCCTACGATAACGTAGTGGAAGTGAGCGACGACGAAGTACGTGTCATGGAACTGGAAGTCCGCAGCCGGAGCCGCCAGCATGATCCCGGTCATCCCGCCCATTACGAATGTAGGAATGAAGCCTACGGCGAACAGGTTCGCGGTCGTGAAGCGGATGTGTCCGCCCCACAGCGTGAAGAGCCAGTTAAAAATCTTGATCCCCGTCGGAACGGCGATCAGCATCGTCGCGATCGAGAAGATCGCGTTGCCCACCGGACCGAGGCCCGTCGTGAACATGTGATGCACCCAAACCATGAAGCCCAAGAAACCGATAATGACGGTTGCGAATACCATCGCGCTGTATCCGAACAGCCGCTTGTTGGAGAACGTACTAATTACTTCCGAGATGATGCCGAATGCCGGCAAGATCAAGATGTACACTTCCGGGTGTCCGAAGATCCAGAAGATGTGCTGCCAGAGAACGACGTTGCCGCCGGCCGCCACATCGAAGAAGTTCGCTTCGAACAACCGTTCGAACATCAGGAGTACGAGACCTACCGTGATGGCAGGGAATGCGAACAGGATCAGTACCGATGTAATGAAGGATGCCCATGTGAAAAGCGGCATTCTCATGAAAGACATGCCTGGTGTACGCATGTTGATGATCGTAACGACGAAGTTGATACCCCCGATAAGTGTCCCGATCCCCGCTATCTGCAAGCCTAGCACGTAGTAATCTACGCCCCTGCCTGCGTATTCCGGCGTGGAGAGCGGCACGTAAGCGGTCCAGCCTGCGTCAGGCGCGCCTCCGAGCAGCCAGCTCAGGTTCATCAGTACGCCGCCGGCGAAGAACAGCCAGAAGCCCAAGGCGTTGACGAACGGGAACGCTACGTCGCGCGCCCCGATCTGTAGCGGGACGACCGCATTCATAAAGGCGAAGATGAGCGGCATCGCGGCGAAGAAAATCATCGTCGTGCCGTGCATCGTCAGGAGCTGGTTGAACATCGATGCGTCGATCGCGTCGTTCATCGGCTTCATCAGCTGAACGCGGATCAGAATCGCCTCAAGTCCGCCGATCAGGAAGAAAAATCCGCCTGCCAGCAAATATAGAATACCGATCTTCTTATGATCGACGGTCGTAAGCCAGTCCATCAAACCGCGGTATTCTTTCTTAACATGGTGAGCATGTGCGTGTGCCAACGTTTGAAACCCCCTTTACTTCGACTTCTGTGCGGATAAGTATTCGACTAGCGCATCGACTTGCTTCTCGGTCAGTTCCATCGTTGTCTCCATCTTGGAGCCCGGAACGGTCATCGGATTCGGCATCAGGTTGCCCGGTTTCACAGCTTGAGGATCTACTAGCCAAGTCTTGAGGTTGGCCTTCAGATCGCCTGCTTCCCGGTTGAACAACATGCCGGCTACGGTGAAGCGGTCTCCGTAGTTCACGAGGCTAGGAGCCGCCTTGCCGCCTACAACCTGTTTCGTGGTCGTATCGAAAATCGCGTGGCAGCCGATGCAGCTTTTCTTGAATACTTCTTCGCCTTCCTTGTACAGAGCCGAGGTGGAAGCTGTTCCGGTAGGACTCTTCATGCCGGCGATCCAGCGATCGAATTCATCCGGCGTTACGGCCTTCACCTTGAAGTCCATGAGCGCATGCGACGTCCCGCAGAGCTCGGCGCACTTTCCGTAGTAAACGCCAGGCTTGTCAGCGACCAGGTAGTGCATGTTGGTCAAGCCCGGGTTGTTGTCTTTCTTTCCGCCCAGCGTCGGCACCCAGAACGAGTGGTTGACGTCAGCGGATTCCAGGTGGAACGAGATCGTGCGGCCGGTCGGGATAACCAAATCTTGCGCCGTAACGATTTTCTCGTTCATATATTCGAACTCCCACCAGAATTGGTGGCCGGTTACTTTCACCTGCAGAGCGTTCGGATCCTTGGAGTAGTCTTTATCCAGCTCGAACGTGTACTTAACGGTAGGAACCGCGATGACGAGGAGCAGGAGGAACGGGATGACCGTCCAAATGATCTCCAGCTTGTGGCTGCCTTCTACTTGCTTCGGCACACCGGTCTGGCCCGGACGTTTGCGAAAACGAACAAGTACATACACGTAAATGATGGCCACGACGACGAATACTGCGATCATCACGACAAGGGAAATTAGAATCAGCCACAACTGTTTCTCAGCTACCGGCCCTTTCGGATTCAAAGTGGTCAGTTCGTCAATACCACAGCCCGATAGTATGAACGTCATCATCGCCAGAAGCGGGACTATGCGCCATACAGTTTGCCACCTTTTCATTCATCATCAACCCCAATTCTTGGTTTTACATAGATCAATCGTGCGAGGAAGACCAATCTATTATAGCGATCCGGCGTCTGTTACCCGGGCTTGGCTACCCCGAAGCGGCAGTGGCGAAAGGCCTCTCGGCACCTTCGCTCCCGACACTCGAAAACCGCCCCAAGCCGTCGAAAAATCGGACTCCGGATGGCCATATCTTGTCAACAAACCCTAATCACTTTATTAACTATAAATAGGTACCACTTTTTTGTCAATCTTCCTGGCACAGTTCACAAAATGTTCTCATATCAAGGCTTTTCGCCATTTTTGCCCCCTCCAAACGGACCTTTTTAGAGGGGCATTTCCACAAAGGATCACATATTGGTTATTTCCTTTTCTCTGTCGATTTATGCAAAATTTTCGCGTATTGCCTGATGCGAGTAAGGCGCATATTCTGGCCCGGGAAGCAGACAATACGGATAAGAATTTGATCATCAACCGGCCAGGAGGATTGCCTATTATGCCGAGCGCGAATGCGATGATGAAATGGATGGCATGCGTAGCCATAACGACCAGCTTGACGGCTTGCTCGTACAAGCGACATTTCGAGAACAGCCCTTCCGACTATGGCAGCCGGACCGCCCAACACGAAGCAACCGGCTACCGCACGTACAATACGCAGCTGAGAGCAGCCGACCACAACAATACGACTATGTCATTCAGCCAGACGGACTCCGACGTCATCGACGACATGAAGGGCATTCGCAGCTCCTTCGTTATCCTTACCGATAAAAATGTGTATGTGGCGATTTTGCTCGACGGGACCGCTACAGGGGCCAAAGGGAAAGGAACGCGTTACCGCAGCGACCGCACGATCGCATCCCCCGGGGTGGACGATCACTCGAGCATCGTGAAGCCGTTGCAGCCGGGCGATATCGCCATGGAGAAGTACTCGTTCCCTACAATCCCGAACCCGCAGGATATTTCGAGCGAGCTGCAGACCGAGCTGACGCAAAAAATACGCGAGCTGCACCCGGACAAAGTAAATGTGTTCCTTTCAGCTAACGCGGACTTCATCAACCAATTCAGCCGATATGCGCATGAAGCTTGGCGCGGAGCGCCTTTGCAGCCTTATGTGCCGGAGCTGAACGCCCTGGTGCAGGATCATTTCGGCGACCACGGCATCATCGACCTGACGCCTTGACGAGTTTCTTCATCTATATAGCTTTGGCGGAGCACTGGGCGGCGCAAGTCCCCGGTGCCTTTTTACGTGGACTGTCGGCAACTTGTCGGATTTTGCAAGAGTCTTAGGAGGGAATGGATTGTCTCTAATCGAATTGATTCTGTATGCCGATAAAAGGGTATAGACTAAAATTCGAGAGGTGTCACAATTGGAGAAATCTACATTAATAGGGGTCGTGCTAGGGATCCTTTCCGTTGGCGTCGGGATGGTGCTGAAGGGAGCCCACCTCGGATCCCTTTTAAATTATGCCGCTATTCTGATCATCATCGGAGGTACGGTCGCCGCGGTCATGGTCGCTTTCCCCATGTCCGAGCTGGCCAAGGTGCCTGCGCTGTTCCGCATCGTATTCATCAAGCAAAAGCTTACACCTAAGAGAGAGCTGATCCAGTTGTTCATCGAGTGGGTGACGATTACCCGCCGCGAAGGGCTGCTTGCTCTCGAGAGCAAGGTGGAAGACATCAACGATCCGTTCCTGCGCAACGGGATGCGGATGATTATCGACGGCAACGAACAAGAGTTCATTCACGACGTTCTGATGGAAGAGATCAACGCCATGGAGGAACGTCATCGTTCCGGGGCGCTTATATTCTCGCAAGCCGGCATGTACGCCCCTACGCTTGGCGTACTGGGTGCCGTTATCGGTCTGATCGCGGCACTTAGCAACCTGAACAATGTCGCCGAGCTCGGCCACTTGATCTCCGCCGCTTTCGTCGCGACGCTGCTCGGGATTTTCACCGGGTACGTCCTCTGGCACCCGCTCGCTACGAAGCTGAAGCAGATTTCCAAGAAGGAAGTCGAAATCAAGCTCATGATGGTCGAAGGCCTCCTGTCGATTCAATCCGGGATCTCCGCCATTGCCATCGAGCAGAAGCTGTCGGTGTTCCTGACTCCTTCCGAACGTTACGGTCCACAAAACAACGAGGAGGAAGAGGAACGTGGCCAAAAAGCGAAAGCATCATGAAGAGGAGCACGCAGACGAAACCTGGCTGATCCCCTACGCCGACTTGCTCACGCTTTTGCTGGCCTTGTTCATCATCCTGTTCGCCTCGAGCGAGATGGACTCCAAGAAATACGATCAAATTATGCGCAGCTTGAACTCGGCCTTCAACGGCGGAGTCAGCTTGTTCGAGAAGTCGCAGATCCCTCCGATCACGCTGGATCCTACGGATAAGAATCACGACAAGACGCAGGACTTCACGCAGCAGAGCCGGTCCACCATCGTGTTGACCGAGGCGACGAAGGAGCAGCTGGCTCAGATGAAGCAAGAGCTGGAGGATATGCTAGAGCTGCAGAAGCAGCTGAACCAGTATATTGCGGACAACGGCTTGTCCACACAGCTGGAGACGAAGCTCAACGAGGATCAGCTCGTGATTACGATCCGCGACAACGCCTTGTTCGGCTCCGGCAGCGCGGAAGTGAAGCCGGAGGCGCGGCGGTTGGCACAGGCGATCGGTGCGATGCTGGCGAAGTATCCGAATTATCAGATCGAAGTGGCCGGGCACACGGACAACATTCCGATCAGCACCGCGCAGTTTGAGACGAACTGGGACCTCAGCTCCAAGCGGGCTTTGAATTTCTTTAAAATCCTGCTGCAGACGAGCCAGATCGATCAGAAGCGGTTTAGTGTTATCGGGCGTGGCGAGTTTCAACCTATCACGACGAACGCGACCGCAGAAGGCCGTGCGATGAACCGCCGCGTCGAGGTGTCGATTCTGCGCAACATCAAGACCGGGACGTCCCTCTCGGCTCCAACGCAGTAGGCGAATGGTTGCTAGATATATGAAATCACCTTTTGCGGCAGGATTCTCCCCTTTTGCGGCGAATTGTATTAGTTAATACCCTTAAGATTGAGCCGTCTATTTTGTTAGGCGAGCCGTCATATTCATCCGTTCCAAGCGAATATTATGTAGGAACATCCCATTTCACTAAACGGAAGGTGGATTATCCATGACTGGACTCACATCGAAATCGCGGATCTTCGTGTTTACCGGGCCCGACGGTTCCGGGCGGAAGACAGTGGCGGATATGGTCGGTACGACGCTGGAGCTGCGCAAGGTGCTCTCCTGCACCACTCGCGGGAAGCGCCCCGGGGAAGTGGAAGGCCAGGACTATCAGTTCATTAGTGTCGAGGAGTTTCAGGAGGCGGAGCAGGCCGGGCAGTTTATTGAAAGTGTTACGATTAACGGCAATCATTACGGGATTCGGCAATCCGATTTGGATCAGCTGCTTGCCGCCGATGATTTCATCTACCTGATATTGAATCATGACGGAGCTTCGATTTTGAGAAGAGTTTATGGTGATCTTGTAACGGAGCTGTTCTTGTACGCCGACCGAGACTCCGTGCTGCAACGCCAACGGGATCGCGGGGATTCGGAGGATGTCATCCGCAATCACATGTCCCATTACGACGATGCGATGGCGTACCAGAGCCAATGCGATTTCGTGTTTGAGAATTTGGATTTGGCGCATACGGTATTCGCGATCACGAACTATCTCGAGCCTTACTTGGATCGGCAGCTGTTGAACTTGGATTAAGCTGCTTCGGGCGGCAACTGCATAACCATTTATTATGTGCCTCGTTTCCTTCTGTGGGAGCGGGGTTTTTCTTTTGACGGCGATTGTGACACAATAGGAGATGATAAATGAGCTCGAGTCAGGAGGATAATCGATCATGCGCATGATTTCCATAGAGCCTACACCTAGTCCGAATTCGATGAAAATCAATTTGGACCAAACGCTGAGCAAAGGCGAGAAACGAACATACGACAAGCGGAATGCTGGAGCGGCTCCCGAGCCGATACGGCAGTTGCTTGCGATTGAAGGCGTTACGTCCGTGTTCCATACGGCGGATTTTCTGGCGGTGGATCGCAATCCGAAGGCGGATTGGCAGACGATTTTGTCGAGAGTCGAGCAAGTATTGGGAGGCGGCGCGGCGGGCGGTGATGGTGGGGCCGGGGCTGGTGGCGGTGCGGGTGTC
>NZ_BIMA01000107.1 GCF_004000845.1 Paenibacillus koleovorans NBRC 103111
TCATGAGTGCTACCCCTAACCACGCTTCGCAAGCACACCCTTACGCTTTAGCTCTGTAAAGGATTTAAACTTTCTATTATGTTAAAAAACCACCCAATCGGGTGGTGGTTTTGTTATGTATGGCGGAAAGAGTGGGATTCGAACCCACGCACGCCTTGCGACGCCTAGCTGATTTCGAGTCAGCCCCCTTGGGCCTCTTGGGTATCTTTCCGCGGTAGCCCTTGCCGCATAGAAAATGCGGACAAAAAGCATTGTACCATACGATCCTTAGTTCGTGCAAGCTTTTTGTTCAAGATTTCAAGATTCAGGGGAACCCGCACCGCCGGCGGAGCGAAGCACCTTCTTCATCTTTTTCTCAAACTCCAGCCTCGGAATGAGCACGCTATGCTTGCAATGGACACACTTGATTCGGATATCCATGCCCATGCGAATCACTTCCCATTCGTTCGTCCCGCACGGGTGGGGCTTCTTCATCAGGACGACGTCACCTAATTGAAACTGCTTCCGCTCCATTTCGTCTCCCCTCCGCTCTTTATTGATACCGCCCTTGTCAACCCAACCCTGAATCTACACCTGCGTCCTAAACTTGATGCTCTTCTCGTCGAACGCTTTCTTGATCCAAGCATTCATCAGGCGCGTAACGGCCGGATTCGAGTTCGGCTTGCACTCCGCGATTACCCGGATCACGACCTCCGTCGCGTTCATTGACTGGACGCCGAGAATCTTCGGATCTCCCACCATATTATCGTTGGTTTTATAGCCCTCATGCAACGTCTTGCGAATCAATTCGATCGCCGCATCAATATCTGCATCATAAGCGACCGAGATATCCAGCACCGCCATCGAGTTATGGACCGAGAAGTTGGTCACTTGCGCAATCGAGCCGTTCGGAATAATATGCGTTTCCCCGGTCCAGCTGCGGACACGCGTCACGCGAATGCCGATCTCTTCAACCGTTCCTTTATATGCACCAATCTGGACAACGTCTCCCACTGCAAATTGATCTTCGAAAATGATGAAGAACCCGGTAATCACATCCTTCACCAGACTCTGCGCCCCGAAACCGATCGCTAACCCGATGACTCCCGCGCCTGCCAGCAATGGAGCCAGATTAAAGCCGAATTGGTTCAGCACCATCATAATCACGATGAAATTGACCGTATACGAGATTACATTGCTAAGCAGCTTTCCTAACGTCTTCGCCCTTCTCGGGTTAAAATGAGCCGGCGTCTTCTCGCGATCGATCAGAATGTGATTCAACGCCCTGGTCGACATCCGCCGAATAAATCGTCCTACTATTAAAATCAGCGCAAGCTTCCAAACAATCATTCCATAATGGAACCAGAACCCGGGCGACGAGACCACGTCCCAAATTTCCGTCTTCCAATGCTCCCACGACCAATTGCCGTACTCCATCGCCAAGGGATTCCTTCCCGCCAACGTTTGTTCCATCTTGCTCGCCCTCCTCTTACTCCCTCTTTATTGCAGCTCAGCGTACCCTCCGCTCTCCAGCGGCTGGAAGATGCCTCTGAGCTCCACATGCTCGTCCCGAAGGATTTGCCTTACCTGAGCCAAGTGACGGCCTGGAAACTCAATGCTGAGCGCACAGCCGGCTGTGATCTCTTTTGGAGTAGGCCGAATGTCGATTTCGATCTCCGCATACTCGAGCAGCATTTCCGTCCGCAACGCCTGCTGGGTGGAATCAAACGCAATGACCAGATTATCCTCATACATCCTGCAAAACTCCTTTCCAGCCGACCGAATCTGTCTATCTTTCACGTATAAATTCTCTCTATTATCCGTATACTAGTAAAAATTAAAAGTCCCGCGGAGGTAGCGTATGAAGTTCTCGTTAGGCTTCTCGAACAAGCCGGAGCCCTTATCTGCCAAATTCAATTATGCAGACCCTAACGTGTCGGAAACTTTGACTCAGCTGCTCTACGATCATTTCATACAAGTTCCGGCCTATAAGAACATCGTCTTCGTCTGTATCGGAACCGACCGCTCGACGGGCGATTCCCTGGGTCCGCTAGTAGGCATGCATCTCGCCAAGCATCATTATACCGGGCTCCATGTATTCGGTACATTGAACGATCCGGTCCACGCAATGAACTTGAACGAGACGATGCAGAACATAGAACATTTGTTCCCGGATGCTTACATAGTCGCCGTCGATGCCTGTTTGGGGCAAATGACGAGCGTCGGACAAATCACTGTAGCGGATGGGCCGGTAAAGCCGGGTGCCGGTGTGCAGAAGGAGCTTAGCCCGGTGGGCGACATGCATCTGACCGGCATCGTCAATGTCGGCGGGTTCATGGAATATTTCGTCCTCCAGAACACCCGACTCAGCCTAGTGATGAACATGTCCGAGATCATCGCCCGTACGTTGTTCCGCTCCTTGCTCCTCAGTCATCGCATTCATGCGCTTAGCTACCCGAGGATCGATTGATCGCTTCCTTCTCCTCTGGAGACAACGTGTAAGTCGATTGCCCCCTCTCCAGCGGCTTCGCATATAGATACGTCTCGTCCCGGCTGTGAATCCCGGTCAGCACCACACCGTCTCGTTCCTCATCCACGATCGCAATCGAGAAGCTCTGATCGCTCCCTCGATCGCCGAACGCATTATAGCGGTGCATCCCAACCTTGGCCTTCATTTTGCGCAGAGCCGCCTCGATCCCGGAGAGGCGGTTTTGTTGTTGAGTAGATGCCATTTCACCAAGGCTCAACCGCTCTTGGATCTGGATCAGTAGCTCCTCCATGTTATCTGCGCTGCCGCCATTCATCATATGGACGTATTTACGGCGCAGCCGATTCAGCTTCACCCATAACACGATGATCAGTATGAACAGAACCAGTACGATAACCCCTGCGCCTAGCATGATCACCGCGACCAAATCCGGCGACACCCACCACTCTTCCTCACTCATTTCCGCATGTCCTTCTTTCTTCTGTATGGGTTCACACTTGGTTGTAATGCCGACTGATTTCTTGAATGGCTCGGATAAATTGTTCGATTTCAGCATCCGTCGTCGAATACCCGATACTGGCTCTTACCGCCCCACTTCCAAAGGTGCCCGCCGTTTCATGCGCTAACGGTGTACAGTGATAACCCGCTCGAACGGCAATCTGAAACGACTGGTCAAGAATAAAAGCCACCTCGGACGCTTCCGCATGTTTCACATTGAATGCCGTAATGCCGGTCTTGTCTTCCCCTAATTCAGGTCCATACAGAGTGATCCCAGGAATGCTCAACAGTCCCTCCATCAAGGTCTGAATCTGGTGCCATTCTTTCGTATGAATTCGCTGCACCGTCTCACTTCGAATTGTCTTGACACCCTCTACCAATCCGGCGATACCCGGCGTATTCGGTGTCCCGGCCTCATACCGATCCGGCCTAACCTTCGGCTGTTCGGTTGCTTCCGATTGGCTGCCGGTACCTCCATGCAGCAGCGGTTCCACATCCAACTCCGGCGATATGTATAAGCCCCCTGTGCCTTGCGGCCCGAGCAGCCCTTTGTGCCCTGGAAACGCCAGCATATCGATCCCCATCGCCTGCACATCAATGTCGAGCACGCCAGCGGATTGAGCCGCATCGAGCAGCAGCTTCACTCCGTGCTTCTTCATCAGCTGCGAGATCGGCTCGAGCGGAAGAATAGATCCGAGCAGATTGGAGCTATGATTGCAAATCATCAGCGTTGTATTCGGTTGAATCAATTTTTCCAGCTTTTGAAGATCGATCGATCCTTTCGCATTCGTCTCTGCATAGCTGACTTCAATCTGGTTACGGCTTTTCAAATACTCCAATGGGCGCCTAACGGAGTTATGCTCAACCGCCGTGCAAATCACGTGATCCCCGGGCTTCACATACCCTTTGATTGCGATGTTCAAGGCAGAGGTCGTATTGAGCGTGAAGGAAATGTCATTCGGATTCGCTACATGGAACAACTGCGCCAATACCTTTCGACCCTCGAACAGCGTACGGCTTGCCTTCACCCCCATCTGATGACTGCCTCTCCCGGGATTAGCTGCATACTCCTGCATGCATTTCACCATCGCATCTACGACGCCTTGTGGTTTTGGCCAAGAAGTTGCCGCATGATCGAAGTATAGAACCGACGACATGTGTTGTTCCTCCTTTCTGCTTATCGCTTTTGACGAAAAAACACACCTGGATTCGATCCGATTCGGAAGCTTAGATGCGCTATCCGAGCCTGCTAATCGAGATCTGGGCATGTTCCTTTGTGAGCAAGACACTGTTTGCGCAATGCCTTATTTAGCTTATTTTCCCCTCAAGCAGCTCGAGCAATCTTTCCAAATCATCCTTGGAATAATACAGAAGCTCGATCTTTCCTTTGTTGTTGCTATGTTTGATTTTAACGGTTGTCCGATAACGATTTCGCAAATTTTCTTCCAGCTGATCGATATACGGATCTTTCCGTTTGCTGATTTCTTTCGGCTTTTCCTTCGGCTGCGGCTCATCCAGCGTTTTGATAAAGTCTTCCAGATGCCGGACGCTCCACTCGTTTTTAATTGTTTGCTCCGCCAACTCTTTTTTCTGCTTATCGTTCTTCACGCCGGCAATCGCTCTTGCATGTCCCATGGAAATTGTTCCACGTGAAACATGTTGTTTGATTTCATCTGGGAGTTGAAGCAACCGGAGAAAGTTAGCAATATGAGATCGACTCTTCCCTACCTTCACAGACAACTCCTCTTGCGTCAAAGAAAACTGATCAACCAACGCTTGATAGGCATTTGCAATCTCAATTGCGTTCAAATCTTCCCGCTGCACATTCTCAATCAACGCAATTTCCATCACTTGCTGATCGGTGAACTTGCGCACAACCGCCGGAATTCTTTCAAGACCCGACTGCTGCGAAGCCCGGAATCGGCGCTCTCCAGCGATGATCTCATATCCACGCAACACGGAACGAACAATGATTGGCTGTATGACTCCATGCTCTTTAATGGAAGCAGCCAATTCGCTGATTGAATCTTGATTGAATGTTTTACGAGGCTGATACGGATTGGGCCGCAGTTCCTTAAGCGAGATTTCGATGACCTTGTCGTCCTCTTTCACATCCAGTGAAGGAATCAATGCATCCAGCCCTCGTCCTAATCCTGCCCGTTTATTCATACGAGATCACTTCCTTTGCCAGTTCCATGTACACTTCCGCTCCCTTGGACTTCGGATCATAAGTAATAATCGACTGACCATGGCTAGGGGCTTCGCTCAAGCGAACATTGCGAGGGATGATCGTTTGATACACCTTTTGTTGAAAATACTTTTTCACTTCTTCAATCACTTGAATACCTAAATTCGTACGAGCGTCAAACATCGTCAACAAAACACCTTCAATCTGCAGTGTTGTATTGAGGTGTTTCTGTACAAGACGCACTGTGTTCAGCAACTGGCTTAATCCTTCCAGCGCGTAATATTCGCATTGGATTGGAATGATGACGGAATCGGAAGCCGTAAGGGAGTTGATCGTCAGAATGCCAAGCGACGGAGGACAATCGATCAGTATGTAGTCGAACATGTGCTTAATCAGATGAAGCGACTTCTTCAACCGAACTTCTCTCGAAATAGTAGGAACCAGTTCTATCTCCGCTCCTGCGAGTTGGATCGTTGCCGGAATAATCTTCAGATTCGGAATCGACGTTTCCGCAATCGCATCCTTCGGATGCACATCATTGATCAGCACATCATAGATACAATAAGTTACATCAGCTTTGTTGATGCCAATCCCACTCGTTGTATTTCCTTGGGGGTCGATATCCACAAGCAGCACGCGCTTTCCCAATGTGGCCAGCGATGCTCCTAAATTCACAGAGGTGGTGGTTTTCCCCACGCCACCCTTTTGATTCGTAATCGCAATAATCTTAGACAACTCGTTCACCTCAAATGAAATCCTATCAAACAATGAAACTCATAGTTTTCTAGAAAAAAGTATAAATTCACTATACCATAATCCAATCGCACATTCACCTTGAAAGCAGGACATTTCGCCTATTTCTACGCAATGAAATCACATTTTTACCAAATGCACGCGCGGACAAAAGAAAAGCTCCTTTTCGGAGCTTATTAACAGTCCATTATCATTTTTTCTTCGGGATCCGAATAATAAATTCGTAATGATCGTCGTGATCTTTCTCATCCGTTTTAATTGTAAGACCTGTCCCGGCTACCATCTCTACCGATTGACGTATCGTATTCAAAGCAAGACGAATGTCTTTAGAGAACGTAATCCGTTTGTTCTTCTTCAGCTTCGCCGATTCTTTATAAAAAGCTACTCGAGCTTCCGTCTGTTTCACATTGAGCTCTTTCGTGATGATATCCTCAAGTACCCTCATCTGTTGCTCTTCCGTATCAAGGGACAGTAGGGCTCTGGCGTGCCGCTCCGTAATTTTGCGTTCCAACAAAACCTGCTTCACAAAATCAGGAAGCTGCAGCAATCTGATTTTATTCGCAATTGTAGATTGGCTTTTCCCTAAACGCTGAGCTAAGCTTTCTTGAGTCAAGTCATGTATCGTCATTAACTGCTCATAGGCGACCGCTTCTTCAATGGAGGTTAAACCTTCGCGCTGCAAATTTTCGATCAAGGCAATCGATGCCGCTTGGGAATCGTTGATTTCTCGAACAATAGCCGGAATCGTATCCATCCCTAGCTTCTTGACGGCTCTCCAGCGACGCTCACCCGCGATTAATTCGAATTTTTGATTTCGCACACGAACAACAATAGGTTGAATAACGCCATGCGTCTTGATCGTCTGACAGAGTTCGTCAATCCGCTCGTCATCGAAGATGGTCCGAGGTTGATACGGACTGGAGACGATTTCGCCTACTGGGATATGTTTGATTTCTTCACCGGTTGCTCGATCTGATAATCCAAATAATTTGGATATTTGCTCTTTCATATTGTGTCTTATCACCCAATCTTTGAATTACATACTCTCCAAGCACAAGCACGTCATAGATATTGCATTTATGTATTTTTCTACTCTATTAAAATTCTCCGGAAACTCTCAATTTCCTGCTTTTCAATTATGAACAATTCACAATCTCCAATGAAAAAGCTTGAAGAACAAGTCAATCTGAATTGATCAATGTTCATCAAGCTTTATGTTTCACGTGGAACATTCCTTCATAAGCACTAGCCTTATACTAAAGGTTGCTTCAACGGAGTTCCAGCTTTTCTTGGGTATTTAGCTGGTGTGGCAGCTTTCTTGCGAATACAGACAATATGACGAGTCGAATGCTCCACCGGAAGTTCGAATTGATGAGAAGCCTCCACCTCACCCTTCAATTCCCGCAAACTTATTTTAGCCTCTTTCAATTCATCCGGCAAATCGGATCCCTTCATCGCTGCAAACAAACCGCCGGTTTTGACGAAAGGCAAACAAAATTCATTCAACACGCTGAGTCTGGCTACCGCACGTGCAGTCACCAAATCATATTGATCCCGATGCTCGGACTTCCGCGCCACATCCTCCGCTCTACCATGCAAACAACTGACATCCGACAAACCTAAACGAGTCACCAATGCATTCAGAAATCCAATTCGTTTATTCAACGAATCGACAATCGTCACCTTCAAGTGCGGAAACATAATCTTTAGGGGAATGCTCGGAAACCCGGCCCCAGAACCGATATCCGCCATACTCGCAATCGATTGGAGCGGCACGTAGAACGACAACGAGATTGAATCGTAAAAATGTTTAACGAACACTTGTTCTCTATCTGTGATTGCCGTTAAATTCATCCTCTCGTTCCAGTCTACGAGCTCCCTATAATACAGCTCAAATCGCTCCCACTGCTCTGCAGACAAATCGAGCTGCTTGGCGGTCAGCAGCTCTTCGAATTGTTGTTTAACTTGATCTTGATCCATCCGTTACCCTCGAGACGCTACGACTTTGTTGTAATGCTCCAAATACACTAGCAGGATCGAAATGTCGGCTGGTGTCACACCGGCAATGCGCGACGCTTGACCGATGGAAATCGGTCGAATGTCCGCGAGCTTCTGCTTCGCTTCGTTCGCCAACCCGTGAATCGCCTTGTACTCGATATCTTCCGGAATACGCTTTTTCTCCATCTTCGCCATTCGTTCGACATGCGCCAGCTGCTTCTCGATATAGCCTTCGTATTTAATTTGAATTTCCACTTGCTCTTTCATCTCATCCGACAGCTCCAGCTCCGGGGCCGACATTTTCTCAATATGCGCATATGTGATCTCCGGACGCCGCAAGAGCGAAATCAAATCGACGGCGTTGTTGAGCGGAACCGTCCCCGCCTCCGTAAGCAACTGCTGTACTTCCGGCTCCGGACGAATCTTAGTCGTCTTCAATCGCTCAATCTCTTGCTCCACCATCTTCTTCTTATGGAGAAAACGTTCATACCGGCTCTCGGTAATCAATCCTATCTCATGCCCGATCGGGGTGAGGCGTAGATCTGCATTATCATGCCGCAGCAACAACCGGTATTCGGCTCTGGATGTCAGCAACCGATAAGGCTCGCTAGTTCCTTTCGTGACGAGATCATCGATCAAGACGCCGATATAGCCCTCTGAGCGGTCCAGGATGACCGGCTCCTTGTCCTGCACCTTCCGCGCCGCATTGATGCCCGCCATGATGCCTTGCCCGGCCGCTTCTTCATATCCCGACGTTCCGTTGATCTGCCCCGCCGTGAACAGCCCAGGCAAACGTTTCGTCTCCAGCGATGGCCACAGCTGCGTTGGAACGACCGCATCGTACTCGATCGCATAACCTGTACGCATCATCTCCACCTTCTCCAGCCCCGGAATCGAGCGCAAAATTTGCAGCTGTACGTCCTCCGGCATACTGGTCGACAACCCCTGCACGTAATACTCCGAGGTATAGCGGCCTTCCGGCTCTAGGAAAATTTGATGCTTCGGCTTGTCGCTGAACCGAACAATCTTATCCTCGATCGACGGACAATAACGCGGTCCGGTCCCTTCGATCGCTCCCGAGAACATCGGCGCGCGGTGCAAATTGTTGTTGATAATCTCGTGCGTCGAACCGGATGTATAGGTCAACCAACACGGGAGCTGGCTCGTCGTAGAGGATGTGGTCTCATACGAGAAAAACTTCGGATCCTCATCGCCAGGCTGTATCTCCGTCTTCGAGAAATCGATCGAATCCTTATGCACGCGAGGAGGTGTACCTGTCTTGAAGCGCACCAGATCAAAACCCAACGTCCGCAACGATTCCGACAACTTCACAGAAGGCTGCTGGTTGTTCGGACCGCTCTCGTACATCAGTTCGCCCATAATCACCTTACCGCGCAAATAAGTACCTGTTGTCAAAACGACGGCCTTCGCCTTATATTGCGCGCCCGTCTTCGTCACGACTCCTGTACAGGCGCCGTTCTCCACGATCAGCTCCTCCGCCATCCCTTGACGAAGCGTCAGCTTCTCCTGCTTCTCAATCGTTTCTTTCATCGTATGCTGATATAAAAATTTGTCCGCTTGCGCACGCAACGCATGCACCGCCGGACCTTTCCCGGTATTGAGCATCCGCAATTGGATAAACGTCTTGTCAATGTTACGCCCCATCTCACCGCCAAGCGCATCAATTTCACGCACGACATGCCCTTTGGCCGGCCCCCCGATCGAAGGATTGCACGGCATAAACGCGACCATATCCAAGTTAATCGTCAGCAGCAGCGTCTCGCAGCCCATACGCGCAGCAGCCAGTGCTGACTCGCATCCGGCATGCCCAGCTCCAATGACGATCACATCGTATTGTCCTGCCACATATCCGCTCATTCTAAATCCCTCCTTCACAACCCTACCTCTATTTCCCCAAACAAAACTGCGAAAAAATTTGATCAATTAAAGACTCCCCAACCGAATCGCCGATCATTTCCCCTAAGCTCTCCCATGCCCCGCGTACATCAATCTGGATCAGATCGATCGGGACAAACGTTTCACTCGCTTGAATGGCATCCTCCAGAGAACGTCTAGCTTTCTTCAACAAATGAATATGCCGCACATTGCTCACGTACGTGAGATCGTTCCCCTCTACCTGCCCGCTGAAAAACAGCACCCCGATCGCCGCCTCCAGATCATCCATGCCGAGCTCTTCTTTAACCGACATCCGGACGATACGCTCCACAGGGACGAACTGCTGCACAACCGATTCCTCCAGCTCCGCTGGCAAATCCGTTTTGTTCAGCACGACCAAGCTTTGACGACCGGCAATCTGTGCCAGCAGCTCACGTTCGTCATCGTGCAGCGGCTCATTCCGATTCAACACCAGGATAATCAGATCCGCATCCGATAGCGCATTTCGCGACTTCTCGACTCCGATCTGCTCTACGACATCATCCGTTTCCCTCAGGCCGGCCGTGTCGAGCAAACGCAGCGGAATGCCGTTCACATTCACGATCTCTTCGACAATATCGCGAGTCGTGCCGGGAATATCCGTGACGATCGCCTTATTTTCCTGGGCCAACGCATTCAGCAAAGAAGACTTCCCTACGTTGGGCCTCCCTACTATAGCCGTCACGATCCCCTCGCGAAGCACCTTCCCTTGCCCAGCCGTCTTCAACAATCGGTCTATATGCTCAATCGCCTGATGCGAACGTTCCCTAATATAGTTGCTCGTCAACTCTTCTACATCATGCTCCGGGTAATCGATATTGACCTCGATATGCGCCATCAGCTCGACCAAGCTGTGCCGCAAATCCTTCACCTGCCGGGATAAGGTCCCTTCCACCTGCTTCAGCGCCACCTTGAATGCACGATCGGACTTTGCTCGAATCAGGTCGATAACCGCCTCCGCCTGCGTCAAATCAATACGTCCGTTCAGATACGCTCGCTTCGTGAATTCCCCGGGCTCCGCCAACCGTACACCTTGGTCCAGGATAAGCTCGAGCACTTTCTTGACCGAAATCAACCCGCCGTGACAGCTGACCTCCACCACATCCTCCATCGTAAAAGAACGCGGCGCCAGCATCAGCGTGACCAGCACTTCCTCTACCTTTTCCCCTGTGGCAGGATCTTTCACAAAACCATAATGAACCGTATGCGTCGCCGCATCGTTCAGCTTCGTCTTGGAATGGAACAAACGACCGACCGCCTCGACCGAATCCGGCCCGCTTACGCGGATGACCGAAATCCCCCCCTCGCCGAGAGGTGTCGAAATAGCTCCGATTGTGTCCGTTAACATGTGAGATCACCTCTTCTCCGAACGAACCCAGCGACCCCTGTAATATGAAAAAAGCAATGACTCTGCCTGAAGTCATTGCATGCTCATATGAGTTCAACGAAGCGCGATGACGACTCTCCGGTTCGGATCATCGCCCTTGCTGTAAGTCTTGACGTTCGGATGATTCTGTAATTGCGAATGGATCACTTTACGTTCTTGCGGGGACATCGGCTCCAGCACGACTTCCTTGCGTGTGCGCATCACACGTTTGGCCAGCCGGTCGGACAACTCTTCCAATGTCTGCTTCCTGCGCTCCCGAAAGCTCTCGGCATCCAGCACGATTCTCACATGCGAAGTGGAATACCGATTGGCTACGATGTTGACCAAATACTGCAAGGAATCCAGCGTCTGCCCTCGACGACCTATCAAAATCCCGAGCTCGCTGCCATAGATGTTCAGCTTGATCCCGTCCGGGGTATCCAACGTATCCAGATCTGCATCAAGGAGCATCGTCCGGAAGACATCTTTCAGAAAAGCCATCGCTTCCTCGATCGGATCCGGGATCCACTCGAGCTCCACCTTCGCTTCCCTCGAACCGATCAGACCGAACAAACCCTTACTGGGCTGCTCGAGGACCTGGACTTTCACCCGATCCCCCGTCGTCTTCCATTGAGTCAGACCGTTCCTCACAGCGTCTTCGATCGTTTTCCCCGCAACAACAATCTTTTTCATTTCAATTGGCCACCCTTATTGTTCGATGATCGACCATAGAGAAAATAAGACTGCACGATGGTGAACAAGTTGCTGTAAATCCAGTAAAGCGGCAAAGCGGATGCGAAATTCATCGACATGACGAAAATCATAACCGGAAAAATGAACAGCAGCGCCTGCATCTGCGAAGGCATCTGACTGGACATCATCTTTTGCTGCAAAAATGTGGTCAATGCCGCTATAGTGGGCAATATATATAACGGGTCCGGCGTTCCAAGCTGCATCCACAGGAATTCATGGTGATGGATCTCACCGTTCCGCATAATCGCGTGATAGAGCGCAATCAGAACCGGCATCTGCACGAGCAGCGGCAAACAACCGGCCAACGGGTTGACGCCGTTTTGCTGGAACAGCTTCATCGTCTCTTCCTGCTGCTTCTTCGGATCGTCCTTGTACTTCTCTTTGATTTTCTTCATATCCGGCTGGATCAGCTGCATCTTCTTGGAGCTCCGGTATTGCTTGAGCGTCAGCGGCAGAACCAGGAATCGAATCAAAATCGTAACAATCAAGATAGACAGTCCATATTGATTCCACAACAATTCGGCGAACCAATCCATCAATGTAGACAGCGGGTAAATGAAGAACTTGTCCCAAAATCCGTTAGCCGGGTTGATCGGGTTCTTCTCCGGATCCATAGTGCCGCATCCCGCAAGAACGAGGACCATGAGAACCAGCAAAGCTAATGTTGTTATACGACGACGGGTCAAAATCAGCTTCCTCCTAACCTTCATAACAAGGAAAACGATTCCACACCAAAGGCGGCGGAGGACATCGTCAACCGAGCGAACTGAAAACCGTAAGCGGCACAGCCGCACGGACAATTTTAACAACACTATACCACAATCTGGGGGGTAAAAGAAACTTTATTATTCCGTCTTGGACCTGAGCGCGGACGCGCGTTTCAAGGCGTGGAGCAAGCTTTTCTCCATCTCCCTGTACTCCATGTCGGCGGCCGGCTTGCGAGCGATTATGACCAAGTCGAAGCGAGGCTTTATCTTGTCTGCATTCAGACGAAGAATTTCCTTCACCACGCGCCGGATCCGATTGCGGACGACGGCGTTACCCACCTTCTTGCTGACCGAAATGCCGGCACGGAACTTTTCAATTTTCGATTGCGGCAAACTGTAGACGACAAATTGAAAATTGGCATTCGATTTGCCGAATCGGTACACCTTGTTGAAGTCTTCCCGCTTCGCCAGTCGGAGCTCCTTTTGCACGATCCATCACCATCAATTTCTCGATTGCTCACTACTTCTTATTCTAAACACAATACATCCTATATAAACCCGTTGGTCGAACGCCTATCCGCAGCCGGTTGACAGAAAAAAAAGACCACTTCGCAAGTGGCCTTCGATTAAGCGCTAATTACTTTTCTGCCTTTTTGACGGCGGGCTTTCAGCACTTTGCGACCGTTCTTCGTGCTCATTCTGGCACGGAACCCGTGAACCTTTGCGCGCTTGCTTACATTCGGTTTAAACGTCGGACCCATCTATTGCACCCCCTCAAGGAATTCCACTTCCAGTTGATACTCTAAAAACACACTTAACTATTAAACCATTTCCCCATGCAAAAGTCAATGCCAATTCCGCGCTGGCAAAATGAAGCATCTGAATTATCCACCTGTGCATAAACTATATTGTCGAAGCAGGCTGATTTTGTCGATTTTACACAAATAATAAACAATATCTTGTGCTGTTGACAACTTTGATACACAAGGGATTGAAAATGTGGATAAATCGCCGAATTGCGTTGAAACCAAGGCTTTATTCTGCTATCATGATATTGTTTTCGGTTGTGTACAATCTTCGAAATTCCTCAACTTATTAACAGCATGTGGATAACTTTGTGAACAAAACCCCCGACTGTTATTGCAGCTCTTCCAATGCGATGTAGTTATGTGGATAAATTTCGACACGATCCCTCCAGGACTGACAAGGACTGACTTGTACTTGCAAGGCTCGCGTAAGAAGGAGTGAACAAACTGTGGATGGTCACATACAGGATTTATGGCAGCAAGTGTTGTCCATCATCCAGACCAAATTGAGCAAACCCAGCTTCGACACGTGGCTCAAATCAACCCGTGCGGCTGTGTTTACGGACAAATCTTTGGTCATCTGCGCTCCTAACAATTTCGCCAAGGAGTGGCTCGAGAACCGCTATTCGAAGATGATTCGCAACACCGTATATGAAGTATTGGGCCGCGACGTGGAGCTGTCGTTTACGCTTCAAGAGCTGGAGCCGCACGCCTCCGTCAAGAATTCTCCGGCGCCGGCGCCCCAATCGCCCAAACCGGCCGTACCACCGGAAGATTCCATCTATAATATGATCAACCCGAAGTACACATTCGATACATTCGTCATCGGAGCCGGCAACCGGTTCGCGCATGCGGCTTGTTTGGCTGTGGCCGAAGCGCCCGGCAAGTCCTACAATCCGTTGTTCCTGTACGGCGGAGTAGGGCTGGGCAAGACCCATCTCATGCACGCGATTGGCAACTACGTGCTGGAGCACAATCCGAATGCCCGTGTCATGTATCTGTCCTCCGAGAAATTCACGAATGAGTTCATCAACGCGATCCGCGACAACAGAGGCGAGAGCTTTCGACACAAATACCGCAATATCGACTACTTATTAATTGACGATATTCAGTTTCTGGCCGGAAAAGAACAAACCCAAGAGGAATTTTTCCATACATTTAACGCTCTGCACGAGGAACGGAAGCATATTATCATCTCCAGCGACCGGCCGCCCAAGGAAATTCCGACACTGGAAGAGCGACTGCGCTCCCGTTTCGAGTGGGGGCTCACAACCGATATCCAGCCGCCGGACTTGGAGACGCGGATCGCGATTCTGCGCAAGAAGGCGAAGGCGGAGAATCTCGACATCCCGAACGAAGCGATGGTCTACATAGCGAATCAGATTGATACGAACATCCGCGAGCTCGAGGGCGCGCTAATCCGTGTCGTAGCGTATTCATCGCTCATCAATCAAGACATATCGGCCCATCTGGCGGCAGAAGCGCTCAAGGACATCATCCCGTCCAGCCGTCCGAGAATGATTACGATCCAGGACATTCAGATGCGCGTAGGGGAGTTCTACGGGTTGAAGATCGAGGATTTCAAGGCGCGCAAGCGCACCAAAGCTGTCGCATTTCCGCGGCAAGTCGCCATGTACTTGTCCCGCGAGCTGACGGACTATTCGCTGCCGAAGATCGGAGACGCTTTCGGCGGACGCGACCACACCACCGTCATTCATGCGCACGAGAAAATTTCCAACGCCGTCCAACAGGATCAAGAGCTGTACAAAATTGTCCACAACATAACCGAAAAAATTAAAAACCCGTCTGCTTGACGATCGGAAGCCTATACACAAACTATTCACATGTGGATAGGCTTACTTATTAAGGCTTCAACCCACATATCCACATATTCAGGCCCCCTACTACTACTAAAAAGATTTTAAACCTATATAATTATGAAAAGGCTTCGCCTAATAGAACCGTGGGAGTGACGAAATGAAACTTTATATTTTGAAAGATCAACTGAACGAAGCGATTCAACAAGTGTTCAAGGCCGTATCCCAAAAAGCGACGATTCCGATCCTCCTGGGCATTAAAATAGATGTGACCTCCAAAGGTGTGACCTTCACTGCAAGCGATACCGAGATTTCCATTCAAAGTTTCGTAGCGAAAGAGAAAAACGGCATCGAAGTCGTCCAAGTGCTTCGCGAAGGTAGTGTCGTCGTGCCGGCGCGGTTCTTCTCCGAGATGATCCGCAAGCTGCCGTCGGAACGTGTCGAGATCGAAGTAAAGGACCTATTCCTGATGTGGATCCGGTCGGGTACCGCCGAGATTCAATTGGTCGGCCTGGATCCGGAAGAATACCCGCTGCTGCCGGTTTTGGAGGAGGACCACAAAATCTCGATCTCCAGCGACCTGCTGAAGACGATGATCCGCCAAACGACGTTCGCCGTCTCCACGAGCGAGACAAGCCCGATCTTGACCGGCGTTCTCTGGACGTTCGAAGCCAACGAGCTGAAGCTGATCGCTTGCGATCGTTTGCGGATGGCGAGCCGAGAAGCGCTGATCGAATCGAGCGAGCAATGGAACCCGCGTACGAACATTGTCATTTCTGGAAAAAGCTTGAACGAGCTAAACAAGCTGCTGCCCGATCAGAGCATGCTCGTCGATATCGTCGTAGCGGACAACCAAGTGCTGTTCAAATTGGACACGATCTTGTTCTTTACCCGCATTCTCGACGGTACCTACCCGGACACAGCAAAGCTGATCCCGTCTTCGTTCAGTACGGAGATGACGATCGATACGCGCAAGCTGGCCGATGCGATCGACCGCGCCTACTTGCTGTCGAAGGAAGAGAAGACGAATATCGTGAAGCTGATTATGAAAGACGAGCACACGGTTGAGATTTCCTCCAGTTCCTCGGAGCTGGGCAAAGTGACCGAGAGCATTGACGTGCACAAGCTGAACGGCGACCTGATCGGCATCTCGTTCAACTCCAAATATATGCTGGACGCGCTCAAAGTTATCGACAGCGACTACATCTCGATGGGCTTCCGAGGTCCGATGCAACCAATCATTATGAAACCGGAAGATCACGCTAATATGCTGCATCTGATCATGCCGTACCGGACAACCGGATGAACGGAGCGAACGAATGAAACGAATCGAAATCAACACCGAATATATCGCCTTGGGGCAGTTTCTGAAGCTGGCGGATTGCATCTCGACCGGCGGTCAAGCGAAGCCTTTTCTCCAAGAACGGACAATTACGATCAACGGAACGGCCGACAATCGGAGAGGGCGCAAGCTGTATAACGGCGATGTCGTCGATGTGGAAGGCTGCGGCCGTTTCGAGGTCGTTCGGGAATAGGGGGGAGCCGCTTGTTCCTGAAGAAGCTGACTCTCAGCAACTACCGCAACTATGACAGCCTGGAATTTTCGACATCGGCCAATATCAATTTGTTTGTCGGCAACAACGCCCAAGGGAAAACGAATTTGCTCGAATCGATGTATGTGCTGGCCCTCACCAAGTCCCACCGGACGCATCAGGACAAGGAATGGATCGGCTGGGCAGGGCAGAAAGCGCTTATCCACGGGGAAATCGACAAACGGTACGGAGCGGTGACGCTCGATCTGCAAGTAACGGCCCAGGGTAAACGAGCTAAGATCAACGGACTCGAGCAGAAGAAGCTGAGCGATTTCATAGGGACGCTCAACGTAGTGATGTTTGCGCCGGAAGATTTGGAGATTGTAAAAGGGGCGCCGGGTGTACGCCGACGATTTCTGGACATGGAGATCGGGCAGGTGCACCCGGCTTACTTGTACGACTTATCGCAGTACCAGAAGGTGCTTGCTCAGCGCAATAATTTGCTCAAGCAAATGTACGGTCAGCCGGCCTTGGGGAGCCAATTGGACATTTGGAGCGAGCAGTTGGTTCAATTTGGTATTAAAATTATGAAAAAACGTCAAAGCTTTATAAGAAAGCTGCAAGTTTGGGCGGAAACGATCCATGAAGGCATCACTAACGGGTACGAACAGCTGCGAATCCGCTACCTCCCCTCCTTCGAATTCGACGATTCGGCACAACAATCTGTTTTATTTGATCAATTTATGGTAAAGTTATCACAGGCCAAAGACCAGGAAGTCAGACGGGGCATGACCTTATACGGTCCGCACCGCGACGATTTGACGTTCTTGATCAACGAGAAGGACGTTCAAACCTTCGGTTCCCAAGGGCAGCAGCGGACGACGGCACTGTCGCTCAAGCTGGCCGAAATTGAATGCATTCGCGAGGAAGTGGGGGAATATCCGGTTCTCCTGCTTGACGACGTTTTGTCCGAGCTCGACAGTCATCGACAGACCCAATTGATCGAGACGTTCCAGGGCAAGGTGCAGACGTTCATTACGACAACCGGAATCGAGAGCATCAAGCTGGACAGGCTGAACCACGCTGCGATTTTTCATGTGCAGGACGGGAAACTGGTCTGATATTGCTTAGGAGCTGAGATGGTCCCATGTTTATTCATTTAGGCGGAGAAAAAATTATTCGCTCTTCCGAGCTGATTGCGATCTTCGATCTCTCGATCGAGAAGTCGTCCAAAATATCCAAACATTTTATTCAGCATGCCCAAAAAGAGCGAAACGTGGAAGTGATCGGCGAAGAAGAATGCAAGTCGCTCGTCGTCACCCAGACGAAGGTATACTACTCTCCGGTATCCTCCGCCACATTGAAGAAACGGGCCCAAGTGCTCTTGGCCAACGAGATCGAAGCTTTTTCAAATCAGAGAAGTAGGTGACCCGGAAAGTGACTACCAATCAGCACGCTTATGATGAAAGCCAGATTCAAGTTCTGGAAGGCCTCGAAGCGGTCCGTAAACGACCGGGGATGTACATCGGGTCGACGGGCCCGAGAGGGCTGCACCATTTGGTTTGGGAAGTAGTAGACAACAGTATCGACGAGGCGCTCGCCGGGTATTGCGATAAAATCGTCGTGACCGTTCATAAAGACAACAGCGTTACCGTAACGGACAATGGCCGCGGTATACCCGTAGGGGAAAACGTCAAGCTGAAGAAATCGACGGTCGAAGTCGTTCTGACGGTTCTTCATGCCGGAGGCAAATTCGGCGGAGAAGGCTACAAAGTGTCCGGCGGCTTGCACGGGGTAGGGGTATCCGTCGTGAACGCGCTCTCCGAAGCGGTATGCGTTACCGTTAAGCGCGAAGGCAAGATCCACCAGCAGGAATACCGCCGCGGCGCGCCGCAATACGATCTCAAGGTGGTCGGGGAAACGGAGGAGACCGGTACCATAGTATCGTTCAAGCCGGACCCCGAGATTTTCACCGAGACGACCGAATACGATTACGATATTCTCCAATCCCGGATTCGCGAGCTGGCGTTCCTGAACAAGGGGATTGAGATTCATCTCATAGACGAGCGTACGGACACGAGCAATTCCTTCAAGTACGACGGGGGGATCGTCTCCTTCGTCGAGTACTTGAACCGCAATCGGGAAGCGGTCCACGAGAAGCCGATCTATGTCGAAGGCGACCGCGATCATATCCATGTAGAGATTGCGATCCAATACAACGACAGCTACACCGAGAACATCTATTCGTTCGCCAACAACATCAACACGCACGAGGGCGGTACGCACGAATCAGGCTTCAAGAGCGCGCTCACCCGAATTCTGAACGACTACGCCCGCAAGACGAACTCGCTGAAGGACAATGACGCGAATTTGTCAGGCGACGACGTGCGGGAAGGCTTGAGCGCGATCATCTCCGTGAAGATCCCGGATCCGCAGTTCGAGGGTCAGACGAAGACGAAGCTTGGCAACAGCGAAGTGCGCGGCATCGTCGAGTCTCTGTTCGCCGAGAAGCTGCAGGAATTCCTCGACGAGAATCCTGCCGTCGCGCGCAAAATTCTCGAGAAGGGCATCCAGGCCGCCCGCGCTCGTGAGGCAGCTCGCAAAGCTCGCGAGTTAACTCGCCGTAAGAGTGTGCTCGAGGTGAGCTCTCTGCCGGGCAAGCTGGCGGACTGCTCATCCCGCGACGCTTCGATCAGCGAGCTGTACGTGGTGGAAGGCGACTCCGCCGGCGGTTCGGCCAAACAAGGCCGCGACCGGCACTTCCAGGCGATTCTGCCGCTGAAGGGGAAAATTCTGAACGTCGAGAAGGCGAGATTGGACAAGATCCTCTCGAACCTCGAGATTCGCGCGATCATTACGGCGCTCGGCACTGGGATCAGCGACGATTTCGACATTGCGAAGGCCCGTTACCACAAGATCATTATCATGACGGATGCCGACGTGGATGGGGCGCATATCCGTACGTTGCTCCTGACTTTCTTCTACCGGTACATGCGCAAAATTATCGAAACCGGCTATATCTACATCGCCCAACCGCCGCTGTACAAGCTGGAGCGGAACAAAACCGTTCGCTACGCTTATGATGACAAGCAGCGTGCCGCGATTGTGGAAGAGATGGGCGGCGAGAACGGCAAAGTGAATATTCAGCGGTACAAAGGTCTAGGCGAGATGAACCCGGAGCAATTGTGGGAGACGACGATGGATCCGGAAAGCCGCACGCTGCTGCAGGTTAGTATCCAAGATGCGATTGAGGCTGACGCGATCTTCGACACCCTGATGGGCGACAATGTCGAGCCGCGGCGCGAGTTTATTCAAGAGCATGCACGGTACGTGAAGGACCTGGATATTTAATGCTGGAGGTAACCCATGGCTGAAGAGAAACGCTCGGAAGTTAGAGAAATAGATATCCGCACAGAGATGCACACGTCGTTTATGGCTTATGCGATGAGCATCATCGTGAGCCGGGCATTGCCCGATGTCCGCGACGGCCTGAAGCCGGTGCATCGCCGGATCCTGTACGCGATGTCCGAACTGGGCATGACGTCGGACAAGCCATACAAGAAGTCGGCGAGAATCGTCGGCGAAGTCATCGGCAAATACCATCCGCACGGGGATTCTTCCGTTTACGAAGCGATGGTCGGGATGGCGCAGGACTTCACGTACCGCAAAATGCTCGTCGACGGCCACGGCAACTTCGGCTCCATCGACGGCGATTTCGCGGCGGCGATGCGGTATACCGAAGCTCGTCTGTCCAAGATTTCGATGGAGCTCCTTCGCGATATGCAGAAGGAAACCGTCGATTTTGTTCCGAACTATGACGGCGAAGAATCGGAGCCTTCCGTATTGCCTTCCCGTTACCCGAACTTGTTGGTGAACGGTTCGTACGGGATTGCGGTCGGGATGGCCACTAGTATTCCGCCCCATAACCTGGGCGAAGTGATCGACGCCGTTCAGCAGCTTATCGAGAATCCGGACGTGACTCCGATCGAGCTGATGGAGTCGATCAAGGGCCCGGACTTCCCTACAGGCGCCTACATTATGGGCCGGGAGGGTGTTCGTTCCGCTTATACGACCGGCCGCGGCTCCGTCACGATGCGGGCCAAGGTCAATATCGAAGAGAACAACAACAAAGCTCGCATTATCGTTTACGAGATTCCATACAAGGTCAACAAGGCGAGGCTGGTCGAGAAAATCGCCGATCTCGTTCGCGACAAAGTGATCGACGGCATTACCGACCTGCGCGACGAGTCCGACCGCAACGGGATGCGCATCGTAATCGAGCTTCGCCGCGATGTGAATCCGCATGTCGTCTTGAACAACCTATACAAGCATACGCCGATGCAGTCCAATTTTGGCATGATTATGCTGGCTCTAGTGAACGGCGAGCCGAAAGTATTGAATTTGAAAGACATGCTGTATCACTACTTGCAGCATCAGAAGGAAATCATTCGCCGCCGGACCGAATTCGACCTGAAGAAGGCTGAAGCCCGGGCGCATATCCTCGAAGGGTTACGCATAGCGCTCGACCATCTGGATGAAGTCATCGCCTTGATCCGCTCCTCCCGGACGACGGAAGAAGCGAGAGACGGCTTGATGGAGCGGTTCGCGCTTAGCTACGAGCAGGCGCAGGCGATTCTCGATATGCGTCTGCAGCGCCTGACCGGCTTGGAGCGCGAGAAGATCGAGGCGGAGTATGCCGAATTGCTGGCGAAGATCGCCGAGTATCGTGCCATCCTGGCGAGTGAGCAGTTGATTCTAGGTATCATCAGCGACGAGCTGAGGGAGATCAAGGACAAGTTCGGCGACGAACGTCGCTCCGAGATCACGATCGGCGAGGACAGCATTGAAGACGAGGATCTTATTCCGCAAGAGGATGTCATCATTACGGTCACGCATACCGGATATGTCAAGCGTCTACCGGTTACGACCTACCGCAGCCAGAAGCGAGGCGGACGAGGCGTCGTAGGGATGGATACGAAAGAGCATGACTTTGTCGAACATTTGTTCGTTACGAATACGCACCACTACCTGATGTTCTTCACGAACAAAGGGAAGGTCTATCGGTTGAAAGCTTACGAGATTCCGGAGCTCAGCCGGACGGCACGCGGCACGCCGATCATCAACTTGATTCAGATCGAGCAGGGCGAGACGGTCAATGCGGTTATTCCGGTGAAGGAATTCGGATCCGATCAGTACTTGTTCTTCGCGACGAAGAACGGGATCGTCAAGAAAACCCCGCTCGACGACTATTCGAATATTCGCAAGGGCGGCCTCATCGCGATCAATCTTCGTGAGGACGACGATCTGATCGGGGTTAAGCTGACGGATGGCAACCAGGAGATCATTATGGGGACCAAACAAGGCATCTCCATTCGTTTTCCAGAACAAGATGTGCGTCCGATGGGCCGTTCCGCGACAGGCGTGAAGGGCATTCACATTTCCGAAGATGATGCTGTCATTGATATGGATGTCGTCGACATGGCTCATGACGTATTGATCGTAACCTCGAAGGGCTACGGGAAGCGTACCCCGATGGCCGAGTATCGGATTCAGTCTCGTGGAGGCAAGGGGATCAAGACGCTGAACGTGACGTCGAAGAACGGTTCGGTCATTAGCCTCAAGGTCGTCCGCGACGATGAAGACCTGATGATCATTACCGCTTCAGGCACAATCATTCGTATGAGCATGGATGGGATCAACACGATGGGGCGCAATACGCAAGGCGTTCGCTTGATTCATACACGGGAAGAGGACGAAGTAGCGACCGTTACCCGAGTGGAGAAGAGCGAAGAGAACGTCGCCGAAGAAGAAGGCGAAGAGTAGTCTCTACATGTGCATACTGTAAAAATAAATTAAGGATTGGTCTTACATACCAATCCTTTTTGTCTTACAATAGGTAGTACGAACTAAACGAGGTGGGGGAGAGTATGGCGGTTGTTCCCGTATCCCAACTGAACAGCGGAGACAAGTTGATTGAAGATGTCCTTACCAAACTGGGCAACATCTTGTTTCACAAGGGCCGAGTCATCGCCCCAAGAGAGATCGAAATTCTTCGAGCCTTCATGATCCCTTATGTAGATATTGAAGTGATTGAGGAGGATGGAGAGCGCGGCGAGGTCAAAGAAGAAGAGAGCGAGCTGCCTTTTTACATAGAGTATCACAACACCCTTCAGTTGCTGAAGCGGGTTTTCCGGAACGCGATGGCCGGCGCCAACTTGCCCGTTCTGGACATTCGGAACACGATGGAGGCGCTTCTTTCCAAGATCCAGCATTACCACGTGTTGAAATTTTCGCCCAAAACGATGGGCATGTCGGAATACATTTACCATAACAGCATCATGGTGGCTTTAACTTCCTATCAGCTCGCCAAGTGGCATGGATTTACGACCAAAGATTTGATGCCTATCGCCTTGGCAGGGTTGCTGCATGATATTGGGAACGTGAAGATCGACTCTGTTATTCTGGAGAAGCCTACCCGACTCACGACCGCCGAGCTTGAAGAAATGCGCAAGCATACGGTGTACGGCTATCAAATTCTGAAGAACGTTCCTTCTATTAACGAAGGCGTCAAGCTATGCGCCCTGCAGCATCATGAGAAGGAAGACGGCTCGGGCTATCCGCTGGCGCTCAAGGGCGATAACATCCACCCTTATGCGAAGGTCGTGGCGGTGGCGGATATTTTCCACGCGATGACCGGTGCGCGTACGTATAAGAAGGCGGAATCGCCTTATATCGTGTTGGAGCAGCTGACGAAGGATTCCTTCGGGAAACTCGATCCTACGCTTGTGCAGACGTTCATCAATAAGGTGACGCAGTTCCATCAAGGCACCGTTGTGCGACTTAGCGACAATCGGGTGGGTGAAATCATATTCACCGACCGGGCGCATCCGACTCGGCCGATGGTGAATGTAGGCGGGACGATCATCAATTTGGCCGTCGACCGCAAATTATTTATTCAGGAAGTCATGTCTTGACACTAGGCTGATAGCCGTGATATATTAGATTTCGCCTCTTCGGAGCGGGTCATTGAGCAAGCGACTTACAAGAACTTTAGAAAAAAGTACTTGCAATGAAGTAGGCGAATGTGATATATTGATCTGGTCGCTTTTGGAAGGTTGTCCTGAAGAA
>NZ_BIMA01000108.1 GCF_004000845.1 Paenibacillus koleovorans NBRC 103111
TAACACTGCTTACTTCTACAAATGGATTAGAAATATGTCTTACCGCTAACCCTAAAACCCCAGCACAGCGCGGATCTCCTCGCTCGTGCGGCAGGCGAGCACGCGCTCGAACTGATCGCGGCACACCGCCTCGGAGCTCTCGAGCAGCCGGTTCTTGACCGGCAAGATCGAATGCGCCGACATGCTCAGATCGTGCACGCCGAGCCCGAGCCAGATCGGCAGCGCGTTCACGTCGCCCGCGAGCTCACCGCAGACGCCTACTGGGATGCCGTGCCGCTGCGCCGCCTCCACCGTATGCTTCAGCATGCGGATGATGGCGGGGTGGTACGGATTGTACAGGTGGGCGATATGCTCGTTCATGCGGTCGACGGTCAGCACGTACTGGACGAGATCGTTCGTCCCGATGCTGAAGAACTGCACCTCCTGCGCCAGCAGGTCGGCGATCACCGCCGCGGCCGGCACCTCGATCATGATGCCGACGTCGACCTGCTCGCGGAACTCGGCGCCGAGCTCGCGCAGCTCCCGCTTCGCCTGCTCCAGCACCTCGCCCGCGCGGCGCAGCTCCTCCACTGAGGAGATCATCGGGTATAGTATTTTTACATCGCCGTACACACCAGCCCGCAATATCGCCTTCAGCTGCGTCTTGAACAAATCCCTTCGATCCAGCAGAATGCGGATCGCCCGGTAGCCGAGCGCGGGATTGTCCTCCTCCGGCAGCGGCAAATAGTCAAGCAGCTTGTCCCCGCCGATGTCGAGCGTTCGGATAATGAGCGATTTGCCGCCCAGCTTCTCGGTCACCTGACGGTACACCTCGAACTGCTCGTCTTCCTTGGGCAGACTGCTCCGGTCCATATAAAGAAACTCCGTCCGGAACAGACCGACGCCCGATGCACCGTAGCTCAACGCAAGCTCGAGGTCCTTGAACGTACTGATGTTGGCGCCCAGCCTAACTGCCCGACCGTCCTGCGTGATCGGCGGCAAGCCGATGATTTGCTGGAGCTTCTGCCGACGTTCGAGCCATGTGCGCTTTTTCTCGAGATAGTGCTCGACGGTTGGCTCATCCGGCTGAATAAGGACATCGCCTTCATCCCCGTCGATGATGAGCAGCTCGCCCGTCTGCACGGTCGTATCGAAGCCGAATACGAACGGGATGCCCATCGCTCGCGCCATTATTGCCGTATGGGAAGTCGTTCCGCCGAGTGTCGTCACGATGCCCAGCAGCTGTGCCGGATCCAAGTGCGCGAACTGCGAAGGTGTCAACTCTTTGGCCACCAGAATGTAGGGCTGGTCCGCAGGCGGCTGTGACGGCTCCATCGTACCGAGCAGATGCTTCATAAGCCGCGTCCCGACATCCTTGATGTCTAGCGCCCGCTCCTTCATATATTCGTCATCGAGCAAGTCGAACATGTTCACGAATTTGTCGACGACTTCCTTCACCGCGACTTCGGCAGCTTTGTACTGGCGCTGCATAATAGCCGCCACTTCGTTCATGAAGACAGGATCTTCGAGAATCGCGAGATGCGCGTCGAAAATGTTAGACTCCTTCACCCCGAGTACGTCGGCGATGTCGTTTTTGATCGCTTCGATCTCGGTTTTGGACAGCCGGATCCCTTCATGCAGCTTCTCGAATTCGAAGGCGAGATCGCTTACGTCGATGACGTTCTCCGGTACGTCCCATTCCCAGTCCGGGAGGACGAACGCCTTGCCGACCGCAATGCCCGATGCCGCAGCGCTTCCCTTAACCATGCGTCTCCCCGCCCCCTCTCTCGTCCTCTTTCATGATGACCGACATGACCGAAGCTTGCCCTTTCTTGACAGGCTTAAACGGAGCGAACGTCCACGACTTGACTACGTCCATGTTCGTAATGACCATCGGCGTCGCCATGGACTTCGCTTGTTTTTTTACTTTGGCAAGATCGAATTTGATCAGCAGTTGACCGGGGACGACCGGATCGCCGACTTTAACGACCGCCTGGAAGCCTTTGCCCTGCAAATGAGACGTGTCGATGCCGATGTGCAGCAGCACCTCAAGCCCTTCCTCCGTCTTGAGCCCGATCGCATGCATGGAAGGGTACAAGATCATCACCGTTCCCGCTACCGGGGAAACCAACTCCCCGCGCTCCGGATAAAAGGCGACTCCATTGCCGACCAACTTCTGCGCGAATATCGCATCCGGGACCTCTTCAATCGGAATCATATTGCCCTGCACCGGGGCATGGAAATTGACGACGCGAATGTCTTTGTTAAGCGCCTTCACGATTTGATCCCTAATCAGCTCGGAGAACGTGCCGAACACGACCTGCACATTGCCCCCGCCCAACCGGATGACGCCGGCGGCGCCGAGGTGTTTGAGCGCATTCGTATCCAGCAGCTTGTCGTTCGCAAGCGTGAGCCTAAGCCTCGTGATGCAAGCTTCGATCTGGACGATGTTCGCTTTGCCCCCCAGCGCCTGCAAAATGAGCGGTGCCCGGTAGCGAATATCGCCCGCCCACTCTTCGAGCTGCGACCCTTCTTCTCGTCCTGGTGTCGGGATACGGAAGCGGCGGATCGCCCAGCGGAACATAAAGTAATAAACGAGGCCGAACACAATACCGATTGGAATGAGCAGCATGCCGTTAGTAGCCAAATGCTCGTTAATGATAAAGTCGAAGGCCCCCGCCGAGAACGAGAAACCATGGTGAATGTTGAACTCGTACGCCAACCACATCGCGACCCCGGACAACAGGGCATGGACGACGAACAAGTAAGGCGCTACGAATAGGAAAGCGAATTCGATCGGCTCCGTCACGCCGGTCAGGAAGCAAGTAGCCGCGGCCGTCATAAACGTTGCTCGCACCTGCGGCTTCAAATCTTCCCGCGCCTCATGGATGATCGCAAAAGCGATAGCCGGCAGCGCGAACATCATGATCGGGTACAGACCGGCCATAAAAATACCCGCATCGGGATCGCCGGCAAAAAAACGCGGCAAATCGCCGTACAGCACCATACCGTCCTGGAGCGGGTAAGAGCCGACCTGGAACCAGACGACATTGTTCAAAATATGGTGAAGGCCCGACGGGACAAGCAGCCTATAGGCGACCCCGTAAACAAACGTGCCCCATGCGCCGTGCTCCAGTATCCAATTGCCGAACCGGTCCATAACCACTTGCGCCGAAGGCCCGGTCTGAATCGTCACATAGGAAAACAGGATGGAAATAAAGCACATAAACAGCGGCACAAAACGCGGTCCGCCGAAAAATTGAATCGGCTCCGGCAGCGCAATCGTCTTGAACCGGTGATAAGACAGCGCGGCCATCACCCCGATGACGATACCGCCTGCGACTCCCATCTCGAACGATGAGCCGGTAAAATATTGCGTCGAGTTCACGAAGATGAAATAGCCGAGCAATGCCGCTAACCCGGCGATGCCGGCGCTCTGAGTGAGCCCTAGAGCAACGCCGATTGAGAACAGGAAGGGCAAGTATGTAAAAATAGAATTGCCGGAAAAGACGAGAATATCGCCGAACTGCTGCATCCCTAACGCTTTCCAGGGCAAGTTACCCAGGAAAAGCAGGATGGCAGCGGCCGGAAGCGCAATCGTCGGCAGCATAAGCGAGCGGCCGAATTGCTGCAGGTTGCCCATCCAATTCCAATTGAAGTTCATGGGCGGACTCCTTTCTGCTAGACCCCACAAGCTGCTGAACTTATCCGTAACTCCTTGCAAGTCCCAGACAGCCTTCTTACAATGTAATGGCTTCCGCCCGATTTGTCAAAAGGTAGCAGAAAGCCGCCGAAGCATAAGCTTGGGCGGCTTTATAAGCTATCCGGACAGCCGGGTCCGGCTGTTATTGCCCGCCGGGAAATTGCGTTTTATAACCTTGGAACTGCGTTTTCGCCTGCGTCACTTCTTGCTGGTCGGCGGCTTTCATTTTATACCAGCCCTTCTGGAACATCAGGTCGAATAGCTGCGATTGAGTTTGATGTACGTCGTTTAAAATATTTTTGACTACCGCGTGGAGCTGCGGGTTTTGTGCTTCGTTCAACCCTGTATTGTAGCCGTTCGTCAAATATTTCTCATACGACAAAATGTCGTTTAACCAGTCCCGGTCGTTCATCTCAGGACCTTTCACTTGCGGAAGCTGGCCGGTTTGCGGCATTGCAATTGTAGTTGCCATCGATAATTCCTCCCTTAGTGCAATTGGGCGAGCAATTGGTCGTAATGCTGCATGTGCTTTTGTCCGGTTTGGCGAATGGCGGTTTGGATCTGAGGATCCGTGCAAGCCTTCGCCGCATCTTCGCATTTTTTCACGGCAAGCAGCTCCCAGGACAGGAAATCCTTCATGTAATTGAGCTCTTTGTCCGTTAGCAAGCTGCGGTTCGGCGTCGTATTCGCGTTTTGTTGCTGTTGCTGCTGCATTCGATGTTCCCTCCAGATGCCCGGGATATCCGTCCCAAACAAAAAAAGTCCTTGATTTCAGCATCGTACGATCCTAAAATCAAAGCCTTTTTTAGCTTGCTTCAAACCTGCTGCAATTATCGCTGGCTATTTCTGGACATTTCTCAGGACTTATCGCTTAGGCAGCAAAATGGAGTCCTCCACCTTGATGCAGCGGTCCATGATGACGGTGATGCCTTGCTCTGCGACCAATTGGCCTGCTTCTTCGTTCTCAATCCCCAGCTGCAGCCAAAAAGCCTTCGGTTTATGCTTCATTTGGACCGTCTGCTCGGCGATCGGCGGGATGTCCTCGCTGCGGCGGAACACGTTGACAATATCTACGGGCTCTTCGATGTCGAGCAGCGTCGCGTATACTTTTTCCCCAAGAATCGAAGCGGCATTCGGGTTGACCGGGATAATCCGGTAGCCCTTCGCTTGCATCGCTTCAGATACCATGTAAGAAGTACGGTCCGGCTTATCGGACAAACCGACGACGGCGATCGTCTTAGTCTCGATCAGCAATTGTTTGATTTCGTCACGACCAGGATTGGTGAATGCCATATGGGGTACCTTCCCTTCGGATCATTATTTGTAGGAAAGCGCCTGCTTGCCCATCACTTCCCACACTTGGATGAACGCCGCCTTGTTGAGCGGCATGTTCTTACGGCCGCTCAGCGGATCGTTGACATACACATTCGTCTCATCATAGCCTACCAGCAGCACGGCATGCTCCATGAACGTCGTCACGACCGGACCGGAGGCGGTATTCCATTCGACCCACTCGGTCGGCACCTTGTAGTCGATCGTCGTCCAGACGACGGCCGGGATGCCGGCGGCGACTTGACGCTCCAAGGCGTCGAACGTACCGCCCGTCATATCGACGGCGGTCGGAACG
Source organism: Paenibacillus koleovorans NBRC 103111 (assembly GCF_004000845.1). Taxonomy (GTDB): domain Bacteria; phylum Bacillota; class Bacilli; order Paenibacillales; family NBRC-103111; genus Paenibacillus_AA; species Paenibacillus_AA koleovorans. The sequence goes on from NZ_BIMA01000108.1 coordinate 5,310, forward strand.
TACGCTTGCAGCAGCTCCATTAGCGGACCGTGGTAAATGCCGAAGCCTTTGCCCTTGCCCGTAACCTCACCGACGAAACCGACGTTAGGATTGCCCCAATAGGAGATCCGGTTGTCTTTATAGGCGATTGCCGTCGGATCCTTCTTCATCTCCGGGACAAGCTCCATCTTCGTCTTGGCCACGCCGTAGTAGTTCAAGAGCATGGTCAGGCTCGTGATCTCGCAGCCCGACGGCAGCTCGGGCAATTGCTTCACGACCGGCGCATCCAGCATCGCCGAAGCCGGCTTAACCGGCTCAGGCGTAGGCGTCGGCGCAGGCGGCTCCGGGGTCGGGGTGACGATCTCGTTCGGCTGCGCTTCGACGTGAGGCGGCGAGAACCACTCGACGTCTTTCCCCGTTATTTTGGCATACAACAGCACGCTGAATACGCCGCTCGAGAACAGCAGTCCGGCGATCAGCAGTAGCGTAAACGAGTATTTGGCTATATTCCATACTTGAACCATCGCACATCACTCGTTTTTCAAATATTAGGTTACTTCAGCTCCACCTGGGCGCCGATCGAGCGCAGATGGTCAAAATATTGGGGATACGACTTGGCTACGTGATGAGCATCCTTGATCGTCAGCCCTTGCTTGGAACGTAGGCCGACTACGGTCAACGCCATAATGACGCGGTGGTCGTAATGCGCGTCGATCTCGACGCCGCCTTCCACGCCCTCTGGACGGCCATGAACGATAATCTCGCTCTGACGCTCCTCTACGTTTGCCCCGGCTTTGCGCAGTTCGTTCAAGTAGTCGGTAATCCGGTCGCATTCCTTGTAACGCAGATTCTCTACATTATAGAAGCGGGAAGTGCCTTCGGCGAATACGGCAGCCGCTACCATAGCCAACACGCCGTCGGTGAAGTGGTCGCCGTCGAATTCAACCGCCTTCAACCGGCTGTTGCCCTTCACGTGCACAATGCCGTTCTCATGCGTAAGAGGAACCTGCATCGCCTGTAGCACGTCTACGACGGCGCGTTCGCCTTGTTTGCTGTTCTCCTCGAGACGGAGCAGCCGCACATCCGACTTCGTCACCGCTGCCGCCGCCAGAACCGCCGCAGAGCCCGGATAATCTCCTTGGATCACATAATCTTTGGCCTCATACCTCTGACGTCCCGGAATGCGGTAGTGCATCAGATCGTCCGACGCTTCCACCTGGATGCCCGCTTGGCGCATCACTTCGAGCGTCTGCCCGACGACGACCTTCGACTTCAGATCGTACAGAACTTCGATCTCGCTGTCCTCGTTCAGCAGCGGCGTCATGAAGAGCAGCGAGCTTAGGTATTGCGAGCTCACATTGCCGGAGACGCGGATTTTCCCGCCTCTCGGCTGACCTCCGCGGATCGTGATCGGCAGCCGCCCGTCGTTGTGGTCGACCTGCACGTTCATCGCCTGCAGCGCTTCGATCAGGTCCATATGCGGCCGTTTGCCCAGCGAGTCCGGGTACTTGTTCAAGAACGTCACCTCCGGGCAGAAGGCGGCGACGGACATGAGGAACCGCAGGACGGCGCCGGCATTGCCGACGTCCAATGTGCTGACGGCCTTCGGATGGCGGCCGAAGCCGCGGATGATCATGCGCTGCTCGTTCTCCTCAAGCTCGGCGCCGAGGTCGCGGATGCAGCGGCGCATCGCATCGCTGTCTTCGCTATGTGCCGGGTAGTGAAGCGTGCTTGTACCTTCGGCGAGCGCACCGATCAGCATATAGCGCGTCGTGTAGTTTTTGGAGGATAAAGCGTTAATTTCGCCCTGAAGCGTCTCTGTAGGTTGAACATAAGCTTTCATGAAAGTAAGTCCCTCTCCCTGATTATGATCGGAATTACGATCGGACCCGTTAGCCCAGCCAGAAGAAGACGGCGGCCAAGCCGATGCCCAGTCCGTATGTAAGCAGCAAATAAGCCGTCAGCGCCTTGAATTGGCGAGTCCGGTACAGCCGCAGGCAATCCGCCTTCAATGTGGAGAACGTCGTGAACGCCCCCAGAAAACCGGTTCCGAGCAGCAGCCTCGGCCAATCGGTCCACCCTGCTCCGACCATAGCACCTAGTGCGGCGCTGCCGAGCAGGTTTACAGTCAGTGTACCATATGGAAAACCGTTTTGGAATCGGTGCTGAAACCATCGGAAGATGAAAAAGCGCGCTATAGCTCCGACAAAGCCGCCTGAGGCGATAGCTGTCACATTGATTACGATGCCGCTCATGGCCGCCCCCTGTCTGTTCCCTTATCAGCGACCTTCTCGGAACCGATCGACGTCCTTCGAAGCGCAATCCGTTCCCCAAGCCAAGCAAACAAATACCCGCCTGCGGCGCTAAGCACAATATACGCAATCGCCGCCCCCCAAGCCTGACGGTCGAGCAGCAGCACGGTTTCGGCGCTGAAGGCGGAAAAGGTCGTGTATGAGCCGATCACACCCGTCCCGATTACAGTCCGAAATCGCTCGGAAAGACGCGATCGAGCTAAAGGAGAGTAGAGGAGCCAGGCCAGCCCAAAGCAACCGCTGTAATTGATCAGCAGCGTGGCCAGCGGGAACAGCTCCGTCGTATCGTAGGGGACCAGCAGCAGACCGAAGCCGTATCGCATCAGCGCGCCGACCACGCCGGCCAATCCGATGTAAAGGATGGTCAACCCGTCATCCCTCCCCGCACATTGACTTCCATATGGCATTTCCTATAAGATCGGAATCGACAGCACTTTGCAGCATCCATTAGAAGGAGGACCTCATTAGATGAGCAACGGCTACGAATGGATATCCCCTCAAGAAATTCGCGAACGGCTCGCCAAGAACGAGAAGCTGAATATGATCGATGTGCGCGAGGATGATGAAGTAGCGGCCGGCATGATTCCAGGTGCCAAGCATATCCGGTTGTCGGAAATTCCCGATCGTTACGAAGAAATCGAACAGACAGGTGAGATCATCCTGATCTGCCGCAGCGGCAATCGCAGCGGAAGAGCGTGCCAATACTTGGCGTCGCTAGGTATCCCCGGGCTCAAGAACATGTCCGGAGGCATGCTCGAGTGGGACGATCAGGAGTAAGCGGCCGACTGACTCCTTACTTTTCCTTCATCCGCTGCACGATGAGCTCCACGATTTCTTCTACGGATTTGTCCGACGTATCGATATGCTGATGGGCAAAATCATAGGCATGTCGCCGCGATTCCATCAGCTTCGGCACCGACTCCGCCGCATTTCCCTGGAGCAGAGGCCGATTCGGGTCGTTCTGCACGCGGCTCAGAATCGTCTCCAGGGAAGCGGTTAAAGCAACCACTAACCCAGCATTCAGCATTGCTGCCCGATTCGCTTCCGCCAGCACGGCTCCGCCGCCGGTCGCCACTACAATGCCGCCGCCCTCGTCCAGCGTACCTTTCAACACATCCGTCTCCACTTGCCTGAAGAAAGCTTCTCCCTTGCCCGAGAACAGCTCGGGAATCGAACAGCCTTGATCCGCTTCTATCGCCGCATCGAGATCGATTTTGCGCAGGTCCAGACGCTCCGCCAGCAACTCCGCCACCGTAGATTTGCCCGTCCCCATAAAACCAACCAAAATAATTGTTTGCTCCGGCATTCCGCTCGTCCATCCTTTGTTTTCGACTATCTTACCATGCTCCTACCAGAGTGACAATGAAAAGAAGCTCGTCCGAAGGCTCAACCAAATTTTTACGAATAATTCTGAAAATAAATCGTAATGATGGGAGTATCACCCTTTTTAAAGGAGAGAGATCGAACTATGCAGTCTGCATACTCCGGCCTGCCGTCCAACAACGAGCAAAGGCTGGCGCGCATCCTTAGCCCCGACCATCCGCTGTGCAAAGAAGACGTAGTCTGGGTGCTGGAGTTTATCAAAAAAAAGGTGGCTGATGGAGATCCCCGATTGCTGGATCTGGCTCAGCCACGCTTGCTTCAAAACTTTCAGCATTTTGCCGACGCCTCGCTCATGCTGCTGCAGCGCCGGCCTTGCTGCGGCCAAGAAGCCGACCGCTTCCGCATTAGTTTGCGGGAAGCGGCGTACGGCCTCTATACACCGGGCTCGTCTGGCAGGATGCCTCGGAGCTAGCTTAGTTTTTCATCCACTCGAAGTGGAACGAACCTTCCTTGTCCAATCGCTGGAACGTATGCGCTCCGAAATAATCGCGCTGCGCTTGCAGCAGGTTGGCCGGCAGACGCTCCGTCCGATAGCTGTCATAGTACGCCAACGCCGATGCAAAGCCTGGCGCCGGAATGCCGTTCACCACGGCGGTCGTCACTACGCTTCTCCAAGCATCCTGGTAGTTTTCCACGATTTCTTGGAAGTACGAGTCGAGCAGCAGATTGCGCAGCTCCGGATTGCGGTCGTACGCGTCCTTGATGTTCTGCAGGAACCGGGCGCGGATAATGCAGCCGCCGCGAAAGATCATCGCGATGTTGCCGTATTTCAAATCCCAGCCGTACTCGTCGGAGGCGGCTCGCATTTGGGCGAAGCCTTGGGCATAGGAGCAAATTTTGCTCGCATACAGCGCCTTGCGAACCGCTTCGATGAACGACTGCTTGTCCACCTGCGCTTGTCCGCCAGACGGTCCCTTGAGCAGCTTGCTCGCCGCTACGCGCTCGTCCTTCATCGCCGACAGCATCCGCGAGAACACGGATTCGGTAATGATCGAGAGCGGTACGCCGAGGTCGAGCGCGCTTTGGCTCGTCCATTTGCCGGTACCCTTTTGCCCCGCTTTGTCGAGAATGACATCCACCATCGGTTTGCCCGTTTCCGGATCGGTCTTGGTGAAAATGTCGGCGGTGATCTCGATCAGGTAGCTGTCTAGCTCCCCGTTGTTCCACTCTGCGAATGTCTCGTGCAGCTCTTGTGCAGACAAGCCCAGCACGTCCTTCATCAAGTGGTACGCTTCGCAGATCAGCTGCATGTCGCCGTACTCGATACCGTTATGCACCATCTTCACGTAGTGACCGGCACCGTCCGGACCGATATAAGTACAGCAAGGATCATCGCCGACCTTGGCGGAGATCGCCGTCAGAATCGGCTCCACCAGCTTGTACGCGTCTTCTTGGCCGCCCGGCATAATGGAAGGTCCCTTCAAAGCGCCTTCTTCGCCGCCCGATACGCCGGTACCGATGAAGCGGATGTTGCGAGCGCTCAGCTCTTTGTTGCGGCGCTGGGTATCCGGGAAATAGGCGTTGCCGCCGTCGATCAGAATGTCGCCTTCATCGAGATGAGGCAGCAGTTGCTGAATCGTGTCGTCGGTCGGTTTGCCGGCCATGACCATCAGCAGGATTTTGCGAGGCTTCTCGAGCGACGCCACGAACTCTTCCACGCTATACGTGCCTACAAGGTTTTTACCCTGCGCTTCATTGTTCAGCAAATCCTTCGTTTTCTCCGGGGAGCGGTTGAATACCGATACGGTGAAGCCGCGGCTCTCAATGTTCAGGGCCAAGTTTTTGCCCATGACGGCTAGGCCCACGACGCCGATTTGTTGCTTTGCCATTTCTCCATTCCACCCTTACGTTATCATATGGTATGTGTCTCTCGTTATAATAGCCTAAATCAATGCCGGTGACAAAGACTTTCCTCGGACTAGATCGTCATCGAGCCGAAGCCGCCGTCTACGCGCAGCAAAGTGCCGGTCACGAAGCTGGACGCTTTGTCCGAAGCGAGGTACACCGCCGCGCCTTGCAGCTCCTGCGGGTCGCCGAACCGGTTCATCGGCGTGTGAGTCAAGATCGAAGCCGTACGCTCCGGGGAGAGGATCTTGCGGTTCTGCTCCGCAGGGAAAAAGCCCGGAATAATTGCGTTGACGCGAACGCGGGCAGGCGCAAATTCACGCGCCAGAAACTTGGTCACGCTGTTGACTCCGGCCTTAGACGCCGAGTATGTGAATACCCTGGACAGCGGCGGATCGGACGAGACGGACGAAATGTTGATGATGCTGCCGCCTTCGCCTTGGTCGACCATATGTTTGCCGAAAATTTGGCAGGCGAGCACGACGCCCTTGAGGTTGACGTCCATGATGGAGTCCCATTCCTCCATCGTCAGCTCGAAAAACGGAGTCGGGCTGTTTTTGCCCGGGCAGTTCATGAGCACGTCGACGCGGCCCGTCCAAGCGAGCACTTCGCTCAGGACGCGCTTCAAGTCGTCCCCGCTCGTCGCATCCGCCGAGAATGCCTGCGAGCGAGCGCCTGTGGCTTGCACCTTGGCGACCACTTCCGCACTCTTCTCTGCGTTGCGGCCGACGATCGCGACGTCTGCGCCATAAGCGCCGAGCGCTTCCGCCATAATGCCGCCGAGTGTGCTGTTGCCGCCGATGATGACGGCCGTCTTGCCGGTTAGATCGAATAAGTTCATAGTAAACAGCTCCCTTGGCTATTTGGTCGCTCCGCCGCCGACATGCGCTTGCTGGAAGGTGGCGATCGCGTCGAACTGGTCCTTCAATTGGCGGTACACTTGCATGTAGATGTCCGTCAGCTCGCGGTAAACCGACGTGTTCGCCGGATTCGGCTCGAACCGTGCGCCGCCTTGCACCCACTCGTGAATCGAGGAGAAATCACGGGTCTCGCCGACGGCGAGCAAACCGAGCTGCGCTGCGCCGAGGCCGGAGCTCTCGATCGACGGCGGCACGGTCACAGTCGTGCCGAGCACGTCGGCCATCATGCCGAGCCAGAACGAGGAGCGGGCGAAGCCGCCCGAAGCGCGGATCTCCCGCGTCGGACCGCCGGCTTCCTCGAGGGCGGTCACGACGGAATGAATGCGGTACATGACGCCTTCCATCACCGCGCGAATCATATGCTTCTTCTCATGGAAAAGCGACATGCCGAAGAACGTGCCGCGCGCGTTGGCGTTCCAGTAAGGCGCCCGCTCTCCAGCCAAGAGCGGCAGGAAGATAAGCCCGTCCGATCCCGGCGCTACGGTCTGGGCGATCGAAGTCAAGTAGTCGTACGGATCCATGCCGCGCCGGCGGCCTTCCTCCGCTTCCAGCGTTGCGAGCTGGTCGCGCACCCAGCGGAACATAATACCGCCGTTGTTGATCGCCCCGCCGAGACACCAGAAATCGTCCTTCAGCGCGTAGCAGAACAGCCGGCCCTGCGGGTCGGTAATCGGACGGCTGACGGTGCCGCGCACCGCGCCGCTCGTCCCGATCGACACCGCGTAGATGCCCGGCTCGAAGGCGCCGACGCCAAGATTGGCGAGTACGCCGTCGGACGCGCCGACAACGAACGGCGTCTCCGCCGGAAGCCCGGTGCGCGCTGCGTACTCCGGCGACAGCCCTTGCTCGATATGCGTCGTCGTCACCGGTCGCGACAGCTGCTCGCGGGCGACACCCGCGATCTGCAGCGCCTCGGCATCCCAGTCGAGCGCCTCCAAGTTGAACAACCCGGTTGCGCTCGCGAGAGAATAGTCGATGACATAGTTGCCGAACAGCCTGGCGAAGACGAATTCCTTGATGCCGATGAACTTGTGCGTCCGTCCTACCAGCTCCGGCTCGTATTTATTGAACCACATCAGCTTGAGCAGCGGCGACATCGGGTGGATCGGGGTTCCCGTTTGGCGGTAAATGCGCAAGCCGTCCAGCTCCTGCTTGAGCGTGCGGACGAATTCGACGCTGCGGTTGTCCGCCCAAGTCACACAAGGCGTGAGCGGAGAACCGTCGCGATCGACCGCGATCAGGCTGTGCATCGCCGAGCTGAACGAGACGCAGATCACTTCGCCGCCCGAGATGCCCGCATTGCGGATCACTTCGGCGATGCCGGTGACCGCCGCCTCGAATATCTCGAGCGGGTCTTGCTCCGCCCGGTCCGGCCGCGGCGTGTGCAGCGGGTACTCGATCGCGTTCGAGGCGATCACGCGGCCGTCGCGGTCGATGACGAGCGTCTTCGTGCTCGTCGTCCCTAGGTCGACGGCTACGACGTAACGTTTGGTCAAGCTCATGCGTTCAAGTTCCCTTCGCTGTTAAACTTCAAATCGTACGGCTCGGTCAAGATCTCGATATCCAGGTGGAGCTTCGCTTCCTCCAGCATATTGACGGAAATTTCGATTTCGCCCAGATGCAGCGTATCTTGAATGCGGACGAGCCGGCATTTCGTGTAATCGAGGATGTTGCATGTTTTGACGGCCGCCTTGATCGCGTAGTAGTCGTTCTCGAGCGTCGTAGCGAGCTTGGTCGGCGCACACACCGTCGAGGTGAGGCCGTTCGCGTAGGTGGCCGCCAGGTCGGTCTTGTCCACGAGCCGTTGGGTCGTGAAGTCGGCTGTGCCTACGCCGTTGGCGTTGCCCTTCGTCTCGTACGTCAGATCGAGCACGACCATCTTGGAGACGTCAGGACCGCCGTGGGCATAAGGAGTCGGGTATCGGCCGGTGATGTTCGGATCCATGCCGTCGCCGCTGATGTTTTTGCCGATGTAGTCGATGACGAGCACATCGATTTGGTCGAACAAAATTTGGGGCAGACGGGCTTTCGCTTCTTCCAGCAGCACGACTTCACGAGCTTCGATGTCGGCGGCCGGCAACACTTCGACGATGCATGTCTGATCGAAGGCGTTCTCCACGAGCGCCACGCCGAACAGGATAGGCAGCTTGTCGAGCATAATGCGGGCCATGGCCGGGACGTTCTCGGCCATGTACTTGAAGCCGAGCTGGTGGCACGCCTCGGCGCCCTTCTGCTTGCCAAGGCCGATCGCGATCATCTTCATGATGCCGCTCTCGATCGGACCGCGGAACGCGGTGTGCGGCTTCACCCGGTTAATGACGACGATCGCGTCGGCTTCAGACGCGAGTTTGTCCACATACACCGGCAAGCCGTTCTCGAGCTGATCGATCTCGACAACCTCCATCGAGGAGCGAATCGGCGCGCCGACCGTTTCCTCGGTCACGCCGAGATGGAACAGCACGTCGCGCTGTCCTTCTGCCGTGGCGCCGCCATGGCTACCCATACACGGCACGATGAACGGCACGCCGCCGACGGCAACGATCGCCTCCACGGTAACCCGTGTGAAGTCGGCGATGTTGGCTACCCCGCGGCTGCCGACCGCGACGGCGACCGATTGGCCCGGCTGAATCCGGTCCACGGTGCCGGGCTTGCGCAGCTCCTCGCGCAGCGCGGCGGCATGATCTTCGATGATAGTCCCATCGAACTTCTGACGGATGCGAACCATCTGGGGGATCGGAATGTCCTGAAGCAATGTACGTAAAATGCTCATAAACCTGTTGCCTCCCTATCGTCTAATGTTCCCTTTCCTCTGCCTCACGGCGTCGGAGCCGGTCCTACCGACTCTCGGACGATCAGCTCCGTCGGGACGCGGATCGTCTCGACCGTCTGCCGCCGCTCCGCAAGCGCGCGCAGCAATCCTTCGGCGGCGAGCCGCCCCATCGAGACGACCGGGCGTTTCACCGTCGTGAGCGCCGGCGAGACGAACGCCGAGAAGGCGTTGTCGTCGAAGCCAGCGATCGAGATGTCACCCGGGACGCTCAGCCCACGGCTGCGAGCCGCCTTCATCGCGCCGACCGCCAGCTCGTCGCCGGAGCAGAACACGGCCGTCGGCAGCGGATCGCAGGCGAGCAGCTGCTGCATGCCGATGTAGCCGCTCTCGAGATCAAAGTCGCCGGCGACCTGATACGGCTGCGGCACGTCCAGCCCATGCTTCGCCATCGCGCGCAAATAGCCGTTCTTGCGGTTCTGCGACGACTGGAAGCCGGTCTTCCCCTCGAGAATCGCGATCCGCCGATGTCCGGCGCCGATCAGATGCTCGACTGCGCGGAAGACGCCCGCTTCGTCGTCGGACAGCACGTTCACGACCGGCAGCGGCTCCGCCCGCCGATTGATCACGGCGAGCGGGATACGCTTCTCCCAGACGTAGCGGATGAACGATTCGTCCGCGTGGCTCTGGCTCATGACGATGATGCCGTCGAAGCTCTGCGGCGTGACGGACCCGTAAGCGCCGCCGTAGCTGTCGATCGCATTCACGATCAGATGATACCGGTCCTTGATCACACTCAGCGCTCCAGTGACGGTTTCATGAAAAAAACCGGACGTCGTGCCCTTGTCGAGCGTGGAGAAGAACAGCCCGACATGGAACGAGCGGGCGAGCACAAGGCTCTTCGCGTTGAAATTCGGCGTGTAGTTCACGCTCGCCGCAATTTCGCGGATGCGCTGCTTCGTACCCTCCGGAATGAGCGGACTGTCGTTCAGCGCCCGCGAGACGGTCGTGTGCGAGACGCCGGCCAGCTTGGCAATATCTTTTATTGTCACCATAGGTATGACCACCTGCCTCTAACGCTTCGATCATAGCATACGATGCACACGTTAACAAGAACTGAATCCGTCTAAATAACATCGTAAAAACGGCACATAAAAACGCCCGCCGTCTCCTCTTCGGGACAGGGGCGCTCAAGTTGGCGTCAAGCTTCCTTTCCAAGTCATACCCTTGCTTACAGCTCCAGCTGGAGCATCTCCTCGCGAAGCGTCGCGAGCCGCGTTTTGCTTGCTGATACCGCTTCCTCCTCGCCGGCCGTAATCGCTTCGTGCAGAACGGCCAGCTCGTAATCGAGCTCCAGGCGGACCACCGCCGCGCGTTCGACCGCACGCTTCGATTTGAAAGCCTGAATGACTTCGTCCACCGTGACCACCGGATCTTTCTGGAACAGTACCTTGTGCTCCACGCCGGAAATCTCCACCATGCGGATAATTTCCCCGAACATGATGTTCTCGATCAGAATTTGCCGATCCTTGAACCGCTTCACAATCGCATGTCCTCGCGTATCCCCGATCATTTTCTCCATCAGCTCCGCCAGCTTCTCGTCCTTGAACGAATAGTCGCCTACGATCTTATAGCGGTCGCCGAGACGCTGGAAACGCAGCTTGATCAGCTTGCGTCCCGAACGGATGGAGATGATAAACTGCTGCTCGTTCTCGTTCCAGTACAGGGAGTACCCTACTTGTATCAACGCCTTGATGAAATTGCGGATTTGCCGGCGATCAAAACGCAACTCCAGGTTGCAATACTCCACCTCATAACTCTTGTTCACGGCAATCCCTCCCCTTGAATCAACTTGCAGCGCATAAGAAACGATTTCTGAATGCTCTGTTCAGCGCACGGCCCCACCAACGGAAAAGATGGGTTTTTTGACAGAATGTTCAGACAACTTTGTTTCTTACCATTATCTTATTATGAATCTTATGTTTTAGCAACTTGGATTATTGATTATTTTTTGCCGGACAAATGGGAAATTCTTAATAAAAAAAGCCCGACTCGTCAGCCTTTGCAGGCTTCCGTCGCCGAGCCGGGCGATAGTGGAGATAGAATGCTAGACGCTTGTTTGGGAGCCCGACTTAAACCCGGCGAAATCCGGTCAGCGGCAATCGGAACGTAATCGTTACCCCTGCTCCCGCACTCGTCTTGACGTCAAGACCGGTGCCGTACATCGTACGGAGGCGGCGCTCGATATTGACCAGCCCGACTCCATGACCGGGACCACCGATGAGCAGCATGGGCAGCTGCTCGGGCGTTATGCCGGGACCGTTGTCCGCCACTTCGACGATGAGCTCCTCCGCCTCCTGCCACACCGACAGCCGCACCGTGCCTCCGTCGGGTTGCTTCGTCACCCCGTGACGCACCGCGTTCTCGACGATCGGCTGAATGGTGAGCGGCGGGATCAGTCCGTGTAGCGGCTCGTCAATATCGCGAATGATGATGAGCCGGTCGCCGAATCGGGCTTGCTCGATGAACAAATACGAGTCGACGAGCTCCAGCTCGCTGGCGATCGGAACGAGCCGCTCGCGGTTCTGGAAGTCGAAGCTGCCGCGTAAGTAGCCGCTCAGCTCGCGCAGCAGCTCCTGGGCCTTCTCCACGTCAGTCAAGCTTACGGCGATGATCGTATTCAGCGTATTGTACAGAAAATGCGGCTTGATCTGAGCCTGAAGGAACGCCATCTCCGTCCGCACCTTCTCGTTCGCCGATCGTTTCATCTCGATCAAGGTGCGGATCCTGGCCCGCAGCTCCCCGGCGTCGACGGGTTTCCCCAGGAAGTCGTTCACGCCTGCGTCGAAGCCTGCCAGCATATCCTCCGGCCAGCTGCGTGCGGTCAGCATGACGATCGGCAGCTCGGTCAGCGAGAAACGTTCCCGGACGAGACGGGTCAGCTCATAACCGTTCATGCCCGGCATCATCATGTCCAGGATGATCAAGTCGATCGAGATCGTGCGCTCGGCGATTTCCTGCAGCGCCTCCGCCGCGCTGGCTGCGGCAATGACCGCATAATTGTCTACGGACAGCAGGTTGATCAACACTTGCCGGTTGGCAGCATCGTCGTCTACGACGAGCACGGTCGCGCTGCTTTCTGCCGACGCTTCGATGCGCTGCTGGTAGCGAGGCGGCACCTCCACTTGCCTCAGCACCTCGGAGGAAGAAGCAAGCCCGGCTTGCTCTTGCTGTTGCGTTGGCGGCGTCAGCTCAGCCGGCATTGCAAAGCTGAATATGGAGCCTTCTCCTTCGACCGACTGCACTTGAATCGAACCGCCGTGCAGCTCCACGAGCCGCTTCGTGATCGTAAGTCCGAGTCCGGTTCCGCCGTATTGGCGAGGAATATCGGCGTTCGCTTGCTCATACGGCTCGAAGATGGCGGCCAGCTTGTCCGATGCGATCCCTATGCCCGTATCTTGGACGGAAATCTGGATCCAATCCCCCGTCTTCCGCGCGGTGATGCCGATCTCTCCTTGATCGGTGAACTTGATCGCGTTGCCGATCAGATTGTACAGGACTTGCATCAACCGGTCTTCGTCCGCCCTGACACCCAGACATTCCGGTACTTCATTGCGGAGCCGGATCGGCTTGGAGCCCGCCGTAAGCAGCATCACCTCGAGAACCGCTTGGACAACGGGGCGAAGCTCGACCGGCTTCGGCATGAGCCTGACTTCGTTGTTCTTGAGCTTCGCCATATCCAGAATATCGTTCAACAGATGCGACAGCCGTTTGCCCGTCGAGACGATCAGGGACATGTTGCTCGACTGCTGGGGGTTCAACGATCCGGCCGCTCCTTCCATGAGCGATTGCGCGATGTTGATTACTCCATGCAGCGGCGTGCGCATCTCGTGCGACGTCTGAGCGAGAAATTCATCCTTCATCCGGTCTGCGGCGAGCAGCCGTTCCGACAAATTTTCTACCGTGCGGAAAGAGTCGGTAAATCTTTTGGACAAGATCAATACCTGTGACAGCAAAAACATCAAAATGCTGAGCGGCATCGCAAATTCGGATATCCGCATGCCTTGAACGACCATATACAGAACGACCAGAATCATAAAGACCGAGATTATAAGGCTGATTAGTAACAAATTGTCGTCTCTGCGGTTCGCCTTCGTTTTGGAAAGCAGAACGTACAAAAAATAGACCAGCATCAGAACCAGCAGCGAATACAGCCATTCGAATCGGGAGTAGACGCGTGCCGGGCAAATCAGGACGAGCAGAAACCAGGTGAAGTAAACCCGGTCCACGAAGCTGATGATCTTCCGGGGAATACGGTCGACGAACGACGATTGCGTATACTTCAGCAAAAAAAACATCGAGCAGGCGCCGCTGCCGAATTGCAGCTTGGCGAACAGCTCATAGGGGATCGACGGGAGCATGATGCCGAGCAGCTTCTCGCCTTGCACGAGCATGTACAAACAGCCGGTAACGGTGAACAAGCCGAAGAACAGCCACAATTTCTCTTGTGGGCGCATGCTGTACAGCACCATGAAGTACATGCCGAACAGAAAGACGCCGATGCTGACGATCGCATCCAGCACAAGAGATCGCGTATACTTGGTCATCAGCAAGTTGGTGTCACCGAGTTGAATCGGATGCGTCATGCCGCCCTTATAGAACCGGTAGTTGGCGACTTGCACGACAATATCCAGCTCGTCGCCGCCAGAGGTGAACGCTCGCGCATAGGGCACGTTCCACGTCTTCGTATCCCCTCGGCTCGTCCCCGGATTGCCGGATCGGCCGATCTCATGACCGTCGATGATCAGCTTGTGTGCGGACTTGATATTCACAGTGCGAACCGCGAGTGTCTCGGCTCCAGGCGGGAGCAGCACTTTCAAGCGATAGGTCGCATTCCCATACTTCGGGAAACGGTGACCGTCCACTTGATAATGATCCCATCTCGCCGGCACTTCGACCCACTGAGTATGTTCCGTGCCGGCAGCCTGCTCAAGATCGGTATTCAGACCCGGGGAGAACGCCCAAGTTCCCCTAAGCGCAACGGTACCGTCTCGCTTGAAGTCCCACCCGCGCAAATCCAGCACACCTCGCTCGGCTCTGATCGTCTGGGCGTCGGTCCCCATATTGGTCAGCAATTGGATGCCTGTGAGCACCAGCAGCACAATCATTCCGAGGATGGCCAATGTGCGTATTCGATTCCGTCCCATCACTCGGAGCATCTGCTTCCAATCCCTTCCCCCATGAAGATGATCCTTTTTTCCGAAGATTTGGCACTTCCCGCCCGCTTTATCATAAGATATTCTTATCGAAACGATATGCTTTTCTAATAATGGAGGCTAAAAACGATGGATGCCTTATCCGACTGTATCGGCGCTCATGTGATTTCCTTGCAGCACCCTACCTGTGAACAATTGAAAACGAAATTGGCGGAGCTTCGCGTATTTGCGCCGCATCTGCTGCAGGATCTGCCAGAGCCGGAGGAGCTGGCTTATGGCAGGCGGGTTCTGTACCGAAATGAGCATGTGGAAGCGATTCTGGTCCATCTGCCTCCGGGTGGCGAAACATTGCTGCATGATCACGGGCAGTCGATATGCACGGCTATCGTGCTTGAAGGACGGCTTCTCAACGAATGTTATGAGCCCCAAGCCGACGCATCGTTTACGTTGTTTGCCTCTCAGCCGATCGAAGCTGACGGATATCTGGTATCCGTTCCCGACGACTTTCATCGAATGAGCAATCCGTTTCACGATCGCGCGGTTTCGCTGCACCTGTATGCTCCGCCGTTATCCGGCGTTCGGTCCTATCGTTAAGGGACTTTCTTTTCACTCGTTGGACAAAATCGTTTGATTCATACCCGATACGCTATAGTAATCGTTCGTGACCGGTGTCAATCTCAGCGTATACGTGGCGTACCGTTTGTCCGGATTTTGCGCCAGCACGAAGAACTCGTTCTCCGCAACCGCCTGGACGGAAAACACGACGTAGTGGGTCGCGAAGTACCGCTCGATCGCCTGCTTCTGGAACATGTTGGCGAACCCGGTGTAAATCGGATCCTTCCTCAAGTCCATTGTCACTTGCCCGCCCCATTTGGCTACGACTTGATCGACTTGGACATACGTGTCCTTCGTGTACGACTCCGTGTATAGCGTTACGCCCGACAAATCAAGCGGCATCTGCAGCAGATCGGACCAGCGCATATAGGCTCCACCCGACTGTTCGAATGAAGCGAGCACCGGGTATTTTACATTTTGATAAATGAGCTCATACTTGACCAGTGTCCTGAGCTTCATTTCCTTGCCTATGCCTGTCCCCGGATTCGGGCCTGGACCGCCTGACGTTGCCGCCGGCACGACCAGGATCGATTTCGTCGCTTCGTCCCAGCCGATATTGGCTCCTAGCAGCGTGCCCAAGCTTTTTATCGGCAAGTAGCCGCGGTCATTATAGATGAGCGGGGGTAGACCATCCTCCAAAGCTACGGCTTGCCCATTTACTTTGATCGTAAAATCCGGACGCAGGTACGCCTCTACCTTGATCAGCGCATCCTCCGCATATGCCCCCGCCGCGAAGCACCCCCCCATCGCCAACGCCAGCGCCATGCTTTTCCCTGCCCGCCATTTCCTCATCGGCTCGTACTCTCCTTCTATCGTCCTGGTGCGCGAATCTTCCAGCTTTTGCTTTCTCGCGCGATTTGTCTCCCATTATAGCTTATCGCCTCGTCCCGCGTACAGAGCGGGTTTGCATGCACGCAGATTGCCAACCTCCTGAAAATCGTGTACCGTAATAGTCACTTGGATTTGCAGGTCGACTAGGAGGAAATGAGAACGATGGCATCGATGCCTACCTTTCAATCGCAAGATTTCGATGTATTCACCATCCCGGGCCTCGAGCCCCGTATGAAGGCGTTGATCGAACGCGTACGCCCGAAGCTTCACCAGATCGGCGATTCGCTGGTCCCTTGGCTGTCCGCCGCCTGCGGCGAGCCGATGTTCCCCCATGTGGCCAAACATGCTCGCCGATCGGTTCATCCGCCTCAGGATACTTGGGTCGCCTGGTCCAGCAGCAAAAGAGGCTACAAGGCGCTCCCTCATTTTCAACTAGGTTTGTGGTCGACGCATCTGTTCATCCAGTTCGCCATCATCTACGAATGCGACCGTAAAGTGGCGTTCGCCGAACACGCCATCGATCAGTTGGCTGACATCCGCAAACGCATCCCGGACGGCTACTTCTGGTCGGGCGATCATATGGATCCGTCTTTTACGCTCGGTCGGGACTTGTCGGACGAGCAGCTGAAGGCGCTTCTGGAAAGGCTGCGTACAGTGAAAAAGGCAGAGCTGCTGTGCGGCATCGAACTGAAACGGGACGACGCCCGACTGAACGATCCGAAGGCGCTGGAGGGTTTGCTGGAGTCAACGTTCGAGACGGTTATGCCGCTGTACCGAATGGCGCTCTGAGGGCGCTTCGGAACGGATTGGGAAGATCGCCTATATTTGGGATGAAAGCTGCGCATACTACAGGTGAGCTTTCCCATTCCCATGAAAAGGCGGTGCCATCTCCATGAACAAGTGGACCCTACGATTGTTAACACTCGCGGCTGCGATCGGGCTTAGCCTGACCGTTCCGGCGATGGTCGCTTCGGCTTCCGTTGCCGCCTCCGCATCCGCAGCGTGGAACGTTACCGCTGCTGCCGACTCCATCCTGCAGCCCGACGCGGCGGAAGGACAAGTCCAACCGGACTCAGACGCCGATTCCGATATCGATCCGGCCAAGCGCAAGCATGCGCGCATGCATCATCACGCCATGAAGCTGATCACGGACGCGGCGGGCATTATCGGAATTGCGCCGGATGCGCTCAAGAAAGAGCTGAAGGCCGGCAAGAGCATTGTCGAAGTCGCGAAGGCGAAAGGCATCGAGGAAACGGATCTGACGAGCAAGCTGCTGGCCGACCGGATGAAAAAAATCGACGAAGCGGTTCAGTCCGGCAAATGGACGGCCGAAAAAGCCGAGAAGATGAAGCAGCATTTGCCGGATCATCTGAAGCATATGTTGAACCACAAGGGGTTCCACAAAAGCCGGGATTCGGAGAAAAAAGAGTAGTTTAGTGCGAAAAAACGCCGCCCGATGGAGGGCGGCGTTTTTGTATGCCGTCATGAACTCGCAGCCAGCCGTCTAGTGTAGGGAGTCGACCCCGCTTGGCTGCCGGCTGCTCTCAGCCAGCCGCTCTAGCACAAGTTGGGTCAGATCGAGCACCCGACAGCTGTATGCCCACTCATTATCGTACCACGCCAACACTTTGATCTGTTGGCCGCTTGCCGAGACGGATAAACCGTCAATCCAGGCGGACCGCGTCGTTCCGGTGAAGTCGACGGACACTAGCGGCTCCTCCGTATAGCCGATATATCGGGACAGCGGGCCTGCCGCCGCTAGCTTGAACGCAGCTTTTACTTCTTCCACTGTCGCTTGACATTCCGTCTCCACGGTCAGGTCGATTAACGACACATTCGGTGTCGGCACTCGAATCGAGATGCCTTGCACATGAGGAGCCAGATGAGGAAGTACATCCGTCAGCGCTTTGCCTGCACCGGTCGTCGTCGGGACGATCGATTGGGCGCAAGCTCTTGCCCGCCTCAAGTCGCTATGCGGGTTGTCCAGATGGTTCTGATCGTTCGTATAAGAATGGATCGTCGTCATCCAGCCCTGCTTCACTAGGAAGCTCTCATCGAGAATATGCAGTACCGGTGCCAAGCAATTCGTCGTGCAAGACGCCGCGGACAGCAGCCGATGGCTATCCGGGTCATAGTTGGCGTCGTTCACGCCCATGACAACCGTCAAATCCATTTGCTTGCCGGGAGCCGTTAAGATGACTGTTTTTGCTCCACCCTGCAGATGCCTGCTCGCTCCAACACGATCATTGAATTTCCCCGTCGCGTCCAACACAACCTCCACGCCCGCTTCCGCCCACGGGATCCGCTCCGGCTCCCGCTCGCCGAATAGTCGAATGGCATGTCCGTTAATGACGAGCTGACCGTCTTTTACTAGGATAGCAGCGTCCCAAACGCCATGCACGCTGTCATACTTCAGCAAATGCGCAATCGTCTCCGCAGGGTGAATGATGTTGATCGCCTTGATCTGTTCCCCGAGCAGTCGCCCCTCCTTGAGCACCGTTTCCGTATCTGTCGAGAACGCTCTGCGCAGCAACAACCTCCCGATTCTCCCCATGCCGCTAATTCCGATTACCGTCATTTCCATATCCTCCCCATTAAATCACTATATAATATATACCATATAATTATTTATGACACAATATATAAATAACACAGGAGTTTTCATGTTATTTAGTGTGTATTATTTTTGTTTACTGCCCTTGATTGCAGTTGGG
>NZ_BIMA01000109.1 GCF_004000845.1 Paenibacillus koleovorans NBRC 103111
TGTACTTATAGAGCTAATGAAACCAAAGGAGCCAATCGAACATGTCATCCGAACTGGGAACGAAACCGAATCCGTGGAAGCTCAAGACTCCTCCTCAGACCTCCGACTTTGAAATGTACAAGGATGAAAAGGACGGCAAAGCCATTCTGGTCTGTACGGTCGGCAAAACCGTGCTGCACTATGATTATCGCTGTATAGAAGACTTGCATACGATGCTGAAGGCGCATGGGGACTGGATGGAGCTGGGCAGCGCCGACGAGCAGAAGCCCGCCAAGGATGGGACGGTCGAAGCATGGGGACGCGCTTCCGACAACCCGGTAGGAGGCTGGTATGGCTTGAAAAAAGGGTTCCGCGGGCGTTTCGGCATGTACATCCCTCCGCTTATGGAAGCGCTTGGTTTGGCGGAGGTCGAGAACAACCCGAGAAACAATCGAATGAGAGCCCTGTAATCGAAGATGTCATAGAAAAGCGAAACCCCAGCCCGGAAGCCACCGAATCGTGCCTCCTGCCAGGGGTTTTGTTCGTCCCGCTCTTTCAGTCCAGCAAGACGCCTACTCCTCTTTCCAGCGCCTTCCGCCGATACGTCTCCGCCACGGCAATGTCGAAGATACCCAGCCCCATTGGACTGAAAAAAACCGTCTCCCCTTCCGAACCTCCCCCAGCCAAAGCTTGCCGACAAACCACATCGGCCAACGTCCGTACATCCGACTCGCCAAGTCCGTGCCGAAGCTGCAGCTGCTCGATGTCCGTGTTCTCGCGGCATACTTCCCGCCAATCGTCCACGACGACGACGGCGGCGGGCTTCGCGTGCGCGATGCTCGTCGGCTCGTAATCGCGCAGCGAGACGTTGAGCAGCAGCGCGCCGGCGGGTGGCGGCTCGTCGATGTAGCGGGCCGCCGAGACGGTGCAAGTCGCCGTCACGTTGGACGCCCGGTACAGCGGGCGCCAGTCGTCGACAATGACGGTGCGGTCCCGCAGGCCTGGAGGCACTGTGGCCGGGTCCACCCCTTGCAGGTCATGCAGCATGACCTGCCCGAGACGGTCGCCTAGCAAGGCGGCGCACATGTCGAGATGGAGGCGGCCGATCGGCCCCCAGCCGATAATGCCGAGCCGTAGCGGTGGCTCACCCTCACCCGCGCGCCGCGACGCCATGAACGCGCGCAGCATCGCGCCGCTCACCGCCGCCGTGCGCAGCCCGTTCAGCCGGCCGCTGTGCAGGAAGGCGATCGGCTCGCCGGTATCGGGCCGGTTGAGGACGATCGCGTTGTGCGCCCGCGGCAAGCCGAGCCGACGATTGCCGGGGAAGCTGGCGATCCACTTCAGGCCCGCCGTCTCCACCGCCCCGCCTACATAGGCAGGCATGGCAATGATCCGGTTGGCCGCCGCGCCGCCAAACCGCAGATAAGGCTTCAGCGGGTGCACGCACTCTCCCCGATCGTCAGCCCGCACTACATCCTCGATGAGCGACACCAGCTGCTCCCAATCCGTCCCCAAAGCTTCGACATGACTGTCGTTCAAATACAGCATCCGCTACTCCCCCTGCACATGCGCCTGCTCCTGCTCCTGTGCCGATTCCGCCCGATAGCCGAGCTCCCGTTCCACCCAGGCGTCATGGAATACGGTAGACAAATACCGCTCGCCCCGGTCCGGCAGCAGCGCGACGCAGACCGCCCCAGCCGGGATCTCCGCACGCAGCCGGCTGACCGCGGCAATTACGCCGCCCGACGAGGCGCCGGCTAGAATCGCCTCCTGCCGTACCAGGTCGCGGCAGCCCCGGACGCAGTCCGCGTCCGACACCTTCACCACCCGGTCGGCCGCGTCCGACCGATACAGCCCCGGCGTGATCGCCGCGCCGAGCCCCGGAAATTTCCGCGGCCCCTTCTCCCCGCCGAACAGCACACTGCCCGCCGCATCGACCGCCACGATGCGGGTAGCCCAGCCTTGCCTGCGCACATAATCCGCGCAGCCCCGAATCGTCCCGCACGAGCTGACGCCGCAGAACAAGTAGTCGATCGGCCCCAGCTGCTCCCCGATCTCCGCCATCGTCATCGTCTCATGAGCCAACGCATTGTCCGGATTGCCGTACTGGTTCGTCCAGTAAGCATGAGGGATGGAAGCGACCAGCTCCTGCACGCGCCGGATTCTCGCCGGCAAATATTCCCCCGTCTCCGCATCCGGCACCTCCACGAGATCGACCTCGCCATGGAAGCTGCGAATGATGCGAATATGCTGCTCCGTCGTCCGCGGATCGACCACACAGATGAAACGCAGCCCAAGATAGCGGCACAGCTGCGCCAAGCTGATCGCGAGGTTGCCGGAGCTGGACTCGATGACGACGCTCTCGCTTGTAAGGTCCCCGCGCCGGATCGCCTCCCGGAGCATCACCAGAGCCGGGCGATCCTTGGAGCTGCCGCCCGGATTCATCCACTCCAGCTTGCCGTATACTTGGAACGGCTCCTCCCGGAACAGCTGCTCCAGCCGGATAAGCGGCGTCCCTCCGATCGCTCGCGCAATTCCACCCTCAAGCTTCATTCCGATCCTTCCTTTAGGCCGTAAATGATTTTTTTGCTTTTCACCGCTCCATGGAACTGGGTGTCGTCAATTTTCCCGCTATACAGCCGAATGCGGTCCAGAATGCCCGCTCGAATCATCATCCCGATCTCCGGGATGCGGTGCTCGATTTCGTCGCGTATCCGCTCCAGCAATGCCGGCTCCAGCCTGGCCCCGGGCACATCCACATGCACGCCTAGCGCCCGCCCCTGCACGACCACGCGGATATGCGCCCCTTCCACATGGCGGAACACCGCTTCTTCGATATCGTAGAGGCTGATTTTTTCTCCGTGCTTGAGCTCAGCCCCGATTCGTTTCGCAATGCTCTGGAAGCTCATCCTCTGCACTCCGTCGACCTCCACAGGCCGCAAATCCCGCACGACGTCATAGGTCACAAACCGCAGCGCAGGAAACGTTTCCCGCACCGTCGAGGTGAGCACCAGCACTTGCTCCAAAGGATCCGTAAGCCGGTCAAACTCCCAGCTGATCTGCTCCGCGCCAATCCCTTCCGCCACAATCCCTTCCGTGAACAGGTAGCGTCCAAGCCGGTGGTCCAAATAAGCGATCGTGCCGATCTCGATGGAGCCGTACGTATCCGTGATGTTGTCGGCGGTTATGCCGAGCCGTTCAGCCGCCCTCTGCATCCAGCCGGGAGACGCGATCTCGCCTACCAGGATGACATGCCGAATGCCATAAGCGGAGGCAGTTTCGGGGGAGGCCAGCAGGATTCGCTCCAGAATCGAGGGCATCGTGTACAGCACTTCCGGCCGAAAGGCAACAAGCCGCTCAATATGCCTCTCGATCGGCTCTTGAAAGGACAGCGACCGGACCTCCATCCCGAGCTCGCGGAACACGGCGACGGCCGTCGCCTCTGCATGGCCGGTCCCTACATCCGACAGCGCCGTCCGATAGGGTATCGTAATGCCGTCCTCGCCCCCTAGAATGGTCCGATACACATCCAGCTTGACCCTCAGGTACGCCTCCTCATCGGCCGGCGAGTAGAAGATCGTCTTGCGCCTGCCGGAGCTGGTACCCGATGTGCGATAGCGGTTCAGCCCCTCCTGTCCGGCGAGCGGATTGCTGTCGGTGTAATAATAAGCCTCCAATACCGGGGCTGTGATCAGCGGCAGCTCCTCGAGCGTGCTTGTTTCCCCAATCGTAACCCCTCGCCGGGCCGACCACTCCTCATACCACGGGAATTGCTCCCTCCGCCTCTCCAGCAAATCGCTCAACCAGCCTGACATCGTGCGCCTTCCCCCTCGCCTTCGTCCTCGAGTCCTCCATTGCTCTTATACCATATGACAGTCGCCTATAACCGGTTCGGCTCGCCGTGAATTTCGACTCACCAATTGCGACAGCCGTCCATAAGATGGGCATAAGGCGGAAGAACTTGCTATTTCTCGGAAAAGAGGGCATTTAACGGCATGAATAATCTGGGTCGCCAACGCATCACCACCGTCGCAAGCAAAATGGCCAAAACCGACCTGCTGCTGCAGCACGCCGAGTTGGCCAAGCACATCCCGGCAACTCGAAGATTCAATCGCGAGCGGCTGCGCGCCATGCTGAAACAATACGGAATGGTATACGTGAAGCCGGATGCGGGTTGTCAGGGCAACGGCGTGATGAAAGCGGAGAGGCTGGTCGACGGGTATCGTTACCAGCTGCGGGAGCAGACGAGAACTTTCGGGACGGCTGAGGAGCTGTACGCCTCTCTCTCTCGCCGGATCGGGAGCCGAGGCTACTTGATCCAGCAAGGCATTCATGTGCTTCAGCATGAGCAGCGGCCTTACGATTTTCGCATCATGGTGCAGGTGAATCCGGACGGCGCTTGGGAATGCACCGGTACGGCCGCGCGGGTCGCGCACCCGAACAAGATCGTCACCAATGGCAGCCAGGGCGGCACTATTTTCGACCCGGCCATGCTCCTGGAGCCCGTCTCTGGCAAAACGCATACCTCCCGACTGCTCGAGGACATGAATCAGCTCGGCCGATGGACCGCCGCCCAGCTCAGCCGGTCCTATCCGACGCTCAAGGAGCTCGGGCTCGACGTCGCCGTAGATTGGGACCTCCGGCTGTGGATTCTCGAGGTCAACACGCGGCCCGATCCATGCCCGTTCACCAAGCTGGCGGACCCGGCGATCATCCGCAAAATCGTTCGCTATGCGAAGCATTACGGACAGCGGTACAGCTTGACCTGCACCAAGTCCAAGAAGGCGCCTGGGGTGTAAAGCAAAAAGCGGCAGTCCTGGACAAGTGTCCGGGGCTGCCGCTGAGTTCGTGTCGTTTTATTGTTTTAGCTGGTTGGGGCTCGTATTCACGAGCGTGGCCAGCATTCTTTCGGTTTTCACCATCACGGACTTGCAATGGGGGCATACGGGGGCGTTGGAAAATGTAAAGTTGTCCCTCATCCACCCTTTGCATGCCGGTGCAGGACAAGCCCATATGGAAGTCAGTACTTCATGTACCTCTTCAAGCGGCCTTTTCTTTGAATAATACAAGCGCCATCCCTCTTTCCCAGTCTGGAGTCGTCGGGCGATAGAAAGAATGCCCCAAACCGATAAGTTCGGGGCATCATTTTCTTCTTACAGCTTAACTACATTCTCGGCTTGCGGTCCGCGGTTGCCTTGCACGATGTTGAATTCTACGCGTTGGCCTTCGTCCAACGATTTGAATCCGTCGCCCACGATCGCACTGAAGTGTACGAATACGTCTTTGCCGCCTTCCACTTCGATGAAGCCGAAGCCCTTCTCTGCGTTAAACCATTTCACTGTTCCTGTTTCCATTGTTCATTACCACCTTATTGGTTAGTCAGACATGCTTCTTATTCCATACATGAAATAAAAAATTCACACATCGTACAAGGTTATTGTATCCCAAAAATAATAACCCTCTACGCTATGTGAATTAGGTCACGATTTCATTAATCTAACTATACTACATTTCGCTGAATTAAGCAAATGAGTATAATGAGGCTAAGCGAGCCGGCATCATTCCGCGTCGTAACAACGCCCGCTCGTTTCCACCATTCGAATCTAAGGGGACGTTAGGATGACGAACATTCGCGTAGGCATGATCGGGACCGGAGGTATCGCGCACTGGCATGGCCGGCAGCTGTCCGAGCTGGAGGGAGTCGCCATTACGGCGCTCGCCGATCCGAGTCCGGACAATCGGACCAAATTCATCGAAGCATTCGGGCTCCAGGGAGCGTCGACATTCGCGGATTATCGCGAGATGCTGGAGCAGACCGAGCTGGACGCCGTCGTCCTCTGCTCGCCGCACACGCTTCATTACGAGCAAGCCGCGAGCGCGCTGCGCAGCGGACTGCACGTGCTGATCGAGAAGCCGATGACGTGCTCGTCCGCCGAGGCCGAGTCGCTGATCGAGCTGGCCCGCCAAGCCGGCAAAGTGATGCAAGTCAGCTATCAGCGCCATTTTCAGCCTGAGTTTGTTTACATACGCGACGCGATCCGCAATGGAGACATCGGCCCGCTGACCTCCGTCACCGCCTCGCTCTACCAGAATTGGCGGCAACTTACCGAAGGCACCTGGCGCGCGAACCCGGCTCTGTCCGGAGGCGGCTTCATGATGGATTCCGGCAGCCACATTATCGACGTCCTGCTCTGGACGACCGGCCTGCGGCCGCTGGAGATCAGCACCCGCCTCTCCCGGCACGGCACGGCGGTCGAGATTGATTCGTATACGACGGTTCTTTTTGAGGGCAATGTGCAGGCCGGACTCAATCTGGTCGGCTGGGCGCCATGCTGGAACGAGACGTATGTGTTCTGCGGCGAGAACGGCGGGATTTTCTACGATAACGGGAAAATCACGCTCCGCCGCTTGGGCGAAGACCCGATCACGCCGCTGCTGCCGCCCCGCATCACGAACCAGGACAAGAGCTTTATCGACGCCATCCTCGGCCGTTCGGAGGTGCAGGTGTCGGGTGAGTTCGCCCTGCAGGTCGTCCGGTTCACGGAGCGGGCTTATGCGTCGGCGGGGTATGTGGTGCTGTAAGGGGTTGAGTTAGCGTTATGAGATCACCTTATTTGCATCAAACTCGGTCCTGCACCACAAAAAGCGATACGAGATCATCTTATTTTGCTCAAAACTAGTCAGTTTGGTCAGATTCCGAGCAAATAACGATACGCCATCACCTTAATTTCCGCCAATTACTGAATCTCAGCCGAATAACGATACGCCATCACCTTATTTTCTCGCTCACCGGACCTTAACCATCACCACAGGACCACAAGCACAAAAGCGCCATCGTCTACTTCCGTAAACGGCGGCGCTTTCTATTACCGCGACCCCACCACCGCAAGTACCAGGTTCCAATGCCACTGCTCGTAATAGTTGGCGCCTAGATCGATGTTCTCGATCCAGACGAACGCATGCTTCCCGTCGGGACCGGACGTCATCACATGAGAAGTGTAAGAGCGATCCGACATGACCCAAACAAGCTGCTTCGAGGGAAGAGACTGCGGCTGGTAATCGCCGTACTCCGTGGACGGTAATGTCACCGGATAGTCCTTGCCTCCCTCCAGCTTGACACCGACCAGCGAAGGGAACGGCTTCTGCCGCGTTTCGGGTTCCGCTTCACCATCGGTTGGAGCTTTCATCTCCTTCGCTCTCGAGACGATGATCCGCTCGGTTCCTTGCCAAGTGAGACCCTGGTCCACATAGCCGCTCGGCGTGTAAGGAACTGCCTTGCCATCCGGTACGGCGACCACCTTCAGGTGCTTGTTGGAAGTCGCTTCTCGGCCCGGTCCACCGATGTAGGCCAGCTTGTCCCCTTCCGGACTCCACTGGATCCACTGCTCGTTGTTCACCATCTGGTCCACCTTCTGGAACACCTTGCCGTCCGCTGACAGGAGGCACAGGACATTGCTGTCCGCCGACAGCGAGGCGGTTGGCTTGGCCAGGAAAGCCATCCAGCGCCCGCTGGCCGACCACTTGAAGCCGCTCGTCGCCACGGCCAGAAATTCGTTCGACGGCTTGGGCAGCACATACAGCGTCTCCGACTCGCCTGCAAGCGATAGCTTCACGATGCTCATCGGCGCCCAGCCGTTCTGGAGCTTGGCTGCCGATGAAGCGACGAACCCGCGGCCATCCGGCAGCCAGGAGAAGTTGCCGATCGCGTCGGCGACTTTCACCGGCGTCTCCGGCTCGCTGGACCCCACCGGCACCCGCAGCAGTTGCTGCTCGGTCTGGTAAGCCAGCTCCGCCCGGTCTGGCGCCCACTGGAAGTTGATGTCGCTGCTTTCCGTCACACGCGTGTTTTTCCCGGTCGGTACGTGAAGCAGCCAGAGCTCGCGCTGCTCCTCCCCCTTCGTGTAGGCGATCCATTGCGCGTCAGCCGACCATTTCGGATTCAGCACACCGCCTGTTTCGGTCACCTTTTTCTCGTTTCGCCCCGTCTTGATCCACAGATCTCCTTTTCTCACAAACGCCGCCTGCAGCTCCGGCTCCCTGTGAAAAAACGGCGCCGCCTCTTCCGCTTGCAGCCCGCCTCCTCCCAATAAAAGCAGCAATGCCGCGATCGACGCCATAATCCACTTTATCCACCTAAACATGCCGATACTAACCTCCTCGCTCTACTCTTGATGTCATTCCCGCTCCGGAAACCGGCCATCCTGAGGCGGGATGTTGTTGGGGTTCGAGCTAAACCCGGCTTGCCTCAACGTAGTATATTCCTAGCATGCCAATTCTCGGCAAATCCATCCGCCGCTGCGGGACCATCTTGAGCGGAGCGTGGCGCATGCGAGACGAGCGATGTAGTCCGACTTTTCCTGACTGGAGAGCACCCCTGTACAGGAAATTGCTCTGCAGTCCGAATTCGCCCACTTGCAGAGCCTGTTTAGAGGGTCCCCTCGGAAAAGCACCGCTCCAATTCGGCAAAATCGGACTAGAGCGCTATTCCGAGCGCTGCCCCTTCTCCAAGTGGGTTTTTTCGGACTACAGAGCAAGGTTACCTAGTGGGATGCGTCCATTTGTGCCTGATCAACGCGACTGTGTTGCTGGAATCCCTTGTTTGTGCACCCCGTGGCGGCGTCGGTCAAGTAATTAATCATTTCGAAGGCCACCAGTTCCACCTCCCCAGCAGCTTCATCAGCGAAGGGACGAGCAGCAGCCGCACCACGGTCGCATCGATCAGAATCGCCGCCGCGATGCCGATGCCCAGCTGCCGCACACCGGACACGCCACCGAAAGCGAAGGGCACCGTCACCGCAATCATGATCGCGGCCGCCGAGGTGATGACCCGTCCCGTCAAAGCGAGTCCCTCCTGCACCGCATAGTCGTGGTCGCCGGTCGCCCGGTACAGCTCGCGGATTCTGGCAATGAGGAACACCCCGTAGTCCATGCTGATCCCGAATGCCAAGCCGAAAATGAATACCGGGATCATCAGCGCCACCGGCGTCGGCTCCAGCCCGAAATGTCCCTCCTGCGCGATCCAGGCCAACAGACCGAAAGCGGCGCCGATGCTGAGAAAATTCATGAGCAGCGTCTTCACGGCAAGCAGCAGCGAGCGGAAAGCCACGAACAGGATGAGGAAGTTGGACACGACGATCGCGAACAGCACCTGAGGCAGCTTTTGATATAGGGCGTCAAACACTTCCTTCTGGTTCATGGCTTCCCCGCCGATCAGCATCGGCCGCGATTCCGTCTGCCGCTCCAGCCGCTCGATCCAGGCTCTGGCTTCCGGAGATGCAGGACCGCTGCGCAAGACAACCGTAATCAACATCCGCCCGTCTCCCGGCAAAGGCCGCAGCCCCACGTCCGCAACCTCGGGGTCCAGCCTCAGGCTTTGGACGAGGTCGAGCTGATCTCCTTCCGCCACAATGATAACGGGTGACGTGACGGCGGGGGAGAAATGCCCATCGAGCCGCACCGCCGCTTCCCGGGATTCCACACCGGCCGGCAAGGAGACGGCGTCCGGAATCGCCAGCTTCATTTGGAGCAAAGAGGTCAGGCAGCCTAGGAGAAAAAGCGAGGTCAGCACACAAATCAGCACCGGCCTCCGCCCCACAATCTTCGCTATGGAGTGCCAAGCACTCAACCGCTTCGAAAAGGAGGAAGAGCCTAGGCGAATCAGCCCGGACGAAGGCTGCAGACGATGGCCAACTAACGTCAATAAAGCCGGCACGAGCGTAAGCGAAGCCAAGACGGAAACCGCCAGCACCGTCATCGCTCCAACCGCAATCGATTGGAACATCGGCATCCGGATCAGCAGCATGGCGGCCAGACACAGAAACACGCTTCCCGCCGAGAACAGCACAGCCCTCCCCGCCGCCCTCATCGACGCCATGATCGCTTGCTCGACCGGGCTGTAATAGAGCTCCTCGCGGAACCGGCTCACCAGCATCAGGGCAAAATCCAAACAAAGCGCAAGCCCGACCATCGGAATTACGCTCAACACAAAAACAGACAGCTCCATCCAGTTGCCCATCGCATACAAAATGCCCATCGACCCGATCACCGCGATCCACCCGACCAGAACCGGAATCAAGGCGGACCACAAGCTCCCGAACGCCATCCATAGCAAAAGAAAAGCGACGGGTAGCCCGATCCACTCCGCGCGCTTCAAATCCCGGTGGCTGATGGCATTGACATCTTGCTGGACGACGGACTTGCCGGTCACTTGCACCGAAATCGAGGCGTCAACGGGAAGCCGTCGTTTCACCTCGCGGATAACGGGCTCCATACGGGAAGCCTCTTGCCCAAAATGCAGCTGGGCGTAGGCAAAATGTCCATTTTCCATGCCTGGACTTGCTAACGGGGAAACGATACTAAGGACCCCATCGATGTCGCGCACCGCCGTTAGGGCAGCCTCAATGGCACGATGAAACTCAGCTCGCCCGAGCCCTTGCCGATTCTCGAACAGCAGAAGGACAGGATGCTCCGAAACCGGCAACGACTGGGACAAAATCCGCTGCACTTGCGCGTAAGATCCCTCCGTGCTCCTCAAGCCGTGATCCTGAAGGACGGACGGCAGCCTGGGGGCGAGCAACCCGAACACAAATAAAAAGACGATCCAAACGAGCACGACCGCCTTTGCCTTTCGAATCGAGACAGCGGCTAGCATCCGCAGCAGCAGCATCGGACCGTTCTCCCCCTATGAATCGTCTCGTGCGCTTCCAAAAATAAGAACGGCATTATGGCCTCCGAACGCAAAGGTGTTCGACATCGCGGCATCGACCCGGGTCCGCCTCGCTTCATTCGGGGTGTAGTCCAAATCCAGCTCTTCGTCAGGAAGCGCCAATCCGATCGTCGGGGGAATCACTTGATCGCGGATGCTCAGAATCGATACGATCGCCTCCAGCGCGCCGGAAGCGCCGAGCAGATGACCGGTCATCGACTTGGTCGAGCTGATGGCGATCCGATGAGCGTGCGAGCCGAAGGCCGCCTTGATCGCACGGGTTTCCGTCAAATCATTGAACACGGTGCTTGTCCCGTGCGCGTTGATGTACTGGATGTCCTCCGGCGCCATTCCCGCATCCTTCAATGCTTGCTGCATCGCCCTGGCCCAGCTGTGGCCGTCGGGCCGCGGCGTGCTGATGTGGTAATTGTCGCAGCTCGCTCCGTACCCGAAGCATTCCGCATAAATGCGCGCTCCACGAGCTCTCGCGTGTTCAAGCGACTCCAGCACGAGCACACCGGCGCCCTCCCCCATCACGAAGCCGTCACGCCCCCGATCGAAAGGGCGGCAAGCGGTGGCCGGGTCGGAGTTGCGGGACAAAGCCTGCATCGCCGCAAAGGAAGCGATGCCGATGCGGCAGATCGGCGCTTCCGCCCCGCCGGCGAGCATCACGTCGGCGTCTCCGCGCTGTATGACCCGGATCGCCTCGCCGATCGCGTTCGAACCGGATGAGCAGGCCGTCGTGGTGCAGCCGGTCACGCCTTCCGCCCCGAGCTTCATCGCCGTATGGCTCGCCGCCATATTGGCGATGAACATCGTCAGGCTGAACGGGGAAATGCGTCGGTAGTCATGGTCCAACGCATCCTTCATCCCGCTCTCGAAGGTCATGATGCCGCCAACGCCGCTGCCGATCCAGACGCCTGTCCGTTCCGGATCCGCATTGACTCCGATGCGGAGATCGCCGTCGGAAGCCGCCTGTAGGGCGGAGGCGACGGCGAACTGCGTGAACCGGTCCATCCGTCTCGCTTCCTTCCGATCCAAGTAGAGGGTGGCGTCGAAGTCGGGCACGGGGGCCGCAAGACGCACCGGGAACCGCTCGATATCCGGTAGTGCCAGCTCCCTTACGCCAGACCGGCCTTCCCGCATTTGCTTCCAAGTGGTCTCCACATCCAAGCCCAACGGGGAAATACACCCCATACCTGTGACTACGACTCTGTTTTCCATCTGTAGCGGCCTCCAGACGACCTAGATTGGTTTCAAGCGGGTGGCTTGCACCACTCGATAAGCTAGCTGCGGCGCGAAACGCCCGAGCCGCAGCAGCAAGGACATGGCGCCGGCATTGGCGGATGCCAGCTGCACCCAGCTCCCCCACCGAAGCGGCCCGGCGAATTCTTGCCGCACCGCTTCGGTGTAATGCCGTCGCCACTCGTTAAGTGTGACGGTTTTCTTCAAATAACGGTTGACCCATGGCGCGCACAGCTCCACGGTGCGCAGCGCCATCGCCATTCCGTCTCCGCAGAGCGGCGGGATGACGGCTGCCGCATCGCCGATATGGGCGATGTCGCCCCAAGCCGCCGGCTGCCGAGTCAGCCGGACCGGCGAAACCGCGGCCTGCGTCTCCGACAGCAGGCTGCAAGCAGTCAACCGGCTGCGCAGCGCCGGTTGCCATTGCTGTGCCGCGGCGATCGCGCCCGGCACGCTGCCCCCAGCCGCCTGGAACGCCCGGCGGCTGAGCAAGGCCGCCACATTCAGGCGGCCCCCCTCGACCGGCGAGACGCCAACATAGCCGCCGGGGAAGAAGTACATGTCAATCCGGTTTTCCCGCTCCGGACCCGCAGCGGCAAAGTGAGCCTTCACCCCAATCCAGGCATCCTGGGGGTGAGGCTCCGTTCGAGGGCGATTCGCATGCGCCTGGACGCCTGCTTGCGGGTTGCGCCCCCAAGCGCCGATGACCGTCCTCGCTCGCAAGCTTCTCCGCTCGCCTTTCTCCTGAATGTCCAACCGATACCCTTGTCCATCCTGCTCTGGAACCATCTCGAGTACCGGGGTTCCGGCGAGAACTTTGACCCCTTTTACCGCGGCCGCCTGCTGCAACTGGTCATCGAGCAAAAAACGGCTTACGCCGAGAGCGGTGCCCGGCAGGGGCAGCTCCAGAGAAACCCCGCTCGCCGCCGTCAATCGCACTTGCTTGATTTCAATCGGATGAAGCGACTCCACCAAAGAGTACAAGCCAAGCGAAGCGAGCATCTGCCGCGATTCCGGGGATAGGAACTCGCCGCATACTTTGTGCTTCGGGAAGACGTTCCGATCGAGCAACACCACGTCCCAGCCGTGCTGCGCCAGCACGCAAGCCATAACAGCCCCGGCCAAACCCGCTCCGATGATCGCCGCATCAAACATCGGCTTCACCCGGCGTCTTCATCGCCCAGAACACATAACGGAACAGAGGCCGCCACGAGTAAGCCGCACTCGACCATCCGCATGCCTTTCGAATCGCCTCCCAGTCGGGCTTGCGGAACCCTTTTGCCACCGACAGAGGGCCGTCCTCTCGAAGATAGCGGTTGCGGGAAAGGAGGCGGGTCATGAGCCAGACGGCAAGCCAAGCGATTCGGTGACGGTGAATGTCGTGAATGATGATCCCGAGTCGGGAAGCGTCCATGAATCGCCGAACAATGCCAGGCAGCTCCCTCGATGGAAAATGGTGCAGAAACTGCGAAACCGTAATCAAATCCGCGCTGCCGCTCGGCAAGGAGAAAGCATCGCAGCGAACAACCCGGATCCGCTCCTCGCCTGCATAAAACCTCGCAGCCTCTTCGCAGGCTTCCTCGCGAATATCCACCAACGTGATCGTCAACTGAACGCCTTGTTTGTCCGCCCACCGCAGCAGCCGCCGATTGACGTCGCCGGAGCCTGCGCCTACATCCACGATAGACAGCTGCGTCGGCTTCCCCGCTGTCTCCCAGACCCGCTTTACGCCATACTGAATCGGCCCGGCGGCCCCGAAGATCCGGTTGATGCGGCGCAAATGCGCATACGCCTCCCGCAGCTCCTGACCCTGCTCTTCCTCATCATCCATCAACTCGGGCTCCGTCGCCCGTTCCCTCAGCGCCTTGAATCCATTCATTCGCCTCGATCTCCCCTACTGCGCAGGCCAATAGGTCAGCTCCACAAGCTCGACACTAAGGCCCGGCCCGAATGCGATCGCGATTGCCCGCTTTTGCTCCTGCTGCGCCCGCCACTGCTGCAGCAGCTCCTGCAGCACAAACAATATCGTAACGGAGGACATATTGCCGTATTGCCGAAGCACCTTGCGGCTCGCTTGGGTTTGCGCTTCGCTCAGCTCGTAGAGGCTCTGCAACGTATCGACGATGGCTCGTCCGCCAGGATGAATGGCCCAACCCTCCGGCAGCGGCTCCCCATCCAGAAAACGCTCGATCTCCGCCGGCACGTACTTGGCGAGCAGCTCTGGAATTTGCGGAGACAGGTAGAGATTGAATCCCTCGTTTCCCACCGTCCACACCATGTCGCGATCCCCCTCCGGGAAAAGCACGGACCGGCTCCGGCCGATGGCAAATCCCCCGGCTATCCTTGAACCGCCGGCTCGTCCGACCACACAAGCCGACGCGCCGTCGCCGAACAAAGCAGCCCCCAACAGCTCTTCTCGCTCTCCGGAAGGCTGGATATGCAAGGTGCAGAGCTCTACGCAGACGACTAACACTTGCGCGTTCGGCTGACGCTCCGCCATCCCGCTAGCGATCCGGATTGCAGCGAGTCCCGCTGCGCAGCCCACGAAGGTCAACGGGAGGCGCGTCGTATCGGGAGCGAGCTCCAGCCGATGTACAAGCTCGGTGTCCAGACCGGGCAGGAATTGGCCGGTACAGCTCACCGCTATTACATGGGTAATTCGCTTCGCTGCAACTCCACTCGCGGCCAGAGCCCGTCGCGCCGCCTCCAACGCCAGAGGCACAGCCTCTGTCCTGTACATCCGCATTCGATCTGCTGTAGGGGGGATGTCCGCGCGGTCAGCCCCGGGGATATACCGGCAGCGGCTGGCCGGCTCCAGCAAATTCGGTTCCACCGTATACCGGGTCTCGACCGCGCTGTGCTTGAAAATGCGCTTCGCCCAACGCGCTGCCTCCGAGTGACCGAGCGCCTCCGCGAGCCGGTTCGAAGCATCCTCCTGCTCCAGCCGGTAAGGCGGTACCGCCGTGCCGATCCCCAGAACGGCGATCGGATTCGTTTCTTGTCTCTCACTCATCGCTCCCAATTTCCTCTCCCTGGAATTGATGCTACTGGAGTATATGGAGGAGAATGGGATAAATATGACAGTAAGATCACGGTGGGCGATGTAATGTAAAATTTGGTCTACTTGGTCGGTGAAAAGTGGGACGGCGAGCCATGTAGGGTAATTTGGGTCTACTTGGTGGTCGGCCAAAGGTTGGTGCTTGGGAGCTGCTAAAGTGCCCGGCCATAAGTAAAAACCCGAGCGATCATAACGATCCTCGGGCTTTCATTCCTTACAAAGTAAACTTCTCCACCGCCGCCTCTAGCCCGTTGCTCCGGCTCTTAAGCTGCTCGGTCGTCTCCGCGATCCGCTTGGCCGCTTCCAACTGATCGACCGACATCGTCTGGATGAATACCGTGTGCTCGGCGGTCACCCTGGAGATTTGCGCGCTTTGCTCTACCGAGGCGGTCACTTCCTCCGACCCGGCCAATACTTGCTGAGTGGCGGCGGAGATTTCCTGGATCTGCTGGTTGACTACCACAAACCGTTCCATCGCCTCGCTGAAAATCCGTTCCGCCTGTTGCGACAGCGCCGTGCCTTTATCCATCTCTTGCCCGCCCTGCTGCATGCGTTCGCCGATGATAGCGGACTCCTGCCGGATATGCTGGAGCAGCGACGTGATATGCTTCGCCGACTCCGACGAAGATTCGGCCAGCTTGCGCACTTCGCCCGCTACGATGGCGAAGCCCGAGCCGTGCTCGCCCGCCCGAGCCGCTTCGATGGAAGCGTTCAGCGCCAGCAGCTTCGTCTGGTCCGCGATGCTCGTGATCGAGTGCAGCACCGGCTCGATTTCTTGCATGTACGAACCCAGCACCTGGACGGAGCGGGTCGTCTGCATCGCCACATCCGAGATCGAAGCCACCTGCTTGCTCAGCCAGCGGATCGAGTCGCGCCCCTCTTCAGCCGTCTGCATCGCCTCATCGGAAGCCACCGATACTTGCGCGGATGCTTCGGACACCCGCTGGATCGCCAGCGTTATTTCCTCCATCGACCTCGCGCTCTCCTCGGCCCCTACCCGCTGCTGCTGCGAGCCGTCGGCCAAATGCTTCACCGCCTGCTCCAGCTTCACGTTCAAGTGCAGCATCTGATCGGCCTCCGAACGGAATTGATCCGTCGAATGCACCAGGCTTTGAGCCGTCGTTCCGATATCGCGAAGGACATCGCCCAGCGTCACGCCAAGACGCTCGATCATCCCGTTCATCGCCGCATATGCTTGTCCGATCTCATCCTTGGACTTTACGGTCCTTGCGCCAAGTTGAGCCTTTGCCTCCGCCAGATCGCCTCTCGCCATCGCTTCGGCCCCTTTGACAACAACCCCCAATGGCCGCAGAGCCCTCGTCAGAAACAGCACGATCAGCCCGAACACGACCAAAGTCAGCAGCCCCATCACCACAAACCAAGGCGTGCTGTCCGCCAACACTTCCCGATGAATCGCAGTCGACACGGAGACGTCGGTATCGATGCCGATCGCCCCGATGATCGTACCGGACGCGCTGCGCAGAGGAGCGAACGCCGAAATGTAGTCCCCATACTCCGAATTATGGATCAACCCGGTTTTCGCCGACTCCCCGCGCAGCACCGCTTCGATCGCTTCCGCCGGCATGTCGGTCACTTCTCCGATCGGCGAGGCGTTTTTATCGCTTTCCGGCTGTCCGTCGATCAGAATGATCGGCTGCCCCTGCTTGTCTATTTTCACGGTATATACATATAGGGCGCCTACCTGCAACCTGTACCGGTTCATTTCATCCCGAATGCTCCAGTACAAATCGGTTTCTTGCGGATCCTTCATAAACGTTTCATAGGATACGGTATTGAACTGTCCCGCATACGCTTCGGCGACATGCATGCCGATCCGGCCGATCGCTTCATCGCCGGCTTGCTTCGTAGTGCGGATTTGAATGAAGATCAGGACGGACGACAGAACCAGCAGGATCCCTAAAATCATGACGGAAAGCTTAACCGCTAACCGGTTTCTCAGCATAAGCATGAAGCCCTACCCCTCGGCGAATGAAATGATTTCCGTCCCATATTTTACCCTATTTTTCCTATGTTTTCGACAAAAATCTTATTCATCCGGCTGAACGAGGAGGTCGTGCAGACCGCGATCGAGCTATATCCACTCAATGCGAGAGCATTCTCGCGCGCGTGGCGCTTGTACCCTTGCTCCCGAAAAAATCGGACTAGGGAATTCCTCTCCGCCCGGAAAAGCCACGCAATCCGAATTGGCCGATTTGGAGCGATGTTTTCGGAAGGGGGGCTGCGGAAACGGCTCCGCAAGTGGGAAAAATCGGACTAGAGTACGTTTTCTTCTTCGCTTCGCCACGCAGGGGCTCCCCCATTCCGGCAAAATAGCCAAGGATGGCCTGGGGGCCAGATCAGATATGGCGTAGCGTTATGGTCCTGCCTCACCTCAACCTTGCTTAGCAAGCGTACCCTTTACGCTTCAGTTCCGTAAAGGATTAACCTTTCTGACATGTCAAAAAATCCGACCACAAAGGATCGGATCTCACAAATCAGCTCTAGTTTCGATACACAGGCGCCGTGGCAAGATGGCGCTCCACGACGTCCAACGCGTTGGCCAGCCCGGTCTCCATGCGAATCCGTCTGGCAACGTCTAGCGCTTGCTGCTGGACGGCCGAAGTCTGGAGCTTGCGAATCGACTCGAGTAACCGATCCTGCGTCAGCCGAGAGAACGGCAGATGAGCCCCGACGCCAAGCGCGGCAACCCGCTCCCCCCAGAACGGTTGATCCGCGTAGGTGGAACAGATGATCGACGGCGTGCCGCTCTCCAAAGCCGTATGCGTCGTCCCCGCTCCTCCATGGTGCACGATCAGGCTGCAGCTAGGAAACAACTGCTCGTGACTGGCGTACCGGATCAGCCGCACCGAATTCGGCAGCTGCTCCGCCCCCAGCTCCAGCACCGACCAGCCGGAAGCGATCAGCGCACGTGTCCCAGCGTGAGCGGCCGCCTCGAGCGCCAGCTGCACCATCTTCCGCGGCTCCAGCACCGGCAAGCTGCCGAAGCCGAAGTAAATCGGCGGCGGTCCCTCCTGCAACCACGCGTTCAGGTCGTCGGGCAAAGCCGCTTTTTCCTCCTCCGGCAAATAGCGTTGAGGAATTTTCCATGCGCCTGTGATGTAGACGCGGCTGCTCCAATCGTTCGGCGGGGGCACCAGCTCCCGGCTGAACGCCTGCAGGATCGGGACGCCCTGCCGCTCCAGCTTGTCGTACAATATGCCCCGAAGCGGAGCGAGACCGCCCAGCTTGCTGCGCCATTCGTTCATGTCGCCCCGGACGCTTTTCTCATACACGCGGTTGACCAGCCGATAGGAGAATTTGTTCAAGAAGCCGAACGGCAATGGCTTGGTCGTAGCCAGGAAATGCGGGAATGCGCTCGTGGCAGGCGTAACGGGAAACGGATTGGCGAGCATTAGCGGTTTGTTCAACTTTTCCGATAAGATCGCAGCGTAAAAAAGAAGCAACGGATGGCTGATGATGAGATCGCAATCCGCACAAGCGGCGGCAACGTCCCGTTCGATGGCAAACCGTTTATCATGCGTAATTCGGGCCATGGCTTCCAGGAACTGCTTGGAATCGCCAGCTGCCATCCACCGGCGCCCTTCCTCGGATTCCAGCACCTGCTGGGAATTCAGCCCGATCGGTGCGTAAGGCCTCTTATAGGTTTCGGTGACGTAACCGAGAAAATTTTCCGGACCGGCCAACGTCACTTGGTGTCCTCGCTCCTCCAGCCCATATGCCAGCGCCAGAAACGGCCTCACATCCCCAAACGTTCCCAAAGTCAGCAATGCAAGCTTCACGTTTCGTTCCTCCAGTTGAAATCGGACTCTACTCTCGATGATAGCAGGTTCGGCACTCAGCAACGTCTCAATGTAGTCTCAATTATTTATCAGGAAGGTGCGGTCCGCTAAGAGGAGAACAACGGCGCATGCCGAAACAATAGGCAGGAGGGGTTCGGTCGTGGAGAAACTTAGCGAAAAACTGGTCGTAGAGCGCAGCCGATTGTTCGTAGGGCGGGATGCGGAACTGGAGCAGGTACATCGGTGGATTCGCAGCAAACAGGCGCAAACCGAGGTGCTGTTCGTGTCCGGCATCGGCGGAATCGGCAAAACTTCGTTCATGATGCGGGTGCTCGATATGGCTGTGCAGGCCAAGCTGCGTGCCTTGTGGATCGACGCGCGCGTTTGTATGGAAACGCCGGCCGGGTTTGTAGAGGCTTTGTTCGAAAATAGTGACCCGTCCCGAGAGCTGCCGCCAGAGGCAAGGTCCGCCTCCGAGCTTCTGCTGGAGCTGGCTCAAACCAAAACCGTGCTATGTATAGATAATTACGACGCGCTTCAACATTTGGACGGCTGGCTTCGGGAACGGTTTCTCCCCCAGTTGCCTGCTACCGGTGTGCTCGTGCTGCTGGTGGCTCGCCCGAACTTGTCCGAGCCTTGGCAGCGCGACATCGCCTGGCGGAACCGCGTCCGGCATATCGAACTCCAGCCTTTTCTAAGGCAGGAATTGATTCAATATTGCTTTCGGATCGGGCTGCCCAAGCCGCCGCCGATTGAACGGCTGCTGGAGGAGTCACAAGGACTGCCTCTGGCACTGGCACTAACGGCGGAGAAGCTGCAGCTCGCAGGGACGGATGCCTGGCCGATCTCGATGCGAATTACGGCGGAGCTCATGCGGGAAGTGACGACGCCGGAGCTGTCGGAGGCGCTGGATGTGCTGTGTCTCTTGCCCCAGTCATCGCCTCACTTGTTGAACCGCCTGCTGCGAACGCCGCTGGATGCCGGCAGGCTGCTGCAGCTAAGCCGCCTCTCGTTCGTGCGTCCCGCTGTCTACGGGCTGGCGCTGCATGATGTGGCGCGCCACTACTTGCTCGAAGAGATGTCGCAGCGCGATCCGGAACGGGTACGAAGCATGCGCGGATCAATCATTCGTGAATTGGTGCGGCACTTCCAAGGAAGCAGCGAATCCGAACGGGCCAAACTCGTGGCGATGCTGCTCTCCGTCTCCCGGGACTCGTTCCAGCTCGAGACCGTCGCCGTCTTCCCGCAGCATCCGGACCGGATGGAGCTGGAGGCTTTCACTCCCGGGGACTTGCCTCACTTACTGCGCATCCTGCAGGAGCAAGCTTCCCTCGCCGTTTCGATCGAAACCGACCTCGCCGTCCTTCGAGAGCTAGCAAGCCGCTATTCTGCCAGCATTCGAGTGTTCCGCTCCAAACAAGGCGCGCCGCTTGCGTTCGTCTCCGGCTTCTATCTGTACCGGGAAACAACGCAATTTCATGAAGCTCATTTCCCAGGCGTGCTGGAGCGTGCTTACCCGGATGAAATTCATAAGCTTCGCTCGCAGCCACAGGAACAGGCCGACACATACTTTCATCTGCTCGCCGGCGCCACGAGCCGAGACGCGTACTACGACTATCCGCAATTGGTAGGCCTGATCCTCACCGACTCGATCGTCCATCGGTCCGCCGGGCTGCGGTTTGTCATGATCAACACCTATGACGGCATCAATACGGTGCTCCAGCGGATCGGCTATCGGATGCGGCCGCTGGAGGGGATCCCGGACGGCCACCCGTTCCGGCATGCCTTCGTTCGCGAGCTGGATTGGCGCGCGTCGGATATAGGCGGCCGAATTCTCGAGCTGATGGGGCTGGAGCCGGAATCGGCCTCGCCTGAGGGACAGCGACCCGCCGCCGCTCGGGAGAACGGAGTGACGGAGAAAACGATCATGTCCGCCCTGCCGCTCGTCCAAGACGCCAAGCGGCTCGGGGCTTCCGGGCTCACCGCCTCGCTCGGCATGACGGGAGAGGCGCTGCGGGAAGTGATTGGCCGGCTGCTGGAGGGCGAGCCCGTCTACCCGCTCGAGCCGCGTCACCAGCAAGTGTTGCGCCAGCTAAGCGAGGCGGCGCATCTGACCGCCGAAGCCGCCGCCGACCAGCTGCATGTGAGCCGAGCGACATACTTCCGCATTCGGCGGGATGCTTTGCGATTGTTGAGGGACTTGCTGGAGAGTGGCGGCGGACAGGGCTGATGCGGTGCTGCGTTGCGCGACACCTTTACTCGTTGCCTCCATCGTCGCGCCTTGCGGCGTGGCATTCTATAGGTGGTCACAAGCATCTCCGCGGCATATGCACACGGCATAAAATCCTATAGAAACCCCATCTTACGCGCAGAGCTGTCGGTTATCCACTCGCGACTGCCGCCTTTGGCGTGGTCTTGTTTCATCACGTGAATCAACCGGTCCAGATCTACAGTGTGCTCGTAATGCATCTGCAGCGCCGCCGAGGCGTAAAGCTCGCTAAGCTGAGCCAGCGTAAATCCATCCGTCCCGCGAGCAGCCCGGTCAAGCTCATCCTCGTTCGCCAGACGCTCCATACCGATATGGCTCAAATAGACCCGACGCAGCGACTCGTTCGGCGATTTCACCTCGTAAGCCCGGTCAAACCGGCCGGCCCGGTTCATGAGCGCAGGATCGATTTTTTCCGGGTAATTCGTGGTGCCGATCAAATATATGCCCTCCTTCGACGTCACACCGTCCAGCGTGTTCAAGAAGTAGGACCGGCAAGAATCCGGAATCGAATCGATATCCTCGATGACGAGCACCATCGGCGCCAAATGCGCGGCCGTCTCGAATACTTCCTTGATCGACCCGCTGTTCGTATACTCTGTGATCTGCCAATAAGCCACAGGTGCGTCGGTCGTTGTCGAGATCGATTTAACCAAGGTTGTCTTCCCGTTGCCGGG
Source organism: Paenibacillus koleovorans NBRC 103111 (assembly GCF_004000845.1). Classification (GTDB taxonomy): domain Bacteria; phylum Bacillota; class Bacilli; order Paenibacillales; family NBRC-103111; genus Paenibacillus_AA; species Paenibacillus_AA koleovorans. The sequence continues at coordinate 21,731 of NZ_BIMA01000109.1, forward strand.
TTTGCCGTACAGCAGAATCCCTCGTTTGTAAGCAATCCCGTAGGTCTGGAAAAACGCGCGGTCTTTGGAGAAAAACTCGTCGATCGAGCGATAAATTTGCGTCTTCAGCTCTTCGTCCATGAACACATCGCTTCGATTGACGGCATACGCAACGGATTCGCGGGTAAGCTCCAGCCCATCGCGGGTGTCCGTGAACACTGTGATTCTCGGATCGGACAGCTGGCGCTGCTTCATCTCCTCCAGGAAACGCACAAGTCCCTCGTTCGAGTGGCTGAAAATCAAGTCCTCCACGCCGATCCCATGCTGGGTGGTCCGTGGAACTCGAGCCAGGGCTACGAGATGCTGCGGATACAGGAACAGATTGTTCCGGATGGCCGGTCGGATCGCATACCCAGGCTGCTTGGGATCTGCATCGGTCGCATATTCGAACACATCCGTTTCCACTAGGTCGAACAGACTGGCCGCATGCTCCATCCCCTCGTACCCGCTTTGAATGTCTCGCTCCAGCCCATGCCACACCTCGTTGCCGTCGTCTTGATAATACAAGCGGAAGCCGCAGCCGAACCGGCCCTTCAAGAAATCCAAGATCGCTTGCACCGTCGAAATATAGTTGAAATAGCTCGAAACGTCGAGCGGAGCATGGCCTACCGGATTCGGGTTTGTGTGAATGATAAAGGGCCGCTCTTTTGAAAAAGTTGAATTCGTCATACTAATAACGGTTAAACTCCTTTCACCGCCGCCAGCGGGCGGCATTTGGCCACAACCGAGGCCAGCCGCGCCTGGACGACGCTGTCTATGATTTGGTCTACATCTTTGTACGCCTGGGGAGACTCGTCGATCAACGATTCGAGCGCGCGATGATTCAGCACGACTTCGTCCTCTTGCCCGATCTTCATGGAGGAAGCAAATTCGTCCACCGAAACGAGCTGCTTGGTCGCATTGCGCGAACGTACCCGGCCTGCACCATGGCAAATTGAATGATAGTTTCGCGCGCCTTCGGGCGATCCCACCATCAAATACGAGGCGGTTCCCATCGAACCGGGAATGAGGGCAGGATGGCCGGTCTCCCGGTAAGGCTCGGGGTTGCCCAGGTGGCCGGCCGGCAGCGCGCGTGTCGTCCCTTTGCGATGCAGGAGCAGCGATTCTTCCCCATGCGTCTCCTCGCAGGCATAATTGTGCATCAGGTCATACAGCGTGCTAAACTCCGTCTTCGGGCCGAACGTCTCCTTGAACGCATCCCGCACCGCGAACGCCATCAAGTGCCGATTGGCAACGGCATAGTTAAGCGCAGAATACATCAAATGTAGGTACATTTGGCCGGCCTCGCTATCCAGCGGCGCGTAGGCAAGCTTGGGATCGGACGTGCCCAGCCCGAGCCGGCTCATCGCCTTGGCCACCTGCGTGCTGCAGATTTGGTTGACCGAGCCTCCCCAAGAGCGGGAGCCGGAATGGATCATGACAGCGACCTGCCCGTCTCGCAACCCCCAGCGCTCCGCAACTTGGCGATTTTCATCGTTCACGCTTAAAGCCTGAATCTCGATAAAATGATTGCCGTTGCCCAGCGTGCCCAATTGCCGGTGCGAGCGATGCCACATCGGCTCCGGAATGCGGTCCAGCTCGCTCTCATCGAAGCGAAATCGGCCGCACTCCACATGGGTGAGCGAAGTCGCTTTGCGCGGGGTGTACGCGTCCGGCACGTATTTGCTCGGCAAGCCGTGGAGCCCTTTCCGCAGCACGTCTTCCAGGCGAAGATCGGAAAAATAACCCCTGGCATGATTTTCGACCGGAATCCGCTTCTCGATCGCCTTGACCAGCTTGCGCCGCAGCTTCACCTCCTGCAAGTCTTCCACCTGCAAATTGGTCAGATGGACGCGCATGCCGCATCCGATATCGCTGCCGACGATGGACGGCGAGATGAAGCCGCCCTCGATTCCCCACACAGCCGTCGTGCCGATGCAAGTGCCGACTCCCACATGGGCGTCTGGGGTATAGCTCATGTAGCGGATATTCGGAATTTGCAAATTGTTGTTCGCCATCTCGAGCACTTTGGCCCCCATGGCATAATAAAGATCGTCGTGGGCGAATACATGCAAATCTCCGGCCGGGAGATCGATTCGCCGATAATAAGGGTCGTAAATGTTC
>NZ_BIMA01000110.1 GCF_004000845.1 Paenibacillus koleovorans NBRC 103111
GCGCAGCGGCCGCGGCTCCGGCCACGGCGCGGGCAGCTGCGCGTAGCCCGCGCCGGCGAGCAGCGGCCTGCGGCGGCAGCCGAGCCGGCGCGCGAGGCCGTTCAGGCTCGCGAAGGCGACAACGGTGCCGCCGCGCGAGGCGTACAGCCAGAGCAGATCGAGCGCCGCCGCCGTCTCCTCCATCGCCGCCACCACGACGACGTCGTACTCCGCTTCCAGCATATGATGAACCGAATGGAGCCACTCGAAGGAGACCCCTGCTTGCGCCAGCATCTCGCCGATGTACCGTTCGAAAGCGTTGAAGCCGTATTTCCACTTGGCTTCGGCCGCCCGCCTCTCGAAGAGAACGCCGATGCGAGCCATGTTCATGATGATCGTCTCCTTACCTTCCGCTTGTTGAATCCGATTCTGAGTCCTGTATTATCGGCTTTTCACGCCATATTCCAGCTCATACCAAGCCGTCGCTTCTTGAATCGCTTCTCGACCGCCTCGTCTCAACCAGTCCGCGACGAATTTGTCGAAGGCGGTATCGATCGATTCGCGGCCCAGCACCACTTTGGCGAACATGTCCATGAACAGGGAGTTTTCCGAGAAGGCCAGCTCCGGATTGATCCGAATCGCCGACGGGGTCGGCATATACAGGCTTTCGGTATCGATTGTATTCGTTCGCGCCATCCGGATGGCGTCTTCCACTTTGACCGCGTTTTTGCTCATATGCACGAGCAGAGGCGAGAGCCGATTGTCACCCGTCGGGTTGATCATCACCTGGAAGAACGTCGCCGCTTCCTTCTCCTTGTTTACCCGTGCAAGAGGATCGTACGTGATGCGGCCGCCAGTCTCCATATAATTGTGGCCCTTGATGCCATAGGCAAAAAAGCGGTTTTTCTCCGTATCGTCGCTATGCAGCCAGTCGAAGAACCGAATGATCTCCTCCGGCTGCTTCGCCTTCGAGAAAATGACGTAAGCCGCGTTCACACCCGTCTGCTCCGGCACCAAATAAGCATTGCCCTTCAGGTCGCGCGGTCCCGCCAGTGCCGTGATGTCCCAGTTCAGCTCCGTCTGGGTGGTCGAATCGAAAATGTTCATCAACGCTTGCACTTGATGCTGCCACATCCCGGCTTTCCCGGTGCGGATCAGTTGATCCCAATCGCTCGCCTTAAGCGTGAACATGTTCCGGTTGACGTAACCCTTGTCATACAGCAACTTGTAGAACAAGATCGCGTCCTTCATCTCCGGCAGGATCAAGTTCGGCTGGAACAAGCCGTCGCGGTACTTCCAGACCGTCGGATAAGCGTCGAAGTAACCGAAGAACGAGGTGGAATATTGGAAGTTGCCCCGGACGACGTATGGTATCTCATCCAGCTGACCATTTCCATCCAAATCATGCGTTTTGATCGCCTCAAAATAATTCAAATAATCCTGAAGCGACTGCGGCAGCCCCATATTCAGCTTTTTCAACCAATCGTTCCTGACAAAATCGACCGTCGTGTTTGGAAGCGCCGCCATTTTGGGCAAGCCGTAAATGCGGCCGTCCTTCGAAATCTTGGGATCCTTCCAGCTGTACTCGGGAATGTCCCGCTTCAGATTCGGTCCATACTGATTGATCAACTCCGTCAAATCAAGAAAGATCCCGTCCTCGGCCGCAGTCGGATGCGCGGAATTGCCGATCGCATCGGTCCACATGATGTCGGGAAATTCACCTGAAGCGAAACGAACGGTCAACTGCTTGAAATAATCATCATGCCGCAATATTTCAAAGTTGATTTTGTAAGGCGCCCCGCGATGATTGCTGTACAGCTTGGAAAGCTCCTTCATATACATGTCGTCGGGTTTAGCGTTTTTGGCGTATTCGTTGGCTCCGTCCTGCATCAGAATTGTCAGCTCGAACGGTTTCACACCGAAGGAGACATCGGCATCCGGACTCGGCGCAGCTCCGAAGCAACCGGTCAACCCCGCCATTCCAGCCAAAAGAAAGACACACTTAGCCAATTTTGCAGCCTTGGCAGACTTAGACCCGGAACGCAGCGACGCCTTCTTCCGAAGACAAGCAAGCCAAGCCCGGACTTCTCGCCTCGGACTCCGCTTCTCAGGAACGTCTCGGTTCCCCGCTCCGACAGTATCGGTCATGTCCAGTCTACTCCTCTCAATGACGGCTCACTATGGTTTTTCTTTCAACAATATGGGCAATTCCGACTTTGGCTTGCACGTTGTCCGGCGTTCAGACAATCCCTAAATTCGCCCGGAACTCCGATGGGGAGAAATCGAACGTCTTTTTGAACACTTTGGCAAAATGGGCATAATCGCTGAAGCCGGTCGAATAAGCAACCTCATATACTTTGTAGGTCGGGTTGTGCAGCATTTCCACCGCTTTTTGCATCCTCAGCTTCGTGATGTATTGCGTGCAGCTGACCCCCATTTCTTGGCGGAAGCATTTGCTGAAATAGGTCGTGGACATGCCTACGAAATCGGAAATTTCGGTCAGCGAGAGCGATTCGCGGTGGTAGGCGCCTTCAATGAACTCAATGGCGCTTCGAATTAGCCGGTGCGAGCCCCAATTGCGCATTTCGCGAATGTCGCTCAGGATGTGCTGCAGCAGCAAGTCGATTTCCTCGAACGGGACGAGCGATTGGGCGATGCGCTGGAAAGGCTTGTAGTTCATCAGCTGCAGCTTGCCGTCGCTCAGTTGCTCGAGCTCCGCATGGACCAGCGTAAACGCTTGCATGATCAGATCGGTCATCACCGGAGCCGGATAATCGGCGCTCTCCAGCGATCCCCGGATCGCGCTCATTTCCGTCTCGATGTGCTCCTCCTGCAAATACCAGATGGCGTCGGCCAGCTTTTGCAACGTTTTCTTGCGGTCGGACAGCCAGCGATTTTTGCCGTTCAGCTGCCTGGCGCGATCACCCAGTCGCTCGATGACTTTACCCAATGTTCCGACCACTTCCTCGGGATCGACCGGCTTGAGCAAATAATCGGATACCCCGTTCTGCATCGCCTGCCGCAGCAAGCCGTAATCGTTGTAGCCGGAAATGATAATAATCTCCGTCTGCATGCCCCGGCTGCGAATTTCCTGCGACAGCTGAATGCCGTCCATCTCGGGCATCCTTACATCGGAAATGACGAGATCCGGCTGATGCTGCTCCCACCCTTTCAGCGCTTCGCGCCCGTCGTCCGCCAGGAAAACGATCTGAAGCTGAGGAAACTCCATTTCAATGATTTTGCTCAAGCTTCTTTTAATGGGGGCTTCGTCGTCTGCAATAAGAACCTTTAACAAAATGCATCACCTCAATGGAAATAGTAGTTCCATATCCGTACCGCCGCTGTCCGATTTGGCCACCCGCAGTCCGTAATCCTCGCCAAAGCTAAGCCTTAACCTCGTATGCACGTTCCACAAGCCGATATGGCTTCCCGATTGCGCGGCCGGCTCTTTGTCCGGATCTGCCGCGACAGCCGCTTCCCCGGTGAACCAGGTGTTCATTTTCACCATCGTCTCCTCGTCCATTCCATGGCCCCGGTCCGATACCGTCACGATGTAACAGCCGCCTACCACTCTGCCGAACAACCCGATGTACTCCGCTTTGATCCCGGCTTTGTCGTAGCCGTGCTTGAAGCTGTTCTCCACCACCGGCTGCAGCGCAAGCCGTACCGACACCGCTTGGGCCAAAGCTTCTTCATCCAAGTCGATCTGAATGGTCAAATGGTGGAACCGTTCCTTCTGAATCATCAGGTACGTGTTCAAATGCTCCATCTCTTCGGCCAGCGACACGACGCCCATCAGATCGTTCATGTTGTAACGGAACATTTTGGCGATGGAGACGATCATTTTGCTGACCGGCTTGACCCCCGCTTCGATGGCGTACGAATTGACGACTTCCAGCGTATTGTACAGAAAATGCGGGTTGATCTGCGATTGCATAAGGAGAAGTCTGGATTCAATCTGCTTGATCTCCATATCCTTTTCCCGCATCTCGGACAAATGCACGACCTCGATCAGCCGCCGAATCTCGCTCACCATGCTGTTGTAGCTTCGGTACAAGCTGGCAATCTCCAGCGTTTGATGCTCTTCGGGAGCTCGCGCCTCGAGATCGCCGATCTCCGCCTTCTTCATCAAACGCTGCAGCAGTTGAACCGAACGCGTCAGCGGCAGGAGGAGCACGCCCATCACTGTCAGCGCCAAGGCGGCCAGCACGAGGATAATGAGCATGGAAAACGTGTTCAGCGCGGTCATATCGCCCGTCAGCTCGGTCAGCGGCACCTGGTTCACCACTTGCCAGCGCGCGGAGTCCAACGTGTTGCTCAGGAACAGCTTCTTCCCTTCGGGTGAAGGGGAGATCCAGCTGTCGCTGTGCGGCTGCAGCGGAATGTCCGGGAACGCCTGCGCCATGTTGCGGCCCAGCATCTCTTCGTTCGGGTAGTAGACAATATTGCCGTCGCTGTCGAACACCCACAGCTCGCCGGACCCGCCAAGCGCCATGTTCTTGATCTGCTCGGCAATGGTCTGGTAGGTCAGGTCGATGATCAGCAGCCCTTCGGACTTGAAGTTCGTGCTGTTGATCAAGTTGCGCGTAATCGTCAGCACCGGCACGTTGTTGATCCAGCGGATGCCGATGATGGTGAAGTTCGCGTTCGCGATCTTGCGTTCGGCGTAGTTCCTGTAGGCGGCCAGCGCACTTTCGTCCGAGTAGCTGCTTACAACAAGCCCTTTGTTGGACACGATCGAGACGTTGTAGATGTCGGTCCGGTTCGACAGGATATAGACGAAGATTTCGTTCGAGATGCGCTGCATGAAAGCGTATTCGTCAAAGTCGTCGGTAGGCGACAGCTGCAAGAAGCTTTTCACGAGCGGCGAGGTCAATATGGACGAGGTCGTGATTTCCAGCTGATTGAAATACGAGTCCAGATGGTCATTGGTCAAAGTAGCGATTTGTCGTCCCTGGTCGACGGCCTTTTCTTCCACGAGCGAGGTCACCTCCGTGTACCAGTACACGCAGAGGACGAGGAACGGCACGAAGAACAAGCCGACGATAATCAGCAGCATTCTTTTATAAACAGGAAGCGCCTTTAGTTTGAACCCCCTCCGTTCCCGGGCAGGGTTGAAACTAAAAGCGGAAAAATGACGCCGTCTGGGAGTATTCGATTCATCCATATCCATACACCGCGCTTTATTCTAGGCTGCAAGGAAAAGGCGGCAACCGCTGCATTTCGCACACTCTGAGACGTTGCCGTCCTCGATATGGCTGCAGCGCAACGGCGGCCTTCTCCTATTGCATTCGATCTTTTTCGTCAAAATTCCTGCTTCGTGCATGTTGGCATTCTTTAGGTGCTCTGAGCGGCGGCGATCAGCGACTCCAACTCCTCGCGCGCTTCCCGGATCAAGCCGTCTATCTGCTCCGGAGTCGGCTGTTCGCCTGGAACCGGACCGTCGAGCCGCTCCACAACGACAGGGCCTTCGAAGCCGCCTCGGATTAGCTGACCCAGCATCGACGGGAAGTTCACATCTCCGCGCCCCGGGATTGGAAATCGGTTCTCGGCTCGCTCCCCCTGATGGTCTTTGGCTATAAACGAAGTGATTTGACTAACGGGAAGCAGCTCCATATCTTTCGCCGGGTCGATTCCTTCGTAGAAGTGTACGTTGCCCGGATCATAGCAGACTCTCACGTACGGCGATCCGATCGCTGCGATCGTCTCAGCTATGATCGCAGCCGTCGCCGTATTGCCCGTGTGCGGCTTCAAGGTAACGACGATATTGTATTGCTCGGCGAGCTTGGCCACTTCCCGGTATTTCTCGATGAAGGCGGCGTTCAGCTGCTGCAACTCATCAGCAGGCAAAGGCTCATGCGGGAAGGCACGGTACCCCCAGACGCCTAGGCAGAGCAGCTCCGGAATACCGAGCGCCTTGGCCGTCTCGAACCGTTTCTGAGCTCGTTCGATCGGCTGACCCGGCGCCAGCTGGTTCGTGCTGACCAGCATGACCGGCTCTACGCCGTAGCGGTCGAACAGCCGACGCAGCGTGTGGACGGCCTCCGGATCTTGCTCGTCAGGCGCTTCCGCTCCGGCATGGGGCAATCCGAAGGCGATGTAGCGGTAGCCGGCCTCGCTGATGCCTTGAAGCGCGCGCTCGAGCGGGTACTTCATGTAGGGCAAGGTCATGCAGGCGAGCTTGATTTTGGCTGTGGTTGAGTCGGTCATACGAGCGCTCCTCCGGTCTCCACGAACACCTCGCGGCGTTCTTTGAGGGATTTGTACGCCGCTTCGGAAACGGCGATGACGTTCAATCCGTCTTGCAGGGAGATCAACGGCTGCCTGTCGTAGCGGATGCAGTCGATGAAATGCTGATTCAGCTGCACCCACATGTCATTTTCGCTGTACGTGATGCGCTGCTCCGGCTCGTTGCCGGATTTGACGCGAATTTCGCCGTTATTGTTCATAACGGTCAAATTTTCCGTCGCTACTCCGGTCATGTCGTACTCGACGCGTGTGATCCAAGGCGTGCTGACTTGGCCGATGCCGCCGTTCTTGAAACGCAGCGAGACGGTGAATGCGTCCGCTACGCTGCCCGGAGGCAGCAAGTACGTGCCGCCGTAGCAGAACACGCTCTCGACTTCGCCGCACATCCACATGAGCAGGTCGTAATCGTGGGAGCCATGGGAGAATACCGGACCTTTGGCGTTCTGGTCGTCGAAGTACCAGCTTGGCGTGTCGTAGTAATGGTCGCGGTATTTGTCATACACCCGCGCGTTCGGATCGAGGAAATGCGTCCGCATCGACCAGCCTTGCAGCGGCTTGCCTGCGCCTTCCTGAGCGACGATTTCCTTCATCTTGCGGAAACGCGGATCGAAGCGCAGCGGATAGCCGACCATCGCCTTCAGCTCCGGACGGCGGTCGCCTGCCGCTACGATCTCCGCTCCGTCGCTGACGGAAGTGGCTAGCGCTTTTTCCAGAAACAGGTGTTTGCCGGAGTCGAGCACCGCCTTGGAGATGTCCACGTGCAGATGATCCGGTGTAGCTACCCATACAGCGTCCAGGTCTTGCTGCAGCAGCTCTTCGTACGTGTCGTAAACGGTCGCGCCGACTTCCTTCGCCAACGCCTCCGCTTTGCCTCTCGTCCGATTGTGCACGGCGGTTACTTGAACGCCAGGCAGCGTATGAAGCGTTCTTGCATGAAGGGAGCCCATCAGGCCGCAGCCGACAATCCCGACTTTGATCGTATCCATAGGTTGTTTACTCCTTTGTATGAATGTTCGTTCGATTTGGGTTTGGCTATACGTTGGCCGGTGTAACAGGTCTGCCTGCATTTTCCGCGGCTTCGTACATGCCCCAGATGGCGTGCAGCGACTTCATCGCCTCGATTGCGTCGGTTTCCGGCACCGTGCCGTTCTGAATGCTCTCGAGGAAATGCTCGCATTCGTAGAACGCGTTCGTGCCTTCTTCCTTCGTCAGCGCCGGGATCGGGCCGAACACGGTATTGCGGCCGTCCGCGTTAAGGACGTCGATTTTGTTCATGTTGCCTTCGATCAGGATGAGCCCCTCCGTCGTGTGAATCTGCATAAACGAAGGCATCTGCTTGTACTTCATCCCCCAGCTTGTCTCCAGGTGAGCGACCACGCCATTCTCGAACTTGATCAAACCGTGGGACGTGCCCTCGCCTTCCATCCATTCGGTGCCTTCGCGGGTTCCGAGCGAAGTGACTGCGGTCGGGTTGCCGAACAGCCAGAGCAGCAAGTCGACGTAATGGCAGCCGTGGCTGAACATAACCCCGCCGCCCAGCTGCGACTTCCGGGAAAACCAGGTGTTCGGCATCGGGTTCAAGAACGCTTGAATCCAGATATTCGCGCTGAACGGCTTGCCGTATTGGTTGCTGTCGATGATCTCCTTCAGCTTGATGATGGTCGGCAGGAACCGGACGATGTACGCCATCATGAACGTGACGCCCTTCTCCTTGGCGGCTTCGATCGTCGCCATACAATCCTCGAGCGTATTTGCGAGCGGCTTCTCGAGCAGGACGTGTTTGCCGGCTGCAATCGCTTGCAGCGATTGCGGAGCGTGCAGATGATGCGGCGTGCAGATGCTGACCGCGTCGATGTCGTCGATAATTTGCGTCCAGTCGGATGTATAGCTGCAGCCGAGGTCGGCCGCCACTTTGGCCGCTTTCTCCTGATCCAGGTCGACGACCCAGCGCAGGTCGGAGCGCTCGGATTTGGCATAGGCATAGGCGTGTTGAAGTCCCATATTCAGTCCCACTACTGCGGTGCGTACTTTCGGTTGGCTCATGATCGGTTCCTCCTGAGGATGGAAATGGATGTTATATAAGGACTAACGGCTGATGGCTAATGGTCTGACAGCTATCGGCTATGAAGGGAGTGAAGCAACTCTACGACGTGCTCTACGATGCGGTCTCCCGTATCGATCGCCATCTTGCTGTTGTTCGATGTCCGCGGCTCGTAGCCGCCTTGGCCGTACGCCTCCTGCGTGCAAATATAGCCGCGCGTCGAGCCGTTGCACAGCTCGTTGACCAGCGTGAACGGGAAGGGGGAATTCGCCTTGATGCCTAACCCGAACTCGACGAACAGCTCCGCAGGCACCCCCACGATCGCCAGCCCGCCCAGCCGGATCGATTGGATTTCGATCTCCGTCATTCCCGGACCTTCCGCTTGCAGCTTGCGAATTTGGCGGGCAAACGCGAGCTCTACATCTCCTGCGGCCGCCTCGTTGCCGAGCGCTTCATCCGCCTGCCGAACTTCCTGCTCGGTCGGCGAGCGATGCGGAGCGCCAAAGAACGTGCGGTTCACGTCCAGCTCCAGCTCGCCGCTGGCGTCTACGATCTTTTCCCTCACCTTCAGCGTTTCCGCGGCCAGCACGGTGCCGATGCGAATGTGGTGATTCGGTCCTTTGAATTTGCCGCTGATGTCGATGTGATTGATGTTGCCGCTCGTCCCCATCATGAACATGTGGATCGTCTTGTCGCCGAGCGCTTTTTTGATCAGCGCGCTCATGACGCCCGGGAAGTCGGCGCTGTATTCGGAGCCGCCTACGGCATCGGTATGGCAGGCGTAGTTGGTCAGCACGCCGATCGGGCTGCCGTCCGCCGCATCGATACGGACCACGAGCAGCTCGGGATCGATCGGCCCTGCCGCGCGGTCGGTCAGCGGGTTGTTCACCCCCGGATTCGTCCGGAACGTGCCGTCTTTCATAAAATAGCGCCGATTGAAGGCGATATCCGCCTCATGGCCGCGTCCGAAGCCGATTCGCGCCTCCACTCGCCCTTTGTGGGCCAGTACGGCGGCATCCGCCGCTTTTTTCGCGAACCATTCCATGTAGGACTCGTCGATTTGGCTGTTGAACCCTTCCTTGACCGGCGGACCGGTATGGGTATGCGTAGCGGAAACCATGATGTGGCTGTCCGGGATGTCCGTCAATTGCTGCACCCGCTCCCGAATCCTCTCGACATCCCGCCTTGCGAGATCAATCGTGTCCGTTACGATGAAGGCTACCGTGCGCTCCTCCGTCTCTACAACCAGTGCTTTGGCATAGAGCGGATCTCGAACGCCGGAAGATCTGCGGTCCTTGAAATACCCCGGTATGGAGCTGCCTAACGGCGGTGTTATGTCTACTTCGGCCATGCCGCAGCGTAGCATATCGCAACTCTCCTCCTGTACGACGGCGCAATGCCGGTTTGACCTCATGTTAAGGGAAACACGCCAGGTTGGTCTTTGCACAATCGGTCTGACTTTTTGCACAAAACACATCATTTTATATAGCTGAAAAGGGTTTCTTTTGCACGCAAATTCGTTTAAACTATCACTAACTCGAACGCCTGCTGGGGGGATCGAATCGGATGGTAAAGTTCGACAGGCTGCCGCTGCATGAAGATCTGGTCGTCAAAAAGCTGGTCACCTTTCACTACACGGAACTGACCAAAGATTTCGTATACCCGGGCGAGAAGCATAATTTCTGGGAATTTTTGTATATGGACAAAGGGGAAGCCGAGATCGTGATCGGCGCCCGCAAGCATCACGTGAAGCAAGGAGAGCTCGTGTTCTACTCGCCCAACGAATTTCACAGCATGCGCGCGAATCGTCGTGTGGCCCCGAACGTTCTCATCCTCAGCTTTGAATGCAAGTCCGAGGCGATGAGCTATTTTCGCGTCACGAAGCAGTTCAGGCTGGGCGACGTTGAGCAGAAATTGCTGACGAGCATTTTGCGCGAGGGCTATGACGCATTCGATGTGGGCAAACCTCACCGGGTGCCGATTCGGAATAAGTCGCCGCGCGTGTTCGGGGCGGAGCAGCTGATCAAGCTGAATCTCGAGATGATGCTCATTCTGCTGATCCGCAAGATGATGAACTTCGAGGAGCAGCGCGCGGAGGATTCGCTATCGTCTGGCAACAAGCTGAAGACGGATGCGGAGATTAGCACCGCCTTGTTAGCGCTGTTGAAGGAAACGGTGCGGGATCCGGTGAAGCTGGATGACTTGAGCCGCCGACTCAATGTGGGCAAGACGCGGCTGAAGACGGTGTTCAAGCGCGAAACGGGGTTTAGCATCGTGGAATATCGCAACAAGCTCAAGATCGAACAGGCCAAAGCCTATATTCGCGAGGAAAATATGAACTACACCCAGATCGCGGAAGCGCTCGGGTACAGCAGCGTGCATTATTTTTCGCGGCATTTCAAGCAAGTGACCGATATGTCGCCGTCGCAATATGATAAAAGCTTGCGGGCCCGGGTGCTGGACAAGACGCCGCCCCCTGCCGCTACCATTCCTACAGGGAGTTGACCCTAATGACCCACGTACAGCCGGTTATCCGCACAATCAACGAATGCACATACGACGAAGCCGTGGCCTTGTGGAACGGAGGCTTCTCGAACTATTATTCCGATATGTCGCGGGATGTGGATCAGCTCTCCCATTATTTCGGGACGAAGCGGATTTCGCCGAAGCTGTCCGTCGGAATGTTCATAGACGGCCAGCCTGTCGGCTTCGTGCTGATCGCGACCAAGCAGGTCGGGGATGAGCTGCTGGCCTGGAACGGCGGGACCGGCGTCTGCCCGGAGTTCCGCGGCACCGGTCTTGCGCGTCCGCTCATGCAAGCGGCCGTCGACCAGATGCGCGACGCCGGCGTTACGAGATGTTATCTCGAGGTTGTCTCGAAAAACGTGAAGGCGATCGCCGCGTATGAAGGCGCCGGCTTCCAGGTCGTCGACAGCCTGATCGGGATGAAGCGCGATGGCGCTTTGGGGCAGGCGGCGTTTGGGGGTGGTGGTGCTGATATTGCGGAGGTAGCGGGTGTAGTACCGGCTGGTGAGACCGGTGGTGTTGAGGTTTCTGGTGGTACGGTTGGTGCGGAGGCGGCGGGAGTAGTACCGGCTGGTGAGACCGGTGGTGTTGAGGTTTTTGGTGGTACGGGTGGTTCTGAGGCGGCAGAAGTAGTAGCGGCTGATGGAACCGGTGGTGCGGAGGCTTCTGGCGGCACGGGTGGTTCTGAGGCGGCGGATGTAGTATCCGCTGGTGAGACCGGTCGTGCGGAGGTTTTTGGTGGCGAGGAGGCTTCTGGCGGTACGGGTGATACGGAGGCGGCGGGAGTAGTAGCGGCTGATGGAACCGGTGGTGCGGAGGCGTACCGAGTGCAAGTCGGCAAGCCGTCGGAAGTGATCGGGCTGCCGTTTTTCCCGGTCCATTCACCTTGGTCAGGCCAGTGGTTCCAACTGCTATCGCTAGGCGGCGACGCACTCACGGTGACGGACACCGTCACCGGCGAAATCGTCGGATATGCGCTGTACCACAAGCACTACAACCACCGCGGCGAGCTGATCTCCATCGTGCTGCATCATTGCGAGGCGGCGGCGGAGCGCCACGATGCCGATGCGATCGTGCGGACGGCGCTCGCGCATGCGTTCGGGCCGCACGAGCTGGCCGTGTCGCGACAGACCGACAACCTGCGGGCGACGAACCCGCTCGTCCTCGCCCAGTTGGAAGCAGCAGGCTTCGAACTCGTATACGAGCAGAAGCTGATGGTGCTGGAGTTTTAGAGGAGGAAGACACACCTCTTCACTTTCCGCTCGCTTTCCCGTCAGCTCCCCTCGCACATGCTGAGTACCAAAGTATCCAGTCTGAGAACCAAATTTCGCTCTATCAGCTTATTAACCCCTTTCCGAGTACCAAAGTAAACAAAACGCGAACCTAGCTTCGCGTTTTGTTTACTTTAGTACTCAGCAGCCCTTCTAAGAGTAACCTTTACGAAATTTACTTCCTTATCTGGATACTTTGCTACTCAGTCACTCTAATTCCCCATCATAACCATACAGAATCCAACTCCATCACTTGCCATCCAACCCAACTTCCATTATTATGTAATTAAATCAGTTTGCGCGGAGTGAAGAACACCCCGACGGTGCAGTCAACTCGACTGTTCCACGGGGTGTTCTCTATTTCTTCGCCTTTTATGAAGGGGAGATCGACATGGCAACCACACATCCCAATTTGTTGCTGTTCATTCACAGCTTCGAACAGGAAGCCGTCCGGAACAAAAGCTATCGCAAAAAGCTCGGTGAAATCGAAATGCTCTTCTTGCAACAAGTGTGGTCACCCGGATTCGAATATGACTTTGCAGGCTTGCGGGTCGAATACCCGCTCAAGGATGCTAAGGGCGGCCAAAGATTCATCGACTTCGTCTATTTGCGAAACGGAGTTCGCATTGTAATCGAAATCGATGGCTTCACTACGCACGCTCGCGATATTTCACCTGCTGAATTTGAAGACCACCTTGAGCGTCAGAACGATCTAGCGTTATCAGGCTGGCTAATATTGCGATTCGCATCTACTCAGGTTCAGAAAAATCCGCTTGGTTGTCTAAGACAAATCAAACAAGCAATCGGACACTGGTGGTCACTCACTCACGGCTCGATGAATGTGAAGGAAATAGATCTCTGGGAGCTCCGCAAACAGCAAGCGATTTATCTTGCCCAGCGTAACGGCGGATGGATAACTCCCGTGCAGCTTGCAACCGAATTCACCATCTCAAGGCGTTCCTCTCTTCTATGGCTACATCGGTTTGCGGGACAAGGCACCTTTCAACCAGTAGTGACATCTCATCGTGTCAATAAATATCGGCTGGCCGACTATTTGTGCAACTAATCCTCACGTCCTAGCTCCACTCGCTCAAAATGCTCCACCGTCGGGAACGGGTCATAGAAGTGATGCAGCAGCTGTTTCCACCGTAGGTACTCCGTGGATTGTCGGAAGCCGATCGTGTGATCCTCCAGCGTTTCCCATTCGACCAGCAGCAAGTATCGCCCCTGTACCTCCAAGCAGCGCTGCAGTTCATGGCGGATGTAGCCGCCCATGGAGGCGATGATCGAAGAGGCTTCCCGGAAGGCGGATTCGAAAGCTTTTTCCTGGCGTGGCTTAACTTGCAAATAAGCTGCTTCCAAAATCATAACAGTCCCTCCGTTTCTCGTAGACCCATAGTATCGGTCCGACCTGATCTTGTCAAACCGCTTAACAAGGAGCCCCATCACGGTTTATGATAGATTTGAGGTGAGACGCATGGCGCCGACTAGCGCGAATTCCAGCACTCAGCAACAGCAACAGCAGCAGCAGCACCAGTCGCATCCGCTTGAGCAAGTCACGTTCCGCATGAACAACGCCTTTGGCAAAAGCATTTGCCAGCCCGGCTGGTACTGGGATCAGCAAACGCCATTTACCGATTATGACATTTTCTATGTGCTGTCCGGATCAGGCACCATGCAGCTCGGAGAAGAGAAATTCCAGCTTCAGCGCAAAAGCTGCCTTATCATGCGACCTGGCGATTTGCCAAAAGCGACGCAGCATCCGAACGACCGGCTGACCGTGCTCTTCATGCATTTTCGGATCGAGGGCCCTCCCAGCTGGGAGAATTCCTCTTTGCCGTTTCCACGGTTTACTGTAGTCGAGAACGCCTTTCAGACCGAAACGATTTTGTATCAGCTGCTGGAGGTGAACGAATTTCCTTTGCTGCTGAGCGAGCTGGAGTTCGACTGCCTGATGAAGCGGTTCATCATTACATTGATTCGGCAGCAGCCGGACAACCGCGATCGGGCTTTTACATCCAAGCAGCTGCTGACGATCCGGCAAATCAAGACTTATATCCGCGAGCGCGGAGGGATCGGGATCGATTGGAACGAGTTGGCGGGTTCTGTCGGGATGTCGACGCAATACGTAAGTCGTTTGTTCAAGTCGTCTACTGGCAGCACCCTTAAGCAATATGTCGCCAAAACGAAAATGGAGCACGCGCAAGAAATGCTCGCCCAAACTGGGATGAGTTTGACGGAAATCGCCGAGTATTTGGGCTACAGCGACTTGTTCGCTTTCAGTAAAAGCTTCAAGCTCGCCTACGGACTCGCGCCTTCGGATTATGCAGCTCACATTCGTCAACCGATCGGCCTTCCGACCGCCCCTCGCCCCAAACCGCCCGCAGACTCCTAACAATTATTATTTATATACGTTTCATAACATCCCCGCGCATGCTATTCCATTCCGATTGACAGTGCTACCTGTTAGGATGAAAGCAAGGAGGATGTTGCTATGAAACCTGCAGAAAACCAGTTGGAAATTAAGGAAAAGCTTTACCGCTTCGATAAAATCGCGAGTCACCGGGTTGCTACTCCCGATGATGTGACGGACGAAGTCATCAAGCAATACAAGGAATTGGGCTACCTTGCCATCGAGAACGTCCTCACACCCGAGGAGGTTCAAGCGGCTATTCAGGACATTGACGATGCGATTCAAGGACGGATCCAGGGGCCCAAGCTGCAATGGATGAAAGACGCCAAACCCGTCACCGCGGAAGACCGCGAAATGGCCGTTCGGAAGCTCAGTCAATTCATCGATTATTGTCCGGCAACGTATGCGGTCGCCTACCATACCAAGATTCAATCGATTCTCAAACGTATTTTCGAGGACGAGGTGAAGTTTTGCGCCGATCAGGCGATTTTGAAGCCCCCTTCCAATGACGCCGGCATCGAGAAGCCTTGGCATCAGGATATGGCGTATCCGAACTTCAGCTTCACCAAAATGGTCGCCGGCGTCTGGGTCGCTTTGGACGAAGCGGGGCTCGACAACGGCTGTATGCACATCATCCCGAAATCGCATCGGGAAGGCGCCGTCCCTCACTACTCCATCCGCGACTGGCAGCTGTGCGACGCATCCGTGAACGTCGAGCGCGACGAAACCGTGCCGCTGAAGCCGGGCGGGCTGCTCATCTTCTCCGGGCTGCTCCATCATGGGACCCCGCCGAATTTGTCCGCCAAACGCCGCCGTGCCTTGCAGTTCCATTACGCCCCAGAGTCTGCCGTCAAGATGACGCCGGATCAGTTCAAGGCCGTTTTCACAAGTGAAATGACACAGGCCGAGTGCTGATTGGTTGCCTATTTGCTAGGAATCGTGCAGTCCCTTTCGGATTCGAGCGGTTGGAGTCCGGGCGGTGGCTGCTTTTTTTTGTGCAAAATAATGGGATTGAAAACATCCTCGCTTTCATTTACACTAATACATAGATATACGATGCATATGATTCCGATACATAATGCAAGGAGGAGAATACTCTGACAGTCAACAAAGAGCTGATGAAAGGCAGCACGGTTATCCTAATCCTGAGCCTACTCGACCGCAAACCGATGTACGGCTACGAGATCGCCAAAGAAATCGAGCGGCTGTCGGGCGGACTGTTTTCGCTGAAGGAGGGAACGCTGTATCCGATTTTGCATGGGTTGGAGTCGGACGGCGATGTGGACCCTTATTGGGACGAAGCGGATGGCCGAAAGCGCAAATATTATGCGATCACGGAACGTGGACGGCGCAAGCTGGGTGAAAAGAAGCGGGAGTGGCAGCTGTTCCGCACTTCTGTCGATCGGGTTCTTGGGGAGAGTGGCGTATGACGAAGCAGCATACAAGGGAGCGTCATCCTGTTGTGGAGTCCTTTTTGTATGAGGTCACTTCATACATCCGCGCGAGGGAATGGCATCGAGACATTCGAGACGAGCTGTCCGACCATCTGGAAGACTCTGCCGACGAAGCCCAGAGCAACGACTCGAGTTTGTCCCGGGATGAAGCTTATCGTTTGGCGGTGGCCCAAATGGGAGCTGCGAGCGAAGTCGGAAAACGATTCGATCGTATCCATCGGCCGCGCACGGACTGGGTACTATTGGGTCTGTTAGGTTTGTTGCTAGGCGCTTCGTTTCTGCTTATGTACTCCATGGATCGCACCTTGATGATCCGCTCTTCGGTTTATCCGTTTGATTTGTTTGAGAAAAAGCTGGTTTACTCAGGAGTGGGACTTCTCCTGCTGCTGGCCATTCGGCTGTTCGATTACCGGAAGCTGCTGGCTTATTCGAATTGGATCTATGGCTTCACACTTGTCATGATGCTTATCACTTTGTCAACCGGGCGTTATGTGAATGGTAGCCGACACGACATAAACTTGTTCGGCATCCAGGTGGATGTGCTTAACATCAGTCCTTATGCACTCATAGTATCACTTTGCGGGGTACTCATTTTACGAGCTTCCGATACAACTTGGTGGAAAATGTGGCTGATCTACGTAATTCCCCCTCTTGTGTTTTATGCGATTGAACCGTACCGACCGATGTTGCTTTTTTACTTTCTGGCGGCTTTAGTACTTTTCCTAGTTACATATAAAAGTTGGGTGCTCAGAATTGGAGTTCCGCTGCTTCATCTAGGCGCCCTGGTAGTTTTTGCTATGAATCATCACTATTGGGATATGAGAATAAAAAGCTTCTTTGACCCTGGTTCCGACCCGAATGGAATAGGTTATATGGCGATTCAAACTTTGAAAACGTTACGTGAGGCAGGCTGGTTCGGCCAGGGAATCGGGCAGTCCAATATGACCGTCCCTAATCTGTACTCCGACATGATGTTTACTTACATCGTGTTTACGTTCGGCTGGGCGGGTGGAGTGGCACTAGTGTGGGTTGTGGCGGCTTTTCTGCTGCGCATTGTGCAGGCGTCTAGCCGAGTACTGGACCCGTATGGCAAGCAGTTGATTATCGGACTGAGTGTTCTGCTAGGCATGCAATTCATTTGGTCCATCGGGATGGCGGTCGGCCTTTTGCCTATAATCTCCGTCCAGCTCCCGCTCGTTGCGAACGGCGGCTCTAGCCAGCTCACCTGCCTCGCTCTGCTCGGTCTGATCATGAGCATTTATCGCCGAAAAGACATGATCCGCTCGCACAGGCAGCAGTCCATGCATCCTGCCAGAAAATAAACGATATCGGATCACCTTATGTGCCAGCACATCAACGCCAAAAGCCGCCTCCCCCGTAACGGGAAGCGGCTTTGACTTGAGCAACGACTAGCGGAACGGCACGGCCGAGTCCGAAACCGGACGCGCGCCGATCCGGATCAGCACGCCGGCCGCCTCCTGGCCGCCGACGGCCAAGCGCTGGCGCTGTCCGCGAGCCGGGAAGGTGCTGCCGCTCAAGCCCTTCGACAAGCTGTACAAATGCTTGAAGTTGGGGAACGTCGCCTGATTGAGCATATACGCGGAACGGCGCGCCCAGAAGCGGCGCAGTCGGTTCAGGTCGCGGATGATGATTTCCGCCGGCTGAACGCCGATACCATGGCCGAAGTAAGCGTTGTCGCCGACTTTGACTACATTTTCACCGGCCCACTCCGGCTTGTTGCGATCGAAATCAGGGTTGTTGAAGTACAAAATGTCGCCCGGGTACATCTCGGTAGTGGTGCGAATGGTGGTCAGCCCCAGATCGGGATCGGAGTTCGTTGTGATCAGATTCAAGTTGTCGAAGTACCGGTCGAACATGTCGTCCCCAATTACATCCACGACCGCCTTGTACAGGATGATGATGACCGCAGCCGCACATTCGAATACATACAACCCGCCATTGTAAAAAATATCCCGAATCGCTTGGGACGGCCTTACGCCCGGATTCAGCAGAAACCCTCCGACCGGCGTTCGGCTCCAGTACATCCAGTTCGCCCTAGACTTTCGCAGCGTGTCGAAGCGAGCCCCGCTCCGGCCTAGATCGACAGCCGCCTGCACCGTCGCCGCCCTCAGCTTGAGCTCGAACAGCAGCTCCTCTACGTTGTCATAGTTGTATAGCTGCGGCGAAAGCTGCTTTTGCTGCAAAATTTGACGCTCGAGCATGGACAGCTGCGAAACGTCGATGGGAGCTTCCGCTCCAGCAATCTGTATCATGTAGGAATCCTCCAGGTGATATAGTCCTTCTGCCCCTTCTCCTGCATGGTGCTGTTGTAGTGTATGACAGAAGCCCGGGTTCGGCTACTAGCCGCTGGAGGAAGCCCGCGAGCTACGCTTGAAACGCCTCATATCGCAACGGAATGTAAAAGGTCGATCCCACACTGATTTCGTAGTCAAAGCTTTCCTCGGAGAGCTCCTCTTCCCGATTGCTGCGGATTAGAGTGACATCTCCGATGTCCAGCCGGTATACCCCGCTAGCCAAACAAGTGCCCCCCATAATCGTAAAAACGGCATTTCGGGACGCTGCGGCCTCCACATAAAGGGTAGCTCCTTGCAACGACTCCAGCTCCACGTTCCCTCCAGTATGGAAACTTATATCGATGTAGTTCGAACCGCTCAAATTTCTCGTAAAATCAACAATCTCGCCTGTAAATCTACCCGTCCCTTCGCCTTCACTAAAAGAAGAAAGACCGATCGGACCGATCCGAGGACCGTCCATCACATATCGATAGCTTCTTCCATCGCTCCATCGCGAGTAAACCCCGAAGAAACCTGAGAACTCAATACAACCGTCCACAAGATAACCAACCGCTTCCTCACCGCGACCGCCACCTTCGCCGGCCCAAATGATCCAATCCGTCCGTCGCCCATCGGCAAAAGTTACTTTTATAGCCTGTGCTTCGGTCTCACCTACAACGGCCCCGTCAAGCATTACGCCAACCTTATCAATCGAAGCAATCAAACGCTCCGCTTTGTACGGCTCCACCACCGAGGTGAACAAGCTGTCCAGCTGTCCCGCCGCAGCCGCAGCGTCCGCCGCCGTCCGCCGCCCGACCATATAGCGAAGGGTCGCCGGATTCCCACCCTTATTGCGAGGCGGCACTCCGTCCGCAAGCACCACTTCATCCATCGAAGTCAACATCGTCAATCGCAGATGAATCCCCGTCTCCGCACCAATCCCGCCACCCAACACGTTCCAAGTGTCCTTGATGCTCCAATCGATGCTAAAGCCCGGCGCAGGCTGCACGGCCCGCTCCACCCGCTTCAGCCAATGGAACCCGCCGCCGCTATAAGCGGAGCCCGTGACACTGTCTTCTTCGGGCCGTTCCCCGAACTGCACATCCTCACCGGCATAAGTCCCGCTCTGCTGCGGCGTCAACCGAAGTCCATCCACTTCAGCCTCCCCTTCCGCGGCATGAAAGCTGAAGTGATGCTCCGTCCCCCCTTGCACGCGGAAGAAATCAACCGCATAGAATCCGGCTTCACCGCCTTGGCCGCCACCACCCTCTCTGCCGCCCACTCCATCGTCTCCAACTCCGCCATCCACACGAATCAAAGCCGTCGTCCGCCTATACTGCTCCAGCTGAGGATACACGTCAGGCGCCTCGACATCGATCAGTTGCACGAACCGCCCGCTCCCGCCATCGAAATGTTTGGGCCGTCCGACCCATTGCAGCTGCTGCTTCTCGCGATCCACCACTACCGTGTTATGACTGATCGTATTGTTGCACCATTCCGCCCGGTGGCGGTCCAGATGATTCGCCTGCTCCGGATACCCGAGATCCGGCATCAAATCCAGCCCGTACGCATGCAAGCCGATATTCAGCGTATCGCGATGACCGTGTCCACCGTTAAATCCATAGTACAACCAGACATCACCCTGCTTTTCCGGTGGAGCACCTGCCTCCGACACCCCCGTTCGCAGTGCCGCAAACCCGTAGCCGCTCAGATGAACACTATCTTGCCGGTATGTCCCATGCTCCTCGATGACACGCTTGATGTCACCTGCTATTCGTTCCGGTTCGTCGGTAAAAATATCGGCATGAACCCCGTCCGCGCGATTCCCGTTCAGCCAATACGCCAGCTGCGCGAAAATGGGATCCCCGTATTTGCGAAAAGCCAGGACGCACTCGTCCATACTTAACAGCGTTCCGGGATTGCCGGTTTTGCCGGTATCGCCGATTTGCACGGTGTATCGTTCGATCATCGTCAGCGGATACACCCCCTGGAACAGCTTGCGAAACTTCGGATGAAGATACAGATCCGCTCCCGCATACCCTTCATACCCGTCCAACACATCGGCCACTTGTCGCAGCGTGTTCAGCCAGAGGCGGTTGTAGCCCGGCGCGGCTTCATTCCCATGCCCGTCCCGATCGACCTCGTTCAAGAGCATATTTCGCACATTGCCGCCGGTAATCCTTTGTTCCTCGGGAATGTAGCGCCCCGCTTGGAAAACGTAATCCAGCCATTGCGAAGTTTCCGGCTCGCTGTCGAGCACCACGGCCGCCAAGGCAAGCGCGCTCTGATGGAAGCCGTTGTTCCCGCGTATTTTAGCCGTCTTGAACCCTTCGAACACTTCTCTTAAAATCCCGTTCTCGATATGTTGTGCAATGGCATCGCTGCTGGACTTGTCGCTCAATCGGTGTCGTTCCGCCCGCGCGCTCAAGTAACGAACCAGCTCCGGATCGCCGATCGCCGGGAAAAAAGCGTCATAACAGCCGACCAGCGTCTTCGCCGTGCTCGTCTCCCAGATGCAGCCGACCGTTTTGCCCTGGCCCCCTCCGCCATGCGAATTGTAGTATAGTTTCGGATCAAGCAAGCTTACATCCATTTTCGGGTACAGATCGGCAATTCGATCCAACAGCACAAGCCCGGCCCGTGCATAGCTTCCTTCCCCCGTGTACAAATAAGCGTCGCGCAACGCGTCGAGACTTCGCAGAATCAACCCTTCCGCGCCAAACCAAAGAAACCAATGCGTATAATAAGCAATAAACGTATACAACCGTCCCGTCTCCGGGTCCAGCCAACCAAAGCCGTCGTCCACGCCCCAGTCCGCCCCGCGCTCCGGATAAAGCGTGTTGACCAATAAGCTTCGGTCCGCCAGCAGAGGTTCGAATTCCCCTTGCTCGTTAAGACCGCTTCTGTAGTAGGCGCCGAAATCATTGGCAGGAAACTGCATGCCGGTTGTCGGATCCGTCAGCTTCCATGGCGCATGGAGAGGATCGGCCTTCCAAGGGTAGTTGCTGATTTTGTTCAGCGGATTGTCCCCTGGCGCTTCCGAAGATAACGGACTCAAATTGCCTAGAATCTGATTCGTCTGATAGCTGCGCGGCAGCGCCTGAGACGGCGCCAGCTCCCACACATAGTCGAGCCCCCGCTCCACAAGCCGATCGGCAAGAGCTACCGCTTGATGCTTCATAGCTGCAGCCCACTCGTACCGGTTCACATTCGTTCGTGCTGCTTGTACTTTGGCCTCCGTGAAAAAGGTGCTTTTCCGCTTCACTCTGCTCATCCCCTGCACTCCTTGTTTGTTCGGCATAGGCGATTTCTCCTCCTCCGCATCGCAACAACTGGGTTACCAACTCCTCTCCATTATGCCTACAGCGGTCCACTCATGTCCACACAAAAAAAAGAACCTGTATCATTCAGGCATCTTACTCTCCTGAGATACAGGTTCCTTTCTAATCATAGTCTACAGGCCAATTACAAGCTTAATCGATGAAGTCCGCTTTCTTCAGGAAGCGTTCCAGCATCGCAGCGCATTGAGCGCGTGTAGCGTTCAGCTTCGTGCCGAGCGTCGTATCGGTCATCCCGTTGACGAGTCCGGCTTCGATAGCGATTGCCACTTCCTTATGACCCCATACGATTTGATTCGCATCGCTCCATGCCGACAGCAGTTGCGCTTGCTTCGCTGCGTCGACGGTTACTTCTACGC
This sequence comes from Paenibacillus koleovorans NBRC 103111, assembly GCF_004000845.1. GTDB lineage: Bacteria > Bacillota > Bacilli > Paenibacillales > NBRC-103111 > Paenibacillus_AA > Paenibacillus_AA koleovorans. The sequence continues at coordinate 21,925 of NZ_BIMA01000110.1, forward strand.
CTGCATATTTCATGGCGCGAACGACCATCGCGGCGAGCTCTTCGCGAGTGATCTGATTGTTAGGACGGAAGGTACCGTCTTCATAACCTTCTACCAGCTTCGCTTTCACCGCTGCGTCGACCACACCGGCGTACCATTCGCCAGCTTCTACATCCTTGAAGCTATCGTCGCCGGCCGTTGTAGCCAGGCCGAGGGAACGTACGAGCAACGCTGCAAACTCAGCGCGCGTAATGTTGCGGTCCGGCTCGAACAATGTATCGGTTACGCCGTCAATGATCAGCTTGCCGGCCAGCAGCTCGACATATTGCTGCGACCAGTGCGAGTTGACGTCGATGAACGATTTTTCCAGTTCGATCACCGTATAGATGCTGTTGGAGTTGCGCTTGATTGTAGCGATCGTCTTGCCGTCCTTCGTCTCGAACGTGCTAGGGACGAAGCTCAGCAGCCCGGACGTCTTGTCATATACGACACCGGTAATGGTGGTCGAAGGCGTACCGGTCAGCGTCAGCTGACGGGAGACGTAAGTGTCGCCGAACGAATCGATCTCCACTTTCTTGCCGTCCTTGCCTTCTGCCGTGAGCGTGAATTCTACGGCATCCGCCATCGACTCGCCGCCCAGATCTTCAATCGCGTCTGCAATAGCGGTTGCCGTAGCGCCCGTCACTTCAGCGATCGAGACGTTGATCTTCAGATCATTGACTTCGACGCCCAGCTCTTTGGCCAGGTCGTCCAGCTTCAGCACCGACAAAGGTAAAATATATGTACCGTGCTCTGCAACAATCACGATCGTAGCGCCTTCTTTGGAAAGGGCGTCGATCAGAGCCGATGCCGGGATTTGCACTGTATCGCCTTGAACCTTCAAGGTGACGGTGGTGTAATCGGCCAACGATTTCTTCAATTTGTCGCTGTCTACGGTTCCGTTAGTCACATCGATCGTATCATTGCCGGTAACCGGCGGGATAATAACGCCTCCCCCTCCACAGTTCGTGCATGGCGGCGGGGTTTGTTTGTACACCGCATCGGTTACGCCCTCTTCCGTGCCGTTGACAAGTGCGCTCAGCGTAATCGGATTGTATGTAGCGTCCGTAACGGAGAAGGAGAAATTGTAATAGTAGTAGCCATCCGCATAAGTGCTGTAGGTGGCGGTGTTGACGGAATTCGAGGAATACAAATTCCCATTCGAATATACATTCAAGTAAACGCTGTCCGTCACACGATCGGAGTCGAAATACACTTGGCCGGTTACCGTACCGTCCGAATTGTACGTCACATCCTTGAACCAAGCTGCCGCGAAGGCAAGAACCGGAACGAGCATCGAAACGATCATAAGCGCCGCCAGCAGTCCGGAAGTCTTTCGAAGCATAGTTTTGTTAAGCAAGCTTGCTCCACTCCTTCCTCTCTCTAATTTTGGAATACTTGTCACTTCTCTAGCATCCGGCTTGTCCATCTTGTTCTATCTCACCTCCTTTCAAATAGAATAGACTTAAGCCAGGAAAGCATAAGAATACATTTATAATGCTTCGTTATGGATCTTGACAGATTGGGGGTCGCTTGGGAATTTTTGTGATACATGTTGTATTACCCGGAATCATTTGGATTGAAACTGGGTATGCTAAATAACTTTATGATTTATTTTGATATATAAATGTAAGATAAACCGTCCTGGCGGTTGGTCCTCTGGCGAAGGTGTTTAGTTAGAGCGTGGGA
>NZ_BIMA01000111.1 GCF_004000845.1 Paenibacillus koleovorans NBRC 103111
GGAGAATCAAGGCGGATGTACGGCTGGAGGATTGGAACACTACGACCAAGGACCGTCCGCTAGGACGGTCCTTGGTCTCAGTCTTAGGCGGCTAGCTGCTGATTAGAGGCCGCTGCTGTGATTTTTGCTGGATAGGGACTCGATGGCTTCGTACTTGAAAATCCAAAAGCCCAAGTATACATATAACGCGGATTCGCAAACTTGATAAAGGGTGAAGCTCTTGAAGGGAAACAGGATATAGAAGACATAGCCCCATAGAGCATAAGGCATATATTTCTTGGCCGGTGCGGCCAAGGTGAGGAAGAGGCCGGCGAAGAAGGCGTAATGACCCAGCGTATGGAGAATAGGCCAAAATGTGCGGAACTGATGGATCAGCACATCATAGATCAAGAGCAGGCCCAGGCCGCCGAACAAGATGTACAGGTGGTAAGGCAGCGCAAGACGGACGATTCGAAAGGAAGTCAGCCAGATTGTATATTCACGAATAACAGCCGAAAATTGTTTCATCGCGACCTCCAAGGTTTATTCCGATGACTTACCGGGTTCTCCGCACTCGGTACAGAACCTGCTATCCGGTTCTAACGGCGCTTGGCAGCTGGCGCAAATATTCTTGGGAGCTTCAACTTGTAGAGTCGCCGTTGGTGGAGGAGCCGTGAATTGATGACCGCAGCCTGAGCAAAATTTCGCATCGAAAGCGATCACGGTTTTGCAGGAAGGGCAATCCTTCTGGTTCTTAATTTCCTTGATCCTGAGTTCCAGCTCCTGAATGGTGCTTTCGTATTGGGCTATTTGCTTGCTGTTGCTGATGATCTCCGCCTCTGCAAGCGAAAGATCGCCCTTGGAGTACGCGCTGTACACCAATTCTCCGATCAGCATTTTACATTTGTCGATTTCCTTGGCTACACTGGAGATTTGGGAATGAACGCGCTGAACCTCCACTGCCTGCTGTGCCTTGTCGGCCGCCTTGGATGCGCTCTCTTTGACCTTCTGAAAGAAGCTCAATTATGAATTCCTCCTTTGTATATGCAGCTATTATTTGGATGGTCTGGCTCGATAGCTTTCTTAATTAATTCCGATTGTATCACATCGTGTCGTTATTTGGAGAGGATTTTGTAGGTTTATAGCATTTTTCCTGAAGAAGTCTTGAAAATAGCAGCTGAGCTGGTAGATAATGTTGGTAGAGTAGGGAGAATAGTCCTGAATATCATCCCGATGGCCTATTTGTCGAAGGGGCTTATCGTTCTGGGAGGTGCCAAGTATGAACTGTCCAAGCTGCGGAATCGAAGTAAAAGGAAAATTTTGCCATAAGTGCGGTGTGAGATTAGCACCTCCGATAGAAGATGCGGCCCCGGCACCGGAAAAGGAAAATAGGTCGGCAGAACCCGACTCTCCCGAGAAGGCTGTGTGGGGGAAATCGGATTCAGCAAATCTCACTTTAGAGTCTGTTAATATCCGATCCTTCGCGGGCATGCTGGGGGCCTCTGCTTTGGGTTTTATTGGCATCCTGGCCGGGGCTGCGTTCCTGCTGGCGAAGTATGTCCAGCGGGGGCCCTTTTTTAATGATCTGCTTTATCATATTTTTAGAAATGTATGGAATGTGCCTCCTGAGCAAGCTGCTTATTTCGCAACCGATCTGCAGAACAAATACTGGCATCAATTGGTCCTTCTTCACGGAGGAGCCTATCGAGGTACGTACAGCTCGGTGTTGTCCTCCGTGGAAAAGCGATTTGACTTCGAATTTCATGCGCCGCTCCTGCTATCGCATGGGTTGCTCTTTGGTATGGTTGCAGCTTATGGCTGGCTGATCAGGAGGATCGTGCGCAAACAGCTTGTATCGGATGCCGCCAGGTTGGGCTGGGCGGCCGGGTTCAGCATGCTCTACGCCCTTGGGGTTATGCTGCTATTGTCTCTCGTGAATCCGGAGTCTGTCTATCTGTTCGGGGCGGAGCATTCCGAGCTGCAGGTATCCGCCTCCTTCGGAAGACCGTTCATCACGGCATTTGTCGTCTGTTTTCTGGGCACTTGCATGGGACTTGGCGGATGGTCCTTCCTGAACAGCGGCAACTGGATGAGCTGGCTGAAGAGTGTTCGGCATTTCATGCTCTCCATGGTTGGGTTTTCCACCCTTATCGCCGGCCTGATGATCGTCCAATGGGCTCTTGTGGACAACAGTCGGGTTTATAATCCCCACATTGTTACCATGGGCTCCCTATGGAAGGAGTATAAGCAGGAGCCGGCCATTTATGCCATTCTGCCGAATATTCTCCTGCAGGAGCAGATCTACTCCCTTGGCGGCACATGGCATATAGACGGTATGCATGCCGCTCGGTTCCTTGGCGCCTCTGCTCCGTTCCAATTAAATCTGCTGAGTGGAATCAAGGGTTTGGAAGGGGGGACGGGGACGAAGGGCGGGGATGCGGCGCGATCCGGCCTGGAGAACGAGCTTCAGGTTAGCTGGTATCACTTCGCCTTTCTCCTGGCATATGCCTATTCCTTAAGCCGGATCAAGATGCATAATGCAGTTATGCTCGCCACCGCAACGCTAAGCATCGTGATAGGCTTCGCGTTTCTATCCCGATATTTCAATGTGTGGATTGCCGCAACAGGAGGGACCGGGCCGGAAGGAAGAGTCGGCTTCCACATGCTGCAGACGGGGATGGCTGTGGGCATCGGAACATTGGCGATCTTGTCGCTGTCTTTTGTTGCGCAGCTTCTCGTGGGGGTCAAGGAGGGGAAGGTGACAGTCGGTGCTTAACAATCCTTGGCTTATTGGCATTCTGGTGACCTTCGTCATTGGAGCGGGATGCATCCTCGCGATTGTGTTCAGCTTGAAATGGATGAGGAGAGTCGTATCGGTGTCGGGATACTTATCCGCTGCTGCGGTAGGGATGACCATCATGGCGTTTGCTTCCTTCAGCATGCTGAAGCAGGGGGTGTCGAGCGAGCTTCCCAAGGACTCTAACAAGGTGCTGATGTACAAACATGTGTATTGGCTGAAAGAGGAGAGTCCCGATTTTGCATTGTCCCGAGCGAAAGCGTTATGGGAGAGCGTTCCTTCGACGGACAGCAAATTTCTCCTCGGTTTGGCTTATGCGAGAGCCAACCAGTTGGACAAGGGAATCCCGATCCTGGAGGAGGCGCGGAGCACGATACGCCTGGCCGCTTACGTCAAGGAATCGGAGCTGGATGCCGTGCTGGGGGACCTGTCTGCGGTGGAGAACGATGTGATTCAGCCGTCAACCGTCGAGCGGGCTGTCGCCAAGGGAGTGAGCGCATTCCAGGCCCGGTTGGAGCATGAGGTGGCGGACGAAGTGAAACAAGATCTGGTCGCATTGGCGCGGCTGGATCCGCATAGATTGGAATTCGTTCTGAAGGGAAAGCCGGCGGGCCAAGGGACGGAGCTGAGTACCGCCCAAAGGCTGTATCAGGATGCTGTGAAGCGGCAGCCCGAGGATCCCGTCATGAAGCAGGAGCTTGCCCGGACCGCTATTTACATGGGGGATTCGCTTACAGCGCAGAAGCTGCTGATCGATGTCCTGCAGCAATATCCGACGGCGGAGGAGCCTGCTGTTCTGCTGGGCGATCTTCTGCTGAATCAGGAGAAAGCCCAACTGCCGGAGGAGAGCTGGAGCTCGCTCCCCCATTATGCGGAGTCCAAGAGGAGGGCGCAGCAGGAGCAGAAAAAACGGCTTCAGGAATGGTCGGAGGAAGTTCGGCCCGGCGACGAAGAGGCCGCGCGTACGGTCCGGGATCGACTCCAGACGATTCGGAATAACACGGAGCTGGCTCCTCATTTAGCCTATTCGATCGTAAAGCCTCATGAGAAGGACGGACAGCCGGAGGCTCTATTTTTAATGGCCCGATACTTCTATCAGCAGCACGATGAGGAAGCCTCCTCTTCATACATACGGAAGCTGGCGAATGAGCCGGACAAGCTGACGGTCCCCCAGCAGTATTATGTTCAGTCCTTGGTGAGCATGTCGACGGATGCCGGACAGCTGACGTCGGAGCAACTGCTGCAACGAAATGAATGGACCACGAGCGCGTATCAAAGCTTCCGGGCCTTGGAGGGGAGGCGTCTCCGCGAGGCCGCTCTGACGGATCAGGAGCGGAGCTTCGCCGTTCATTTGAGCAATGAGCTCATACGGCTAAGCAAGGAGAGCATTCGCATCTCTTCCATTCAAGCGAACGAGAACGGTGCGGTTGAGCTTTATGTTACAGCGGATAATATCCGCGAGCTTAACAAGGCGAATTTGAGGCTGATGGACAATGAGCTTGCCGTTCAAGATTTTACCGTGGAGAAGATCGGCGAAGCGAGTTCATACCGGCGCAATATCATGATGGTGATGGATCGAAGCGGGTCGATGGAAGGGGACCGCATCTCCACAGCCAAGCTGGCGGTCAAGAGCTTTATTTCCCGTCTGAAGGCGAATGAACGAGTAGGCGTCATCACCTTCTCTAGCGATAACTCCGTTCTGCATCCCTTAACGACAGACAATCAGTCGGTATCCCGAGCTGTATCCGGGGTTGCGGCGGGCGGAGGAACAAGCATTGCGCCTGCCTTTGACGCCGGAATCAAGCAGCTTGGCATGGAATCGGGCGAACGGGTTTTATTTATGCTCTCGGACGGGGAGGACAACCAGTTCTCTCAGCCCGCCACTCGTGCGGCTATTATCCAGAAGGCCAACGAGGGAGGGATTACGATTTTCTCCATCGGCTTCGGCGCCGGCTACGAAACGTTGCGAGAGGTGTCAGAGTTGACCGGAGGAAGATATATTCCCGCGGCCGGATTGGATGATCTGATCAATAGTTTCGCAGAAATAAGCAGGACCCTGGAGCAATCGTATAAAATTTCATATAAGCTGAACCCGATGGCCAAAGGGGTTCACCGCGTGAGCTTGCAAGGCCCAAGCAACACAAGAGCGAGCAAAACGTACACGATCCCTTCCTCGGAGAAGGGAGAAGCCGGTCGAAGCGCAGCTTACGAGCAGGCCGGACAATATATCGATTTTGCGATCCATAAGACGATTCCGAATCGGATTACCGCTTCCAAATTGGGCACAACCGATGTCGAAATCACGGGTATCGGCTTTCATCAAGTGCAGAAGGTATTGTTGGATGGGAAAGAATTAAGCTTTGACCCCGTAAGCGACAGCCGGATCAACATGACGGTGCGGAACAATCTGTCTATCGGAGTACACAACATTGCCTTGGTAGCCAAGGATCAGCGCGAGGCCAAGTATCGCTTATCCGTAACCAAATCGGGCGATCAAGAATCGAGAACCTTCGGTTACGCCACGATATACGGCGATTTTATCGAGAATAAGGGAAATACGGAAATTCGATTCCTGGGCAATACCTCGGTAGACCGTTTTCTTTATGACAGTGCAGGAGAAATGGTATTAAAGGATAACCGGGTGCTTTCGTTCGATGGGCTGTTATTGGATGTGGATCATACCAAGATCGGCATTATTCCGTCTGTGCTGATGGATGTCAGGAACGCGGCTCAACGCTATGTGCCATACTCGGTCACTATGGAAAGAGACGATCTGGGCAAACAGTTCAGCGTGAAACGGCAAATCGCGGGCGTTACCATTGACGGTACATCCCTCAGCAAATTCGGGCTGGAGGTGAGCCTGGGCTCCGTATTCCAATATACGGCCCACTACGAGCCGGACAAGGGTATCCTTCAGGCGAAACAAGCAGGGTTCAAAGGCTTCTCGGCGATCGGCGAGCTGAATCAGCGCAAGCTGAAGGATATGGCCAAGGTCGTCAAGTTCTTGCCGTCCGACTTGAGCTTAATTTTCGAATATGAGCCTGACAACATCACGGTAGCCGGCGAAGTGGCGGCGACTATTGACACCGGCGCGGTGGAAGCGACGAATCTGAAGCTCGGCGTGAAATACGGCGCGCGGAACAACCGGCTGGAGCTGTCGGGCGAGGCGAATGAATTGTCGCTTTTCGGGAAAAAAATCGAGATCCCGCTCAGCCGAAGAAATGACGGAATTTCCAAAATCGGCGGCACGCTTATTTTCGAAAATGGAGGGCTTGCGGGGATCGGAGCCAAGCTTGAAGCGGGGGTCGGCCTTCCTCTGGGAACCACCGGACTTAATGTCAAAGGGGTAAGCTTCTTGGCGGACTGGGGCTCGTCCAGGGAAGGCAAGATCGGGCTCGTCATTGGGACTGTCGCAGACGGGCCGTTCCTTCGCGTCATCGAGTGGGTTGATTATATTCCGGGCATTGACTTCCCTGAGAAGGCGACGGTATGCGTGCTGTGCTTGGAGGGAGAAGCGGGGGTCCGAGGAATAGCAACCGAGGATTGGTCCTTCAACGGGCAACTGGCAGCCAAATTCTTCGGGTTCGAAGCGGCCAAGGGAACGGCCTATTTTGACAGTCACGAAATCACGTTGGGCGTATCGGTCGATAGCTTGATCATGCAACTGAACGGGCAGACGTCCGTCGTCTGGGCAGACCCGGATTATGCGGGCGATACGACGCTGAAGTATTTCGGAACGCTTGAAGCGCTGATGCAGAAGGGAAAATTGGCCTTGGTCGTAGTGCCGCAGCATTTTGACCGTTCTTACTTGAATTTGAAATTTGATACCTGGCTCTTTGATCCGCAAATTCACATCGGGTCGAAAATCAAAGTTTACCGGTAAAGGATGAAGGGAGCTGGGAGAGTTGGCAGCAGCCAGAGAGGTATGGAAATGCTCGGCGGAGGAATGGGAATTCGCGAGGTATCATAGCGAGCTGCATCGCCCCGACCGAGGAAGCAAGGGGATTCGCCGAGCGAACATCGGCTGTTTCCTCGGGGTCCCCATTACCTTATTGATTTATTATGCTCTCACCTCCCTTGCCATTGTTGTTGCCGGCGGGGAAGTCGAGCAATGGCTTCGCGGTTTTCGGCATTCCTTCAGTCCGGTTGTGCTCCTTGGCTCTGCGCTCTTTTTCATCATTCCGTACTTTACCAGGGAGAGAAGGGAGCTCCGTAAACCGCGGCCCCGTGAAGAAATTCCTTACCTCATAACGGATGACCAGGGGCTCCTGGTGAACCTGAGGAACCATTTAGCCGAATCGGCGATTCTGTATGTGAATTGGCACAGCATCAAGCGGCTCCAAATTGACTTTACTCACGATTTGACAAGCTTCCCGGGCGGACATATTTATTATGAGCCTAATAAAGTCAAAGCCTTCGAGAAAATCAGGCAAGAGCTGCCGGACTTCCGGGAGCCGGCTCGGCAAGTTTACATGGATCGCTTCACTCTGTGCATCGCCTCTGACGCCAAGCTCGCAGGAATGTACGGCTTTATTCAAATTCCGCTCCGTTGGCTGTATGACGGTCAGTTCGAGCGATTGCTGCGCACGATCGAAGCGCGTACCGGGCTTTCCGTCCAGCCCTACAGGGAAGGCGTTATGCCGGCTTTTCTCGGCTGGCGCACCAAAGGACACTTCTAAACGTTAGGAATGATACTCCTTGAACAAACTGCCGGGCCTTCTGTTGTGTCTCCTCCTCGTATCCTGGGCTGTGGCCGATACAATCGGAGCGGAGGATTCGCCGAGTACCGCATCGATCCGTTTGGAAGAAACGTTGTATAACGTACAATTGATTGTCACAGGCGAAGTCGAGGACACCTTCGAAGTGAACCTTATTGCCCCGGACGGCGCCAAGTATGTTCATGCGAATTATGCTGGCCAGAAAGCTCTATATTTCAAGCTTCCGAAAGCCCGCATTTGGCTGCTTAACGAGGCGATGCCAGGCGAATATCGATTTGAAATATCAGGCTCCAGCCAAGCTTATAAGACATCGGTGGAGAAGGAGCTGCGCAAACCGATTACCACATGGCTGTCGCCTGCAGGGGAGACGATAGCTTTGGAAGGCACCGCGAGCCTTCAGCTTGCCTGGAAGGTGGAAGGAGACGCCGACGAATCGGATGTTCTGAAGGTCTACCTCAAGCCTGCCGGCGGATGGCAAAGGATGCAAGCAGCCCAAGTCAGGCTGAAGGCGCAGAACGCTTCGATCCGGTTGCCGGCCACCGTTCAGGATGGCGAATATGAGCTTATTCTCGTCGCGGACAACAAAACCCCCGAAGGCCAGACGATCCCGACGAACACCAAGATTAAGGTTCAGCGCGGCTATACGCTGCAAGGCTTTCAGGTAATGGGAGCGGAAGCCATGGGGGACCAGGTTAGGATTACCATGAAGGTGTCCAACAAGCTGATCTGGAAAGGGATCTCCGCTTCCTTCGAGAAGGAAGGAGCAACGGGTCCCCTGCTCTTGGAGCGCGCCAACCGAACGGATCTGTATTCGGAAGCGGATAAAAGCGATCCTAATTCCAGCCTGTACGAGTGGGATGTGGACATGGCTGAGAGCGGGAAATATAAAGGCTCCTATCAGGTCGTCTATGAAGATTGGATCGAAAGCGCGGTGCAGCGTCTACCGGAATTCGAGCTGCGGATCAGAGATTGGTCCAAGGACACGGTAGCCTTCTTGACTGAGGCGGAGAAAACCAATTTGAAGCAGGTACAGATCCGCCTGAAGCTGCAGGCCGATGCTCATGTTCAGGTTGTGGACGGCGGCACGATCCTGTATGACCAGAAGATTTCAGCCGATGGCACTGATCAGAAGGCGCTGACTATTCAGGTTCCTCTTCTTGAGGGAGACAGGCTTCTTCAAGCGGTTGTCGGCGATTCGTTCGGGAATATCCGCTCTTTTCCGAAGCGGTATCTGGTAGATTTTACTCCCCCTCTGCTAACCATGATTCAGCCGCAGGGACAGCATTCCAAGCTGGAGGGCGGGTTTGCCAGCGGATTCGTGGAGAAGGACAGCGTCATCCTTGTTGGGGGACAAGAGCATCTGCCGGATCGGAACGGCTATTTCCGCATTAATCACGTGAACCGCTCGTTGGATTTAACCGTAAGAGACAGCCACGGGAACGAGACCCGCTTCCAGTGGAGCTCGCCTGAAGGTTGGAGCAAGCTATGGCTGACCTTCGTTTCAATCAACGTATTCTTGGTCGGCTTAACGGCCGCTGGCGTCTATTGGATTCGCAAGAAGCTTTGATCAGGGCGAGTCCGCAGCTAGGGAGCAAGGGTACAGGCGTCAGCTGCTCGAGAATCCTCTTCGTCTTGAGCGGGAATAGCTGATAGAGGGAATGCGGCGGAAGGGGATGATCACGGATCGGCCTCGGGACGGTTTTGGGTTGCATCTACAGGTACTTTTGGCTCCAACCCACCCGTTCCAGCAAGACACCCCCGCTCCAGCCAGTAACTATTCTTCCGGGAACGAGCCCAGCTAACTCCCCCTCCCCCTTGCAGTCCGACTTTTTCGGACTGCGGGGGCGCCCGCTACATGGAGGGGGGCTCCAGTCCGAGTTTCCCCACTTACAGAGGCGTTTTTACGCATCTCTTACAGAACCCCTCGCTCCAATTCGGCAAATTCGGACTAGGGAGCCTATTTCTGCCTGGGAGCGGCCATGCAGTCCGACTTTTCGGACTGCATGCAGCGGTTACTTGGCGTTATCAGCAAGGAATGCCATCAACGAAAGCAGAACCGAAGAGGGCAGGGGGCTGGAGTGGAGAAGCGAAGCGTTCGCCTTTGAACTCAGGGCCCACCCATACCCCCAATTCCATCAAGGGCCATGAGTTCAACCGCGATCGGAACCCAGCCACCTGCCCTCCCCACGCGCTAACTGAACACTTATGCCAGAGGACTTGATCGGTGAACTTCCGATTAGGTTTTTCTTGATGAGGGCTTGGGGCAGAGACGTGCAAGAGCAAGAGCCCGGTTACTTGGAGTTGGGTCGGGTTTGGGTTGCATCTACAGGTACTTTGGGATTCAACCCACACGTTCCAGCAAGACCCCCCGGTCCCAGCCAGTAACGATCCTTCCGGGAGCGAGCCCGCTAAAGGGGAGAGTGCTCCAGTCCGAGTTTCCCCACTTACAGAGGTGTTTTTCCGCACCTCGTACAGAACCCCCACTCCAATTCGGCCAATTCGGACTAGGGAGCCTAATCCGCCTGGGAGCGGCCACGCAGTCCGACTTTTTCGGACTGCATGCAGCGGTTAGCGGTTGCTTGGTGTTCGGGTAGGCGATGGGCAGGTTGGACAAGGAATCCGTCTTCCGGGCATGAACGGAGGTTCAGTCTGTTATCGTACGGGGGAATGGGAGGAAATCAGCAGCCGGAGAAAGGGTTGGACTCGTAACGATGGTTGCCGGCCAATAGATGCGCTATTTGTGAACAAAGCGAGGTTATCGCCACGTGAGCGGACCCAGATGCGCTTATTTGGCCCAAAAGGGAGGAGCGGAAGGCAAAAGGGAACGAATAAGGTCCTCTGTGTCCGCCAAAAAGGGGATGGGGACTGGTTTGAAGGAAATAAGGTCCTCTGTGTCCGCTCAAGATCGGACCGAATTCCGAAAGGAACGCCACGAGTAAAAGAAGAACCAAAGAGGGCAGGTTGCTGGAGTGGAGAAGCGAAGCGGTCGCCTTTAAAATCACGGCCCCCCCTCAACCCAACTATAATCAAGGGCCGTGATTTTAACAGCGATCGGAACCCAGCTACCTGCCCTCCCCACGCGCCAACTGCACACAACCGCCAAAGGACCATTGGGGATCTTCCCTGATGGTTTTTCTTGTTGAGTCTTGTTTGAAAATTTCGTATCTTAAGAATCGACAGTGTAATCTTCAGAATCGGGCGTTACGGCAGGGCATCCATTTTCGGTATTATAATATTGCGATACATGAAAGCGCTTTTATGTTTCGCAGTGAAGATCGCCGAGAGGAGTGACGTGCCCTAACAGCTACATTTCGCAGAGTGAGGGTTTGATAGGATGAGACGATGTCTGAGATGGTTTATGAATTTAAGAATTATGCAAAAAATGATTGTCGGATACGTCTTTATTATCGTCTTGCCCACACTGGTGCTTAGTCTGCTGTTTTACAACCATTTGTATCAATCCGCGGTGGAGGAATCCGAGAGAAGCCGGCAGCAGTATCTCGAGCAAGCTCAGTCCGAAGTCGCAATCGACATTAACGAGCTTGAATCGGTGCACAGCTTGTTCCAGCAAAACACGTTAGTCATTCAGTATTTGGAAAAGACCTATCCGTCCTCATCGGAGGAAATCTATACCTTTACTGAACATGTGCTGCCTCTGTTCACTTATATTTCCGCCAGCCAATCGCTGATCAAATCTGTGCGGCTGTATAAGAAAGAGGAGCCGATGAATCCGATTTTCAATATGGTGTATTCCTATGCGGATCTGGGCGGTTCGGACCCGCGGATTCGGGAACTCCGGGCCGGCGAAGGCTTATGGATTCACCGCATGGAGAAGGGCGTGCCTTCGTTCCGATACTACAAAAAAATCCACACCCGCTATTATTTGAAGGAAGCGGGTATGATCGAGATTGTCTTGAACGAAAAGGAGTTCTACCGCCAATTCGAGGCGTGGAGCGGTTCGGACGCCGTCGTAACGGTAGAGATTGACGGGCGCTATTACCGGCTTCGCGGGGACGCGACGCTGGAGCCGACGGTCGGCAAGCCGACAAGCCGCGTTCAAGACCTAATTGAGGTGTTGGAGCCTTCCGTTCGCGTATATATCGACAAACCGTTGTCGAACGGAGTGCGCATCCAGTGGAGGAACCTATTTTTCGGCGCGATCCTGGCCTACCTGGTCATTCTGACTAGCTTGTATTATTCGTTGGCGACTTCGATTGCGAGAAGAATCAAAAGCTTGGCCAAGCATATTCGGTTAGCGAAGACAAACCGGTTCGATCGCTTCGAAGCCGAAGCCTATGCGGACGAAATCGGGTATCTGATTTCCTCGTATAACATCCTTATTTTCAATATCGACGAACTGGTCAATAAGGTGCACAAGGCGGAGTTGCGGCAGAAGGAAGCGGCCTTCATCGCGCTGCAATCGCAAATCAATCCTCATTTTATTTATAACACACTCGAGGGCATTCGCATGACCGCGGAGCTGAACGGGGATACGGACGCGGCGGAGATGGCGTATACGCTCGGACTAATTCTGCGCTATAACTTGTCCGGTCAAGCGAATGGTACGTTGAAGGATGAACTGGACAACGTCGCCAACTATTTGAGCATGTATAAAAAAAGGTTGGGCAGCCGGTTCCGGTACCGCCTGCAAGTCGAACCCGAGCTCGAACGCATTCCTTGTCCGCGGTTTATTTTGCAGCCGATCGTCGAAAATTGCATTGTGCACGGCTTCAAGGACAAACTGGGGGATACGGCGATCACCATCCGGATCGAAGGCGAAGCCGAACTCGTCCTGGTAACCGTCGAAGACAACGGAACGGGCATCGCTCCGGCGAGACTGTCGACGATGCAGCGTTATTTCCACGGTGAGCTGGAGCGGATGGAGATAGAGGCCTCAGGACTTGGGATCGGCATGCAAAATATTTATGAGCGGCTCAAGGCCTTCTACGGTCCCGCCTCTACGATTCGGATGGAAAACGGACCGTCGGGCGGCACGATCTGCACGTTGGTGCTGGCTGCAAAGGGAGACGGCAAGGGGGAAGCAGAATGAACATTCTGGTCGTGGAAGATGAGGAACTGATAAGGAACGGTTTGATCGCGATGTTGCAGCGGGATGCATTGCCGCACGCACGATTCGCCGGCGCCTGCAACGGCATAGAAGCGTTGGAGCTCGCCCGGACGTTCGAGCCGGATCTGGTCATCACCGATATCACCATGCCTGCGATGAGCGGACTGGAATTCATTCGCGAAGCGAAAGCCCGGCAGCTGTGCCGCCGATTCATCATTATGACCGGTTACAACGAGTTCGAATACGCCAAGGAAGCGATCCGCTATCAGGTGATCGAGTATTTGCTCAAGCCGATCAACAAGGCTGAGCTGATCACACTGGTTCGGCAGATAGCCGCCGAGGAGGAGGCCGACCAAGCACGTCGTGCGGAGCGGATTAGCGAGCTTGTGAAGGATGACGGCGGGTACGATCCAGGGAACGGCAGCAAACTGTCTGCGGTGATGCGGCATATGGTCGAGTACGTCCAGCAGCGGTATAAGGACGATCTTTCCCTGCAAAGTCTGCAGGACGTCACCGGGCTGCATCCGAATTATATCAGCGCCTTGTTCAAGAAGGAGCTGGGCATGACGTTCCTGTACTATCTGAACTCCATCCGGATCAAAAAATCGGTGGAATATTTGATTTACCGGGAGGAGAAGACGATTCACGAAATTGCCGAACGGGTGGGGTATTACAACGAACGTCAATTTTTCAGGGCGTTCAAGAAGTTCACCGGGCTAACGCCGGGCGAATTTCGGAATCGGAACGGCAAGTCGACGGGGATGTATTGAAGCGTAGGTCAGTCTTCGATAAGGGAGCAGGGAACAGTGGCAGAGATCAAGATAACCCAAGACGATCATTATTGCACGTTTTCAACGTTCGGCGTAACGCCGGAAAATCCGAGCGGAACTAAAATTGTCTACACCCTCTTCAGGGAAGTTCCTCAAAACGGTAAAAAAAATGCGGCGGCGGAGCTCGTTGTGTGCGACATCGATGGGAAGAATCCTTTCAAATTGTGCGATGTGTCCAAAATTAATGCGCATAATGGCGCAAGGGCCATCTGGATCGATGATCGCACGCTGTTGTATTGGGACGATTCCCACACGAAAGTAAGGACGATCGACGGCACACTGCTATACGCCAAATACGGTTACCCGGGGGAAAGCACTTATAAAGATAACATGATCGTGTATCACCCGGATTACGCGGACAGCAGCGACGGCATTTATACGTTGAATACAACGACTGGGGACTACACGAAAATAGTGAGCCATTTTGATTTCGCCTCCTTCAAACATCTGATGGACGGCCCCGATCATCCTGGCGATTGGCGTATCACGCATCCGAGATTCAATCGTACGGGAGATAAGATCGCCTGTGCCTTGCGAACGAAGAGCCATTATTTGTTCATTTGCAATGCGGATGGCAGTAATATTCAGTTTTTCGGGAAGAAACCGATGCATTGGGATTGGTATGACGAGCGTTCGATTATCGGTCAAGACAATCAAGGGCTTGACGGATTGCCGAGCGATCTAACCGCAAGAATATGGGATCTTTCCGGGAGATGGATCGAGGATGCTGCGGGAGTCGGGAATCATTTGGCTTATTCGCCGGACGGGGCTTATTTGGCCAGCGACTCGTGGTACCATACCAGCCCAATCGTGTTGAAATGGTATAAGAAGGGAAGCTTGGAAGGCGAGCCTATCTTCTCGTCCCCGTATGCGTCTGCGGTCTGGGAGAACGGGGGAGCGCATGTCAATCCTGCCTTTTCCCGGGACGGTTCCCGAATCTATTACACAAAACCGGTTGGGCCTAACTTGGTGCACGGCTACTATTACCAATTAACAGTATAAAAAATAACGATAGGGAGTTGCACTCATGAGCCATATAAAAAGAGGGGCTGCGTTATTGGTCGCCTGCATGGTTGTAATCGCAGGTTGCTCGAAATCAGAAAATGCCAGTGAAACGGGAAGTCCGCAGCCAACGAGTTCAACGGCAGCCCCGAGCAAGCCGCCGCTGGAGACGCTAAGCGTCATGATCCCGCTCTTCGTGCAAGAGGCGCCGAACGCTTCTACCGATACGATGAAGAAAATCGAGGAATATACCGGGCAGAAGACGGATATTCAATTTATTCCAAGCGGGGCGTATGACGACAAGGTCAATGTCGCGATCGCTTCCCAGACCACGCCTCATTCGTTTCTGATTCAGGACGCGAAATCCCCGGCTTACCTGAATGCGGTCCGATCCGGTATGTTTTGGGAAATTGGCCCCTATTTGAAGGAGTTTAAAAATCTTTCGAAATTAAGCCCGGACCTTGCTAAAAATGTGTCGATTGACGGGAAGCTGTACGGCATTCCTCGTGTTCGCGAGGCGACGAACGTCGGGGTGAACTTCCGAAAAGACTGGCTGGAAAATTTGGGGCTGACCATGCCCTCTACGCCGGATCAATTGTATGAAGCGATCAAAGCCTTTACCTTGCAAGATCCCGATCAGAACAAGAAAAACGATACGGTGGGCTTAATCGAATACGGATCGATTGCGGGCTTTAGTCAAGTGGTGCTGTGGTATGGAGGACCCAATAAATGGGGCGTTCAGAACGATAAGATTGTGCCCGATTTTTATCACGACTCTTATTTCAAAGCCATGGACTGGTACAAGCGATTGTATCAGGAGAAGCTGATGAACCAGGATTTCTCCGCGCTTAAGGTTGAACAACAGCGGGAGCTGTTCAATCAGCAGAAAGGCGGCATTTATTTGGGCGGGGTCAGCAGTACGTATTCCCAGACGAACCCTCTGAATGCGCTGATGTACCAGGAAAAATATAAAAATGCCGAAGGCGTCAAATCGCAGGACGATTTATTCTCGAAGCTTTACAATTTCACGGCGATCAAGGGCACGAGCGGAGAGATCAGACTGCCGGGCGAACTCGGCTATTTCGGACAATTCGTGTTTCCCAAGACTTCCTTGAAGACTGAGGCCGAGTTAAAGCAAGCGCTGTCTTTCTTCGACAAGCTGCAGGATGAGCCTATGGTGGTGCTCACAACCTGGGGCATTCTCGGCAAGCACAGCATCGATCACGGGAACAAGATTTACGAAATGGTCGTGGACAATAATGTCAGGAACAAGGATATCAACTCGCTTAGTCAACTCAGCGTAAGCATCACAAATGCACAGTACAAAGGGGAAGCCAAGGGACTCAATCCTTACTTGGTTCGAGTCCGGGCTTATCCCGAAGAATTCGGAAAGTATGCGGTTAGCGATCCGACTATGCCGTTTCTGTCGGAAACCTTGTCGAAGAATCCGGGACTGGACTCCATCGTTTCCGATGCCAGAGTGAAGTATGTCATGGGGCTGATCAGCTTGGATGATTTCAAGAAGGAAGTGAAACGCTGGGAGAATGAGGGCGGACTCAAAATTATCGATGAATTTACGAAGCAATACTTGAAATCCAAAGGATAAACAATTCGGGCTGAGGGGCGACCCGGCATCCTCGTCAAGTCGCTCCTCCCTATTCAACTTAATAGGAGGCGAAATAATAGATGAGTATCCAATGGGGTATGGTACGGAAAAGCTTCAAAACTTTAGTACTGGGTATTGTTGCATTGGCGGGAATGGGGCTGGCGAGCGGGACGGCGACTGCCGCCGAGACCGTAAATTTAAGTATCCAGCCTGACGTGACCGTCACGGCAGACTCGGAATATAATTCCACCTATACAGCCGCAAAAGCTATTGACGGCAATACGACAGGCTCGAACAGCAGATGGTTGTCGATGGATGTCCCTGGCGATCATTGGCTGCAGATAGAATTTGGCAGAACTCAGCTATTTAATAGTATCAACTTGTACTTTTTCCAAGGTGCGAGTACGCTTTATTATTTGGAAGATTACAAACTGCAATACTATAACGGTTCTTCGTGGGTAGATATCGTTTCGGTGACAGGCAACACGGTGCAAGATCCGGTTTATACGTTCGATACGATCTCTGCGAAGAAGGTCCGCTTATACATTACGGATCCCAACACGAATAACAACGACAATGTCGCGAGATTGTACGAAATGAAAGTCAACTATAAACCTGTTGATGGCACGGAAACGAAAATTACACAAGGCAACGCTTATGCCAATTTTACCACCTTCGGGACCTCTCCCGAAAATCCTAGCGGAACGAAGCTGGCCTATACCTTATTCCCGACAGCGCCTACAACGAATGGGAAAATCTACAATGCGGAAATTTGGATCAGCAACACAGACGGATCGGAAGCCTATAAATTGACGGATGTCAGTAATATTCAAGCGCATAATGGGGCTCGATTCGATTGGGTGGATGACGATACGATCGTCTATTGGGACAATTACGAAACCAAGGTAAGAGATCTGGACGGAACGCTGCGGTATACCAAATTCGGTTATCCGGGAGAAAAAGTATACGGCTCCAAGGTAATCGTCTATCAATCGCTGTATGAGCAAAATTTGACTAGGCTGGGCACCCCCACTATAACGGCGGATTCTGAATACGATTCGACTTATACGGCTGACAAGGCCTTCGACAATGACGAGGTAACTCCTGAGAGCATGTGGATGTCGGCGGATACGGTCGGCGATCATTGGTTGGAAATTGATTTCGGTACAAGTCGAGCTTTTAATAAGGCGAGTCTCTACTTTTTCGAGTCAACGAATCAGCTTTATTTGGAAGATTACAAGCTTCAATATTACAACGGGTCCACATGGGTCGATTTGGTTACCGTAACGGACAATACCGAGAAAGATCCCGTCTACACCTTCAGCGAAGTCAGCGCCCAAAAAGTCAGGCTGTATATTACCGACCCGAATACAAACAACAGTGACCATATAGCGCGATTGTATGAGATGAAGATTCATAGCTCGGTTAACGGCATTCATGTGCTGGACACCGACAATGGAAATTACACCCAGGTTGCGGATCAATATTCGTTTGAATCGTTTGCCGGCGATTTGGGAACGGCCGATCCCCCGTCCGAATGGAAAATTGCACATCCGCGATTTAATGATAACGGTACGAAGATAGCTATGACCATCAATAATTCCGATTCTAACGGCGCTTATTTATTTTCGTTTGACGCTGCGGACGGCGCGAACATCGTGTTGTTCGGTTTAAGGGTTTTGCACTGGCTTTGGTATGATAACGATTCCTTTGTCGGACAAGATGTATCCGTTTCGGGTTCTCAGAAATATTACACCAAACGCTGGGCTACCGACGGTACGCTCATTGAGCATATTGCCGGGAAAGGAAATCATTCCGCCTTTTACGGTACGATGTATGCCAGCGAATCGGCGACGAATTCCAATCCCATTGTGTTGAAATGGTATAACTTTGGCAATAAAGACGGGTACACGATCTTCTCATCGGAATATGCTTCGGCAATTTGGAGCAACGGCGGCCCCCATGTGAATCCGGCCTTTTCCCGCGACGGTACAAGATTGTATTACACGAAGCCGATCGGTCCCAATTTGGTTGGCGGGTACAGCTATACGTTCGAACCCGAAGTCAGATTAAGCACTCTGCCGGGCGTTACGGCTACCGCCAGCTCCGAAAACAATTCAAGCAGCAGGGCTCCCAAGGCAATAGATGGAGATACGACAACTAATAGCAGCAGGTGGGTGTCGGCGAATGTATCCGGCGATCACTGGCTCGAAATTGATTTTGGCACCGCGAGAGCATTCAATAAGGTGAAATTGTATTTCTTCGAAAACGCGAACCAGCTTTTTCTCGAGGACTACAAGCTTCAATATTATAACGGCTCCTCATGGACGGATATTGTTACGGTCACCGATAACACTTTGAAAAACCCGGTGTATACGTTCAATAAGGTCACGGCGTCGAAGGTCCGCTTGTATATTACGGATCCCAACACAAACAACAACGACAATATAGCGAGATTGTACGAGATGGAAGTTTACGGCTGGGAATAGGAGTAAACCATGAGGAGCTTCAACAAAAAAGAACTTCTCTATCACAATCCGCTTGCCTCGGCAACCGATATTCGACATTTCAGAATGGAAGGCCCAGGTAAGGCGGAGATCCGAGAAGGAAGGCTGCAGCTGGAAGAGCTGACGAGTTATGAAGGGGACAACGACGCCGAACAACAAGCGACCAACATTGTGTATTGGTGCGATGTGAATTTCCCTTCCGACATCTTGGTCGAATGGGAGTTCTGGCCCGTCCAGGAGCCTGGGCTATGCATTCTATTCTTCTCGGCTCAAGGAAGGAACGGCGAGGACCTGTTCGACCCGAAGCTCAAGCGGCGCGACGGTTCCTACGAGCATTACAACCATGGAGATATCAACGCCTTTCATCTTTCTTACTACAGGCGAAAATACGAGAAAGAAAGATCGTTCCACTTGTGTATCTTAAGAAAAAGCTATGGACATCACTTGGTCGGTCAGGCAGCGAATCCGCTGCCTGACGTTTCCTCGGCGATCGGACCGTATCGGATGACGCTAGTGAAATGCGAGGCGGACATTGCTTTTTACATCAACGACCTTCCGATTCTGAATTGGCGGGATGACGGGAATACGTACGGGCCGTTGCTTGCGGGCGGCAAAATCGGATTCAGGCAAATGTCCCCCGGCATTTTTCAATACAGCCATTTGCGGGTGTTTGCAGTGGAAGGGGAATAACCATTGAAAATCAAAATTGGGATGATCGGGGCGGGCGGGATTGCCACCAAAAAGCATCTGCCTGAACTGCTCAAGCTGTCGGATGTAGAGCTGACGGCGGTTGCCAACCGCTCGACAAGCTCGGCGGCGCAAGCGGCGGAGCTCTTCGGCTTCAAGAGGGTGTACGAACAATGGACGGAAGTCATTGACGACCCGGAAGTCAACGCGGTATTCGTCTGTACGCCCCCTTATCTTCATTCTACGGCCGTGGAGTATGCGTTGCAGCAGGGGAAGCATGTGTTCTGCCAGGCCAGAATGGCTATGGATTTGCAAGACGCCGTATGGATGGCCGAGATGGAACGAGGGACGCATCTGACCACGATGTTATGTCCGCCTCCTCACTACATGGCTGTTGAACCTAGTATTCTTGCTTTGGTAGACCATCATGAGATCGGGGACATTCGCCATATCAGCATTTCCCATCCGACGAAAAAGTTTATTCGCTCGAATTCACCTTTGCCCTGGCGTCAACGAAAGGATATTCAAGGGATTAATGCGCTGGAAATCGGAGTAGCGGCGGAGGTGCTGTTGAAATGGTTCGGACCGGTGTCGCGTCTTGGTGCGATAGGTAAAAACTGGATCGACCAATATGCTCCGGATCCGGAAGGCTACACGAAGCCGGAGCTCCCCGATACCGTCTCCATTGTCGGACAGTTTGCCTCCGGTGCGCTCTTAACGGCATTGTTTACGGGGGTGGTCCAAGGAGGGCGGGAGCATATGACGATATATGGCAGCGAGGGCACGATTACGTGTTTCCCGCATGAGACTTATTATATGTTGAATCGGGGCGGCGGTGAGCAGAGAGTGGACGTTCCGCTCGAGCAACAAGGCCGCTGGAGCGTGGAACAGGATTTCATTGAAGCTGTGCGTACGGGGAAAAAAGGAACTCCCAATTTCAGCACCGGTCTCGAATATATGCGTTTCACTCAAACGGTTATGGACGCCATGCTTGAAAACCGCAGCGATCCAGTCAGAAGCAGGGAGGTTCTTTCATGGCACAATTACAATCCAGCAGCCGTACCGGGCAAGGATTGAATGCTCGCAGATGGCGATATATCGTCAGGGAACGATGGCTTTATTTCATGCTGATCCCGGGCATGCTTCATTTCCTTATATTCAAGTACGTCCCGATGGCGGGCATTATCGTCGCGTTTCAGAACTATCAGCCGTTTCTGGGCCTCTGGCATAGCGAGTGGGTGGGAGTCGAGCATTTTCAGCGCTTCTTCTCGGACCCGGTCTTCTGGAGACTGATGCGAAATACGCTGACACTTGCCATACTCAGCATCGTCTTTTATTTTCCGGTGCCGATCATCCTCGCCTTGATGCTCAATGAGGTGCGCCATATGGTGTTCAAGCGAGTGACGCAAACCTTTCTCTATCTGCCTCACTTCCTGTCCTGGGTCGTCATCGCCGGTATTACGGTGACGCTGCTCAATACGGACGGAGGTGTGGTCAACGGTTTGATTGTTCAACTGGGCGGCACTCCGATTCAGTTTCTGCTCGCGCCCGAGTGGTTCCGGCCCCTGATTCTGATCCAGCTCATCTGGAAGGAAGCGGGCTGGGGGACGATTATTTTCCTCGCCGCGATGGCCGGGGTTGACCCGCAGCTGTACCAATCGGCTGTTGTGGACGGCGCAGGACGGTTTCGTCAAATCTGGCATATTACGCTTCCGTCCATCCGAACCGCGATCATAACCTTGTTCATCATCCGGTTGGGAAGCTTCCTGGATACAGGGTTCGAGCAAATTTTGCTTATGCTGAACCCGATCAATCGGTCGGTCGGCGAAGTGTTCGACACATATGTGTATCAAACCGGCATAATCGGCGGCCAATTCAGCTACACGACGGCCGTCGGGCTGTTCAAGTCCGCCGTCGCCTTGCTGCTGGTCGTCGTAACGAATTATCTGGTGAAGAAATCCGGAGAGGAGGGGGTGTTCTGATGGTAACCGACAAGTCCATTGCCAGTCGTTTGCTGGATACGGTGATCTACGTTGTGCTGATTGTGTGTTCGGTATCTGCGGTATTGCCGATTCTGTATATCGTCGCCGGGTCCTTGGCCGCTCCTTCCGAATGGGCGAAGGGCTTCGTGCTCGTTCCGACCAAGCTGTCGCTGCAGTCGTACGAGTTCATTTTCTCGACGGGAACGATTGTACGCGCTCTGCTTGTGTCCGCCTCCATCACGGTAGCCGGAACGCTGTTTTATCTGGGGATCTCCGTGTTGACCGCCTATCCGCTGGCCCAACGGGATTTGCAGTTTCGCGGCGTGCTGTTGTTCCTGGTTGTGTTCACGATGATGTTCGACGGCGGCCTCATTCCTAAGTTCCTGGTCGTCAAGGCGGTCGGGCTGTTGGACTCGTATGCCTCCGTCATCATACCAGGAGCGCTTAGCGCTTTTTCGCTCATCATTTTCAAGACCTTTTTCCAGAACATCCCTTATGAATTGAAAGAGGCGGCGCGCATCGACGGCTGTCACGAGCTGGTGGTGCTGACGAGAATTATGATCCCGTTGTCCGGACCGATCCTCGCCACGTTCACGATTATTTTCGGTGTGGCCCATTGGAATGCCTGGTTCGACGCCGTGCTATACATTAGCGATCCGTCGAAGTGGCCGGTTCAGACGGTGCTTAAGCAGGTGATCGCTTCTTCGAAAGCGGGATCGCTGGGCGACTCTTCTGCGATGCAGGAAGAATTCGTCTTCATTCCGAACAGCGTCAAGATGGCGACGATTACCGTGGCAACGCTGCCGATCCTGCTGATTTATCCGCTCCTGCAGAAGCATTTCATGAAAGGTCTTTATTTGGGCTCGGTGAAGGGTTGATCGAAAGGGGGTATGGCTCGTATGAAGCGACCGAATATTGTGATCTTTATGACAGACCAGCAGCATGCCGATACGATAGGCGAGCAGGGGCTTTGCCGAACCCCGCATCTGAATGCTTTGATGAACGAAGGTGTCCGATTTACAGAGGCCTACACCAACTGCCCGATGTGCACACCGGCGAGAGCGACTGCGCTAACGGGCCTTCACCCTCATGAACATAAAATGGTGCAAAATTCACATTCCCCGATGGCCCTTATCAATCGACTGGAGCCTCAGATGGAAACGATCGGCACCGCGCTAAGAAAAGAAGGCTATCGGACGATTTACTCAGGAAAGTGGCATGTTGGGACTACACCGCCCGAGCAGAATGGCTTCGACCGGGAGCTGCCGCTTGGCAAAAAGCCGGAGATCAAGAACCTGACCGACCCGGTGATCATTCAAGATCGGTTCGGCGAACATGTGCTAGCCGCTACGGCTGCTTATAGCCGCGAGGAAACGAGAGTGTTCCAGCTCAGCGAAGCGGTCAACAACTGGCTGGAAGAAGAAGGGGACGGGGAGCAGCCTTTTCTGCTGGTTGCTTCTTGCTTGGAGCCGCATGTGCCGTGGATTGTGCCTGAACCGTACGGTTCGATGTATAATCCCGATGAAATAGAGGCATGGCCCAATTATGAAGACGATTATCAAGGGAAACCGCTGACTTACAGCAAGCATTATAATGATGTGAATTATTGCAGAATTCGTAAGGATTGGGGAAAGACGGCCCGAGCGTTAGCTAAATATTTCGGAGCGGTCTCGATGGTGGACGATGCATTCGGTTCGATTATCGGGAAGTTGAGCGAGAAAGGGCTTCTGGAGGACACCATTATCGTGTTCACAAGCGATCATGGGGAATTGATGGGTCGCCATGGATTAATCGGCAAAAACGAGCTGGCCCTTGATGATATCTCCCGCATTCCGCTTGTCCTCTACAGCAAGGGGCGGTTTAAGCCTGCAGTGTGCGACCGGTTTGTCCTGCTCTCGGATTTGTTTAACACTGTGATGGAACTGGCAGGGGCCGAGCAGCGAGAAAGCCTGCATAGCCAGTCCTTCGCTGCTGCTCTGAGAGGAGAAGCCTATGATGGCCATGATTCGGTTGTGATCCAGCATCACGGGGCAACGGTTCATATGAATACGATGAGGGCGATTCGAAATAAGGATTATAAATATGTGTTCCGTCCGCATGAAGTCGACGAATTTTACGACATGCGCCACGATCCGGGAGAACGGGACAACCGGATTGGAGATCCGGCTATGCAAGAGCGGATATGGGAAATGAAGATGAAGCTGCTGGCCTGGGCTAAACATACGTCCGATTTCGCATACAGGGGAATGGAACGAAGCTTTGCCAACCCCGACCCTGTAGACCTTCCAATATCGGTGTACTCACGTACCAGCTAAGAGAAACTACAAATAGGGCCAAATGAATGAGTTGAATCATA
>NZ_BIMA01000112.1 GCF_004000845.1 Paenibacillus koleovorans NBRC 103111
CATTAACTTATTTATACCCTTAAGAGAAGTATCCGTTTTGGCACGCTTTTTATGATCAGTTTGAATCATAAAGTTTCGATATATTAAATCATCCCCAATGATGACTCCAACATAATCGAACTCAAGCCCTTGGCAAGTATGTATACAACCAGCTTGATGAACAGAATCCTCATCTATTGCCCACGTTTCTGTGCTTCCTAGGTTCCAACTCATTTTAAAATCATAGTTAGGAATATGAATGTCATGTTGGTTCGGATTGTTTTTACTATCATTTAACCAGTCCCAACAGTACCCTGCTACAATTCTTGATTTGTTGTTTTGTTGGTTCAGCTTGATGATTTCCTCTCTCATGAGATTCGGATCATCAAACACTCTAAAATCATATTGCATACCAAGGTCTTGATTAGCCGTTTCTCTTATCTGCAGAACGTCATCAATCCAAGCTAAGTAACCGTCAGATCCATTACAACGAAACTGAGATTCTAAAAACATCTTGTTAACTAGTGCATTTTCAGCTAATGCATATTTCTCTATTTCTGCAACGCTCCCAGCATCCTTCAGAGTGACTTGTTGTCTTTCATCGATGAAGAAAATGGAGGTTTTTGAAGCCTGTATAATCTCCTTCACCTGATTTTCACCCAAGTTCTGAAACATGCCAGATTTCTCAGTTAGACGATGTGCCTCATCTACAATAAGAACATCAAATTCATCCCTCGGCGCATCCACATAGCTTCCTGATCCCTTAAACAAGTTGTCGATATTACTTTTCCGGAAATCTTGTTTTAGTTTAGTAGCGTAAATATTCCGTGGGGCCGCATTCTTAGTAACATACTGACAAACCATGCTATTTTTCGTAAGATGTACAAGCAAGTTGATAGCTAAAACTGATTTACCTGTACCAGGTCCACCTTTTACAATGAGAACTTGCTTGGTATTTGTGCGAAGAGCATTATGTGCCATAGCTAAAGCTTCTTCGTATACGACTTTCTGGTCATCAATCATCTTAAATTCCTCATTACCCTGTAACATCCGATTCAAACAATCCTGCAAAGATTTAGAAGGACGAATTCTGCCGTTCTCTATCTTATACAAATTTTCTTTGTTGTCTCCATATCTTATGTACCGTTTAATAAAGTCTCTCAGGTTGGCGGATTGCCCTTTTATGAATACAGGTGCTTGATCGAGGTAATATTTATATATTGGATCTAAAAGGGGATCGGACTCGCCTTGATTAAGATAATTATGAAGATAAGCACAAGGGTAGAGCTGCAAATTCTCTTCCTGAGCATTTTCGTTATAGTCTTTAATGAGCGAGGCATATGTCCAAGCTTGATATGACGGATGGGTGGTTTCCACAATACCTTGATTCATGGCTGTTTTGATAATAGCTTCTTTTCCATGAACAGCTTCAATTGCTGCCCATTGCTTCAACTCTACAATAACTATTGAATTATTATCTACATCTTTTCCAGAAATAATGAAATCCACCCGCTTGGAAGTGTACGGGATTTTGAATTCAATAGCGATCCCAGCATTAACAGGTATTTCTTGATCCATCAGTACTCGGTACATATACTGCATGGAGTTATCCCAAGACCGAACTTCACGTTCATTGATCCGACCAATCTTAGAGTTATAATTGGTCACGATGTTATTGACTAGATTGTCGTTGAAAACATCGGCTAGGAACTCTGATTTTGTTGCTTCGTAGACTATCATTGATTGCCGCCCTTTTTCTATTACAATTTAGAAATTGACATAATTCTATTATTTACTCATTAATTGAGCAGAGCACTCTTAGCAATGAGACAAAATAGGGCTATACTCTGCGGTAAGTTAATTAACAGGAAGAATATCGGACAATCTTAAGGACATACTTTAATAATGACGAATAGCATCAGCGTGGCGAGATGACATGCATTCAGCTTGTTGTAAATAGGTCGTTTTTACAACAGGGAACGACCAGTCGGGGTAGGACCGACATGCTATTCGTCCTGGTATTTCCGATTTCGTTGACGATTTGCAGTTAGCATTTGACGTTGTTTTTGATTATTTTTAAAAAAGGCTTCTTGCAATTTTTGATTCTCTTTATAATCCATTTTTTTGAATACGCTGGCATTGGATGCTACACGTGCTATCATTGTTTGCAATAGTGGCTCTTTAGCTCGTTCTTTCAAGTCAATAGCAGAATTGACAAATAGATTTCCAGTTCCCTGGATTTCCAATGCAATAATACGTTGAAGTTCATACAATGAATTTTCAGTTTTTTCCTTTGGGAAACTTTCAATATAATTCAGAGTATGCTCCTTTACTGCTTGGCTCATTGACATTTTATATAGATCTAATAAAAATGACATTGCTGCCCATTGAAGTGCTTGAACTATATCTTGCTTTGAAACTGACTTTTGTTTTACATAGTATTGGTCTGGTTGATCTTCAAAGTACTTTACAACCTCTTCAGCATCTTCATCTACTCGAGAAGCCCAGACATTAAAAATCTTGTTTGGTAGTTCATAAATTTGTTCAACAAAACGATCTTTCTCTGGTTTTCTCATAATATGTTCAAAGATTGGTAGACATCTTGCTACAATAGAAAGCAGTTGAATTGCTCTAAGAATCTTATTAAACTCCTCTTCAGCCTCGTCATCGGTGTAGTGATAAATATCCAGAGTCTCAATTCCATTTTGAACTTGTTTTTCTTCGATTATTTCAGACTTCTGATGCTGTTCATAGGCATCGTCAGCAGGTGATTCTACTTGATGATTCCTACTCCATCTCAAGAATTGCGGAATATTATTTAATGTAAACTCTGTCCAATTCTTCGTATAACTACCAACCATATCTAAAATGAATCTCAGTACGCGCACATTGTCAGTTATATATGTTATAAAAAGAAGGATGTCTGAGTTAATCCCAAAACATATATTTTTTATAATATATTGAAGCTCCTCTTCATCTCCTGTTTCATGATATTGCACGTTTAATCGCCGAGCTACAAAGAACGCAAGATAACTCTTATTTGCGAACCTATAAGAACGTTGTTCATCTATTTCTTCTTCTACAAGTACCAATATTTTTGATTTTATAAATAAATCAAGAGCTTCAACTGGAGATACAGTTGAACCATACTCTAAATTATAATTCTCAATACTTTCATAAATCCCCTTAGAATCAATTGGATATTTTTTCTTGAAATGAATGTTATACGCTATTGCTGAAAGCAACATAAAAGCTTTCTCTACAGAGATCTTTGCACTATATTTATTAAGTGAATTAATCAGATTAGCCTCAAAAACCTTACTGAAAATATTTGTTGTACGAAATGTTGAGTCACCTACATTCCTGCAGTAGTAAGCAACGTATTTTAAAATAAAATCTGGATCGAACCGAATGAGTCTTTTCTGTGCCTTAATAGCCTCAGATATAGTATCAATTACTTTTTCTGCTAATCTCTGGTCATGCAAATGGCACCCTACGGCTTTCTGAATTAGCTCACTTCTCTTGTCTGAGTAAAACATTGTAAGTTTATATTTATAGATTGAATCCGTTGTTTTTAAGTAGGATTTCATTCTTTCTATCATATCAAGTCCGTGATTTTCTTTGGAAGCAAAAACAAAGCAAGCAAACTCATCTCGCACGCCTTCAACTAGTCTTTCAAAATGGTCGGGCTTTATTAGGTCAACGTCATCAATAATAAAAATCTTTTTATCTTTCGACATCTGTTGGAATCTTTGAAAATCAGAGACATCTTCACCATAAATATCTTCAAAACAGTTCTTAATAATACGCTTAGGATTTCCTTGAATATTATCTAAGTCACAAAAAATTGGGGAGTATCCTCTTTCATTCAACTTCAAGAAAAGCCATTTCAATACAGTAGTTTTTCCTGTATTGTACTGTCCATAAATCATAACTTGTTTTTTTTCAATTATTTCATTAATAAAAGATTCATCAGTCACAAACTCTTTGGTCTGATTCGGAGGCAATCCATCCGCTTCTATTCGAGGAAAAACAAAATATTGTGTGAAATCGTTAAAAGTTTCTTGTTTCAAATCATTAAGAATCTTTTCTTCGTATTCTGCGCAAAGCGTTAGTCTTCTTTCTTTAGATGGTTTGTTGGGTAATTCATAATCGTTTTCAGTTATTTTTTCATATTGCTTTTGTTGTGGATTCCACTTGTAATCATTCAAGTTGTAGATGTACTTTACACTATTCTTATTTGAAAAACTTAATCTTCCAATAAGAAATTGACTCGTACTCCAATCATTTTTTTCACTAAGGCATCCCCCAGCTTGTATTAATGCTCCCTTTTCCTTTTTATTAATAATAATTGAAGCGTCCTGATAATGCTTGTGTCCATAGAAAACCAAACTACTTTTTGAATAAATTACATTTTCCAAACCTTGCATAGTTTGATCAACAAACCAATCAGTTGGATGATGCATAACTGAAATTACAAAATCAGCATCAGTCGGATTATTTAAATTTTGTATTACATCTTGCGGGAGAAAATGAAATCCTTTGTCGTCTTCCAAAGTAGAAAATAGTGCACTATTAATTAGATTCACTTCAATGGAAAAGTCATTCGTCAATTTATAAACGGATTGATGTAATAATTTATCTTTATTAAACAAATTATTTCTATTAGCAAAATTGAAAAAACTTGTTTGACGCTCCAATTCTTTATTAGCATTACGACCAAAACTATTCTCAACTCTCATTTTTGAAAGATCTGACATTCTCAACGGATCAATAGACAAGTCGACATCATGATTTCCAGGAACAACCAGAACTTGAATTTTCGAATAAAACTCACACTCTTCTTTCACTAACTTAATTATACTCCCGACCAAATAATATGCGATCTCATATTGATGCGATTGTCCGGAATTAGCAATATCACCAGATAATATCAAGATCATGTGTTCAAACGGTTTATGTGCCCGTACAGCATGTACGATTTTTGATAAAAAGAATCTGTTAATGCTCCGTCTATCTTCAATATGAATATCGCTTAAATGCAAAAATAAAATATTCATTTTACTACCTCCTGTAGGGCAATTACAATAAGATATTGCTATTACTTAGTACTTAGTACTTAGTACTTAGTACTTAAGCTCGAATTGACTGCTACCTTCTACAAATCAAATCTCTTCTTCACATAGGCAATGGTTTGTTTGTTCGTAATGAGATAACTTATTTCCTCCCGAGCATGCCTACCATGATTAGATAACCAATTGTGGGAGCCGATCAAAAGAAGTTTATTGTCAATTAGCAGCACTTTAGCATGAAGAGGTGGCTTGTAAACAAGATTTTTTCCCAATCGAGCATATAGTTCTTTTAATGCTACTTTTATTTCCTCCTTGTTTCCATAATGGAAATTATCTCGCTCAACTATTTTATCGATATCATCAAGTGTTAGTTTGGAACTGGAGTAACCAAACCTCACACGAACATCAACTTGTCGTTTCAACGCTGCGTTTAACAATGAAAAGAGAGCATCGTTCATTACATTGCTGCTCATCCAAGGCGATACTATACCAAGCGAGCTTCTGCAAAATTCGAAAGCTCTAATCATAAGTTCAAAGTGCCGTTTAGGACTCAGCAATATGTTTATTTGAAGGAGACGATTCAAAGAATCAATAAGCCTTGAATCAACCTCCTCCAGTTCTTGGGCATCTTGGTAGACCGTATGAGCTACGTTTTTCTGATCGAAATATTTTTTGTTTTCAAATTCTTCATTGTATAAGCTATAGACGGCTCCATATTTTTGAATGATTTGAATCGCTTTAGCAAGATAATTCCCACTGGCCAACCCAGTCTCTAGATTCCCAATGAAGATAAACTGCTCCTTTGCTCTAGAGAAAGCAACATTTAGCAAATTTGGCTTACCACCTAACACATATGTAAGCCCCGAATTCTTAGGATGAATCCCATCAATAACAGAGCTGAAAAGAATAAACCTCTTTTCTTTCCCCTGAAAGGTGTGCACAGTGCCTATCTCTATACCAGAAATAACTGAGGCAAGATGTCTTGCCTGGGAGGAGAAGGGGGTGATGATTCCAATATCATTCTGAATCCCTATTCCATATTTTTCGACAAGTAGATGAACAATTTTTTGACAAGCGGATACTTCCGAAAAATTATGATGTGAGTAGGTTTCTTTCAGCCCCCGAATATCGAAGGCCACCAAGTTTGCTCCAAAGAGCTTATCGGCATTATCTTGCTTAGTCAAAGTAAGCATATCTTCGTAAACGTAGGAATTTGAAAAACGCATAATATTTGTCTCACAACGCCTATGTTCGTTCAAAATGATTCCTTTTCTCTTTTTACCCATGAACTCAAAAAACTCGCTACCGCGATCCGCATAATCCTGTGCGCTATTTTGCAACAAACATATATGATCATGAATCTCTTTCCTCACATCGCTTTCCTCAATGAGGTTCAGTGTGAATGGACGCACGGGTTCGAGCTGCTCCGGATCCCCTACAATAACCGCCCTTCGAGAACGAAACAACGGTGCGCATAAATAATGGGGCATAATTTGTCCAGCCTCATCAACGAATAAGGTATCAATCAGACCAAGAAGAGGCTGGAACAGCTGAACGGAAAAGGAATGCAAGGTCGTTGTAGAAATAGGAAAACACAGAAAGAAGGATTCCCATATCGCCCGAATCCCTTTCTGGTATTGATCCAATCTTTTTCCGTTCTCACTATAGAAAGCTTTAAACCACCTCTGTTCCTCACCCATCTTCTCCAGATTATGCGCAATCTCAAGATGATGCTTGATAACATACTGTTCGTTAACAGCTAGTGCCTCTTTAAACAATTGATTCCGCATCTGCAGAACTAAAGGTGTATTTACTATTTGATAGTAGGAGAGGGTAGTCAATCCCTTCTTACTCTGTAACTTCTCTTTTAATTCCGACTCTTGGTTTAACAAATTTTCCAAATCACTTAAACCTTTATGAAGAACAGCTTTACTATCTTCAATCTCTTTTAGTTCGCGAGCTAAGCTATCTATCCTATCAACAAGAGAGGTTAACTCAGATCTATGACAAGAGATCTGCAATTTCGAAGCATTCAACCGTTCTATGTTATCCTTCGTGGCCTGATTAGTAGGTTCTATTCGAGTCTCTTGTATGAAAGCTTCAGTCGGATTTGCTCTCAAAAAGGATTTGCGCTTGGGTAAAAAGTTTAACAGCTTTTGAGGACCCCTCTTCCATTTTGCTACAGTCTCCTTATCTAAATACGCTTGGCGTTGGGTTTCCTCAAGAGTCCTCAGCTCGGCTACCAATCGTAAAACTTGATTTTCCAAACTGTTAATTTCTACTTCATTTTGAAGTTTACTCCGATTGAGCTCCTCTTGCCTATTAGTCCCGGTCGTAAGCTTCTCACCCATACTCTCGATTTCCTTTTTCCTGTTTTCTACACAGGCAAGGATATCTTTGTTGTCATCAATTACCTTAGTCTCCTGACAAAGTTGCAGCAACTTCCAGAATTCATCGATTTCCTGGTAAACTTCTTGGAGAATCCTCAATAACGACTCGAATCGAACTGCAACATCTGAGTCTTGCAAAGAAAGGATGTCCGGATGCCTGAGCCCCTTCACTAAGACCTCATATTTTCCCCTTCTAAACGCATCCATATTATCCCGATTTCCTAAACGAGCGCAGAAGAATCCTTGTTTGTTAGATTCAGAAAGTGCCTGAGTTGAACTAATGAATCCATTAGGGTTTATTTCCTCATCCTCTCCTCCTTCCCTTTCTTCTTCATCAAGAATCTCCTTATCACTCTCATCGGACAAGGGGTCATAATCTTTCTCAAAGAGAGCAAACAGGCTATTTAAGAATTGCACCTCATTCGTCAATTCGATGCCAATATTATCTACTGCTTTATTATTTGTACTCGTAAGCACCATTGAAAACGAATTTCTTCCAGCCAATGGAGACTGATAATAGGATCTTATTTGCCCCTCATCAGTAAGTTTCCATGGCTGGTCCCAAATTTCAATTAATAAAGAAGCTTTTCTTACCATTGTATCTGCAATCATTTCCTTAATTAAAGTTGTTTTACCTGTACCGGGCGGCCCATTGACAGCAAGCAACTCTGCATTTTGCAGGGTCTGGACGATTCTCCACTGTTTTTCATTTACTGGATACTCAGTGGTATAACTTCCCTGATGAAAGCCCGGTCCGCTCGCTACTTCAGCATAAGGAGCCGATTCCATGTTGCCAAATACGTATTTATACAAAAGGGGGGAAGTAAAAGTCGCTTGTCTCTCTAAAAGCCGCTCTAGCTCGTTTCTAAAGATAGTCTCCTTAAGTTCATTAAGATTTTCTTTGGTAACAAATAATCGTCTGGACATCACCCAGCCGCTATAGCCCTTAAAATCCAGGATGCTTCCGTAAGTCCAACTAGATATTGTTTCTTTGAAGCATTGATCGACTAAAGAAATGATGTGCGAAACCTGCGATGATTCGATGCTGTCTATTTTTGTACAAAGATCCTTGTAAGCATGAGCTTCTAGAATACGAATGTCTTCAACCGGGCATCCTGCAGCCATTGCCAAAATTATTTCCAAACTGGCTCTGTTTATTAAAAATGATTTTGTTTGCAGGCCATCCTCTGTCAATTTGCAAGTGAACGTAATAATTGGCCGAACAATCCTATTTTTCTTCGCTGACGGCATATCTTTTATCAATAGCGGATAGCAGATCGAAAACTCTTCCTGTCCTAATAGCTGATTAACATACGCATTGAAATTGTCGCGATTATCCGAATACTGAAAAGGAAGATCAGCAATAAATTCTTCAATGCCAAC
The DNA here is from genome assembly GCF_004000845.1 of Paenibacillus koleovorans NBRC 103111. GTDB lineage: Bacteria > Bacillota > Bacilli > Paenibacillales > NBRC-103111 > Paenibacillus_AA > Paenibacillus_AA koleovorans. The sequence goes on from NZ_BIMA01000112.1 coordinate 8,825, forward strand.
TTCCTTAGCGAAAACCCTTAAAATCTTTTCAGTCAACTGAGTCCGTATTCGTTTAGTTACAAACTTTTTTATATCAGGATAGCCTTCCAGTTTACGCAATATCGCGTCTCTTTGTTTCCTATTTAGAGTCTCTTGAATTCCAAATAAGCTTGCCAAAGACTCTTCAGGAAGATGGTCTCCATCAAGCGAGTTAAGAGAGGAATTCATAAACCTCGAGTAATCTTCATAGCGAATAAAATATTGTAAAACATCTTTCAATTCCGCATACATAGATAAAACCCATTCCTCCTAGTGTTCTAAACCTTTTCAGCGGTTCGAGTAGTGTTCGTATGGGTAATATTTCCCCGATTGTTGTATCCCTTATTGCTCTACAATCAGTTTCAATCGATCCGACACTCCTTATCGATTGTAGACTTTTCGTATTTTGTGAGTTAAGTTTAAATCTCAGTTAGCTAATGCATCGTTAACATTTCATTCGTTGATCCCTAGAGTGAGTAGTACCTTTGTCCCAGGACTTTCTTTGTTCATCGTAACACATTTGGTAGAAGTTTGTAATTAGTTGTAAAAGCATGAAGAGTACGAACTTAGTTTGAAAGATATTTAGAAAGAACGCCATAAAGATGGCGTCCTTTCTAAATAATCTTTTATTGTTGGTTTTAAAGGATGTAAGATAACGGTTTGTAACCCTAATCAAACAATGTAGCTTCATAAAATTTTGGTAACTCAAACAATTGTCTACTTCATTCATCATTCCGGACAACAAGATTCCAAATCTGCGACTTTTATTATGTTAGGATTGTGGATCGCTGTCATAGTTTTATTCGGAGTTAATTTCTTGAAGACTTTTATACTAGCAGTACCGTATATGTTCAAAAAATAGGGGGACTTTAACCCATCTCAAATATTCGACTACTGTCATTGCTCCCTCCCTTTCCAAAATTCTAATTACTACAGATCGTACAGATCAATGATAAGTTTCTCAAATTCATTAAGCGACTTATTCGATTGGTCGCCATTTTGAAAATCGTTCATGGCTTACAAACCCTTCCCGAAACTTTTGGTTGGTTACGACAGCTTGAGCAAAGCTTTGATAAATTAGTTCATTCTTTTTGACGAAAAAGCACTGATCGGCGGCATGATACCATAAGTCGAAGATTACGCTTGCGAGATATCCGATCTCCCAGCCTGTCCACCATATAGTTGAGCACCAAAATATTTAATACTTTACATTTGATACATGGTTGACGAGTTGGTCATTGCGTAAGCATAAAACTCCGAGTGCGCTTCTCTCTTGTCCTCTTCAAACTCAAGTGTAATTGTAAACTCAGGATTGTAAATGTTATAGTAGGTGTCCCCATCTTTCCATTCATCCTTGTTTTCAAGCCGCTTCATTATCTGCTCGAAAGGGGACTGGGTCAGTAAAAAAGCGTTTCTTCCAGAGATGCTCGATGTTGCTGATGTCCGCGCTCTTATCTATGTCGGTATTGGTATCACCAACTGGGGTGTAGATATGGTTGGCACGAACTGTTCTACTTCCATCAAAGTATCGGTCAGTTAGGAAATAAAGAGTGTCGGTGCTATTCTTAATGATCAGGACATCAATTTCGTGTCCAGCCAGCATTAATGTCCGCATATCAACCCGTGGTCGGATGCCGGAAACAAAATTTTAAGGGTTCCAGAAGTCGATAATCATTTGCTGATTTTTTCGATTCTCGTCACTCTCAACCCCAACTAACTCGAAGGTCTCGTCTGCGATACCGAAAATGATGTAAGCATCCCGATCAACTCGGTTATTTTCCATACAGATGATGTCGTTTAATAGGTCAGCTTTATTGGTATGGTACTGCTGCTTGAAAAACCAGTAGTCATCTTCACGTTGTGACAGGATTAATTCCTTTATTTCGGTTTGCTAAGTCGATACCCTGCAAGGATAATCCTCATCCTTAATTCGAAATTGTTAAACTTGACACTTTTCAAAGTATAGAGGGGTTCATCGCCTCTATTTTATTATGTCTGCATCAACCACCATATCTAATAAGATTTATTGTGAAATCATGTATAATGCTGTAAAATTAAAATGGATTGTTGTAAATTTTATCCTTAGAATGAATCAGTAATTATTTTAAGAGGCATGATCACTAGAACGGGGGGATTTATATGAAAAAGCATATATCCGAACTTCTTAACCATTCTGTAAATGGACATGCACACTTTGAATTCGTGGATATTAATGTCTTAAATGACCAAGCATTATTTATTGACCCTTGTTTAATAGAGATTCAACGTGGGGCTTGGTACGATAATGCAACCATTTTGTTGGATAATTTCTTCAATAAATTTTATGAGGCATACCGTAACAACGATAAACAAACAAAATTAGAGTTGTTATCCTTTGCAAGGGAAATCAATTATACAAAATTAGGTTATGGAAATGGAGATAATGGACACGGGAATACAGCAGAAGGTCTGTTAGTTACCTTTAAAAATCTCGAGAGGCTAACACTGAATATTCCATCTGTTACAAAGGCGATGGACTTAACGGTTACAATATCGGGCTTCAATGAAGATGGACTTTCAGATATGATAACTAATATTTTGCATTTCCAATTGAATGAGTTTACATTAGAACAGTTAGCCATTAATAATATTAAGCCCAATTCTGAAGACACTTTTATTACTTGGGATATCACCTCTTCAACTTGGAAGGAAGTAACCTCACCCTGCTATCGTTATGAAAATAATAAAATTCTTCTAACTCCCAAATCTATCGTTAGAAAAAAGTATCTATTTGGTGCAGAGCAGTTCTTAAAGCGCATAATTCTGGAAAGAGCTAAAAAAGAAACAGCATATACTGACACCAAAGGGAAAACTCGCTATCAGACCACCAAGAAAGAGCTCAATAGAGCAATACCAAAAGAAGATCGTAATTGGAGATATAAATATACTAATGAGCAAACAGAAAATGATCAGTCATTCTTAAAAGACTATCATGACGCCATTCCTTACTTATACGATAACAAAGGGATGACTGATGCTGAATTAGACAAATTTATTTACTCAGCTTAATTCCCAATACATCTCGTATCCAATAATGTATAAAGGAACCTGACATAACAGTAAATCGAGTAGGCCCATGCTGGGTGCATGGGCCTCTCTCAGATCTGGACGTGCGGGTCAACGCATCCGGCTCTTTCATGGTTATTTCCATTCCTTTCGCTTCGCTCAAGGCACAAAACGGAATGAAATCCGTCAGCCTTGAGCATTTTTTTTATTACAGGGTGACCGCATGGTTATATGTGTCGATTGCCTTTCCAAGCACAAATAAACCATGTAAGGCTTACCTGAATGAATGCATGGACTACCTCCTAGAGGTTTCTTTGAATCGCTAGTTTTCCTTTTACTAAGTCTCCGTTTCCCGTTTCTTCCCGCTTGATAAAGATGATTGTCAGTTACCACCTCCGTTATCGTATTTGGCGGCTTAATCTACACCTCAGTGAAAATGGATTAACGACCACTTTCTTGTCATGATGGTTCTCTTACAATACAATTGAAATGGCTTATTATGCATAGAACAATTTTTTAATAGTAACACAATTCCTTACACTATCCAAAGTTGGCTAATCCCCCTCATTTTCATGCCCATTGGATGGTTTTCATTCCCAATTATAGCGGAAGGAGGCCACCCAACAACCGAGTGGCCTCCTCCCCTTCTAACCATTCACTACCGATTCGCCTGAATAATCATTTCCGCAATTTTCTTCGTGAACTTATAAACAATTTTCCATTTATCGAACACTTTCGTAATCTGCGTGCCGGCCATCGACATAATGATCTCGAAGCCGATTGCGGCGCGGTACACATCGAATAGGGCGGCAATCATGTCTTCATCGTACCCGGCCACGAGCATGATCAGCATGGCGTTCATCCAGTCCGTCATCTCCGCGCCGTCGCGCAAGACGGTGGCGGCTTGGTGAGCGGTTAGCCCTGCGCTACGGAGCGTGGATAGGGAAACGATCGGTTCGATGAAATCCTTCAAGATCAGCAGCTCCGCAGGGCTCGATTCCGAACGGAATTGATCCTGCTCGGCTGTGGCGATTTCATTCAAGGCCAGGTAGGTCTGATTGTAATTATTGTTATTCGCAAAATTGATCAGACCCGTTAATTGGAGCACGGATAAGGTATTGTTGGCACTGTATAAGGCTTTGGCTATCGCGACTATCGACCAACGTGGATTGATGCCATTATAGCCATACCCATAAATATTGCGAATGACCCAATCCAGCTGGACTCCGGACTGGTAATAGGCATCGACCAGTGTGCCAAGCTCGGAGAAGCCGCCCTCATCCAGAGCTCGGATAATGGAGATATCACTGACATTGGCTTTGTATAGCGCTTTGGCAATTTCAACGGCCGTATAGCCATTGCTCCTCAGCAGGGAAACGGTAGCTCCGTCCAGATTGCCCAAGGTTCTCAAATAATCGGTCAGCGGGAAGCCCCACTGCTTGAGCCAACTGATTTTATTCGCTGTGGAGTATCCGGCGCTATGCAGGATCTCTGAGCTTCTAATCGCCCCGAAACCAAACTCCTTCAATAGAGCAGCCGCAGAGTCGTCAAACCGGTTATTGCCGAGCAACCCGCCCACAGTCGCTTCAGCGGTAAATCCACCCATCCTCAAGGCAGTCGCCAGGCTTCCCGATGTAGCGTTAGGCCAGGCCGCTATTTCAATCGCGACAGGGTTGAAGCCTTCATTGCGGTTATAGTGGCCTACTAATTGAGCGGCAATGCTTAAGGCATCCTTATAGCCCGATCTGATAAAATATTGAGCCATTTCGTCGTTGCTCGTATAGCTCTTATACCGTGTAAGGATCTCATACATGATGCTTTCTTTGGTATACCCGAGGCTCTTCAAGGTATCGATCAGGAAGTTTCTTCCCGCATCTCCCAGCGTCCGGTTCATCTTATCCAATACATTCGCTAGCTCGTAAGCGGTAGCTCCCTTACGCATCAAGCTGCTCAGATAGCCGAACATCGGGTCCACGCCGTAAGCTTCTTGCAAAGCAAGGAAAATGCGCTCTTGCGTATACCCGAGGCCATAGTTTAATTGCTCATAGGCCGTCGTGCTGTCGACTTGATAAACTTCACGGAGCACGCGGGCGATCAGATCAATGCCTACATTCCGGCCATTCAGATAGAGCACGGCGGCGCGCGTATCCGTTATACCGGCACTGATTAACAAGGCTGATGCGATCCCCACTTCATCCGTTGAACGATAGACGGCATTAACCGCGGCGCTGATTAAGATCGAGCTATACTTGGCATCCTCGAATAACAAGCGGGTCGCCTCCGCAGCCTCCAGGCCGTAACCATTCTTAAGCAGCTTGACGACGGTCGTCAAATTGAGCTGGAGATCGATCTTGTCATAGCCCAGCTCACGCATCTTGACGATCGCCGCTCTCGGCGATGAAATATGCAAGCCGGCCAGTACCTCGAGGATGGTGCTCTCTTCTGTGGAGCTATAGCCGAGCGCTACTTGATTCAGAATGGTCTTCAAAGTAAAGGCGCTGCTGACCCCGGCAAAGCGCTTGTTTAACAAGGCTGTTGTCTCTCCGGCTGTGAGGTTATAGACCGTCTTCAGGCCCAGCACCATCTGCTGCAAGGTGTACGCATGCGTCGCCATGAATTCCACAGCCTCTGTGGCTGTTGTAACCGACGCGCCCTGAAGGATGACAGCGAGCCCGGTCTGATCTCCTCCATACCTGCTCTTCAAAGCGGATAAAGCGGCAGGCAATTGAAGTACGCCTCCGTTATTAGCCAATACGACTTTGGTCACTTCGCTCTGGGTAAAGCCTGCCGTAGCAAGATAGTTGATATACACGCCGAGATTGGCCTCGCCCTGATTGCTGACGCCATGATTGGTCAGGTAGGTGCCGACTTCCGCCGCGTTGTACCCTTGAACCTTCAGCAGCTTTACCGCCACATCCATGGTCGCCTCACGATAAATGTAAGAGACCGCTTCGCTTACTTCCCTCAAGTTTCTGCCGGCAAGCAATGGCATGACTTCACTCGAGGTTTTGCCGTAGTCCGCCCGCAGCACAAGCACGATTTCATTCACACTGTAAGGGCTCAATAAGTCCACAATTTCGGATAATGTTTTTCCCTTGCCTGAGTAGTAGGCCGCTACATCGTTTGCCGTTAAGCCGTATCTCTTGAATTGGCTGATCCAGTTGCTGCCGTAAACCGATTTCGATTCGATGGCCGCCAGAATGCTCTGCATAGGAAGGCCGGTATTTTTGAGCAGGGCCATGATACCTTGTACATTGCGGGTATCGCCGAGATAGCCATCCACCCCGCTGACTACTTCGTCCAACGTGAATTTGTCGGAGGAGCTCATCGCGTTGACGGCGTCCTGAATCGTGACCGTACTGTCGCCGAACAGCATCATCGTGTCGCGCAGGATTTTCCAAGGAAGGACGGTGCCGATTACCCGGCTATCCGACTTTGCAAGCTCCATCCACTGCTGCATCGTCATGCCCATCCGATTTCTTAATTGCATCCCTCTTTCATAGAACCCGGACGGCCAGCCGTGCACAAAGATTTTGTAGAAGCCGAGACCTACGGTTTGCACATCCAGAGTGACGCTCTCATCGTTGGAAAAAGCATACAGTACGGCAGCCAACACTTCATCCGTGGAGAAAAAGGTTCGGTTATCCACGAATACCTCAAATGCTCTGTCGATCGTTAGAGGATATCCGTCCGCCCGGGCGATATCATGAACGATCAATAAAGCTTCGCTTGTACTTAGCCCTGTATTCTTCAGCTCTTGGAGGACGAATAAGAGGTCTCGGTTCCTCACATGATCCAGATAATACTTGGCCAATGGGGACGACTCATAACCCGCTCCAACCATTGCTTTGAAAATCGTGGATGGGGTAGAGCCCACATAGCTGTAGCGGTATTTGCCTGCCAGTATGCCGTAAGCCGTGCCCATATCGAGCGCGTAAGACCGCTTCAATACAAGGGCCAATTCCGTCAAGCCGAAGCCTGCCGTTAGCACCCCGTCAACCGCCTCTTGCACGGAATACCCATTGGATTGGAGGGCAGCTGCTAATTCAAGGGCTCCCAAGCCTGTCAGCTTGAAGGCATGAGCGATCGTGAGCGCGCCGTCGGAATCGCCTGCTGCTTTGACGGCAGTCAGGATACTGCCAAACGGAATGCCTTTATTCAGCATGGCGATGGCCGCATCTTTGCGGGAAACGGATCTGCTGGCCGCCGCATAGATGTTATCCTCGTTCAAATCTGCATCCTTCAAAGCTTGGATCAATGCTTCGGTTGTCTCGAAGAAGTACTTCCCTTTCACAACAGCTCCAATTTCTTTGGCCGAGTACCCCGCTTGAGAGAGAAGCTTGATCGCCAGTACCGCGTTCGGGCTGCCGCCTTGGTTTTGGGCAAGAGCTGCAATAGCGTCCGAAACCGAAATGCCGCCGGTCTTCAAAGCCTGGTACACCTCGCCTGGCTCCATTCCATACACACTGCCGATCAAGGAGACAATCTCGGACAACCCGACACGGATCGAGCGCAGCGTAACGACTGTCTTGCCGGCAGGGTCCAAGAGGCTATTGCGCAGGATGCTTGTAATGTCGTAATAACTTACATCGGCTTGCTGTAAGGCCTCTGCAATCATGTTGCTCTGATAATTAAGGGCTCTAAGCGCGGGTATGAATTGCACAGGATCATAACCGGCATGAATCAAATTCGCCAGATTCTCAGGTCCGATCTGTCTATTCTGCGCCTTTAATGCCGTTAATCCGTCCGCCCCCATGTCGAACAGCAGCTGCGCCATGCCGGCCGAATCCAACCCGTACACATTGGCGATGGAGCGCCCGTAATTGTTGGCTGCGAAGCCTGCCAGCATCATCGTAGTTCCTGCATCCAATGCGTTCAGATGGAACTCGTCTTTAAGCTTCCGGGCAGGCTTGACGCCGTCATATCTCGCTTGTGTCGTCGCATAACCCAGCGCAGTCGCTCCGATCCGTACGGGAACATCCGCGAAGGCCGCTAGATAAGTGCCGTTCACGGCCTTCGCCGTATTCTTCCCGGCATAGGCGACGGATACCGTGTCGGCAGGACCGAGCAAGGTATAAGGATCCAGCGTAATGATGATTTGGGTTTTATCCGTCTCATTCAACCTGGCGGAAATGCCATGGAGCCACGAATTATTGCTCTTCACCGAGAAGATTGCCGTGTTGGCAAGCGAAGTGAAGGCTTTATCGAAATTCAGATAAATGAGGCTGCCGATCTCGTTGGTGACCGCACTTATGATCACGGGCAAGGTCGCTGCGTTGCTAACGGATTGCGGATCGCCGAAATCGTAGCCCGTCTTGCTTAATGCCAGTTGATGGATGGTGTTCGCGCCAAGATCCGTCCTCACCTGATAGGTGTAGCCTTCATCCGAGGTTACAGCTGAGGTTACGTTAACCGATTGACCGTTAAGCTTGAGCGAGACCGCAAGGTCTAGTACGCTCGGTGAAAGGGTGATCGTAAACCCATTGGTATCCTGATTCGAGATCAACACTTTAACCGCAATTGGTACATGAAACGATATATCGCCTCCGAAATCATAACCTTTCCTATGCAGCTTCAAGGTATAGCTGTTGCCTTCCGCAATATTGCCCCGGATTGTGTAAGTGCCTGCGGAGTCACCTGGATCAAGCAGCAGTCCTGTAACTTCTTCGCCATCCGAGGTGAAGAGGCTGATATCCGCAAGAGACAGATCCAACGTGCTTATCCCAAGCGTGAGCAGGAAGCTGTTCCACATCGGCTTGGTTACGGTTGGAGCCACCGCAATCGGTTTGATCACTTCGATCGGAGCGCCGAATGGATGCTCGGGATCGTTGATTTCCAGCGTGTAGAACGTTCCTGCATTCAGGTGAAGCTTCACTTCAAAGGACGATCCGGTAAAGCTGGCTCCGCTCTGATCGAATACGTCATTAGGATTAGGGAACGAGTAGGTATTCCCCGCATCGTCGTGAACTTGAAGGTAATTGCCGTTGAACCGGGGAACAGGCCGGCTGAATTTGACGACAAAATACGTATCTTCAATACTGCCGATGCTCATTTCGATCGTTTCCGACACCGTTACGGAAGTAGCGGCTCCGAAGCTGTAACCCGCTTTCCCAGCATCCAGCTCGTAGCTTTCATCGGGGTTCAGGGCGGCTTCAAGCTTGTAGCTGGCGCCGTTATCCGCCGTTGTGAACGAATGGATGGCCACATAAGCCCCGCTGCTGTCTCGCAAGCTCAACTCATTCAAAGTCAATTGGGCAACGGCCGGCGAGAGCTTAAGCACTAACCCATGCTCCGAAATAAACTCCACACTCTTCGCCACTGGAATAGGCACTAGAAAAGCTGAGCTTACCCCAAACCGATAGCCGGCCTTCGCAATCGCCAAACTATACGTCCGGCCGAGCGTGAGAGCAGCATTCACCGTGTAATTGGCGCCGCCGTCCGATGAGCTGATCGAGCTGATCGCAACGGAATTTCCTTGTTCATCCAGCAGGGTCAGATCCGCTTCAACCAGTCCGGGCAAGGCTGGGCTTACCTTCAGCTTAAGGCCCGAGCTTATATAATCGGAAGCTGTTGCCGCGGTCGGAACATCTACATGGAAGCTGGGAGCGCCGGGATCAAAAACATAGCCTGATCGGGCCAAACTTAAGCTATATGTGGTTCCTTCGGACAGGCTAGCCGACACGGTATAGGTGGCTCCTCCATCCGTTGTTGCAACAGAATCAATGGCAACTCCATTACTCAAGCTGAACTCCGCTGCCGTCATCCCGGTTACTGCAGGCTTGAACCCTACAACCACGCCGCTTGTGCCGATTGAAAGAATCGTTGGCACGATTGTCGCCGGGATAGCCGCCGATGAATCCAGCCCGAAGTTATACCCCGACTTCTGCAAAGCAATCGAGTACGTTTCCCCTCCGATAAAATCGGCAGCGATCGTATATGTAGCACCGAAATCATCTGTAGATACCGACAGGTACGTTAAACGATTGCCCGAGCTATCCTTGAATATAAAGTGGCTTGCATCCAGACCCGCTAACGGCGGATTTAAGGCCAGCTTCACCTCTTTGGCCCCAATATCGAACACGGTTTGCAGCACGGTATACGGAACAGGCAGGGCCATTTTATCTCCGAAATCATAGCCATCCTTGCTCGGAATAATACGGTATACATTTCCTTCCCTGAAGGTTGCGGTTAGGGCATACGTTGCTCCGCCGTCCTCGGTGACCGCATCCACAATCGGGATTTCATCGGCCAGCGCAGAAAGCTTGAAATTGCTTGCTCGCAGGTCAGGCAAGGCAGGAACCAGCTTCATGATGATTTTATGATCCACAATGCCTTCGAAGCTTGGTGTGACAGCCAGTACTTGCAGAGGGATATCCTCCCCGTAATCATTGCCTTGGGAAGCGGAAGTGATGTTCAGGTTCTCAACCTGCACCGTATATGCGACTCCTGGTGCAAGCGGAAGCTCCACATCGTAAGTCAATCCCGAATCCGGCGAAGATAGCCCCTGGATGGCTTGTTTCTCTCCGTCCTCATTCAGCACGCGAATATCGACATAACCGAACGTATGCGTTTTGAATAGATTCAGCTTGAAGCCGTTTTTGCCGACGTTATTGATAAACGCCCCGTTCGCAATCAGACTGAAAGCGGCTATCGGCGCGAAGGTGTAATTAGGTCTGGCCATTGTGACGGTATACTCATGTCCGCTGCTTAAAGCTGCGGAAACGCGGTAGCTTTTGCCGAAATCCGTTGTAGTAACCGCATCGATGTCGACCGGATCGCCCAGCTCATCCGTTATCGTGAAGTGACTGATTTCCATGTCCGGAATAGCCGGTGTAAAGCGAATCGTCATGCCCTTCTGCGTCTGATTGAACATGAACGTGCTTGCTTGAATATGAGTGGCTATGGTTAAGGCTGATCCGAAGTCATAACCCGGATACTTCACCGTCAATAAATAAACGGTCGGCTCGGTTGCTGTTGTAGTGAATTCATAGACAGAATCCGCGGTTTCGCTCACCGTGAAATCAACCTCTTGCCCCTCGCTGTCCGTTAACGCAAAGTTGCTTTGGACCAGATGAAGGCTCTGATTCATCGACAGCACCATTCTATTATTCGTGGCGGATAGTACTGAAATTTTAACGGGTATCGGGATCACGTAGCTAAGGGCTGCCATCGCGTATTTATCCTGATACGTTCCATAAGGGTCCGCAGCTAGTTCAACGGTATACGTCTCAGGAATAACAAGATTGTAAGCCACTTCATACGTCGCCATACCGTCTACTTTTGTTAAGGTATATTGATCAAACGGCAGCTTGACCCCGCTTTGGTTCCGGATCGCCAAATCCTTGGCTCTCAAGCCGGCAATTTCTTCGCTGAATTGAATCATGAAGCCCTTTAAGGTTGAATGGGTTACTAGGGCCGTAACCGTCTTGGCGACAGCGATACGAACCGGATCGTACACCACATATTCGAGACCCGGTGTATAAGTAATCCAGTAGGCCTTCCCGGCCGGCATGCTCGCCTCTATGGCATAGGTAAGACCACCGTCTGTCGAGTTCACTGCGCTGATCGGCACTGACTGGCCTGCTTCATTGATGATTTTGAACTTGGAAGCGGTCAGGCCCGGGTTCGGTGAATTGAAGCTAACGGCAACCTGGGTGGCGGAAAAGCTCGTTACCGTGACTACAAAAGGCGTGGTCAGGTTGATCGGCGTTAGCGAATAGCCTGCTTTATCGAGTGAGACGGTGTAGCTCTTGCCCCATCCCAGGTAATCGACATTCCCGACATTAGCCGTATAGCTGGCCCCGTTATCCGTTGTAGCAAGCGCTTCATAGATTTCATTGCCGGCCGCATCCTTAATGATAATATTGGAACCGTCCAGATTAGGCAGGGCCGGGTTCAAAGCGAGTCTGAAGCCATTCGATGTCACTTCTTTTACCGCTGCTTCAATCCAATAGTTGACATGGATCTCATTGGAAGCGTCGAAGGCAAAGTAGTCCTTTTGGAAAACAGCCCTATAATCCTTCCCGTTCTCCAAAGCTGCCGACACGGTATAGTTCCATCCGCCATCCGAGGTAGCAAGCGTCACATTCGTTAGCTCGACATTGGAGGAATCCGTTAATTTCAGGTGCTGCGGCAACAATCCCGGTACGGCATGGCTGAATTGAATGGAAAATCCGTTCTTCGTCACATTCGACAGGACCGCATTCTTGACGTCTACATCCTCCGGTATAACAATAGTCGCACCTGCACCGGAATTGAAATCTTCGCTTGTACTGCTTATTCGGCCTTCGAATTTCACGCTGTACGTTGCGGCAGGCAGGCCGCCTGCTATGGCAACCTGATAGGTGAGCCCGTTGTCCGTTGTGCTGATGGAGGTAGGATTTCTGTATCCGCCGCCCGTTCGGATATACAAATCCGTATTCTTTAGCCCAGGGAACGGAGAGCTCAAATGAACCGTAAAGGAGGATTTCTCCACTTGATCCACCGTCAGCGCAAGCTCGATGGGAACCCGAATGAGCGGGAAGGTTTTCCCTGGCAAGGATGTTACAGCAATCGTATAGTTGCCGGACGGCATAGTAGCGCTAAAGTCATAGTTGGCTCCGCTGTCCCGCATGGTCACTGAGGTGATCGGAATCACGGTGCCTGCCGCGTTCTTCAGCACGAAATCAGCGGTGTTGATGGTCCTGACCGGAGTTAAATTGAGCGTGAATCCGGTCTTGGAGGCGTTGAAAATATTATTGATCTCGAAATTTCCGCTATTGATCGACTTGTCGGCCCCGAAATCATAACCCGGCTTGGTGATCTTAAGCGTGTAGATGAGGCCGTTCGTTCTCGGGAACGTAAGCAGGTAGAAACCGCGTCCGGGTGTAGAATCAAAATAGGCGTCCGTTAGGGGGATATCATCCCCATTCTCATTCGTTATCTTGAAATTGCTAATATCCAGACCCGGCACGGAAGGACTCAGACCGGCATATGCCTGACCTGCGCCCCATATGGCAAAAGCGGCCACATTCACCAATGTCGGAATCATAATGTTAGTGTCTGCGACGGTATATCCTTCAGCGGTTATGGTTAAGGCATACGTTTTGCCGCTTGAAATGGAAGTGCTGATCTGATAGCTGCCGCCTTGATTGCCGGTAGTGACGGAGCTTATATCGATATTTGTGTTGGACGACAGATCGGTCAGAGCAAAATTGGCTTTAGTCAGTCCGGTCAAGGGAGCGCTTAAGCTCACCGTGAATCCGCTGGTTGTCAGGGAAGTAGCCTGCGTGCTGATCGTCATGATGTTGGCGGCGTATAGGCTGCCAGAAGCTGCTTTATTGTCCGCCGTTACAATCTGGTAAGCATACGTCTGGTCCCCTGTCAGGGCTGCCTGGACTATATAAGTAAAGCCATCAACCTTTTTTGTCACTCCTGAAACGACAACCCGTACTCCCTCTTCGTTTTTGAGAATAATCTCGTTGGAATAGAGATGGCCGATATCCGTTGCAAAGGTCAGTTGGAAGGCTGTATGAGAGACCCAGTCGATTGTAGCGGGAATTTCCGTTTTTTCCACTACAGGCACGGTGAGCTCGACATGGTTGCTAAAAGCATAACCTTCTTCAGCGAGGCTTAAGCTGTAGGTTGCCCCCTCGGCCAGCCGTGTCCAAACGTTGTAAGTGGCCACTGTATCCGATGTGACCATATCGACCGGAACGGTCTCTTCATTGTTGTCTTTCAGAATAAAACTCAGCGGGCTAATATCCGCTATATCCTGATCCAGGCTAATGGCGAAACCGGAGGTAGCTACATCGCTTATGGTCGCCGAGACGGCAATGTCCGGCACTTTGGGCGTAACGCTGTTCGACGGTTCGGAGGCTGCCGAAACTCCTGCAGTATTCGTTGCCGTTACGGTAAACGTGTAGGCGGTTCCGTTGGTCAGGCCGGTGACGGTGATCGGGCTGCTGGAGCCTGTTCCGGTCAATCCGCCTGGTGACGAGGTTACCGTATAGCCGGTAATGGCACTGCCGCCATTGCTCGTCGGTGCTGTGAAGGTGATGGTAGCTTCCGTGTCACCTGCTGTTGCAATTACTGCTGTCGGCGCATCCGGCAACGTTATTGGCGTCACGCCGCTTGATGCGGAGGAAGCGATTGATGTGCCCTCTGCATTCGTCGCCGTCACCGTAAACGTATAGGTTGTTCCGTATGTTAAGCCGCTGACAGTGATCGGGCTGACGGATCCCGTTCCCGTAAATCCGCCCGGCGATGAGGTCACCGTATAGCCGGTAATGGCACTGCCTCCATCGTTGGACGGCGCAGTAAAGCTGACTTCAGCCTGCCCGTTGCCCGCAGCTGCGCTTACTCCGGTCGGTGCTCCCGGCACCGCCTTCGGCGTCACACTGTTGGATGCGGAAGAAGCCGTTGAAGTCCCTACCACATTCGTCGCGGTTACCGTAAAGGTATAGGCGGTTCCGTTTGATAGGCCGCTGACGGTGATCGGGCTGCTTAACCCAGTCCCTGTAAATCCGCCTGGTGCGGAGACCACCGTATAAACCGTTATTGCACTGCCTCCATT
>NZ_BIMA01000113.1 GCF_004000845.1 Paenibacillus koleovorans NBRC 103111
AGCTCACTCTAACCCAACCCAACCCAACCCAACCCAACCCAACCCAACCCAACCCAACCCAACCCAACCCCCACCTCTACCGCAGAGGCAAAAGCAGCTCGTCGGCGTCGCTCGGCTTCCAGTCGGTCGTCCGGTTCAGCCCGTTCGTATAGCGGCGAACGACCTGATAGCGGTATCGCCTCGGACCATTCGCCACGAAGTCGAACTCAAAGTAGACGCAATCCGCAAGCGACTTGAGCGTAAACTCATCCTCGAAGCGAAGACCGTGCTCCGCATCCTCGTACAGCGCCTTCACGACCACCTCGCGCAGCTTCAGCGCGGCGAAGTCGCCGGCCCCGCCGTCCGCGCGGAAGCCGACGATGCGGTGCCCCCGCATATCCTCGCGTACCGTGATCCGCCGCTGCAGCGTATAAGACACCGGCAGCTCCGCCATCGTGCCGTCTTTGTGGAAGATCGTGACCTTGTAACCGACCAGCCGGCGATCCGAATCCTGCAAGGCGACGACGAACGGCTTGGTGGCGGTGGCACCCTCATTGAATTCGTACGAAGCCTCTTCCCGCACATCATGCGCCTCATCCACATAGGAGACGTCCACGAACACCCGGTCCACCTTCGTCCAGTCGAACAGCGGCACGATCTCGAGCGTCCGTTTCTGCGGGAACGGATCTCGAATCGTCAGCCGCTCTTCTTCACTCTCCGCCCATGGGGACTCGACATCCCGGTGGTCTACCGACCGGTAGATCAG
Organism: Paenibacillus koleovorans NBRC 103111; assembly: GCF_004000845.1. Classification (GTDB taxonomy): domain Bacteria; phylum Bacillota; class Bacilli; order Paenibacillales; family NBRC-103111; genus Paenibacillus_AA; species Paenibacillus_AA koleovorans. Next base: position 746 of record NZ_BIMA01000113.1, read on the forward strand.
CTTATACCGGAAGCGGGTCCGCTCCGGATTCAAGACGAACATCCGCCATAGCGCCTCCGTCGCATCGGCCTTCAACACATAGCTGTCCGCCAACCGAATTCCGTGCGCCTCGTCCATATACTGTACCTGCACGTCGACGTGCGAATAGCGGTCCCAAGGAAAATTCAGCGCCTGAATCGGTATCGGCACGATGGAGTAGAGGTCGCGCGGATCGATCTCCAGAAACTCGCCGGTCTCCTCCACAGGTGGCGATTGCAGGATGAGCGGCCGTTCGGTGCCGTCTTGATCCTTGAAGCGGACCGTATATTGAGCCTTCGCCTGCTGGCGCATCGCCCCGCCGTCCAGCACGCTGTTCCAGGCGAGATCGGCAGTCCGAGCCGCCGCATCCAGAACGGCATCCTTCACGCTGCCGCCATAGTCGACCCTGACTTGGACGGAGGCGATCTGGTCGCCCGCATAATCCGCTCGAGAGATAACGTGCAGCTTGCGCTTGGCAAACCAAGGGTCGTCCAGATCGACCTGCAGAATATAGCTGCTTTCCACAACACCGGGCTGGCGCAGCACGCGAGACAGTCCGCTCAAATGGCCTTGCGGGTAAATCGTCTTCTTCACCGTAGTCCGCTCGGAAATGTTGAAGTTCAACCGCTTGCGATCGATGCGCGTCAGATCGAGCTTCCGGTACGAGAAGCCGACAAGCGCTCCCCAGCCCCCGGTGACAGCAAGGGCGGAAGCGGTTTTGGCCAGCTGCTCGACTTTGTCCCAACCGTCCTCCTCGGGCTCCGTCGGATTCAGGCTCGGCTCGAAGAAAGCCTGCGTCATCATGTCGCGCACTTCCTCCACCGCCTGGTCGCGGCGTCCCATCAATGCGGCCTCTTCGCCCTCCGGGACGAACGTATCCACTTCGAGCTTGATCGCTTGCTTCTCGATGAGCTCGTCGACCGCCTTCGTTATTTGCGACTGGTAAAAAATCGAGTTCGTCCCGAACGTTTCCTCCATCTGCTTTTGCACCCGGTCCCAGTCGATCTCGAGCCGTACGGAGAAGGCGGGGCGCAGCGCCAAGTAGTCGAGCGAGAAGAGGACCCCGATCGGCGACATGTCGCCTTTCAGCGCTTTGCGCAGCAGCTTGACGCCGTCCTCGGTCAGGCGACATGAGAATGCGGCTTGGTTGTCGCCGTACAGCGCAGGTTTGGCGGGATGGCTCAGCTTCAGCACGAAGCGGGGGCCGGAGTCTGCAGGTGCGGGAGAGGGGGTACCTGTCCCGCCGCCTGTCCCGTTTGCGCCGCCCGTCCCAACCGTCCCAACCGTACCGCCAGTACCCCCGGAGCCGCCCGGAGCCGGCCCCGACTCCATGTCGAACAGCATCAGCTTCACGGCGCCGTCGACCAGCGGGACTGGAGCGAGCCGCGGCGCTTGGGGCAGCCGCTCCAGCCGCTTCAGCTCCTCGCGAATTTCCTCGAGCGGCTCCGGATCGATGCCGAGATTCACGTCGAAGTTTAAGAACCCGCCTGTCCCAGCCGTGCCTCGGAACTCGATCAATTGCAGCTGCGGATGGAGCGAGCCGCTAACAGGATCCTGGATTTGCGTCAGCCTCGGCGGGCCGGGCAAGTAATACCATTGCAATGGGTCCTCGTGGTCGCGGAACAAAGTAACCCGATTGATGATGTGAAAGGGCGGTGCCAAATATAACATGCGGCTTCACCTCCTCTGTGCGTATTAGGCGGGTGTCTCGGGCAGCACGAGCGTTCCTTCCGCCGTACGGGTCGCCGGCACCTTTTTCACCGAACCGTCGGCCATGAAATACGAGGCGCTCCAGTCGTAGCTGCGCTTCGTCTTGTCCTTGTACGGGAACGCCCACTTGAGCGACGAGGCCGCGCCTTTTTTGAACACCAGATCGCCGGATTCATCAATACCTTTTGCCTCATCCGTATAATGCAGCGTCACCTTAATGAGCTTGACCGCGTCAAAATCGACCAAATCCGGCAGCACCTCAATCTCCTGATACAGCACGGCGTCGCCCAGCAGGATCGTATTGGAGTCCGCGAAGGTCTTCGCGATAGGCTCAACCGTTCCGTCTTTGAACCGAATGCTCGCGGAATAAGCTACCTGGCCCGACTGATCGGAGATGACCGGGAACGTCCAGTCCTCGAACGTGCTTTCCTTGGACAGCGCCAACGAATGATTTTGCATATAGCCGTTCGTCTCATCCCGGTACTCCAAGTCGACGAAAATCGTATCGATCCGCGTGTCGAAATTGCCGAAGCCGCGAATGTTGACCGTCTTGGACGCGCTGAACGGGTCGTCGATGAACAGCTGCGAGGAGCCGCTTGACTGCCAGTCGCCCTTGAACTCTTTGCCGTCGGCCATAAAATATTTGACCTGGTAGCGGTACGGATTGCGCTTGGGCTGGACCAGCACCTGCGTCCAATTGTGTGCGGGATGGTCCTTGTTCAGCTTGAACACCTGCTCCATCAAGGCGACGCCGTTGCCCGGATCCTCGTATTGCAGCGTGACGGACGCCTCTTTCACTTGGTCGAAATTCAGATCGCCCGTCGCGATGTCCACCAACAAAATACCGGTATCGCCCACGCTGATCGTCAAATGCTGCTCGTCGCTCTCGAACTCGGGGGATTGGTAGGAACGGCTGGCGTTTTTGTAATTCACCTGGTACGAGTACTTGTAGTTGTAGCTGTTGTTGGCAATAAAAGTGGTAAATTTACCTACATCGTCCGGCTTGCGGAGTGCGTATTCCTTGACGGCATGCTCCGCGCCTTCCTTGTACGTGATCTTGACCTCCACACTGTCGAGCGGGAGCTTCTCGAAGTCCGCATTGGCCCGTGCCGTTACATTCAGCTGTTTGAAAAAAGGATCGTTCAGATCGACCTCGAGCGCATAGTCCTTCCATTCGTAAAGCTTGCCGTCCCGGCCTTTCAGACTCGTGATGTTAGGCAGCGTCCCGCGAGGCGCAGGGTTCCATTCCATGACCGCGCCTTCCTTGTACGTACGCCGGAAGCTGACCGCCTTGCGGACGACGATGTCGCGATTGATGTTCTCGATGTCATGCTCCGTGTACCAGGCATTCGCTTCTTTCGGGTCGACGGGAGGGATATCGCCTAGAATCATCTTCGCCACCGCATCCTCCATCGTTTTCCACGCCCAGTCGCGGACGGTGTTGATCACTTTGGCATCGGTCACGCCGCCCGGGTTGATATCCACTCCGCCGGCGTTCGACTCGATCATTTTTTGCTGGAGCGTCTCTCGGTAGCTGTCTTCGGACCAAAAGTTCTCCTCTACATCGATCGCCTGGTGAAACTCCATCAGCTTCTCGGCGCTAAACCATACGGTAGCCGTAATGGCCGGCAGCCGAACCGGCATCCAGAGGTCATAGGCGACCTGGACGACCCCGCCTTTATCCTGCATCGCTTTCTCCAGCAGCGTAGCGCCTTCGGGGGACAGCTCAACGGTGAAAGGGGTGATCATTTTGCCGTACAGCGACGGAGCGCCGGGACTCGTGATTTGCTCGACCAAGGCACCGCCGTTGTCCAGCACCGTAATGCTGGCGGTTCCTCGGAGGAAGCTCATCTGGCCGATTTTTACCTGAGGCGCGGGGGGCTGGAGGCGTCGGGTTTTCCAAGACTGGTCGATGCGCTCCTGCAGGGTTGCTTTGATTTTGGCCAACTTGTCCTCGGGCACAGTGAATTCCACATCCGCGATCAGGAAGCCGCCCCCTTTCTTGCCGTCAGGCCGGTCCACCGGGAATTTGTACTTGATGAACTTGAACACGGGGTGTCCGTTGTCGTCGATTCGGAACCCGGGCTGACCCGGCAAAATGTAGTACATGTTCGTGTCGGCATGATCGCGGTAGACGGTGCAGCCTTCGATCAGCTCGGGTTTCTCCCACATGAGCATCGTTTCATTCCTCCTAGGAAAAGGTTGGGGTGTTAAAGGAGTCGGACATGGCCGGCCCCTTCGCCGCGCAAAAACCAGGTGCTGATGTCGGCCGTCGCGGTTAACGACGCGAAGCCCGTATCCGGCTGGCGGACCGTCCCGCTGTAGGTGACCCGCAAGTAGCCCGGTTCGCCGGCTAAGGCGCGCTTTGCGTGAGCGGCCTGCATCGGTGTGAGGGCCACGTTGAACAGCGCGCTGTAGGGCGGGTAGCCGGAGGAGCGGACTTTGTGCAGCGTGGTGAAAGAAGCGTCGGCGCAGCTGCCGGCAAGGCCGCTGTCACTGCCATTGCCACTGCCATTGCCACTGCCACTGCCGCTGCCATCGTTGCCGTCGCTGCGGATTTCCAAAGCAACTCCGGCGATCTCCACTTGCTCCGGAGAGAGGAGGACCCGCCGTTCGGTCAGTCTGCGGTCCGGATACCGGCGGATGATTTCTTCGGTCAGCGCCTGGAGCTCCACATTTTCCGCCGTCCATTGGGTGCCGAACTGTATCCGTGATCCTGCGCCGCCCTGCCATAGGATCAACACCGGTCGGCCGATGGCGTCGCGCTCCGGCGTTGGCCTGGAAGGGCGATAGTAAAAGGTGTTCGGGTCCCCCGGATCCGGATAGCAGGTCAACCCCCGGAATACGAACGGGTCGTTCGGATCGTCCGTCATGTTCATTCCCCCTCTTGGATAAGTAAAGGCTCGAAGGGCGATCGCAAATCCGACCACGCTTCCGGCGGGCTGGGGCTGCTTGCGCTTGCGCGACGCCTATAGCGGTAACCGGCGCGGAAGGGAGAGGCGGCGAAGTAGGTGAAGGACTTCCGCGGTTGATCGAGTGTCAGGGCCAGCACGATGACGGATGCTTTCGTCTCGAGCCGATCCTCCGGCAGCAGCTCGAGGGCGAGTAGCCGATCGGAGCGGGGGCTGCTGAATGGGAGACCAGGCGTCGACGTCGGTTCAAGCCCGGACTCAAGCCCCGGCCCAAGCTGAGACTCCTCCTTGGGCGGGAGCTTCCATTCGACGACCACCTCGTGCGCGCCGTACTCCGGCCACGAGTGCAGGCCCAGCAGCCGGGGCTCCAGAGGTGCCGGTGGAAGGCGAAGAACACCGTTCCCCTCACGCTCGCGGAGCTCGTATTCGACCGTTGTCGCGGCGGCATCCAGCGGGAGGGGGACGGCCGCCTCCGGCCGGTCGGCCGAGAGGGGGAAGGCCACGACGATCTCCTTGCCGTCCGACTCCGTCCACCGGCACCGACCGTGCACGTCGGCCGTCTCGAGCAGGCTTGGCTGCGCGCCTTGCGGCACGAAGCGGACGGGAAAAGCGTCCGGCTTCAAGTAAAGCCGATCTTCGCCGGCTGGAAGCTCGGGGCCGTCCAGCTGATGCGCCCCGGCGGCATGCTCCACTATGACGAATGTGGAGTATGTATAGGCGAGCGGCTCGGCGGGCGAGAGCTGGAGCCGGATCGCAGCCGTGTCCGCGGGCGGGGCGAGCTCGGCCGACACGGTCACGGCCTGCGGACGGGCAGGCGGCCGCGGAGCCGCTCGGAGCGTGACGCCGATCGCCGCAACGCCGGGACGGTCGGCCGGGATGCTCGTGTCGACGTCGATCATGTGTACGCCGTGCGGCAGCGGTGGCACTACGATCGACGGCGGCACGATGGACTCGATCCCGGCCTCCCGGATGAGGCGGCGGGCTTCGTCGAACGGCTGCAGCTGCAAGACGAGCGGCCGCCATGTCTCGAGGGGCTGGGACAGATCCCATTCCAGGCGATCGAGCTCATCGGTGCCGGCAGCTTGCACGCGCAATGCCATGTACCCTTGGCCGTCCGCGACCGGGCTGGCTGCGAAGACGCCGTAGCGGGTGCGAACCCAGTCGGCAAGCGTCTCGGCTAGTTCGGTTCCTATAGCTTCGTTAACGTCTCCTCTTAGCTCGAGCCCAATGGTCGTCCAGTCCATAGCGGCTGCAGCGAACCGCTTCACCAGCTCGCCTCTGGCAATCCGCCCATCCGCATCAGTCCAAGCGGCAAGCGCTGCACGGAAGGGGGCGGTATGCACTCGGACGCGAAGCGGAAGGCGCGGGGCGATGCCGGCCAGCTCGAACTCGGCTTGGGCTTGCACGGGCATCGTCTCGTCCTGCAGGAGCCGCTTCAGGAGCATCGCCTCGTCGGTGGTGAGACGAAGCAGGCAGCGGGCATGCGCCAAGCCGTTCCAGGCAAGGCGGATGGGCTCGCTCAGCGCCGGCGGCAGCTTGACGCCGAGCGGCGTGTGCAGGCGCAGGAAGCCGTCGCCGGCGAAGGCGGCCGGCTCCAGTCGGCTGCCGGAATGCCGCGCGGCAAGCTGCTTCGCCGCCTGCTCGACCGGGCTGTGCAGCTGGAGCCGCAGCTGCAGGACGCCGTAGGGGGATGGCGGCAGCATCGCGTTCCGGCCGCGGTACAGCTGGAGCCGCAGCTCCGGTACGCCGTCAGGCGACATGGCGACTGCGAGGCGATCCGGCGTGAACCGATGCGGGCCTCGGCCCTCGAACGGATAGTAGATGGTGAACGAACCGCAGTCGATCGGCTGTTGAAAGTCCAGCAGTCCGCTCATCTACACGACATCTCCCTGCAAGATGTATACCAGGCTGCCGGTTTTGGCCTTCCAATCCTTCTGCGTCTCCCCGCTCAAGCGGATGGAGGTGACCCTGTACTCGAAAGCACCGCTGTCCTCTCGTCTGAGCAGGATGTCGCCGATCGGGAAAGGCAGCGCCGCCCGCACCTCCAGTTGCTCGGGCGACAGCGTCACCGTAACGCTGCCCGTTTCCCCGTGCCGCAGCTCTACGACGATTTCGCTCAGCCGCTCTTCCTCGGGTTTGCCCGCCGCCAGCTGGAAAATGGCCGAGAGCGTTTTGACGGTAATCGTCTGCTCGTATAGCGATATGAACGGGTCCTGGATCGCCGCCCAGATCGTCTCGCGATCCGGCAGGACGGTCACGGCTCGAGGCTCCACGAGCGCCTCGAGCTTGCCGCTTGCGCCACCATCTACGGCGCCGCTACCTTGTTCCGCCCCCGGCGCCGTTGCTGCCTCCGCTGGGACGATCGTGATCGCGAGCTCCCCGCCGGAGGCGAGGCTCTCGACCGGCAGCGCCAATCCGCGCAGCTCGCTCGGAACCGCCGTGCCGTCGCGGTACAGCCTAGCTTCCAGCGCGCCGATCCGCACCGGGCTCTCGATCATGTTGCGCACTGTAGCCCGGATCCCGTGAGAAGCCGGGTCGGGCTCGTACCGGCAGTCGAACAGCTCGCCGACCAGATCGTCGAGGCGGACGGTGAACGGCACCTTTTCCGCAACTTGCCGATGCTCGTCGTCCAAGCGCACCTCGACCTCGCCCGTCAGGAGATGGACCGCCGCCCCGGCACCCATCATCGCCTCGAACACGCTTTGCAGCTCGGGAACCGTCAGCGTAAGCGTGTCGACGATGCCTTCCTTGAGGTTCACGAGCGCACCCTCGCGCAGCTGGAACGGCCCCGGCGCATTAGGGAGAGCGACCCGGAATGAGAGCCGCTCGGCATCCGCCAGCAGCGGCTGGAACACAGGGCCGCTGACCCCGTCCGGGAGGCCGCCTTCAGCGCCGACATGGGCTTGCAGCTGTTGCGCGGCCGCCTCCAGCCGGGCGATGTCCACATACGGCGCCGCCGCATAGTCCAGGGTCGCCCGCGAGCTCTGGAGCGACCCGTCCTCCGACGCGAACCGCACGGACATGAAAGGCAAATACGGCGCCTCCGGCAACCGCGCCAGTTTGAAAGCATCGGGTAAGTAGTAGAACAAGTATCGGCGGCTCGTCTCTTGGTAGTAGCTGTGAAAGTCGCCGCCATGCTGAAGCTGGTGCCGGATCAATCCCGGCCGCTCCGCAGCGGGTGCGATGCCGCCGTAGATGTAGCCGTGCAGGTTGGCCGGGAAATACGCCGGGAGCTGCAGCTCCAACAGGCGGTCGAGTACCCGGTACCGCGTTTGCGCCGCAGGCGTCAGCACGGACAAGTCGACGTGGGCCAGCACGTCCCGGTTGATGGCGGCCGCGACTACATCCCGGTTCAGCTTGACCGTGCTGCTGACGCCGCTCAGCCCTTTCAGCGCTCCGATCGAGAGGGACTTCGGCTGCACCGTGACAGCCTTGTCGCGCAGGATCGGGATCGGCCGGCGGGGCAGCGGCTGCAGCGGATGGCCGCCTTGCGGCTGAGGCATCGGCAGCGGGGTGGGAAGTGGCCGCGGTCGAGGCTGGGGTTGGGGCCGTGGCTGCGGTTGCAGCACGGGTGGTGTAGGCGCTTGCGAGAGGTACGGGTACGCATGCTGGAACGAGCGGCGAACGAGCAGCACGGCGTTCGCCTGCGGCTCCGTCAGCGCTGCGTACAGCTCGTCCCGCTCCGCCAGGCTGCTCAGCGGCAGCTCCGCAGCGTAACCTTCCGGCGTTGGCACCGGTTCTCCGAATGCCAACTCCTTGTGCACCCCGCCCGACCCCATCAACAAGTAACGCAGCGTGACGGTCACTCGGTGGGGGACGGCAGTCGCATCCCGTGCGGCGAGCTCGATCTCCGGCGCCGGGCAAGAGAGCAGCTGGACGCGCAGCACCCAGCCGGGAGCTCGCTCCTCCAGGGCAACGCGGTACCGCTCCTGCCCGCTCGAGGTTTTCTCCGTGGCGAGCTTGTAGCTCGGCAGATACATTTTCTTAGCGGCATCCTGCGGTTGTTCGAAAAGCATCGTATCGCCGGCCTGCTCCGTTGGCGTGACGGGGACAGTCAGCTCGGTGCGGGCATAATCCTTGGCGGCGAGGTTCAAACGGGAGAAGGCGGCCATCAAATTCGGATTGTTGACGACATTAACCTTTGTAATGGCAGCATGAAAGGGAGTCGGCATTCGACATTCACTCCTCGAATAACGGATGGAATCTACCTGACCTAGGGAACGCATCTGGTTGGTGGGGAAGCCGAGTGGTGGAAGTGACGCTTGTGTATGGTTCGTGATGGGTTGGCTATCGAGTCGGACACACATGCTTCATTCTAGCAAAGTTTCCCAGCGGGCAAATGAGTGGAAGGAGCCAATTTGAATCCCCGGACCCGTAGGCATTTCAGCTTGATTTTCTTTACGATTCGTTCAGTCGGGAAGTCGTTTGGTGTCGGATCGTACACACTTTTTCCCAGACGCAAAAAAATAGTACACCTGCATTAAAGCAAGTGTCCTGAAATTTAGGTCTATAGGTAGGAGGGGCTGCTTGCGCGTCGTCGTGCTTGCGACTTCGCCAGCCACTTGAACGCGGAACGCTCGTGCCGTAGGTTGTACGCCGGGGATGAGACGGGGGCTGAAGCCGACGGAATTTGCCGGCCGAGCCGGCTGTTAGGACTCGCTTCCTGTGCAGCGATTCGACATATTCGCAGTCGTTCCAGTTTTTTTTTCGACAATATGACAGTTGTCGCTTCCTGGCCTATTCCGCAGGATAAAGGTACAGCCGTACCGCATGATGACGGTGCGACTGTCGAAATCTTGAGACGGAAAGCAAGGAGGCGCGGAGCGTGAATAACGGATGTGCAGCGGATAAGGAGATTGCAGCTTTCCTAGGGCTGATCGATCTGGGCTCGGCAGGCTTGGAGGAAGTAAGAGCGCTTTCGGTCCGGGAGCAATGGGAAGAGGCCATGGCAGCGTATATGGCTATCTTCCAGCGTAAGCTGAAGGCAGCTCAGCTGCTGCCGCTCCCGGCCAACCCGCAGTTTATGGAGGACGCGGAGCTGTTGTTGGACAATCGGATTTCGCTGTTGAACAGTCCGCTTGTTCCTATCGGCGATCCGATCGATTGGCTGCTGACCCCGGGCGGCGACAAGCAATGGCAAAGCCACCTCGGCTACATGTATTTCCCGAACTGCCTGATTCAAGCCTATGAAGCGACCGGGGAGGCGCGTTATCGGGACAAGTGGCTGGCCATTATGCGGGACTTTACGGACCGGCACCCCTACGGCGCGAAGCAGCTGGAATACGATCCCCATCTGCCGCTATTCGCGTCGGCGGACGAAGATGGCGTTGGCGGCGAGGGCAGATACCCGGGGTATGCGGGCGGCAGCTGGATTTCGCTGGCTTGTGCGGCCAGGACCGAAAGATGGCTGCCCAGCCTGAAGGCGCTGGCTGCGATGGAGGCGCTAGATACGGACATTGTTCGCAGGATGGTAACGTCGCTGATGACCGACCATGCTTTCGTTATGATCCGCAACCGGAGAAAGTACCCGAACCAGCGACTGCATGTAGCGGTCAGCCTGATTACGCTCGGCATCGTGCTGCATGAATTCAAGCTCGCCCCGGCCTGCTACCAGATTGGCATGCAGCGTCTGGAGGAGTATGTCGGACAATCGTTGCTGCCCGACGGCAGCGATCTGGAGCAATCATTCAACTACAACACGGCGTTGCCGAACAACTATCGCCAGCTGTGGCCGTTGATCCGGGACGTCCCCAAGTCCGGATTGAAATCGCTGAAGGAGACAGTTGGGCTTCGCTGTGAATTCATGGCGTGGATAATTGACCCTCTTAAACAATGGCCGGCCGTTGCCAAGACGCACAGCAACGACGCGACGGCCAAGGTGGAGGATTGGGGGGATACCTTCGGGCTGCGGAAGGTGAAGGACATCGTGGCCGCGCTCGAGGGGGATAAGGTAGCGCAGAGGGGGCTGCCGCTGGCTGTCGCTTTTCCTTATGGAGGCTATTACGTGATGCGCAGCGGCTGGAGCGGCGAAAGCGCTTATATGCTCTTCAAAGCGAGCCGGATCGGTGTCGGACATATGCACGAGGACGCTAATAGCCTGGTCTTAACGGCGTATGGACGGCAGCTTCTGATCGACTCCGGCAACTTCAACTACGCAGACGACGAACGGTCCCGGCGCATCAACGCCTATTTCTACTCTTCTAGCGCTCATAACACGATCAGCGTGGACGGCTTCAGCCAGGCGCGGCTTCGCCGACAGAGCACGAACCCGGAGCATTTGGCCGCTAGCCGCAAGCCGATCGGTTGCCGCTGGATCGCGCAAGCGGACCTCGTCCTGGCGGAGGGCGAATATGCCGACGCATATGGCGACGCCGTTCGCGACGTACGGCATAACAGACAGGTGCTCTACGTAATGCCCGATCTCTGGATTGTAACGGACCGCTTGTATGCCGCCGAGCCTCACACCTACACCCTTACCTGGCAGATGTCGGCGGAATTCGCACCGGAGGAGATCCGGCTCTGCGATGACGGAGAGGTATCGACAACCAGCGGCACCGGAGCGAATCTGCATATTCGTTATTTCGGCGGCGAAAGCGGACGGAACACGGTTATGCTGTACGGCAGAAGCGAACCCGACTATGCCGGCTGGCAAGCGTATGCGTACGATCGGATGAGGGAGAGTGCGGACATCCGAATCGAATGGCAGGGGTCGCGGCAGGAAGTATTCGTCAGTCTGCTGCATCCGATGGAAGGGACAACGGGTACCGTTCGCGATTGCCGACCGCTTCATGATGCCGCGGATCGTTGGAGAGGCTTCGAGTTGTTGAACGACGAAGGGACTCGTGTTGTCTACAAGGCAGCAGCCGCAGCAGAGACCCTCAACTGGGGAGTGATAAGCTGCATAGCGGAAATGCTGCTGCTCCGAACGAGTCCGGACGGAAGCATGAATGGTCTGGCGCTAGGCTGTACGAGTCTCGAAGCGGAAGGAAAGTCGGTGTATGACGGGGCCGGAGCTGCGGCTGCCCACGATATCCGCTTCGCCGAAAGCGGCGGTCGATGGCGGATAGATCGGTTGTAAATCGTATATTAGGCAGCAATTCGCACAATCGGCAGCCCCGGCGGAGAGCGATTGGAACATCGTGCAGTAGCTGCCGTGCCGGACGGGTGGCATGATAAGCACATCGGCGAACGAAGGAGGAGGAACATCATGGAAAGGGGCAAACCGATGCAGCTTGCGCATCCGCATGCAACGACGAAGAAGGGGAAGAAGCGGCGCGACACCTTGTATGCCGTTCGCAAAAATTATGAACTGCTGCTGCTGTTGCTTCCCGGCTTTGTCAAAATCTTTATTTTTTCTTACTTGCCCATGTTCGGCATCATCGTCGCTTTCAAGGAGTACAGGTACGACAAAGGGATACTCGGAAGCGATTGGATCGGACTGAAAAACTTCGAGTTTTTTTTCGTCTCGGATTACGCCTGGCGCATTACAAGGAACACCGTGTTGTACGAAACCGGCTATATTTTGCTCACGACCGCGACCGCGCTGTTGTTTGCGATCCTGCTGAACGAAATCGGCCGACGGTTCCTCAAATTTTACCAGACAGCCATGTTCATTCCGCATTTTTTGTCCTGGGTCGTCGTCAGTTATGTGACATTTGCTTTTCTCGACCATCAGGGCGGATTTCTGAACCGCGGGCTGGAATGGCTGGGACTTGCTCCTCACAGGTGGTACATGGAAGACAAACCGTGGCCGGTTCTGCTCAATATCGTCTCGTTATGGAAGAAGATCGGCTTCGCCACACTGGTCTACTACGCCGGCATTCTGGGGATCAATCAGGAATATTACGAAGCGGCCAAAATCGACGGGGCGACCCGCCGGCAGATGGCGGTCCGCATTACGCTGCCTGCGATCATGCCGCTGGTTTGCGTCATGCTGATTTTGGCGGTGGGCGGCATCTTCAACGGCGATTTTGGACTTCATTATTTTATTCCGAACAATTCAGGGATGACTTACGCCACGACAGATATTATCGATACTTATGTGTACCGGGCGCTCCGCAACATGGGGGATATCGGCATGTCCTCGGCTGCGGGCTTGTATCAGTCCGTTGTCGGCCTGATCCTGGTGTTGGCGGCCAACTACGTCGTCAAAAAAATCAATCCGGACAACTCGTTATGGTAGGAGGTGCGGCATGAAATCCAATCTGCGAGCAGGATCCGGCACCGCACGCGTCTCTGTCTTTCAATGGGCGACGAATCTATGGTTCTTATTCGTATCTGTCGCTATGATCGTGCCTTTGTTGCTAGTGGTTTCCATTTCGCTGACCGACGAACAATCGTTGGCAGCCGACGGATACCGGTTCATCGCCGGGAAGTGGAGCACGGAGGCGTACAGGTACATTCTTCAATCGCCGACGATTTTGCTGCGGGCCTATCTGGTTACGATTGTCGTCACCGTCGTCGGCACGGTGCTGAGCTTGCTGCTGACCGCCATGATCGGCTTTGTGATTTCGCGCAGAGACTTCAAGTTTCAACGGATCGCGACGTTTTATGTATTTTTTACGATGCTGTTTAGCGGCGGGCTTGTCCCTTCGTATATTTTGATCACGCAATATTTGCATCTGAAGGACAGCATCTGGGCGCTCATCCTGCCGGGCATGATTTCGGCGTTTTATGTGATGGTGATGAAAGGCTTTATGCGCGAGGTGCCGTTCGAAATCATCGAATCGGCCAAAGTGGACGGAGCCAGCGAGTTTCGCGTATTTTTTGCCATTATGCTGCCGCTGTCGAAGCCTGCGCTCGCTACCCTAGGGTTGTTCATTTCCTTTAACTACTGGAACTCCTGGTTCGGAGCGATGATTTATATCAACAAGGAGAGCCTTGTTCCGATTCAGCTGCTTCTTGTCCGCATGATGGAAAATTTGGAGTTTCTGGCGACGAATCAGGAATTTCTCAGTCAAGTCACAACCTCGGTTCAGAATTTTCCGAATGTCTCCGCGCGGATGGCCATGGTTATTTTGGCGGCAGGTCCGATGATGCTGGTGTTCCCCTTTTTTCAGAAATATTTCGTGAAAGGGCTTACTGTTGGGTCGTTGAAAGGGTGAACGGTCCATGCTTTGCAATCCGCTTAAGGAGGTGATCCGAATGGACACGTAGCAAGTCATCGAAGACTTTGTTTTCAAACCGGTTTTGTCGGTAGGAAATTCGTCACCCGTGTCAAAGTTTGTACAAGTAAAACGGCCCTTAGCCTACAAGGAGGTCAATACAATGGGAAATACAAATAAAGGGAAAAAAGTGTGGATAAGCGCGTTAGGAGGTATGCTGTTATCCTCCGCATTGCTCGCGGGATGTAGCTCTTCCGAACAAAAACCGACGGCTTCGGCATCACAGGACTTGCCCAAGGCGAGCGTCGTCCAGCTGCCGGCTGTTGAGCTGCTATGGTACTATCCGCTCGGCGAGCTGCAAACGGATCAGCAGGCGGTAGAGGACGCGGTGAACGCCTATATCAAGCCTAAGATCAATGCAACCGTGAAGCTGTCTCCGATTGTTGCGAGCAGCTTCGGCCAGAAGATGAATACCATCTTCTCTTCGGCCGAAACGTTCGACCTGGCGTGGACGGGGAACTGGGGGGGCGGCGACTATCAGCCCAATGTGCTGAAGGGCGCCTACTTGGATTTGGATGACCTGCTGACGAAGTACGCTCCCAAGCTCAAGGCGAGCCTGCCGCAAATGGTATGGGACGACGCGAAGGTGAAGGGCAAAATATACGCGGTGCCCAATTATCAGATCGCGGCCAAGGCCCAGGGTTTTCTGATTCAAAAACGATTCGTGGATAAGTACAAGATCGATCTTGGTACGATCCGCAAGCAAGAGGATATCGCGAACTTATTCGAGGTGCTGCGCAAAAATGAACCGGACGTCATCCCGCTGGCGAATTTCGGCAATCTGTTCGATTACGGCAAGCTGTACGGCTTCGCTCCGGAAGGTTATCGGATTGGGGATAAGAGCCGCAAGCTGGTCGACCCCGTGCAGACGGACGAGTATCGCGATTACCTGAACCGGATGCGCGATTGGTACAACAAGGGGTACATGTACAAAGACATTGCCACGCTCAAGTCGACCGTCGATCTGGAGAAAACCGGCAAGGTGGCGGTGAAATGGGATGTGACGATGAGCCCGGGAGCGGAAGCTGTAGAACTCACAAAAAATGGTAGCAACGAAGTCGTTATGGTACCGATTACCGATCCCGAATTCACGGGCATCCAGCCGACCATGACCGCGATCAGCCGGACATCCAAAAATCCGGAAAGGGCCATGATGTTATTGGAGCTAGTCAACACGGATTCGACGCTGTTTAACCTGCTGGCGTTCGGCATCGAAGGCAAGCATTATACGAAAGTAGGGCCGAACACGATTAAGATTCAAACGGGTGCGGGGTACGCGCATGGCCGCAGCTGGGAATTCGGCAACGTCTTCAATGGGTACTTGCTTGAGGGTCAGCCGGCGGATACGTGGGAAAAAACGAAGAAGCTCAATGATTCGGCGAAGCGTTCCGAGCTGTACGGCTTCAAGTTCGACGATACGCCCGTTAAGACGGAGCTTGCCAATCTGAAGGCCGTAGCGGACGAGTTCTCCATCGCGCTGAATACTGGAAGCGTGGATCCGGCCCAGTATTTGCCCAAATACATCGAAGCCCGCAAAAAAGCCGGCATCGACCGTATTCTGGAAGAACGGCAAAAGCAACTGAATGCCTGGGTGGCGGAGAATGGGATTAAATAAACATTCGATGAGAGTTGGAGGAGCCTGCAATTCCATGCAGATCGGTTAGGTGACAGCGGAGCATGACTGCTGTCGGCTTTCCCTTCTCGTTCGGCAGTTCCCTGCGTGCTTTTGATTGGGTAGAATGGGATTAACGGGCAGGTTGTGTCGGTTCAAGGGGGGATGTATGGTTATGCTGAAAAATCGGTTTCAATCGAAATATTTGCAGCGTATTTTGGTCTCGGTGACCCTCTTCATGTGCACCCTCCTGGTCGCTTCCACATCCTTTATTTATTATGGCGCGGAGAAGCGGGTTCTCGGCATGCAGGTCGATGCGAATAAGAAGATGATGTCACAGGTGAAGCATAATCTGACCTATATGAACGAAATCATTCATAACCTGAGCTTTAATCTGTTTAACGACCATGAACTGATCCCGCTAATCGATGGCAGAGACAATGACATGATGGATGTCATCCGTGCGAATGACCGTTTGTTGAAGGTGTTGAACTCCTCCTCCTTCCTGCATTCGATTGTGGTGTACAACAGCCAGATTCAGGATATGTACGCAGTGGGACATGACGGACTGGAGACGAAGAATAGCCCGCTTGCAACTCCGTTGCTCCATTATTTGATGACGGAGAAGAGCATTCCCCGGATGCAGTTGATTCCAATGAATTTAAGCCAGCCCGATCACGGGGTCGATTTTTTTTCGTTCGTTATTTTCAGTTCTTATGACTCCTATCAAACAGACCAAAGCGCCCTGATCCTGAATGTGAATCCGGAATGGATTTATACGAATCTGAAGGCGGTCAACGACCTGGCCGTCCCTCAATCCGTCGTATTCCTGACGGACCGGGAAGGGAATGTGTTCTTGTCCGGCAGACCCGAGGAGGAGCTGCTCTCTCCTGCGGCACGCCGAGAGTTGACCGAAACATTGAAGGGCTACAATGAGCCGCTGGGAACCTTTCGGATTAAGGATGGGAATTCGACATTTTTCGCGACGACGATGTCGGTCGGCATGTATGATTGGCGGGTGGTGAGTCTTCAGCCTTACGATGCGCTGGTCGGCGTGATCAAGGAGATGAGAACTGCGACGATCATGGCGGTGATCGGATTCCTGCTCGTGTCTGTCGCTGTTTCCGTCTGGATTTCCCGCCGTCTGTACGCTCCTGTGGACCGGATGATGCAACAGATTCATACCGCCAAGGGAGCAGGCGAAGGGACTTCTTATCCGATTCGGGACGAGCTGACCTATGTGACCGAATCGTACCACCAAATCAAACGAATGCTGAGAGCGATCCAAGTCGAGAAGGAAGGCGCGATGCAGATCGTCAGCAATTATTATTTGCGCCGTCTGATTGCAGACTGCCGTTCCTTCCGCGAGGACGACTTCCTGCAATGCAGGCAGCAGAGCGGTTGGCGGATTCTTCCGCATGGCGCATATTTGCTTGCTGTTCTACGCATCGATGATTACTCCGCGCTGACGGCCGTTACTCCGGATTCCCGGCTGCGGCTTTATCAATTTGCGATATCCAATATCGCCGCTGAACTGTTCGCGGACCATTATCCGTGTGAATGCGTGCAGATGAACAATGAGCATTCCGTATTGCTGTTCAGCTTGAAGCAGGATGACGAGACCAGCCGGTTGACGGCGACATCGGTGCTGATCCGGCTGCAGGAAATCGTTGCCGACTATTACAAGCTGTCGTTGACGATTGCTTTAAGCGAGCGTATCGAGGACTATAGGGGCATTAGCGACGCCTACGCTGCAGCGCTGCACTATTCTACGCACAGGCTTATCTTCGGGCGCGGTCGTATATTCAGCCGAAGCATGGTAGAAAGCAACCTGATGCAGGAGGAGACCGGCTTTCCAGCAGATGTAGAGAAGAAGCTTGGCGACGGATTGCGACGGAACGACCGGGCGCAGATCGAACAAAGCGTAACCGAGCTGTTCCGTCACCTGCGGACGTTTCATATCGATCACATCCAGCATGGGCTGCTTCATCTTGTTCAACTGGTCCGCACGACCCTGAAGGAGATTAATGGAAAACGGGTTCATTCCATTCCCTACGACTGGAGCTCGGCCAACCGAAAAATACTCGAGCAGGAGACACTGGAGGATTCCCGGCAAGTCCTGCTGGACATATGCGGGAGCATAGGCGATAAGACGGTCAACATGGAGCAGGAAAAGAATCGCGCGTTGATGGATACCGTCAAGTCGATTATTGAGGCCAATTATGCGGATATGAATCTGAGTCTGCAAAGTCTTGCCTATATGCTGCGGCTGACTCCCGCTTACGTCGGGAAGCTGTTCCGGGAAGTGGAAGCGCAATCCGTCTCCGACTACATCAATGAAGTCAGGTTGAACCAGGCGCTGGTGCAGTTGGAAACCAAACCTCTCAGCATCAAGGAGATTATGGAGAGGATCGGCTATTCCAGTGAGAGTACCTTCTTCAAGCTGTTCAAGCAGCGATATGGAGTCACACCCAAGGAATATCGGTTGAAAAAAACGCTGGAGCCGACAAGCAGGAAATGAAAGCGTTATATCTATTAACACGGATACTGAAGGGAGCGATTTACATGTCGAATTATTCGATCCGCACGGCCGTTATCGGCTATGGCGGCGCTTATAATATGGGCAAGCTGCATGCCCAGCAAATGCTCGCAGCAGGCATGTCCTTTGTCGCCGCGTGCGATCTGGATCCGGCTCGAATGCAGCAGGCACAAGAAGATTTTCCCGATATTCGTACCTACACGAGCGTAGAGGAGCTGCTGGCGCAGCCGGATATCGATCTCGTGACCGTCATTACGCCGCACCATACCCACGCCGATCTAGCCTCGCTGGTGCTGGCGAGCGGGAAAAATTGTATTCTGGAAAAGCCGATGTGCATACGCGCCGAAGACGCGTATGCATTGACGGAACAGGCGAAGCAGGCGGGGCGGATGCTGTCGGTTTTCCACAATCGGCGCTGGGATGGCTGGTATTTGACGCTTCAGGACGTGATCGAGCGTGGACTGCTCGGCGATATTTTCCATGTGGAAATGTTCATGGGCGGCCATCGGCATCCGGGTTATTGGTGGCGTTCGGACAAGCTCGTTTCCGGCGGCGCCTTTTACGATTGGGGCGCGCATTATTTGGATTGGCTGCTCGGCTTCGTGCCGGGCAGCGTAACGTCCGTTCGCGGGCATGTGCACAATCGGGTGTGGCATGATGTCACCAACGAGGATCAGGTCGACAGCACGATCCTATTCGCTAGCGGAGCGGTGGCGCACGTACAGATAAGCGCGATTGCTCGCGCCGGCAAACCCAAGGTGCGCATTCTCGGCACGAAAGGAGCAGTCGTCGATGCCGAACTGTTCGATGGTCATTTCATCCTGCATACGGAAGCCGGCGGGCTGCCGGTCGAAACGAAGCTCACGACTGCAAAAGAGAACCACGCAGCCTATTACCGCAACATCTTCGAACATTTGACGAACGGCGCAGAGCTGATCGTTAAACCCGAGCAGGCCGCCAGAACGATCGCGATTATCGAAGCGACGGAGCGTTCGGCGGAGGAAGGCCGGGAGCTCTTCGTTTCCATATGATGCCGGTCAAGCGCGAATAGAGCGGCCGGCCCGGGGATAATTCCGGTGTTGTAGCAATAGAGGATGGGGGAGGAGGTGAGCGGCATTGCCTGGGGCCGGCTGCCGCCACCCCCATCGTACCTCGCGACGCTCACTCCCTCTGCCAGTCGCCATCCAGCTACTTACCACCCCAGCTACTTCATCGGTTCCGCATACTCCCCGGTAACTTTCAACTGCCCGTTCTGCAGCTCCCGTACGGTGACGCGCCACTGTTTCTTGTCCGCATCCCCGATCCGTTCGACTTGTTTGGTTAGTGTGGGTTTGCCGTTCAGGTACTTGTAGGAGTTGTCCAGATAGGTGACTGCGTTGTCGCGGGCCGTGGAATGAATCTCTTGTGCGGAAGCGTCGAAGGTTGGCGATGTAATCGTCTCCAGCTCCTGATTGGCTTGAAAAGCACCGCTCTTGGGATCCCAAAGCCAGTAATAGTAAGGAATATTCGGCCCGGCAGGGGTGTGAGCTTGAATCCGAATATCTTGGTATCCGTCAAAGTTCATATCCTCCACTACGAGACCTAAAGTCAGGCCTTGTCCGGTTCGAGTGGGGCTAAGCTGGATGTCCTGAAGGAGCCGGCTGGTAGTGTCCAGGGAGTAGAGCTGTATTTTATTAGCGGTAAAAAGAGAGCTTCTCGACGCACTATCCTGCGTTCCCTGCACGCGAAGCAGCATCTCCGGCATCGAGGGATGCAATTTCGTGATTTCATGCGCTACGATTGTGTTCGGGCCAGGAAGCGGAGCGTCGGCTGCGAGCTCCTCCCAGTATCGGATGACCGCACGACCGCTGAACCCCGCACGAATCTCATCGAATTGAAGCGCTAGCCGGAACGAACCGGATTGCTCCTTTTGCCCGCGATCGATGTACGTGTACTGGATTTCCTGCCATGTCGACCAACTGTTCCTGTTCTCCGCCAGCTTGGAAGCCTTGAGTTTGAAACCGCTCCCTTGGCTTCTTAACCTGGTTAATAATTGTTTGATTCGTATGAGCGTCGTTTCGTTTTTGGACAGCTCCTTGAGGTGCGTAATGTCCAACGTGTTGACTGCTTGTTCCAGGATGGAAGCCATGTTGTTGGCCAACTCGTCCGCATAGAAGCCATCTGCCTTCACAGCCCCGGACCTCCGGTCCATATCCAGCTGATAAGTTTTCCACTCCTCCAGCTGCGTTAACTGAAACTTCCCGTTCCGCTTCTCTACATAGTAGTACCATGAAAAATCGTTCCGCTTTGCGGCTTGATCGGAATTCATGACATCAACCGTTTCTTTAACTTCAACCTTGTAGCGATCATTGCCCTCGAAATAAAGCGAGTAGATCTCACCGTCAACGAACCGCTCCGTGATGCGGCGGGCGTGCAAGTTGGCCACTAAAGCCTGCTGCTCCTTGTACAGATTGCTGCCTGGGAGCAAATAAGGCTCGACGGTGCTGAACGTGTTGGTGTTGATCGCTTCGACGAGCTTGGTCTGATAGCTGCGAATCAAAGCTTGAATCTGAGGAAAGGTGGAGTCTGGCTCACGTTCAATAAACTGTATAGGGGAGGGAGAAGCGGCTAGTGAAGCTGTTCCGGACACCACCGACGTTGCGGAGGTCACGGCTGTTGCTGTTGCGGTGGCCGTTGCCGTTGCCGTTAATCCCGATGGGGTCTCCTGTTCTCCGATCGATTCTTTGCTTTCACAGCCCGCCAGCAGGAGCCCGAAACATACCGCTGCCGCTGCTATGAAGGCGATCCGCCACCTGTCACTCCGTACTGTGCTACTTATCCTAGACATTCAGATCACCCAAAATCTGCTCTTGAATGCGTCTGCAGGCTTCCTCCCCGGTTTCCATATGCGACCAAAGGTAGGTCAGCTCCCGCGCGACCCGGGACAGCCGGCCGTGGTCCAGCCCGAGCTCCATCATCGAGGCCACCTGCGGCATAAAATCAATGAACGCATGGTAATGCTCGGGATGCAGCTCGGGGTTGGTGATCCGCCGATCTTCGGCGACGGCGCGATGCGCGGGCAATGTGCAGGCGCTCGTCTTGAGATCGGCCTGCACGACTTCGCCGGCGAGCAGGGCGGCGAACGCCTGGGCGTATGCCCGGTTCGGATTGGCCGCCGGAATGGCGATCGCGCTGCCGATCAGCAGCGTCGTGCTGCGTTTGTTGCCCGGCATGGCCGGCACGACATCCCAGCGGATGGGGAGCGAGCGCAGGTCATTCATGAAGTAATAGCTCGACAGGATGAGCGCGACCCGGTTGTTTTTGAACAGGAAATGGTCCGCGTGCTGCCCGCCTTGCATCTCGGGAGTGAGCAGATTGCTGTGCACGAGGTCGGCGAAAAACTGTAAAGCGGTCGCATTCGCCTCATTCGCAAAGTCGGGAGCGCCGTCCGGCCCGAAGAACGAGCCTTCGTTCTGCAGCAGGAACATCAGCCAGCGGCGAAACGACAAAGTAGAAGCCAACCCGAACTGCCGCTTCAGGCCGTTCGCATCGACAATCGTGTACGCCCGTGCCGCTTCGAGCAGATCGTCCCAGTTATGCAGGCGCAGCTTTTCCGGCTCGGGGATAATTCCGGTGTTGCAGCAATAGACGATGGGGGAGAAGGTGATCGGCAATGCTTTTAGCCTACCGCCGCCACCATTGCCACCGCCGCGCTCACTCCCGCCACCGGTCGTGTACATCGGCAGCAGCTGCGGGTACAGCTCCTTCAGCACGGGGAACTCGTCCGCCGACATATCGAGCAGCAGGCTGTTCCGGCCGCTCTCTTCCAGCTCGAAGAAATGATGGTCGGACAAAATGATCAGATCGGCCGCCGCATCGGACGGCGTTTCCATACACTCCACTATGCGGGCCTTATAAACGGCGTTCGGCACGACTTCCATCCGGATGGTCACACCTGGGTGGAGCTGCTCGAACCGATGGATCGCCCGCTCATAAACGCTCATCTCATAGCACACCTCATAGACGAGCATCGTGAGCGTTACATCTTGAGCAGGCGCGGCGGGGCGCTCGCACACCCGGTTGCCGATGCAGGGGATTTTCTCGATCAGCCCTTCCTGCTGCAGCTCGGCCAGCACGCGGCGCACCGGGTTTTTGCTTATATTGTACATGCGGGCCAGGTCCACCTCGGAGATAAGAAAATCGCCGGGTTTGATGGAGCCTGACTTGATTTTGTCGCGGATATCCTGGCCGAAAAATTCGAGCCGATCGTCGAAGGTCGTACGTTTCTTAATCAACGGAGCCACTCCCGTATGGATGGTGGTATTGCGTGTGGTGATCTGGCTGCCCTTAGCATTTGTACTCATCTTACCATGATTATGGCGAAAAGGGGACAAGGCGCATATGCGAAAAGGTTCAGGATTGACGAGCCTTTTCATCAATGATAGCATAGGATATGAAATAGTAACATACTAGTATGTTACTAGTATTTATTGAGGGTTATATTTACCCACATGAGTCACACCAACATATAGCCAAACTTACATAAGCCACAACAGCATTAGCCCAACGTACTCGCATGTAACCTGGCAACACCCTCACTTCCTTGTCCAGACCCGCCGTTCAACAATTCGATCGCATCCTTTTCGCACTGACCGTCACCGGTTCACATCTCAGTCAGTATTCGTCCGTCTCGTTATACAGCAACCTGATATTAGCACGAAC
>NZ_BIMA01000114.1 GCF_004000845.1 Paenibacillus koleovorans NBRC 103111
CTGAAATGAAGCTAGACTAGAAAAATCCCCTGTTTGTTCAGGGGACCTGAGTAATAATGATCTATACATCTATAAATCATCAGTTTCTAGAACAACCTGAGCCAAAAAGTCGAGTGTCTCCTCGGGGGGAAATCGAGAACTCCGAAATTGAATTAGCTTATCCTTTACACGTGGGAGCAGATGATGTTTCGGGTGCTCATTAAACAAAATCCTTAGGGGAGAGAGATTTTAAAAGTTCTACGTCCGTACATATTGATTGTTGATCTTCCTCTTGAAGGACAAGCGTAAACTTTCCTTTTCCAGGAATAAAGAACTGAAAAACCGAGTTGTCACTGTTCATGTTCGAGATATATTCCATGAGCTCTTCTGTAAAACGGAGTTTTTCCATTCCCTTCACCACCAAAGTTTGCATTAAGATTATATACTCTCATCATACCATAACGAACGATTGAAATTATTCAACAAACCTACTCCGTTAGGTTTGCTTCCAACCGTGTAAAGAACCTAAAATAAGTTTAAACTGCGTTCACATTCCAGGCTTATAGTGAAGACAACGCAGCAAGATGCGTACACGCTTGTAGAGATAGGAGTGTTCATCGCCATGGCTCATGAATCCGCACTAAACGGCGGACGTGCCGTTCCGACTCATAAACCCGAAGCTTCCGCCAAACAAGTCGGCTGGAAGCCGTTTATCCGCCTCATCCAGCAAACCCGTCCCTCCAAGGCGCTGCTCGCGCTGGCGCTGACGCTCAGCCTGGCGACGACGCTGGTCAGCCTGTTCGTGCCGCTGTTCAGCAAAAACATGGTGGACAGCTTCTCCGTGTCCTCGATCGGCACCGGCCAGATCGCCTTGCTCGTGCTCGCGTTCCTCGCGCAGGCGGTGGCGTCCGGCTTGTCCATCTACTTGCTGAATCGCGCGGGGCAGCATGTAGTGGCCCGGCTGCGGGAGCGGCTATGGCGCAAGCTGCTGCGGCTGCCGATCGCCTATTACGACAACCGCGAGACCGGCGATACGATCAGCCGGCTGACGAATGACGCGGGGGTCGTGAAGGGGTTGATCAGCGAACATGTGGCGGGTTTCGTCACCGGGATCGTGTCCATTATCGGATCGGTCACCGTACTGCTGCTGCTCGATTGGAAAATGACGCTGACGATGCTGACCGCCCTGCCGCTGGGGGCCGCGGCCATGATTCCGCTGGGCCGTCAAATGTTCAAAATCTCCAAAGGCGTCCAAGACGAAACGGCGCGGTTCACCGCCGTGCTTACGCAAGTCGTCTCGGAAATCCGCCTCGTCAAGTCGTCCGGCGCCGAGAAGGCGGAGCTGTCGCGCGGGCAGCGGGGGATCGACGGCTTGCAGCGCTTCGGCCTCAAGGAAGGTCAAGTGCAGGCAATGCTCGCCCCGATCATGTCGACGGTCATGATGCTGCTCCTGGTCATCATCATCGGCTACGGCGGCATGCGGGTTTCATCAGGCGCTTTGACGGCCGGAGAGCTGGTTGCTTTTATTTTGTACTTGATCCAGATTATGATGCCGGTCGGGCAAATTACGCAGTTTTTCACTCAGCTGCAGAAGGCGAAAGGCGCCACGGAGCGCATCGTAGAGACGCTGCAGGAGCCGGAGGAAAATCCGAGCGTTGGTCGCACGCTGGATCGTGTCGAACAGCCGATTGTCATGGACAACGTCACATTCTCGTATGCCGGCGATCCAACAACAACAACAGCAGGGGAGCCGATCCTGGACGACGTGCAATTCACCGTCCATCCGGGCAAAGTCACGGCAATCGTAGGACCAAGCGGCAGCGGCAAAACAACGCTATTCTCGCTCCTCGAGCGCTACTACGAACCGACCCGTGGCGTCATCCGGCTAGGCGACGACCCTATCGACGCCTATTCGCTCGAATCGTGGCGGAGCCATATCGGCTATGTGTCGCAGGAGAGTCCGCTGCTATCGGGGACGATTCGGGACAATATATGTTACGGCTTGGACCGAGAAGTATCCGCTGCCGAGCTTCAAGCCGCTGCCGAGATGGCTTACGCGAATTCCTTCATCGAAGAGCTACCGGACAAGTACGGCACGCACGTCGGCGAGCGCGGCATTAAGCTGTCCGGCGGCCAGCGCCAGCGGATCGCGATCGCCCGGGCGCTGCTGCGCAATCCGAGCATCCTCATGCTGGACGAGGCGACGTCGAGTCTCGACAGCAAGTCGGAGATCGTCGTGCAGCAGGCGTTCAACAATTTGATGAAGGGGCGGACGACGCTTGTCATCGCGCATCGGCTGTCAACAGTCGTGGATGCCGACCAAATTATTTTCATCGACAAAGGCAGACTGACCGGCTCCGGCACGCATGAAGAGCTGTACCGGACCCACTCGATGTACCGCGAGTTCGCCGATCAACAGCTGCGGATCAAGGAGGCGGAGCTATGAGCCGGTTGCTGCTGGTGGATGACGATCCCCATATTCGGGAGCTCGTCCGGGTATTTCTGAGCAATGAAGGGTTTGATGTAATCGAGGCGGGAGACGGAGCGGAGGCGCTCAAGCTGCTCGAGACGGTGTCCCCCGATCTGGTCATTCTGGACGTCATGATGCCGCATGTCGACGGGTGGGAGCTGTGCCGGGAGCTGCGCGAGCATTATGAGTTTCCCGTCCTGATGCTGACTGCGCTCGGCGAAACGCAGAACAAGATCAGAGGCTTCGGGCTAGGCGCCGACGACTACTTGGTGAAGCCGTTCGAGCCGCTGGAGCTCGTCGCGCGGGTGAAGGCGCTGCTGAAGCGGTACCGCATCGCTACGTCGCAGGTCGTCACGGTCGGCGAGCTCGAGCTGAACCGCAAGACGTACGAGGCGCTGCTGAGCGGCCAGAGCTTGACGCTGCCGCTCAAGGAATTCGAGCTGCTGTTCAAGCTGGCGAGCTATCCGGGCAAGACGGTTTCGCGGGAGCAGCTGATCGAGCAAATCTGGGGCTTCGACTTCGAGGGCAATGAACGGACGGTGGACGTGCATATTAACCGGCTGCGGGAGCGGTTTCCGGAGGACCGCTGTTCGTTCCGCATCAGCACGATCCGCGGGCTCGGCTACCGGCTGGAGGTGCAGACATGAACGAGGAGCGCCCCTTCAGCGGACGGGAGATTGCGGCTAAAGTCGTCATGGTCGTGTTCATGATTTCCTTTTGTTGGTCGATCGCCTTCCTGATCATCTCGTTTCTGTTCGACCATTACCAGAAGCCCAGACATTGGGAGGAAATGCTCGCTCGAGGCAGCACAATTGCGGCGCTGTATGAGGCTGACCGCAGCGGGAATCCCGACGAGACGGTGCGGCAAGTGGCGAATTTGCGGAACGACCTGATCATGCTGGCGGACGAGAAGGGCAATCGCAAGACATTCGGACCAGGTTCAGGTACAGTTGAGGCGACCCCAGCCGAAGTGAATGCAGTACTCGCTGGAGATACGCTTAAGAAGCTGCCGCGCCACAACCCGTTTCAGCATGGCGTCGCCACGACGGGACAGTCGCTTCTGGTGAACGGCAAACCGCATGCCTTGTTCATCCAGATTGAGACATCGAGCTTGTTCCAGGATTACGGCAAGCAGCTGCTGACGATTTTGCTCGCTTTTACGATCATGTCGGTCACGGCGGCCCTCATGTCCCTTCGGCATCGCCGGAAGCATCCGATTCAGACGATTGTGGAGGCGATGCGGAGGATGGCCAAGGGCGACTTCGACGTAAAGCTGGACGCGGATCCTCGCCGAGGGCCGTTCGGGGCGATCGCGAAGAGCTTGAACGATATGGCCGAGGAACTGAGCGAGATGGAGAAAATGCGGCAGGAGTTCATCTCCAATGTCTCGCACGAAATCCAGTCACCACTCACCTCGATCAGCGGGTTCACCCGAGCGCTGTACAATGAACAGCTGGAACGGAACGACCGACTGCGCTACTTGAGCATCATCGAGACGGAGAGCAAGCGGCTCTCGCGGCTCAGCGACAATCTGCTGAAGCTGACCTCGCTCGAGTCGCAGCATCATCCGTTCGAGCGCAGGCGATTCCGCCTCGACAAACATCTCCGCACGATCGTGCTAGCCTGCGAGCCGCAGTGGGTGGAGAAGGAGATCGAGATGGACGTCTCGCTGGAGGCGCTGGAGATTGCGGCCGACGAGGCGCTGCTCAGCCAGGTGTGGATCAACCTGATCAATAACAGCATCAAGTTCACGCCGCATGGCGGCACGATCGGGATCTCGCTGGAGCGCGAGGAGCACTCCGCCGTCGTCCGCATCTGGGATACGGGTCCCGGCATTCCGGAGGAAGATCGGCCGCACGTGTTCGAGCGGTTCTACAAGGCCGACAAGTCGCGTACGCGCACCGGCACCTCGGTGGGCAGCGGGCTAGGGCTGTCGATCGTGAAGAAGATCATCGACATGCACGGGGGGACCGTCACGGTAGGACTTGTGAACGGCCAAGGGAGCGGAGCTTTGTTCACGGTGAAGCTGCCTCTTCCGGCCACGCGCGAGGAAAAAGGGGGACTACTCCTGTAACGGGATAGCCTGCTGCGCTGCACTGTACTTGTACGGTGCGGTAGGCTATTCTTTTGTTGTAGGAGGGAATGCGGTGCTGTTGCGGTGGCGTACAGGGATTGCGATCGGGGCGACCAAGCTTATTCTGGGGCTGGGAGTCCTTTTCTACGGCTGGATGACGATCCAATCGTTTATAAATAGCGGAAAATGGTTTGATTCCCATGGAATCGTATTGGCTTGGGTTGCTGCGGCTGCGAGCTTGTTTGTGCTGGCCGATGTGCTGATGAGCCGATTTTTGCCCGGTTGGCGAGCGATTGCGTTCGTGCTGGGCTTGGCGTTCGCGCTGAGGCTGGTCTGGATTCTAACGGTGAATACGCAGCCGGTTTCGGATTTCTTAGACATGTATAGTGCGGCTCAGAGCGCTGCGGTCGGCGATTTCTCCTTCGGGACGAACGATTATTTTACCCGCTGGGTGTATCAGTTGGGGTTCGCGCTATATGAAGGCTTCATTCTGTACGTGTCTGGCGATCATATGCTGGTGCTGAAGCTGTTGAATGTGGCGCTCAATACAGCGACGGTTTATTTGGTCTATGCGATGGCGGCGTTGTCGTTCGGAGAGCGGAGCGGGCGAATCGCGGGATTGGCGATGGCGGTTTATGCGCCGCAGATCATGATGGGCTCCGTGCTGACGAACCAGCATATATCGACGTTCTTCTTTTTCCTGGGGCTGTATCTGGTTATGCGCGGGGGTGGAGGGTTGTCCTTGGGGGCTGGCCGAATGGCGGGTGAGGCGGGCTCTACTCGGGGAGAACGGTTTTCGTTGCGTTATGGCTGGTGGGTGGCGGCAGGATTGTGCTTGGGTCTCGCAAATTGGATGCGTCCGATGGGCAGCTTGTTCGTGCTGGCATTCCTTTGTTACGCGGTAATGTATTTGCTGTGGGGCAGGGGTCAGGTCGCTCAGAGGATGCTGTGGAAAAGAGGGCTGCGGCTGGCGATCGTCGTGGTTGTGTACGTGGTGATGCAGCAAGGGGCGAGCTTGGCTTTGCAGGCGACCGGGGTTACGGCGCAGCCGCTTCACAATCCGGAGCCTTACTGGAAGTTCATGGTCGGGCTGAATCCCGTTACAAATGGCGGCTGGTCGCAGGAGGACACCGAGTACGTGCTGCAATTCCCTCAGGGGGACGAACGGAATGCGGCGGAGCGGCAACTGATGCTGGACCGATTGGCGGATCGGGAGCAAGTACAGGACTTGTTGGTCCGCAAGCTGAAGCTCATGTGGGGGGCGGAGGATTCCGCCTACATGTGGAGCTTGTGGGAGCAGCATCGGCCTGATCTGCAGCAGCAGTTGATTCGTACGGAGCGGGTGCAGGCGGTGACGGCGGCGTGGTTTGGGCTGGTGGCGATGCTGGTGCTGCTGGTTCGTGGGACGTCGATGGAAGAGACCCGGTTTACTCTGCCTTTGATGCTGTTGCTGGGATTTGCGGCCATTCATGCGGTCATCGAAATCCAGACCCGGTATCGGATGGACGTCATGCCCGCGCTGATGGCGCTGCATAGCTTGGGTGCGATTTGTCTTGTGGATTGGGGACGGAAGATGTTGGGAAAATTTTGAAATACCGGGGGCCGCTGTTCAGAAATTATTCAGGATCGCCTGCTACACTAAGGAAAAGGCTGGGGTATAAAGGGGCGCATCCAATGGCGAAAATAATGGTTGTTGACGATACGGCATTTATGCGAATTATGATGAGGACCATGCTGGAAGAGTGCGGCTATGAAGTGGTGGGCGAGGCCAAGAACGGTAAGGAAGCGGTCGACGAGTATGCGAAGCTGAAACCGGACCTGGTCACCATGGACATCACGATGCCGGAGATGAATGGGGTCGAAGCGCTCCGTTTGATTCGGCAG
Source organism: Paenibacillus koleovorans NBRC 103111 (assembly GCF_004000845.1). Classification (GTDB taxonomy): domain Bacteria; phylum Bacillota; class Bacilli; order Paenibacillales; family NBRC-103111; genus Paenibacillus_AA; species Paenibacillus_AA koleovorans. The sequence continues at coordinate 6,408 of NZ_BIMA01000114.1, forward strand.
ATGGATCCGACGGCCAAAGTCATTATTTGTTCGGCGATGGGGCAGCGGGACATGGTGCTCGATGCGATCAGCAGCGGCGCCCGAGATTTCGTCGTGAAGCCGTTCCAGAAGGATCGGATTCAGGAGGCCGTCGCCAAGGTGTTGAGTTAATTTTTTGGCCGGCTGCGGTTGGCTTGGATATACGATATTGCTGAACCGCTCCGGCAAGGGCGGTTTTTTTTGTTATGTGAGGGCAGAGCCGCTACCGATTTTTTTCCCAGTTTGGACACAATATTGCAATAAAGGGGTTGAGACTCTCGTTACGTCAACTCGTATAGTGAGATGGCAGCCCTTAGGAATTGATTTTCGAATCGCGTTCGAATAAAATGAGTATATGCTCGAACGATATTCAACAAAAATAGATAAGGGCAGATAGGAGCGGAGCCGTGAAAGGAATTATTCATTTTTCGCTTAACAACAAGTTTGCGCTGTGGATTCTGACGATTATCGTCACGGTAGCGGGGCTCTATGCGGGCGTCACTATGAAGCAGGAGACGATCCCGAACATCGAGATCCCTATTCTGACGGTCAACACCGTCTACCCTGGCGCAACGCCGCAAGAGGTGGCGGACAAGGTCACCATGCCGCTCGAGCAGCGGCTCAAGAATTTGGGCGGCGTATCGGAAGTCATCTCTACATCTTCGGAGAACGTCTCGTCGATCATCGTCAACTACGACTATAACAAGAACCTCGACAAGGCGGAGGATGAGCTTCGCCAAGCGGTAAGCTCATTCCAGCGTCCGGAAGGCGTGCATGAGGTTCAGGTTACGCGGATCAACTTCAATGCGTTCCCTGTCGTGTCCCTCAGCATCGCAGGCGAGAACAAGTCGCTGGACGAGATCACGACACTCGTGAACAACGAGATGAAGGGCTCGCTCGAGTCGATCGAGGGTGTAGGGACCGTTACGATTTCCGGTCAACAGCTGAAGGAAGTCGTGCTTACGTTCAACAAAGACAAGATGAAGCAGCTCGGCCTTAGCGAGGATACGGTGAAGGGCATCGTCCAAGCTTCGGCTCTGCGCGTACCGCTCGGCTTGTTCGAGATGGAGAAGTCCGAGAAAGCGATTGTGGTCGACGGCAATATTACGACGATCGACGATCTGAACAATATTTCGATCCCGGCGATTCCGTCGGGTGCTGGACAAGCTGCCGGTGGTGCTGGGGCTGGTATAGGAGCAGGTGCTGGCGTGGGAACTGGAGGAGCAACGCCAGGCGCTGGCACAGGAGCAGGAGCGGGCGCCCCAACAGGCGCACCTGCCGGCGGTATCCCGACCGTCAAGCTGAAGGACATCGCCGACGTGAGGCTGATGACACGGCCGGAGTCGATTTCCCGGACCAACGGAAATCCGTCCATCGGCATCAACCTGACCAAGACGAACGAAGCGAACACGGTCAGTGTCGTCAATGCCGCCAAGGATATCGGCACGCAGCTGGAGAAGGACCATCCGGGCGTGAAAGTGCTCGTCATGTTCGATCAAGGCAAGCCGATTGAAGAATCCGTGAAGACGATGCTGAATAAAGCTTTATTCGGCGCTATTTTCGCGATTATCGTTATTCTGCTGTTCCTGAGGAATATCCGTACGACGCTCATCTCGGTCGTGTCCATCCCGTTGTCGCTGCTTATCGCGCTTGTCGTGCTGAAGCAGATGGGGATCACGCTGAACACGATGACGCTCGGCGCCATGACGGTGGCCATCGGCCGCGTCGTCGACGACTCGATCGTCGTCATCGAGAACAACTACCGGCGCATGCATCTGCGCTCGGAGCCGCTCAAGGGCAAGGCGCTGATCCTGGACGCCACGCGCGAGATGTTCCTGCCGATCATGTCCTCGACTCTCGTCACGATTGCCGTGTTCTTGCCGCTGGCCACGGTTAGCGGTCCGATCGGTCAAATTTTCTTGCCGTTCGCTTGGACGATGGTGTTCGCGCTGCTGGCCTCCTTGCTTGTGGCGATCACGATCGTGCCGATGCTGACGCATTCCTTTTTCCGCAGAGGGGTCAAGATCAAAGAAAATCAAGCCCATCACGACGACGACAAACCGGGCGCGCTGGGAATGTTCTACCGCCGGGTCCTCAATTGGTCGCTGGGGCATAAGCTGATTACATTCATTATTGCGATTGTCCTGCTGCTGGGGAGCTTCGGCCTCGTGCCGGTCATCGGGACCAGCTTCCTGCCGGAAGAAGAAGAGAAGTATGCGATGATTACGTACAGCCCGGCGCCGGGCGGCTTGTTGGCCGATTCGGAGCAGACGGCGCTTAAGGCGGAGAAGTTTATTCTGGAGCGCGACAAGGTGATCAACCTGCAATATTCCGTAGGCGGCCAGAACCCGTTCAGCCCGGGGCCGTCCAAGTCGGCGCTGTTCTTCGTGCAGTATGAGAATGAGACGAAAAATTTTGCGGAAGAAAAAGACAAGCTGCTCGAGGAACTGAAAAAGCTGGAGCCGAACGGCAACTGGTCGTTTATGGACTTCGGCGGCGGCGGCTTCGGCGGCAGCAAGCTGAGCATGTCGGTCTACGGGGAGAACCTGGCGGAGATCAAGACGGCCGTCGACCAAATTCAGAAGTCGCTGGCGGAAGACAGCTCTTTCGAGAAGATCGATTCCAGCCTGTCCAAGACGTATGAGCAGTACACCCTCGTAGCCGATCAACACAAGCTGAGCCAGTTGGGGCTGACGGCGGGGCAGGTGGCGATGTCGCTAAGCCCGGTACGCCAACGTCCGGAGCTGACGGATGTGAAGGTGGAAGGCAAGACGTATAAGGTGTATGTGAATGTGGAGCAAACGCAGTACAACTCCATCGCCGACATCGAGAATAAAACGATCAAGTCGCCGCTGGGCGTGGAAGTCCCGCTGAAGGACGTCGTGAAGGTGGAGAAGTCAACCTCCTCGAACTCCGTCACGCATAAGAACGGCAAGCTGTATGTAGACGTTACCGCCAATATTACCGTGAAGGACGTCGGGAAAGCTTCTGCAGCCGCTCAAGACAAAGTCAAGGCGCTCTCGCTCCCGCCAACCGTCAAGGTAGACTTCGGCGGCGTTACCGAGCAAATTACCGAGACGTTCACGCAGCTTGGCATGGCTATGGTAGCCGCGATCGCCATTGTATACTTGCTGCTGGTCATTACGTTTGGCGGCGGTCTGACGCCGTTCGCGATCTTGTTCTCCTTGCCGTTCACTGTAATCGGCGCTTTGCTGGGCCTGTGGATTGCCGGGGAGACATTGAGCGCATCTGCGATGATGGGAGCCTTGATGCTTATCGGGATCGTCGTCACGAACGCGATCGTCTTGCTCGACCGGGTGCGCCACAAGGAAATGGAGGGACTCAGCACGCGGGAGGCGCTGCTGGAGGCGGCTGGAACGCGTCTGCGTCCGATCTTGATGACGGCGCTCGCTACCGTAGGGGCTTTGCTCCCGCTGGCGCTCGGCTTCGAGAGCACAGGCGGCAGCATCATCTCCAAGGGTCTCGGAGTTACGGTCATCGGCGGTCTGCTTAGCTCGACATTGCTGACGCTGCTGATCGTGCCGATTGTTTATGAACTCTTGTCCAAGTTCCGTCGCAAGCGCGCCGTGGAATCTTAATGGAATGGCGGTGAGCTACCGTTGAGCGAGAAAAAGCGGCAGATCATCGAAGCCGCCATGAAATGTTTTGCCGAGAAGGGGTACCGGGGCACGTCCATTCAGGACATCGCGGATACGATGGGGATCGGCAAGGGGTCGTTGTACTTTTATTTCAGGTCGAAGGAAGATTTGCTCGTCTCGATCTGCAAGCATCACTTCGAGACCATGTTCCTCGAGTTCCGGGCGCTTATGCAGGATCCGCAGATAGCGCCCCGTGACAAGCTGATTCGTCAAGTGGTGCTGAACTACGCGTACTTCGTGCAGCATGGCGACTTCTTCAAAATGCTGCTCGAGGAGCGTTTCGAGGTCAACGAGGAGCTGCATCAGTTTCTGTTCTCGATGAAGACGTACTCGCTCATCGAGAACCGGAAGTGCATCGCCGCGATGTACGGGCAGGAGGCGGAGCCGCATACGTTCGACGCCGCGACGATGTTCACGAGCATGGTGTCGGGCTACATGGGCTACCTGGTCCATGAGCAGGTGCAGCTCGATTTCGAGCGGACGGCGGCGTACATCGTGGACCGGCTCGACGATCTCGTGCAGGCGCTGATCGGCCGCCGTGAGGAGCCTTTGCTGCCGCCGGAGACGATCGGCCGGCTGTTCGCGCAGAGTCCGTTCGGCTTCAAGCCGCCGACGGGCTTGGCGGAGGAGCTCGAGGCCATCCGCGGGATGGCCGACTCGCTCCAGCTCAGCCCGGCGAAGCGGGCCGAGCTGGACTCCGCGCTGCAGATGCTCGAGGCCGAGTTCGAGAAGCCGGAGCCTCAGCTTGTGCTCGTGAAGGGGATGCTCGCTCTGCTGCGAGGGCTGAAGGCGGCGAAGCTGAAGAAGCCGATCGCGAATATTGAGCGGTATTTTCAGTTGTAAGATGGTAAGTGGCATAGCGAAAACTCGTCCTCGGGTGGTGGGGGCGAGTTTGTTGCGTCTGCCTATATCACAGCCACCGACAAAGAGGCCAATGGCCCCGGATCGGCCGCGATGGACAGCAAGTCGTACACATTGATCGGGAACATCGGCAGCCCGACGTAATACGGAGTGATCTCGTACAGCTGAAAATACACCACCAGAGCTTTGTCCGCCAAGTAGTAGTCCTGGTTCGGCTTGATCGCCTGGAACCCGTCATCGAGCAGCGGCAGGTCGCGTGCCTTGATCTGGGCGGCGATCAGCGCGGACAGCGCCTTGACGTAGTCCGAGCCCGGCTTGAACAGCTCGCCCAGCGAGTAGGCGCGGCCGGTGTTCACGTCGAACGTGAGCGATTTCGCGATCGTGTTGCCATGCGCCATCGGCGAAGAGTAGGCGTAGTTGCTGACCAGCAGGCTGAGCAGACCGCGTTCGTTCGTCTTGATTTCGTAGCTGCCGATCATCTCGAGCGATGTCCCGGTCATCAGCTTGAGCTGATCGTGCTGTATCGTGCGCACCAGCTGCAGGATGGCGTGGTTGATCGCATGCGTGGCTTTCGGATTGTCGGGGACCGTGATGACGGGGTACTCGATTTTGACGCCGGGCGAGGTGAGGAGGCGGGTTTCCACCGGAACAGGCAGTTCGTAGGAGGTCATAAGGCAATCGTTCCCTTCTTTCCAGGTTCTGAATTTCGGCTCCAATAGCCTATTCAGCCTAACCGTGGATTGACATTCGCCGAGCCGCAAGTTTACAATGTAGGCAAGTTCATAACATGTGGTGGAGAAACGGAGACGCACATAAGTTGCATTTGTTGGCGGGAGCATGGCGAACAAGGGCGATTGGTGTGCTTTTTTAGTTTCGGGAAACCTGGTGGAGTAGAGGCGCATGGAGATCACTTTGGAGCAGCAATCGGTGCTGCCGGCCGTCCGGAAAGTGAAGGACCTGGAGAAGCTGCTGAATTCGAATTTTACGTATATCGTCCTGCTGGACAGCCATGTGGGGCAACTCAAGCCATTGGTCGATCTGGCCCGGTCGCGTGGGAAAAAGCTGCTGCTGCACGTGGATCTGGTCGAGGGGTTGAAAAACGACGAGTATGCGGCGGAGTTTCTGTGCCAATCGATTCGTCCGGCGGGGCTGATCTCCACGAGAGCGGGCGTCATCGCGAAGGCGAAGCAGAACGGCTTGCTGGCGATTCAGCGGCTGTTCCTGCTCGATACCGGGGCGCTGGAGAAAAGCTACACGCTGTTCGAACGAACGCAGCCGGACTTTATCGAGGTGCTGCCGGGCATCATCCCGTCGCTTATCTCAGAGGTGCGGGAACGGACGGGCATCCCGGTGTTCGCAGGCGGCTTGATCCGAACGGCGGACGAGGTGCGGCAAGCGCTGCAAGCCGGAGCGACAGCTGTTACGACTTCGCATAAGGAGTTGTGGGTTCCTTTTGAGGGGCGGGGAAAAGGTTAGCTCGGCGGAGTGGTGTGGAGTCAAGGCCGGGGGACTGGGAGAAAGAAGGAGGAGATGCGGGTGGAGCAGCAATACATGTTGGCGATTGATCAGGGGACGACGAGCAGCCGGGCGCTCCTTATCGATCGGCAGGGCCAAGTGGTGCAGATGGCGCAGCAGGAGTTCACGCAGCATTTTCCGCAGCCGGGCTGGGTGGAGCATGATGCGCTGGAAATATGGCGGTCGGTCGAGCGAGTGGTTGGACTGGCGATGGAGCAAGCTAAGCTAAAAGCGGAGCAAATCGCGGGCATCGGCATCACGAATCAGCGGGAAACGACGGTCGTTTGGGACAAACGGACCGGGGAACCCGTTTATCGGGCGATCGTCTGGCAATCCCGGCAGTCGATGCCGATCTGCGAGAGCTTGCAGGCGGGCGGACATGCCGACCTCATCCGAGCGAAGACGGGGCTGCTCATTGATGCTTATTTCTCGGGGACGAAAATCAAATGGATCCTCGATCACGTATCAGGCGCGCGCGAGCGGGCGGAAGCGGGGGAGCTGCTGTTCGGCACGATCGACACTTGGCTGATCTGGAAGCTGACGGGCGGTGCGGTGCATGTGACGGACTACACGAACGCTTCGCGGACGCTGCTGTACAACATTCATGAGCTGCGGTGGGACCCTGAGCTGCTCGAGCTGCTCGATATCCCAGCTTCTATGCTGCCTGAGGTGCGATCGTCATCGGAAGTGTACGGCCATACGGCGGCAACAGCGGACGGCACAGGTACAGGCACAGGTGCAGGCACAAGTACAGGCAATTGCATTGGCATCGGCGGCGGCATCCCGATCGCAGGGGCGGCTGGCGATCAGCAAGCGGCGTTGTTCGGGCAGCTGTGCTACGAGCGGGGCATGGCCAAAAACACATACGGCACCGGCTGCTTCATGCTGATGAACACCGGAACGGAGGCGATCGGCTCCCAAAACGGCCTGCTGACGACGATCGCTTGGGGGATTAATGGAAAAGTCGAGTATGCGCTCGAGGGCAGCATTTTCGTCGCGGGCTCGGCGATCCAATGGCTGCGCGACGGGCTGCAGGTGATCGAGTCGTCGACGGAGAGCGAGACGCTGGCGCTGCAAGTGGAATCGTCGGACGGCGTCTATGTCGTGCCGGCTTTCGTCGGGCTGGGTACGCCGTATTGGGACAGCCGCGTCCGCGGTGCGATGTTCGGCGTCACGCGGGGGACGACCCGGGCGCATATCGTCCGGGCGACGCTGGAATCGCTCGCATATCAGACGCGGGACGTGCTGGGCGCGATGGAGGAGGACTCCGGGATCACGCTGCGCAAGCTGCGGGTGGACGGCGGCGCGACAGCGAACCGCTTCCTGATGCAGTTCCAGAGCGACATGCTGGGCGTGCCGGTGGAGCGGACGCGCAATCCGGAGACGACGGCGCTCGGCGCGGTGTTCCTGGCCGGCCTCGCGGTCGGGTACTGGCGGGATCAGGCGGAGCTGGTCGCCCTGCACGGGGAGACCGCGGCGGCGTTCGAGCCGCAGATGAAGCCGGAGGCGAGCGAGGCGCTGTACAAGGGCTGGCAAAAAGCAGTGCGGGCGGCTATCGCTTTTCAGTAATTTCGACATATGCTATGATGAAGCTATAAGTTCATATTCGGTGGGAGATCAGGGAGAAACCGCGGCAGCGTTTGCGTCTTTTGGCGTAAGCGTTCGTTGGGGTTTCTTTTCATTTATCGGCTTGGAGAGAGGAGAGGGTTTGGATGAAAAGCCTGTTTACAGGAACGAATAGAGAGAAACGGCTGCAAGAGATGGAGAAGCAGGTGTTCGACCTGCTCGTGATCGGCGGGGGGATTACCGGGGCGGGCATCGCCTTGGATGCGGCCAGTCGCGGGCTGAAGCCGGCGTTGGTGGAAATGCAGGACTTCGCAGCGGGGACTTCGAGCCGATCGACTAAGCTGGTGCACGGCGGTCTGCGCTACCTGAAGCAGCTTGATGTGAAGATCGTTGCCGAGGTCGGCAAGGAGCGCGCCATCGTGTACGAGAACGGACCGCACGTGACGACGCCGGAATGGATGCTGCTGCCGATTTATGCGGGAGGCACGTTTGGGAAGTGGTCTACTTCTATAGGGTTGCGGGTATATGACTATTTGGCCGGGGTGAAAAAAGCGGAGCGCCGCCGGATGCTGAACGCTCAGGAGACGTTGAAGCGGGAGCCTTTGCTCGGGACGAACGGGCTGAAAGGGAGCGGCTACTACGTGGAGTACCGGACGGACGATGCGCGATTGACGATTGAGGTCATGAAAAAGGCGGTCGAGCTGGGAGCCGGCGCCATCAATTACACGCGCGTGGAAGAGCTGGTGTATGAGCACGGCAAGCTGACCGGCGTTGAGGTCGTCGATTTGCTGAGCGGCCGCAAGTATTGGCTGAAAGCGAAAAAAATCATCAACGCAACCGGGCCTTGGGTAGACACGCTGCGCGAGCAGGACCGGTCCAAGCGCGGCAAGACGCTGCATCTCACGAAGGGCGTGCATCTGGTGTTCGATCAGAAGCGATTCCCGCTGCGGCAGGCGATTTACTTCGATACGCCCGACAACCGTATGGTGTTCGCGATCCCGCGCGACGGCAAGACATATGTCGGCACGACGGATACGAATTATAAAGGAGACAAGGTGAATCCGCAGGTCACTCGGTTGGATCGCACGTATTTGCTGAATGCGGTGAACACGATGTTCGTCGGGCTGAAGCTGACGGAACGGGATGTCGAGTCGAGCTGGTCCGGGCTGCGTCCGCTCATCCATCAGGAGGGCAAGGATCCGTCGGAAATATCAAGGCGGGACGAAGTGCTTGTGTCGGACTCCGGCCTGATCTCGATCGCCGGGGGCAAGCTGACCGGCTACCGCAAGATGGCGGAGGCCGTCGTCAATTTGGCCGCGGGCCTGCTGGAGCAGGGCGGTGCGGCCCCGATTCCGGCCAGCCGGACGAAGCGGCTGCCGCTCTCCGGCGGCGACGTCGGCGGGTCCGACGGGCTGGCGGCTTTTCGCGCCGCGAAGCTGGCGGAGGCGCAGGCAATGGGGCTGGAGCCGGCGGACGCGGTACGGCTGGTGGGGCGGTACGGCTCGAATGTGAGCCGTCTGTTCGGGCTGGTGCGCGAGCTTGCGGGTCGCGGCGATGCCGGTGCTGGAGCCAGTGCAAGTGCTGGTGGTGCTGGTGGTCGTGCTGGAGTTGGTGCAAGTGCTGGTGGTGCTGATGGTCGTGCTGGAGCCGGTGCCGATGCTGCAGGCGTAAATGGCGATGGTGTTGGTGTTGACAGTGGCAGGACAGCCTTGGAGGAAGCCGTCGTTCGTGCAGAGGTGCAATACGCGGTCAACGAAGAGATGGCGGTGAAGCCGGTCGACTTTTTTATCCGTCGGACGGGTGCGCTTTATTTTGACATCGAATGGGTGAAGCGTTGGAAGACGCAGGTGCTTGATTGGATGAGCGATATCTACGGGTGGTCTTCCAATCAGACGGCAGCTTATGCGGAGGAATTGGAGCGGCGGCTGCAGGAAGCGGTCGTGCCGGCGGATCGGGATCATTTTTGACGGAGAAGATATGGGGTAAGCGATCATTTCCGAAATTGAGAATTCAGTTCTGGGATTCACAAGACGCGACCGTTTCTAAGGGATACAATGAGGGCATAACGTTGATGCACTTCACCAAATCCATTAGAAAAAGGGAGAAATGAACAATGGCCACTCATCAAGTAGGCATTATTATGAACGGCGTTACCGGACGGATGGGCACGAACCAGCACTTGATCCGTTCGATCGTAGCGATCCGCAAGCAAGGCGGCATTCTGCTGCACAACGGCGACACCATTATGCCGGACCCTGTCCTCGTAGGACGTCAAGAAAGCAAGCTGCAAGACCTCGCGCAGAAGCATGGCATCACCCGCGTAAGCACCGACCTGGACGCTTGCCTGGCTGATCCTTACAATGTAATCTACTTCGACTCGCAAACAACGGTTCGCCGCGCAGAAGCCATCAAGCAAGCCATTGCAGCAGGCAAACATATTTATTGCGAAAAGCCGACCGCTACCGATCTGGACGCTTCCATGGAGCTGGCTCGTCTCGCTCGTCAAGCAGGCGTGAAGAACGGCGTCGTGCAAGACAAGCTGTTCCTGCCGGGGCTGATCAAGCTGAAGCGTCTCGTGGACTCCGGTTTCTTCGGCCGCATCCTGTCGGTTCGCATGGAGTTCGGGTACTGGGTATTCGAAGGCGACTGGCAGCCGGGACAACGTCCTTCTTGGAACTATCGCAAAGAAGACGGCGGCGGCATTATCGTCGACATGTTCGCTCACTGGCGGTATGTGCTCGACAACCTGTTCGGTGAAGTGAAATCCGTATCTTGCTTGGGCGTGACTCATGTTCCTGAGCGTTGGGACGAAAAAGGCGAGCGTTACGAAGCTACGGCTGACGACGCTGCTTACGCAACCTTCGAGCTGGAAGGCGGCATCGTGGTGCAAGCGAACTCCTCTTGGACGACTCGCGTCAATCGTGACGACCTGCTGACCATCCATGTAGACGGGACAGACGGCAGCGCAGTTGCCGGCCTGCGTGATTGCAAGGCGCAACATCGTGTACACACACCGAAGCCGACGTGGAATCCGGATATCGAGAATCCGTTCAAGTTCATCGAGCAATGGGATGATGTGCCGGGCAACCAAGTATTCGACAACGGCTTCAAGATCCAATGGGAGCTGTTCCTGAAGCATATCGTTCTCGACACCCCGTTCCCTTGGGACCTGCTCGAAGGCGCCAAAGGCACGCAATTGGCCGACCTCGGTCTGCAATCGTGGGCTGAGCGCCGCTGGGTTGACGTACCGAAGCTGAGCCTGTAATCGACGGGAGGACGAAGAAGATGCCTCAGAAATTGATTTTGCCGCAAGCAGGCGGCACCCGGCGTGAATATACGCCGGGTCAAGCCGCTGTCATAGAATTGCCGAAGGCACCGCTGCAGAGCCGCATCGCCTACTCGGCCGCGCATGTCGTGTGCGATCCGTTCGCCGATGCCGATCCGCTCAACAACGCGCAGATCGATTGGGACGGCACGCTGGCGTACCGCCGCCACCTGTGGTCGCTCGGTCTGGCCGTCGCGGAAGCGATGGACACCGCCCAGCGCGGCATGGGCCTCAACTGGGAGCGCGCCAAGGAGCTGATCGCCCGCTCCACAGCGGAAGCTCGTGCCGTCGGAGGTCGGATCGCCTCCGGCGCGGGCACCGATCACCTCTCGCCGGGACCGAACGTCACGCTGGAGCAAGTCGAAGCCGCTTATGAAGAGCAATGCAGCTTCGTCGAGTCGCAAGGCGGCCGTATCATCCTGATGGCTTCCCGCGCTTTGGCCGCTTGCGCCAAGAGCCCGGAAGACTACGAGCGCGTGTACGGCAAAATCCTGAGCCAAGTGAAAGAGCCTGTCATCCTGCATTGGTTGGGCGACATGTTCGATCCGCAGCTGGCCGGATACTGGGGCCATAAGGATGCCGACGCGGCTATGGATGTTTGCTTGCGGGTTATTCGCGCCAATGAGTCCAAGGTCGACGGCATCAAGATCTCGCTGCTCGACAAGGACAAGGAAATCGTCATGCGCCGACAATTGCCGGCCAGCGTGAAGATGTACACCGGCGACGACTTCAACTATCCGGAGCTGATCAAGGGCGACGAGCAAGGCTACAGCCATGCGCTGCTCGGCATCTTCGACGCGATCGCGCCTGCGGCCGCCGCTGCGATCCATGCTTTGGACAACGGCGACGTGAACCGTTTCGACGCTTTGCTGGAGAAGACCGTACCGTTGTCGCGGCATATTTTCCAACGTCCTACTTATGCTTACAAGACGGGGATCGTGTTCATGGCGTACCTGAACGGTCACCAATCCCACTTCCGCATGATCGGCGGAGCGGAGGGCTCGCGTTCGATCGTGCATCTGTCCGACCTGTTCGTGATGGCCGATCAAGCGGGCCTGCTCGTGAACCCGGACCTGGCCGCCGAGCGGATGCAGCTCGTATTGAAGCTGGCCGGAGCTTAAGCTCAGGAAGGAGATTAGAACGTTATGACACAGCCTTTTCAGAATATAGATCGGCTTAGCTTGAACCAAATCACCACCAACGCTTGGAATATGAAAGAAGCGGTGGACGGCTGCGCCCGTGCCGGAGTGCCTTGGATCGCCATGTGGCGCGACAAGGTCGAGGCTGCCGGTTTGTCGGCTAGCCGCAAGCTGGCGCAGGACGCGGGTCTGCGCGTCTCCAGCCTGTGCCGCGGGGGCTACTTCCCGGCGGCCACAGCGGCAGAGCGTCGGGCTCGCATCGACGACAACCGCCGCGCGGTTGACGAGGCGGCCGAGCTCGGCGCCGAAGTGCTCGTGCTCGTATGCGGCCCGGCTGCGGACCGCGACATCGAGGGCGCGCGCGCTCAGGTGGCCGAAGGCATCGCCGAGATCGTGCCCTATGCGCGCGAACGCGGCGTGAAGCTCGGCATCGAGCCGCTGCACCCGATGTACGCCGCGCAGCGCTCCGTCGTCACGACGCTGGAGCAGGCGACCACGATGGCGCAGCTGTATACGCCAGAGGAAGTGGGCGTCGTCGTTGACGTGTTCCACGTCTGGTGGGACCCGAACCTGTACCCGCAAATCGCGCGTGCCGGCGCGGACGGCCGTATCCTCGGCTTCCACGTGTCCGATTGGATCGTGCCGATGCCCGATATGCTGCTCGGTCGCGGCATGATGGGCGACGGCGTCATCGAGCTGCGCAAAATCCGCGCTGCTGTAGAAGAAGCCGGCTACACGGGCCCGATCGAGGTTGAAATTTTCAACCAAGCGATCTGGGACATGCCGGGCGACGAAGTCGTCGATTTGATGAAGAAGCGTTACTTGGAGCATTGCTAATTGGCATTGGCATTGCTGGTGATGTTGGTACTGGTATTGGTTTTTAAGAGACGGGTGGTCTATGGACTGCTCGTCTTTTTGTAGGCATAACACTATTTTGCTGCGAATGGGGGAAATGCAGCGAATAAGGTGATCCCATAACGTTATTCTGGTGAGTGGGTTCGGGAGTCTATGGAATTGGTATGGTGTAAGGTATAATAATTATGTTTATTTGTGAGCTTGATCTACTGCGAAATGCGTGCAGAGAGGAGATCTCCGTGTTAGCAGTCCTACTTGAAGATCACCAGAGCTGTGTCGCCCTTGCAAGCTTCCGGCCAACTGCGTATTCACATCAGGGAGCGTTTGCCCTTCCGCGAAGTTGTTCTCTGAGGAGCAATAGATGAACATACCCTTGATATTAGTTATTGGAGGAGTCACAGTTGGCGGAATAGTCTTATTAGCGATAATTCTCCGTCTGGCAGGAAACGATTTATTGAAATTGAATAGGTGGACGATTCGTTTGTACTACTGGCTTATTCCGATTAATCTCTGCTTCAGTGTGTATGATGATCTAAGAGAAGGTAGTTTGTTCAATGACTTCAAGAGTTACTTGTTCGTGCTAATTTTCATATTATGTTTGATGTTTTTATTGTTAATAGACTTCATTTTTAAGAGAAATTTAGACAAAGTATCACGGGTGCAGCAACAGATTGGAACTTTAAATCTGCTTGCTATGATCGGTCTCCCCACGATTAACGTTGCATATTTAATAGATCGCTTTATCCCCTAGCCACCAACTAAAACAGCTTCACCCAACAGCCAATCGTAAGGCCGTAGGTGAAGCTGTTTCCTTTAAACCCAGTTCCCCTGACGGAACACCGGCAACCGCGTGCCGTCGGCGCGTTCGCCGTCGATGTCCAGCTCGGCGGAGCCGATCATGAAGTCGACATGCATGATGCTGTAGTTCGCGCCGGCTTCATCCAACTGCTCACGCGTCATCTCGGTGCCGCCCTTCAGCGTGAACGGGTAAGCGGAGCCGATCGCCAGGTGGCAGGAAGCATTTTCGTCGTACAACGTGTTGTAGAAAATAATGCCCGACTGCGAAATCGGCGACTGATCCGGCACAAGCGCAACCTCGCCCAAGTAGTGCGAGCCCTCGTCGCTCGCAATCAGCTGCTTCAAAGCCTCCAAGCCAACCTCCGCAGCGCAATCGACGATGCGGCCTTCGCGGAACGTCAAGCTGAACTTGTCGATCACTTGTCCGGCGTGATTGAGCGGCATCGTGCTGGTCACCGTGCCATCCACCTCGAGCTTGGACGGAATCGTGAACACCTCTTCGGTCGGCAGGTTCGGCACATAGGTGACGCCTTTCTCGTTTTGCTGCTGCGCGGACACCCACATATGCTTTTCAGGCAAGCCTATGGTAAGATCCGTGCCTGGGCCTTTGTAGTGAAGCTTGCGGAACGCCTGGTCGTTCAGCCATTCTCGTTTGGCAGTCAACTGTGCGATATGCTCCCGCCATGCTTCGACCGGGTCCGCCTCACTCACGCGATTCATCGAAAAGATCGTATCCCACAGCTTAACCATCCGCTCGCCTTCGTCGGCGATGTCCGCGAACAGCTTGGCCGCCCAATCGGGCGTAGGCACCGAAGCGATCAGCCAACTGATGCGGGATGTGCGGGTGTAGACATTGAATTTCTGCATCGCCAGGGCGCGAGCTTTGGTCGCACGGCTCACGCGAGCCGGGTCGGCATCCTTCAGCAAATCCGGATTCGGAGCGTAGATTTGCATCAATGCCGCACCTTCCGCCGCCATTTCTTCCATTCCATTAGCTTTCCAAGCCGGGAACTCATCCAAAGCTTCCTCCGGCGCCTGCTTCATCCGGATAGCTGTCATCTGCTCGTCCGTCCACTCTACGATCACATCTCTAGCACCAGCCTCATAAGCTGTGCGTGCGATCACACGAGCGAAGCCGGCCGTAGCCAAAGTCGACATCAGGATCAGCTTCTGGCCTTGCTGCAAATTCAAACCGACCTTGACGATCAACTCGGCATATTGGTTTTGTTGTTCTTCGAATGTTTTGCTCATAATGCGGGTCCCCCTCCACTTGATCGGAAATGGCATTTATTCTATTCTAAGGGAAACCATCACCAAGATGCAAAAGTACGCAACTCCGATCCCGACCGCGAAGGAGAAATGACCATTGCCAGCCTCATCGTCCCGCTTGACCCGTGCTTTTTTTGCCAGCCTGCTGCTTGCCGCCGTGTTCTCGGGGGTTGCTTTGCTTGTTGGGCATAATCGGTTCCACCGATTTGATACTGCCATTACATCGGCAATCCAAGGCTTGGAGTCGCCCGGTTGGACGAAAGTGATGAAGGGTTTTACATGGATCGGCAGCGGCGAAGTGGTGGTTGTGCTGGCCGTGTTGGTCGTGTTGTTTTTATATTTTGTGCTAGGTCATCGTCGAGAAGTGCTCCTGTTCCTTTGGACGCTCGGGGGTTCGTCTTTGTTAAATATCGGCCTGAAGCTGCTCTTTCAGCGGGATCGACCTAACCTGCACCGGTTAATCGAAGAAACGGGCTATAGCTTCCCGAGCGGGCACTCCATGGCGGCCTTTTCTTTTTATGGCATATTGGTGTATTTGTTATGGCGGCATATTGCTTCTACCTGGGGAAAAATGGTGCTGGTGCTGGTTAGCGTCGTGTTTATTCTGTCCATCGGCGGCAGCCGGGTGTATCTGGGCGTGCACTATCCTAGCGATATTCTGGGGGCGTACCTGGCTAGCGGGATTTGGCTGCTGCTGTCGATCTGGTGGTTCGTCCATCGGCTGGGCTGGGGAAAAGGGAGGGGGAGACGCGTATGATCCGAGTCGGGCTGGCGGGCTGGGGCGATCACGGCGATATTTATACGGACGCTGTAAACGCGCAGGGTCGGTTGCGAGCTTATGGGCGCTATTTTGACTTGGTCGAGGTGGACAGCTCCTTCTATGCGGTGCAGGCCGAGAAAAGCTATGAGCGATGGGTGGAGGAGACGCCGGACGGCTTTCAGTTCGTCGTGAAGGCGTACCAGGGGATGACCGGCCATCTACGTGGCAGGAATCCGTTCCCGGATACGGAGACGATGTTCGAAGCGTTCTTCCAGTCGATCCGGCCGGTGCGGGAGGCGGGCAAGCTGCGAGCGGTGCTATTCCAGTATCCGCCTTGGTTTGATTGTACGCGTGAAAATGTGGCGGTGCTCCGGGATGCCAAAACCCGAGTCGGCGATTGTCCGGTGGCGCTCGAGTTTCGGCATCAGTCCTGGTTCAGCCCGGAGTTCCGCGAGCGGACGATGGCGTTCATGCGCGAAGCCGGCTGGATGCATAGCGTCTGCGACGAACCGCAGGTGCTGCCCGGCTCGGTGCCGACCGTGCTCGAGGCGGCGAACCCGGAGGCGACGATCGTGCGCTTCCACGGCCGTAATGCCGGCGGTTGGACGAACAAACCCGACGTCGATTGGCGGGCCGTGCGCTACTTGTACCAATACAGCACCGAGGAGCTGACGGAATGGGTGGGCTGGCTGCGTCAGTTGGAAGCGCAGTGCCGCGAAGTGTGCGTCATCTTCAACAACAACTCCGGCGGCCACGCCGCCAAGAACGCGCTGGAGCTGATGGACATGCTCGGCCTCCCGCATCCCGACCTGCCCGCCCCTTCTCCGGTGCAGCTGGATTTGTTTGAATGATTATGCGGTCTGCTATCGCATGGCCGGCTGTCATTTGAAAGGGATTCAATTATTTACATTTTTTTGAGCGGTACTATA
>NZ_BIMA01000115.1 GCF_004000845.1 Paenibacillus koleovorans NBRC 103111
GCCGCAGCGCGCCAGCCCGTAGGCGGCGTTCAGCGCCGCCGGCTCGCACGCGCCCGCCAGCGCGGTCGCGAGCCCGGCTACGACGTCCGCGTGCAGCGCGGACGTCTCGGGCACGCCGGCCAGCGCGAGCCGGTCGGCCGCCGCCGTACGCTGGCGCTCGTCGCCGCCCGCCAACTGCTCGAGCAAGCCGCGAACCTCCGCGGCTCCCATCCCGCCCGTGCCAGGCTCGCCTCTTTCTCCTTCCCGCTCAACGCTCGTGCCAAGCTCGCCTTTTTCTCCTTCCCGCTCAACGCTCATGCCAAGCTCGCCGCCTTCTCCCTCCCGCTCAACACCACCGACCTCAACTTCTACAGCAGCCGCCACTTCCGCACGCCCGCCCTCAACCTGCCCAGCCCCCGTTAACCAATCCCAAGTGTCGCGCCACATCACTTCACTCGAGAAAACAACCTCCGGAAACTCAGGCGTCACCCAAGTTGCATCTTCATGCTCCCAGCTCGGCTGCACAGGCGCCTGCGTCCGCATAAACTCGAATTTCAGCATAAACCGTTCTCTGCCTGCCGTGTTAGCCGTCGCCCGGTGCCAAATATCGTAGTGGATAAGCGCGAACGTTCCTGCTTCCCCCGCTGCCGTCGCTTCACCGAAACTGTCCTCCGTGGAGAAGGTGCATGTTTCGAAGTTTTGCGTCCCCGGCATGACGCCGGTCGGTCCCAGCTCGACAGGCGTATCCTGCGGGAAATACATAATCATCGCCCACCAAGGCCGATGATTTCTCATCCTGCGATAGCCCCAATACGAATCTTTATGCCAGACTCCATGTTTCCGAGTATTGTTGAAATGCCCGTGACGATGCGCATGCATCATATAGCCGGGACCGAGCACGCTCGTCAGCGCCCCCGTAACGACCGGATGGTCGAAGACGTCCTGCAGCTCTCTCACCCGCGGCAGCAAATTGTTGCCGGGATTGCCCTCAACCCGATACACCTCGCTCAACTGCGCCGTCAGCCGGTCATGAAAAGATTTCGGAAAATCCGTCTTCAAAATCAAAAAGCCCTGCACGATAAATTGCCGCATCTGCTCATCCGTAAGTAAACGCATCTGTTCTGTCCTCATCCCGGGTTCCCTCCGTCAACTATGGAATCGGCTCCGCCGCCAGCTCAAGCGTGGAGCCTACAAGTACTAGTGTAAGGGGAATTCCCATCAGGAAAAATGAAAGAAGCTCACTTTCATTTGCACAAAACTAACGCCAATTTCGCTAAAAGAAAGAGCACCAACGGTCGACTCACGGGCACCCCCTCTTATCCTGATCCTCCATCAAACCGATTACTCCGACACCCTCACGACAAAAGGAACAATAAAAGTATTCCCGTTTCGCTGGAACTGCCCCCATACCTTGTAGTCGCCGCCATGCGGAAATACTGTCATGAACTCGGCGTTCGGACCGACGGCCTTCTCGTCCATCGGATGTACATGCAAGTACTGCTCCGCCTTCGCGTCCAAAATGACCACATGGCCGACAGCGCCTAGATACGGCTGCAAGTCTTTCACCGGCTGCTTGGAGCCCGCATCCACCATGCGGAACGTCAGCATCGCTTCTTCTCCGGCTTTCGCGCCGTCCAGCTTCAGCGACACCTCCACCCCGTCCACCGTTTTCGCAGTCGATGCATCAGGAACGATCGGTACCGCCGTCGATGTAAATCCTTCGACCTTCACTTCGCGGCTCTTCGTCACCGGAGCCCCGCCGCTTGGAACATAGTCTGCAAACAGCTTATAATCTCCGCCGGAAGGGAACTCCATTTCCACTTGGAACTTACCTTTGCCGACATACTCCGGATGCAGGTGCAGGAACGTAGTTAGGTCCTTGCTCACCACGATCAAATGCATCAGCTTCTCATGACTGACCGCAAACTTCTCAACCGGCTTCCCGCTCGTATGATCGTTCACCTGCACTTCAATATTCGTCTTCGAAGGCAGACCGGACTTGGCTATCGGCTTATCAGGCGTGAATCTCCAGACAGCCTCGGTCTTATCCGCCGCACCCGGGTCAGCGACAGCAGAAGCATGCGCCCCGTGACCATCGCCCCCGGAACCGCCGCCGGATTTTGTACAGCCAGCAGCCGTCACCCCAACAGTAATCGCAACTAGCCCCATTAACATCCATCGTTTCATTTTCCAATACCTCCATTTTGCAAAGACATCCGCTGCAGCCTGAGCGCATTGAGCACGACGGACACCGAGCTTAGCGCCATCGCCGCGCCGGCCACCCACGGGGCCAAGTATCCCAAGGCTGCAATCGGGATGCCCACCACATTGTAGGCAAGCGCCCAGAACAAATTTTGCTTAATATTCGCCATCGTTTTCCGGCTTATCCGGATCGCGTCGGGCACGCCGTTCAAGTCGCCGCGCATCAGCGTCACGTCTGCGGCCTCGATCGCGACATCCGTGCCTGTGCCGATCGCCATGCCGATATCGGCCGCCGCCAAGGCAGGCGCGTCGTTGATGCCGTCGCCGACCATGGCGACCCGCTTGCCGGCTTGCTGCAGCCGGCGCACCTCCTCGGCCTTGCCTTCCGGCAGCACCTCGGCTAACACGCGGTCGATGCCTGCCTGTCGCGCTATCGCATGCGCCGTTCTGGCGTTGTCTCCCGTCATGAGGACAACTTCGACGCCCATAACGCGCAGCCGCTCCACAGCCTCCTGCGAAGTCGGCTTGATCGTATCGGCGACCGCCAGCAACCCGGCCACCTGCCCGTCGACCGCTACGAGCATCGCCGTTTTCCCTTGCTCCTCCAGCTCCTCCATCGCTCTCAGCGTAGGCGCGGCAACCGCTACACCTTGCCCGCTCATGAGCAGACGGGTACCTGCCAACAGCTCGCGCCCGTCTACAACGGCGCGTATCCCATAACCCGGCAGCGCCTCGAACGATTGCGCGTGCGGCAGCGTCAGCCCGCGGGCGATCGCACCCGCGGCCACCGCCTGCGCAAGCGGATGCTCCGAGCTGCGCTCGGCCGCTCCCGCCAAAGCCAGCAGACGGACGTCATCCCAGCCTTGCTCGGAGATCACATCGGTCAGCTCCGGCTTGCCGTTCGTCACGGTTCCCGTCTTGTCGAGCACGACCGTGTCGATCCGATAAGCCCCTTCCAGATGCTCGCCGCCCTTGAACAAGATGCCTGCCTCCGCCGAACGGCCGGAGCCGGCCATAATCGAAGTCGGCGTCGCCAGTCCCAAGGCGCATGGACAGGCGATGACCAACACCGCTATCGCCTTCTCCAACGCACCGGCGAACTCCCGCGGCTCGATCCAGACGAACCATGCCGCGAATGTCAACACCGCAAGCCCGACCACGATCGGTACGAAAATGCCCGATATGATATCGGCGATCCGCTGGATCGGCGCCTTCGAGCCTTGGGCTTCCTCGACCGCCTTGATAATTTGCGCCAATGCGGTTTCTTTCCCTACCTTCCGCGCTTGAATGCGCAGAAGACCGTTCCGGTTCAAGGTCGCGCCGTACACAGGGTCGCCTTCCTGTTTCTCGACCGGCACGCTCTCCCCGGTCAGCATAGACTCATCTACCGCTGAAGCTCCGGCTCCCACAATGCCATCCACCGGTATTTTTTCCCCTGGCTTCACAATCAGCTCGTCGCCAACTATCACCTGGTCCACTGGAATTTGCAGCTCCTGGCCGTCCCTGACGACGAGAGCATGCTTCGCCTGCAATCCCATCAGCGATCGAATCGCCTCCGAGGAACGCCCCTTCGCCAATGCCTCGAGCAGCTTCCCAAGCAGGATCAAGGTAATGAGCACGGCGCTCGTCTCAAAGTATAGCTCCGGCTGTGACGGTCCAGCCATTCCTTCATGCACCATCCCGCCGGCTCCGACCGGAGCCGACAGCCCGTCCATGCCCTGCATGCCGTCTACGCCTGAATCGGAAGCCGCAAACCGGATCGTAGCGAACAAGCTGAACGCGTAGGCTGCCGATGTACCCATTGCCACCAGCACATCCATATTTGCGCTGCCGTTGCGAAGCGCCTTGTAAGCGCCGACGTAGAACGACCATCCGATCAGGAACTGGACCGGCGTCGCGAGCGCCAGCTGGAACCAACCGTTCATGAACAGCTCCGGCACCCAAAGCCCTTCCGTCCAGGAGAAATGCCCGACCATCGCCCACAGGAGCGGCAACGACAGCAGGGCCGACGCCAACAGCTTCCCTTGTTGCAGCCGGATTGTCTTCTTCCGGAGCTCGGCCCTATTCGATTGCTCCTTTTGTTTAGCCCCGTAGCCCAGCTGCTCCACTTTGCGGATCAAATCCTCCACCTGCAGCTTCCCCGGCTCAAAAACGACTTGAGCGGACTCGAGCGCCAAATTCACATTCGCCTGCGAGACGCCGTCCAGCCGATTCAGCCCCTTCTCGATGCGGGTGGCGCACGCGGCGCAAGTCATTCCCGTGATGAGCAAATTCGCTTCTCCGTTTTCCTTCTGCTGTGCGCTCATTCGGAGCCCTCCTGATCCTCTAGTATTACCTATACCCCCTATGGGTATGTATGTCGTTAAAAAGAAGGAGCCACTTTCATGGCTCCGGCCCACGCTGTCTACCAATCCTTACACTACATCATACCCTTGCTCTTCAATCGCTTCCTTGATCGCCTCAAGCTTCACTTTTTGCTCATCGAATACGACTGCTACCGTCCCTTTGGCCAAATCGACCTTGCCATCCGCTCCGGCACCCTTCACCGCGCCTTCCACCGAGCTTACGCAATGCCCGCAGGACATCCCCTGTACCTTCAAATTCACTTCTTGCATCTGCAGCGCCTCCTCTTATTTCATCAGTTTATTGACCGTCACCATCAGCTCGGCGATAATGTCCTTGTCTCCCGCCTGGATTTTCTCCACGACGCAAGTTTTCATGTGGCCTTCCAACAGCAGCTTGCCTACTCCGTTCAAAGCCGATTGGATCGCCGCGATCTGGTTCAGCACGTCGTCGCAATACGTGTCCTTCTCGATCAATCCTTTAACGCCGCGAATTTGCCCCTCGATCCGATTCAACCGGGTAATGAGGTTGGACTTCATTTTCTCGGAATGATGGCTTCTCCGCTCACCCGAAGCACAATCACCGTCTTCGCAGCCGTTCGTTTCCTGCGTATGCGATTTAGGGTCTTTTTCCATATGCCTCATTCCTTTCTGAATCCAGAATACTATACCCCCCATGGGTATGTCAAGCATAGAAAGTTTAATCGTTTGACATAAACAATTCCCTATATTGAGTCGGCGACAGGCCGGCCAGCTTCTTGAACAGCCGCGAGAAATAATACAGCTCCAAGCCTACCGCTCTTGCAGCTTCCGAAACGGGAATGTCGGCGGACGCCAGCAGCAGCTGCTTCGCTTTCTCCATCTTCCGGTGATTGATGTATTGGATCGGCGACATGCCCAGCAGCTCATGAAAGTGGCGGATGAAATAATTCGGATGAAAATGCGCCAGCTCAGCCAGTTCGTTCACGCTGATCGCTTGGTGCAGATGATTCTCGATGTACTGCAGCACGTCTTGCAGCTGATGGATTCGCTGATGCTGCTGGCCCGCGCTCCGTTTCTCCGTTCCGATCGCCGTCTGCGCCCGTTCCAGGAAATACGCCACGAGCTCGAGGAGCACCGCTTTTTGCCGGATACCTGCCGTCACCGAGTCGCTTTTGTACTGCTCGATCAGCTCTTGGAACAAAGTGGTGAGCCGCTCCGCATCGTCCACATCGACGAAGGCTGGCATGCCCAGCAGCCGAAACAGATCGCGGTCTCCCAGCTTGGCGTTGAAATGACACCAGTATTTGCCGAACGTATTGTCACTCGTGGTGAAGTAGGATAACTTCAAGCCGGAAGGCAGAACGAATAGCTGGCCCGGCTGAGGGAAATAAGCGGTCCCGTCGATCACGAGGCCGCCTTCCCCTTCCATGATATAGTAAAGCCGGCTGAAATCGGACACAAAATCGATGTCGCGCCATCTGGTGCTTACTTTGGTGTAGGCCGCAAGCGATAGCGACACTTGCACGTTCGCGATTACATTCCGCAGTTGGGACAGCGATGGAGGGGCAACGGGTAATTTGCTCATACGTCAAACACCGGAGACCGGTTGGCGGTCGTAAGCCTCGTCCATCAGCTTCAGCTTTTTGTCCAAATATTCTCTATAAGCCTGGTTGTACACGGACGGCTCCTTCGGATTCGGGAAACGCTCGATTTTGCGCACTTCGTTGCCTTCGGCATCCAACTGCTTCGGATACAGCACCTTGCTCACCGCTCCGCAGCCTACTCCTATGATCGTTTGCCGTTCCTCCATCATCACGATGTTGTACAAGCTCTCGCGTCCTTCGAGCGAATAGCCGACGTTTTCCAGGTTTCCCAGCATGTTTTTTTGGCGGTACAAATAGTACGGCACATACTTGTTCTCGTCCATAAAATGGGTAGCCATCTTCATCATATCGCCGATTTCGTCGCGCTCCGCAACCTCGTATTGGTCGCGGTTTTTGGTCATTTTGGACGCGCGCTTGAACGAGAGGGTGTGCACCGTAAGCGACTCGGGCAGCAGCTTGGCCGTTTCGTCCAGCGTATGTTGGAATTCGTCGATGCCCTCGTTCGGCAACCCGATGATCAAGTCCATATTGATGTTGTCCATCCCCATCTCGCGGGACAGGATGAACTTCTCGATCGTCTCGTCCACCGTGTGGTGGCGGCCGATTTTATCGAGCGTCAATTGAGTGAAGCTTTGCGGATTGATGCTGATCCGGTCCACGTTCCACTTGCGCATGACACGCAGCTTGTCCGGTGTAATCGTGTCCGGGCGACCCGCTTCTACTGTAAGCTCTCGCACGCGGTCCATCGCCGGGAACGATTCATGCAAAGTGACGAACAGCGCGTCCATCTCCTCCGCCGTGATGCTGGTCGGTGTTCCGCCGCCCCAGTAGATCGTCGTGATGCCGAGTCCCGCCTGCTTGAGCCAACGCCCCGTCTCGCGGAGCTCATGGTGGAGGCCGTCCAGGAAAGCGTTCACGCTGCCGTTGTTGCCGCGGATGTCGTAGGCCGGGAACGTGCAATAGGCGCACTTGGTCGGGCAAAACGGGATGCCGATGTATACGCTCACCTCGTGATCCAGATCGAACAAGTCTGGGATCACCTTAAGCTGCCGCTCAGCGATATCCGCCAGTAGGAGCGCTTTTTCGTCGGTCAGGAGGTATTCCTCCTGCAGCAGCTTGATGCTGGCTCCGCGACCGTGTTTGGCGAGCAGGTTGTGTATCAGCTTCGTCGGGCGCACGCCGGTCAGGATGCCCCATGGCATCTCGAGCCCCGTCGCATGCTCCAGCGCGTGCAGCATCGCCTTGCAGATGACGCGTTTCGTCTCGCGCTTCTGATTGTCCGGCGTCGTGCTGCGCAGGCGATGCGTTTCGGTGCTGGTCCAGGCAGCCAGCGCGTTCGCCTCCGCTTGGTGCTGATCCGCAGCTTCCAGCTTGACGGTCGCATGCACCTCTCGGGCCGCCTGCCCGCCAAGGTCCGTCAGCTCGATCGTCATGCGCCATGCCGCTTCACCCGTTTGTTCCCCCGGATACACGATCTCCACTTCTTCATAAAACAGCTTCCATGTATGAAAAATGTCCATCCGGTAGTCTTGCTGGAACCCGATCGGGACGATTTCGACTTTCATGTCTTCGCCTCTCTTCATGTTCTTCCGTTCCATCACTGTCGGCAGTTGTTGCAGGAACGCCGTTATGGCTCCAGTTTACCACAGCCGGCCGTCCAAGAAAAACGAGCGCCTATACACAAACAATCCCTCTCCGATTGGGAAAGGGATTGCTAATTAGGATCTCGTGGATTGTTATCGCGATGTTTTGCGCGGTGACCGCTTCACGGACGCCGAGCCGGTTGCCCACTCCTGGGCGGCTTCGAGCGAGAAAGCGGCGGTCTCCATCCCGAGCGACTCGTGCCGATCGTTGTGAAGCAGACGGTTTTCCGCAAGCAGCAGCTTCTTCTCTTGACTGGATTGGCGCATGCATAGGCTCCTCGGTTCGGATTGGTAATCGACGGTCATCGTCTATTGTTTCCAATTCCCGGAGCATTTATGCTTGCGTGCAATGCGTTAGGCTTGGCGTGCTCTTTTCAAAAAGAAGATTTCTTCTTCGTTTTTGACGATTCGGCTCATCTGGAAATCCAGCCTGTCGTTCGTAACTCCGATCATCTCCAGCAGCTTCTCATCGGCCGCGATGTTCTCGGCCTGGTAATCGTCCAGCTTTTTGTTGAGCTGGTCAAAGCGGTTGTTCATGTTCGTCTCGAGCGCGTCGAATCTCGTCTCAAGCGTGTCTAGTCTTGAGTCAATCCGACTCAATTGGGTAATAATTTCGCGAAGCAGCTGCTCCATTTCACGATCACCTATCCTTGTCCGGTAAATAGATTGTAGCATAGTTTGACTGAGATGTCGGTGTGTTATTAGAATATCGAACATTAGTTCTGGTGTCAATTGTTTTGAATGGCTGCGAATAAAAAAAGAGCCGCACCGCTGCGACTCCTCTCCCCACAAAACTACTTGCTGTCCACAACAAGCGTCACGGGTCCCCAATTGACCAGCTCCACGTCCATCATCGCCCCGAATCGTCCGGTCTCGACCACGAGCCCCTGCTCCCGCAGCAGTCCGTTGAACCGCTCGTACAAAGGCTCGGCCTGCTCGGGCCGCGCGGCTGCCATGAAGTTAGGCCGCTTCCCCTTGCGCACATCGCCGTACAAAGTGAACTGCGAGATGGACAGCACCTGCCCCTCCACTTCCCGCACCGACAAGTTCATCTTGCCGTCATCATCCTCGAAGATGCGCAGTCCGGCCAGCTTCTCGGCCAAATAACGGGCATCCTGCTCCGTATCCTCATGGGTGATGCCGACGAGCAGGACGAGCCCTCGCTTGATCCGCCCGACAACTTCGCCCTCCACCTTCACGCTAGCTTGTTTGCTGCGCTGCACGACCACTCGCATCTCTCTTCATCCAGCCCCTGTCCCCACCGCATTAGCCTTGCATAATCCGCTGTACGGAGTACACGTCCTTGACGCGTTTGATCTTCTCGACGACCGATTGCAGATGGTCGATATGTTTGATCAGAATCGTCATATGCACCGTCGCCATCTTGTTCTTGTCCGAACGGCCGGATACGGCCGAGATGACGGTTTTGCTCTCCGAGACCGCTTGCAGCACTTCGTTCAGGAACGCCCGGCGGTCGTGGCCGGTAATCTCGATCTCGACGTGGTAGTTCGCTTCGACCGAGGTTTCCCACTCGACCTCGATCATCCGGTTCTGATCGTCTTCCTCGCCGGTCGGGATGTTCGTGCAGCTGCTCCGATGAACGGAGACGCCCCGACCGCGCGTAATGTAGCCGATGATTTCGTCGCCCGGCACCGGGTTGCAGCAGCGGGCGAAACGAACGAGCAAATTGTCGACGCCCTTCACGCGCACGCCATGCGTCGGTCGCGACTTGCGCTCCGGCATTGGCGGTTTCACATCGCGTACCTCGGTCGTAAGCTCGAGGGAATGCGCTTGCTCCTCGGCCTCGCGCCGCATTTTCTCGGTCAGCCGCGTGCAAATCTGTGCAGCCGTAATCCCTCCGAAGCCGACCGCAGACATCATATCCTCAATATCGTTGAAGTTGAACTTCTTGCACACTTCGGACAGCTTGTCGTCGGACATCAGAGTCGGCGGATCGATGCCGAGCCGCTTCAGCTCGCGCTCGATCAGCTCCCGGCCCTTCTGCTCGTTCTCCTCGCGTTTCTCGCGCTTGAACCATTGCTTGATTTTGCTGCGCGCATGCGAGGATTGAGCGATCTTGATCCAGTCCTGGCTCGGCCCGTAGGAATGCTTGGAGGTCAGAATCTCTACAATGTCGCCGGTGCTTAGCTTGAAATCCAGCGGTACGATACGGCCGTTCACCTTCGACCCTACGGTGCGATTCCCGATCTCCGTATGAATCCGGTAAGCGAAATCTAGCGGCACGGAGCCGGAAGGAAGCTCGATCACTTCCCCTTTTGGCGTGAAAACAAAAACAAGATCGGAGAAGAAGTCCATTTTGAGCGATTCCATAAACTCGGAAGCGTTGCTCGTCTCTTGCTGCAGCTCGAGAATTTCGCGGAACCAGTTCATCTTGTCCTCGAAGCTGCCGACCGGTACTAGCGTGCCTTCCTTATACGCCCAATGCGCCGCGATCCCGAACTCCGAAGTCCGGTGCATGTCCCAAGTCCGGATCTGCACCTCCAGCGGCTCACCGCTCGGTCCGACCACCGTGGTATGAAGCGACTGGTACATGTTTGGCTTCGGCATCGCGATATAGTCTTTGAACCGCCCCGGCATCGGCTTCCACAGCGTGTGGATGATGCCGAGCGTTGCATAGCAATCTTTGATATTATCGACAATAACCCGAATCGCCAGCAGATCATAGATTTCATTGAACTGCTTGTTCCGGGTCGTCATTTTGTTATAAATGCTGTAAATATGCTTCGGCCGCCCGGAAATATCGCCTTCAATGCCCATCTCGCTCAATTTGTGATTGATGTTGGCGATAATCTCGGTAATATACTGCTCCCGCTCGGCGCGTTTCTTCTGCATCAGGTTGACGATCCGGTAATATTGCTGCGGGTTCAAATACCGGAGTGCGATATCCTCCATCTCCCACTTGATCGCAGAAATCCCGAGCCGATGCGCAATCGGACAAAAAATCTCAAGCGTCTCATGGGCAATGCGGCGTTGGCTCTCTTCGGACTGAAACTTCAGCGTCCGCATATTATGAAGCCGGTCGGCGAGCTTGATCAGAATGACGCGGATATCTTGCGCCATCGCGACGAACATTTTGCGGTAGTTCTCGTTCTGCTGCTCTTCCTTCGACTTGAACTGGATTTTCTCCAGCTTCGTCAGACCGTCTACTAACATCGCGCAAGTTTTCCCGAAATGCTGATCCACGGCTTCCAGCGAGACGGTCGTATCTTCGACGACATCGTGCAGCAGAGCGGCGATAATCGAGGTCACGTCCATCTGCATGTTCACAAGAATGTCGGCCACCGCCAACGGATGAAGAATATACGGCTCGCCCGACTTCCGCACTTGCCCGTAGTGGGCCTGATCGGCGAAAACGTAAGCTTCTTCGATTCGTTTCAGGTCGCTCTCCTTGAGGTATGCGGCGGCCCGTTCCAGTAACTGCTCAATGCCCATCGTTAAACCCTTTCTCCCGGGGAATCCATGCATGTCTCTCATGCGTGTTTCCTACCATTATGCCAATCCGCGCGTTTGGCGTCAACTGGGCGGGTTTGCCGGGGCAATCAAGAGTTCATCAACTAGTTGCGATCCGATCCGTTCCGGAACCAATACAGACCGAAACCAAGCGTATCCCGTCCCCAGCGTATAAAGACCGAGTTCCAGCTCCGGATCCGCTCCAGCATCGCCTCCCGGTCCGGATCGTCCGGATGCTCCATGGCATATTGCTCGACCGAGTACTTATAAAGCCATTCATATTCGTCCCAATCGTCCTCGCTGGCGGTAAAGGACCACAGCGGCTCCAGACCGAGGTCCACCCCTAGCCGAACATTGCCTGCGTGCGTCTTCAGCTCGTCCTCCTCGGCGTCAAGCGCCTCGAGATAAGCCGAGCACGGCGGCTTGCGCCAATAACCTTCGCCCAGCACGATGCTGCCGCCCGGACGCACGATGCGGCGCATCGCCTGCAGAGCCGCTTCCGCGTTGCCCAGCGCCTGCGACGAGCCGATACACAGCGCCGCGTCGCAGGAAGCATCCTCCATCGCGGCGACGGCCTCGCCTGCATCGCCGCCGATCAGCTTCAGCCGCTCGGGTCCGACCCGCTTCGCCGCCCGCGCTGCCGCTGCCGCAAGCGCCGGCTCGCTCCACTCGAGAGCGACGGCCTCCACGCCGTCGTACCTCTCGCACAGCCGAATCGACAGTTCGGCATGACCGGCTCCGATATCAACGAAACGCTGCCCTTGCTGCAACGCAAGCAACCCGATCAACCGAGACATCTTGGTCTCGGGAATCGGGTTGCAATATACATGCTTTTGATGTGCAATCGTAGAAAACTTATAACGGTCCATGGGATCGGTGCCTCCTGCCGACTTGGCTCATATTTGCTGTCAGCACTAGCATCGCCCAATCTATCGCCAATTAGTATTGTACGAGCGATTTTACTTCCACGCCGCCTAGTTTCTCTCTGCCGTTCAAGTAAGTCAGCTCAATCATGAAAGCCGCCCCAATGATATCGCCGCCCAGCTGACGTATCAAATTCATCGTAGTGTTGATGGTGCCGCCGGTGGCCAGCAAATCGTCTGCAATCAAGACGCGTTGTCCCGGCAGAATCGCGTCCTTATGCATGGCGAGCTTGTCTTTGCCGTACTCCAAATCATACCCCGCTTCGATCGTTTCGCCCGGCAGCTTGCCGCTCTTGCGGATCGGCACGAAGCCTACGCCCAGCGCATAAGCGAGCGGGGCGCCGACTACGAAGCCGCGAGCTTCCGGACCCGCGATCACATCGATCTGCTGCGACTTGTAATGCGCCGCCAGCTCGTCGATGAGCGCCCGGTAGACCGGCCCATTGTTCAGCAACGTCGTAATGTCCTTGAAGCGGATACCGGGCTGCGGGAAATCCGGAATGACCCGGATATAGTCTTTGAAATTCATCGTATACCCTCCACAAGTTCATCTCTTGCAACACTTGAATCGCTTGATTCTATGGTTCGGCATCTCTGCAGCAACGAAGCCGTCAGCTCAAGCGCCGTCGAATAAATCAAGGACGGCTCCAGAGCGTTCCGGCGAACTCTCCGCCGATAGGACGGAGCCGTATCCAGCTCGGACTTCTTCGGCTGAGCGACCGTGCGTTGCAGCGAGCCGCTCTGTTCAACAAACTGCAGCTCTTCAAACACATCCAGTATAAACCGAAACGCCCCGACAGACAAACCGGATTTCTTGGCAAATTGGCTAAGCTGAGCGAGCTCTCCCGCCGGCCAAGAGCCGGTATGCAGCAGTAAACCATATGCCTTTTTGAACGCTTCGCGGGAAGGCAGCCGGAAGTCATCCGTATTCCAATCGGCGAAAACCGGGAACAACCGCTCGGCGCCTGAAGCTGCGCCAAGCAGCGCGACAAGCGAGGACTCTTCATCCGGCAGCGAGTATAACACGATGTCCGTCATGGCTGCGAATGCCGTACGCTCAGCCGAATCGTTCAGCGGCACAGCACCATGCACAGGATCCCAGCCGTACACGGGCCAGCCGCTTTCCTCCAATTGCAGCTGAACCTTCGGCCAATGCAGCTGCCGCTCGACAATGACTGCGCCTCGCAGCACGCCCGAGGGCTCGCTATGAGCAGCCTTCAACTCCGCCAGCTTCTGCTGCAGCCGGTGCTCGCCGCGCCAATCGAATACTTGCAGCTCGGCAACGCGCATGTCCTGGATCATCATCTGAGGCTTGCGCACGCCGTTCCATTCATTGATCGATAGCTCAGCGATCATATCGAGCTTGGACGTCGGCGAGATACGCTGCGTCATCGCGCCTCGGCCGAACCCAACCGCTTCGATCGAGCAAGCGGTTTCCATCGCGGTCTGGGCCAACAGCAGCTTCAGATGCTGCTTCTCCTTGCCCATCGTGCGCATCTCCTGCACATCCAGTCCGCTCAGTTGGAAACGCGGCGCCGGATTGCCCATGCCGAACGGAGCCATCTGCTCGATCTGGCGAATGCTCTCGAGGCTGACCTCGGACAACGCCACCTCCGCATCGACTTGCAGCATCGGGACGAAGTCGTCCTCCCGCAGCCACTCCTCTGCGCACGCGATCAAGCGGCGTCGGAACGGCTCGAGCAGCTCCCGCCGGAGCGTCATGCCGGCCGCAGCCTGATGGCCGCCGTAATGCTCCAGCAGCTCCTCGCAGCAGGTCAGCGCCCGATGCATATCGTAGCCTGCGATCGAACGGGCGGAGCCTTTGGCTTTGCCCGTCTCCGCATCGATCGTCAGCACGATCGTCGGACGGTAAAACTTCTCGAGCACCTTCGCGGCCACAATGCCGATGACCCCGGCATTCCAGCCCTCGCGCGCTACCACGATGACCTTGTCCTCCGGACTGGCACCGTCCGCGCCAGCTGCAAGCACCTCGAGCGCTTCCTCCGTCATCTCGTCGACGAGCCGCTGACGCTCCTTGTTCAGCGTGTCCAGCTCTTGAGCGAGCCGGTCGGCTTCCGACGTATCTTCGGTCGTCAGCAGCCGAAGCGAATCGCGCGCATGCTGGAGCCTGCCGCTGGCGTTGATCCGAGGGGCTAGCGCAAAGCCCAAGTGCGTCGATGTCACTTCTTTTCCCTCAAGCCCGCTCACCTGGAACAGGGCGTTCAGCCCTGGCCGCGATGTGCCGGCCAGCCGGCCCAACCCCAGCTTCACGATCACACGATTCTCGCCCAACAATGGCATCAGATCGGCGACCGTCCCGATCGCGGCGAACTCCGCCAGCCATTCGGGCAGCTCGCCGGTCAGCGCATGCGCCAGCTTCCACGCGACTCCGACTCCGGCCAGCTGCTTGTTCGGATACGGGCAGCCCGGCTTCTTCGGATTGAGAATCGCATAGGCGTCCGGAAGCACCTCAGGCGGCTCGTGATGATCCGTCACGATCACTTCGATGCCAAGCTCGGTCGCATAGGCGATCTGCTCAACCGCGCTGATGCCGGTGTCGACCGTCACCAGCAAGCGGACGCCGTTAAGCTTGGCATCGTCTATCGCCTTCAAGTTCAAACCGTAGCCTTCCAGCATTCGATGCGGGATGTATGTATCGAAATCGGCGCCCATACGATGCAACAGATGCGTCATGAGCGCCGTACTCGTTACGCCGTCTGCGTCATAGTCGCCGTAGACGCGAATTTTCTCGCCGCTGTCAATCGCGCGCCGAATCCGTTCGACTGCTGCAGACATACCCTCCAACAGAAAAGGATCATGTACATGATCCTTTCCGCCGTGGAGAAATATGTCCGCTTCTTCAACTGTTGTAATGCCTCGGGCCGTCAGCAGCCTCGCTACGGCCGGATGGAGCTTGAGCCGCTCCGCGAGCCGCTCCGCCGCTTGCGCATCGCATGCCGCGGTCGACCATCTCGCTCTTGATTGGAGCATGCGGACCTCCTGCTATACATTCCCTTGATTCGCCGTTTCCTAGTGAAGCAGGCTAGGCTGCTCCGTCTGCTCGGAGTCGACGTTGTTCTTGTAAGGATACCCCGGGTCGTACGGATTGACGTGAATCATCACGTCGGACACATGGCTGAACCGGCGCAGCAGCTGCTGCTTGACGGTTTTGCCGATCTCGTGCCCTTCCATCACCGTAATCTTCGGGTTGACGCAAATTTTAATATCGACGATCACATAATGGCCGTGTTCTCTCGCTCGCAGCTCGTTGACCACGATTACGCCTTTGACCCGCTGTGCGGTCTCCAGCATGTCTTCGGTGTCTTCCTTGTGCAGGACATGATCGATCGCGCTGTGAATCGACTCGGTTACGAGGCGATACCCCATCCGCAGCACCAAAAGAGCAACGAATAACCCAGCCACCGGGTCGGCGTAATAGAGCCAAGGCTGGCCCCAATAATCGCCCATCAGCGCCGCCAATACCCCGACGAGGACGGCGATCGAGCTCAGCACATCGGAACGGTGGTCCCAGGCGCTGGCGATGAGCGCTTGGCTCGACAGCCGGCGCCCGAGATGAATGTTGTATTGAAACAGTAATTCTTTCACTATGATCGCAATAATGACGGCTACTAGCGCATACCACTCGGGCCGGGTCTCCACGCCTGCGACTATCGTCTTCACGGAGGAGATGCCGACTTCAAGTCCAACCAACAGCAGCAGGACGGAAACGATAATCGCGGAGATCGACTCCGCTTTCCCGTGCCCGTACGGATGATCTTCATCCGGCGGCTTATGGGAAGCGCGGAGCCCGATCAGGACGGCAATCGAGCCGGCCACGTCGGAGGCCGAGTTCGCGGCATCGGCGATTAACGCCTTGCTCCCCGAAAACCAGCCGACGATCCCCTTCATTACCGCTAAGCCCAAATTGCCGACAATACCTAACCAAGCAGCTAAGCTAGCCTGTTCATAGCGCTGCTTCGTCATATTGACACCCCTCGATACCATGGTTATGAACTCCTAGCTCGGCAGCCCTTAGGAGGGCTGCTTGGCAACGGCTACCTTGCGGCTTTTCAGCGACTGGCGCTTGAGCAAGTACCACATAGGCGTAGCGAGAAAGATCGACGAGTACACGCCGCTCGCCAGACCGATCATCTTCGCAAGCGCGAAGAGCTTGATCGACTCGCTGCCGAAGATGAAGAGACAGAGCGCCGCTACGAGAACGGTGACGACCGTATTGATCGAACGTCCCATCGTCTGCCAGATGCTTCGGTTGACCAAGTCAGCCAAATCCTCGTCCGTACGCACTTTGCCGAATCGCAGGTTCTCGCGAATCCGGTCCAGAATAACGATCTTATCGTTGATGGAATATCCAATCGTGGTCAGAATCGCTGCAACGAACGGCAAGTCGACTTCCAGTCGGAAGATGGAGAAAATCGCGATAACGAAAAAAGCGTCATATAAAATCGTGATGATCGCCGAGACGGCGAAGCGCCATTCGAATCGGATCGTCACATACAAGCTGATCCCCAGGCTTGCGATAGCTACGGCGAGGAGCGCTTTTTTGCCCAGCTCCTTGGCCATGTCCGGGGTCACGATGTTCACTTCATTGGAAACCTGCGAGCCATACTTCGTGGTGAATACTTCCATAATCGCCTTCACGTCGGCGTCGGTCAAAATTTCGTCATAACGCACTGAAATTCGGTCGCTGTTATCGCCGCCAACCGTTCGGATGACCGGCGGATGACCGGCTTCCCGGAATGCCTGGTCCGTCTGCTCCTGCGTAACCGCCTTGCCCACCGAGATATCGATCGACGTGCCGGACTTGAAGTCAACGCCGTAATGAAGGTTGAAAATGAGCAGCATGACGATCCCGATCACTGTGATAGCGCTGGATAAGCGGAAGTAAAGGTTGCGATGTTTGATGAAGTCGTAACGCTCCTTGTAATTTTTCCGATTAAAGTCCACGGATATCCGCCTCCTTCACGCCGTAGTAGCTTGGCTTCTTGAACAAATTGGAACGAATGAGCAAATGGATGAGCAGGCGCGAGAAGAACACGTTGGTCACGATACTGACCAGGATGCTGACGATCATCGTCAGGGCGAAGCCGCGAATCGCTCCGTTCCCGATGTAGTATAGTACGATGCCGGCAATAATGTTCGTAATATTCGCGTCCATGATCGTCCGGAACGAATGCTTGGAGCCGGACTTGAGCGACGACAGCAAGCTTTTGCCGCTGCGGATTTCTTCCTTGATCCGTTCATACATGATAATGTTCGCGTCGACCGCCATCCCGATCCCGAGGACGAGAGCCGCGATACCCGGCAATGTCAGCGTCGCGTTCATCAAGTAGAACATGAGCAGCACGACCCATGTGTACGTAATCAGCGTTACCGAAGCAACAAGACCCGGTATCCGGTAGAAAAGCACCATGAAGATCAGAATAATAATCGATCCGATGATGGCCGCTTGCACCGTTTGGTGGAGCGACTGCTGCCCCAGCGTAGCGCCTACGGATTGCGTATATTTCTCCGTCAGCTTGAGCGGCAGAGCGCCCAGGTTGATCGTATCCTTGATTTTTCTGGCTTCCTCGTACGAGTAGCTGCCGGAGATCGTTGCCCGACCGTCCGTAAGCACGTTCTGTACGGTAGGATCGGACAGCATCGTCTCGTCCAGATAGATCGCGAGCTTCTGTCCAAGCAGCTTCTCGGTCACCTTCTTGAACTTCTCGGCATCCTTCACTTTAATCTGAATTTCGGGTTGGTTCGTCTGCCCGAAACCGATCTGCGCCGCGCCTTCTTCGAAGTCGCTGCCGATCAATTCCTTCGTGCCGTCCGGACCGCGGAACGACAATTCGGCAGGCTTCTTCAGCAATTGCCGCACTTCGTCCTGATTCTCGACTCCGGCCAGACGAGCTCGAATTCGGTTCGTCCCTTCGGTCGTCACTTCAGGCTCCGCTACGCCGCTTGCATTAGCCCGCTTCTCTAGGCTCTTCGCCGTCTCGACGAGGGAATCCCGCGAAACCGTTTTCCCCGCTTCAATCGGCTCGGCCTCATACAAAATCTCGAAGCCGCCTTTCAAATCCAACCCCAGATTGATCTGCTTGAGTAGGTGGGGGCTTGTCCCGGCTATAACTCCAAACGCTACTAGCACAATAACCAGGAATGTGACAAGTCTTCTCAAATCCATATTGGACGTACTCCCTTCGATACTCAATATTCCTATTATAGCGAGCGGCAAAAATCGAGTCAATTTGCGCCGGTCTTCCAGCCTTGCCCTGCGACCGGACGCTGCCCAAAAGAAAGAGCCCAACCGGTTAGAATTGGGCTCCTTTATAGACGCTGAGCGTCATCCAGTTCATCAAGGACGTCACCTTCAGCGACAAAATATCGTTGACCATCTTATGCAGCGGCGGCTCGCCAAGCTTGGCGTATTTGTCGCTGACGCAGCTCCAGACGTCCTCGCCGGATACCCGGTCGTACCCAAGCAGCCGGAATTCCTCCGCCTTGCTGTCGCACAGCTCGCGTATCATTCGACTTTTTTCGTCGTCCGACTCGATACGCACCTCTTCGTGATCCAAGCCGTCTTGCTCCATGCCGCCAATCCCCCCATCTTCTTCAACTGCCTTGTCACCTTAACTTATTCGCCGCCGTCTCTCCGTTTCCTTCCTGCCTCAGCCCGTCCTCATCCCAAAAACTTAGCATGAGCCTGTACACCCTCCGCATATTGTTACAATAACCTCACTGTGTGACAAGCCGTCAAACGATGCCCTCGGGAAGGAAGATCCGCACTTGAAAAAACAGTCGTTTATAAAAGGAACGATGATCCTGCTGGCCGCAGGCATTGTCAATCGCCTGCTGGGCTTCATCCCTCGCATCACGCTGCCCCGGGTCATCGGTGCGGAAGGAGTTGGACTGTACCAGATGGGCTACCCATTCATGATCGTCGTGCTCACGATTATTACCGGCGGAATCCCGATCGCAGTGGCCAAGCTGGTGGCGGAAGCCGACTCGGAGGGGAACGAAGCCCGCATCAGGCGCATCATTGCCGGATCGCTCACGATTACAGTCGGCCTCAGCCTCGTGTTCACCGCGCTGTGTATCGTCGGGGCCCGTTGGATCACCAGCCATCTGCTGACAGACGCCCGTGTTTATGACACGTTCATCAGCATGAGCCCGATCTTGTCGATCGTCGCCGTTTCGTCCGTCTTCCGCGGCTATTTCCAAGGTCGGCAGAACATGATTCCGTCCGCCGTCTCACAAGTGGTCGAAACCGTCGTTCGAATCGTGGCGATGCTCGCGATCTCTTTTTTGCTGCTCCCCTATGGGATCGAAAAAGCGGCGGCCGGCGCCATGATCGGCGTCGTCATCGGCGAGCTGGGCGGTATGGCCGTTCTGCTCTACCACCACAAGCGCAATCCTGTCCGCAAGAGGCTGGCCGGCATTGCTTCCGAAGCCAAGCGTGTGCAGACGAGGCTGAGCGCCGAGATAAAACGGATCCTGACGATCTCGATTCCCGTCACGGGAAGCCGGCTTGTCGGTTCGACCTCCTATTTGCTCGAATCGATCATGATCGCGCAAAGCCTCGCCATCGCCGGGATCGCTACAGGCGCGGCCACTGCCCAGTACGGGATGCTGCAAGGGATGGTCATTCCGATCCTGCTGCTGCCGGGAGCGCTTACATATTCCTTGTCCGTCTCGCTCATCCCTTCCCTCTCCGAAGCCGCCGCCAAAAACGACCATGTGACGATTCACAAACGGCTTCACCAGTCGCTCCGGCTTGCGCTCGTCACCGGCGCTCCTTTCGTCGTGCTCATGTATATGCTAGCGGAGCCGATCTGTTACTTTATGTACGGCAATGTGGAAGCGGCTAAAATGCTGAAGCTGATGGCGCCGGTCGCCCTCTTCATCTACTTTCAAGGTCCTTTGCAAGCTACGCTTCAAGCACTGGACCGTCCCGGCACAGCTCTGACGAACACCTTCATCGGCGCCGCCGTCAAGCTACTCCTGATCGTATGGCTCGCCTCCAAGCCCGAATGGGGCATCCTCGGTGCAATTGTCGCGATCAACGCCAATATCGTGTTAGTGACCATGCTGCACTGGAACAGCGTAGCGAAGCATGTGAAGTTCCGGATGGACGGCATCCATTTTCTCAAAACCGGCTTCGGCATGGTCATCATGGGCGCTACGTGCCATATCGTGATGTATATGGCCTGGACGAATCAGGCGCTGATGAAGTTCTTTGCCTCATGCGCCGCTGGAGCTGCCGTTTATGGGGCCATCATAGTTCTGCTCGGGATGGTGAATAAAGACGACATACGCCGTGTGCCCGGATTAGGGCGGTTTTTCAAACGTTAGGCGCTGGATGCCAGCCGCGGGTTTACCGCCTGCGCTTCATATCCAAGTAGAATCGGCCTTTATAATCAATCGTGCAGAAAAATACGTCCTTTAAATCGTTAACGCCTTTTTCCTGCAGCTGATTTTTGAGCCAAAACCGCGTTTTTCCTAACTTCTCCAAGTTTTTGTCCTGCACTTTGCCGTCCATGATCACTGGCACCGGCAACCCTTCATAGCGATATTGCACCGGTCCGCCTGCCTTGCCCTTGCTTCCGCTCATCGGTTTCGGCTTTTCGATTACGCTCAGCTTGCCAGACGTCTCGAGCATTGCGAACTCCACGTCCGCCACATTCGTCACTTTATTTTCGCGAAGCTGCACCATAAGATCGTCTAATGTGTACCGTTGTTTTTTCATTTCCTCGCGATTCAACTTCCCGTTCTCGATCAGAAAGCTCGGCTTCCCGTCGAACCAGCTCCTGACCGTCTGAGACTTCAGCGTCAAATAGGCCAGCAGTACTTGAATCAGCACCAACGTGAACATCGGCAGCAGCCCGTGTATCATTGGCATATTCGTATCTTCAATGACGAAGACGGCGATCTCTGCGATCATAAACGAAATGACGAGGTCGAACACCGACAGCTTGCCGATTTCGCGTTTGCCCATAATGCGCATCATCAGGAAGATGACGAAATAAATCGCCACCGTACGCAGCAGAAGCGTTGGAATGTCTACCCTATCCATAGCGTGTCCCTCCGGTCTCCGGTCTGATGAAGTCAATGGTATTCTCACCATGGGAATCGCCCCTCATGCAGGCTGCCCCCGTTCAATAATTGGCAGTCCGTCCGGCAGCCTTGTACTATTCCGTCCAAGCCGCCCATACAATGAAACCATAACGACCTCCCTGTCCGAAGGCGGCCGGCCTGGCTGACAGAAGCGGATTTCGGAACGGGTTGGAACCGATACTATGATGGAGGTGCGATGTTTTCCATGAATTCCTTATCCAAAGTTCCACGTCTGCGCATCACTTCCCCCCTACTCTCAGGACTCGTCAACGCTACGATCTGCTTGCTGCTCGGCATGCTGCTCCTCTCCTTGCTGCTCGCGTTCACCGATTTCAAAGAACAGTCCGTTACGGCTTGGGTGTACATGATCCATGCGATTTCTTCGGCCATCGGAGGAATCGGCAGCGGCAAACGCGCGGTGAACAAAGGCTGGTACAACGGGGGAATCGCGGGGCTCATTTACGGGATCATTGTGCTGCTGACCGGATTTTTAGGGTTGGACGCCCACTTCGACGCTTCTACGATCGCCATGCTTGTCCTTACATTCGCTAGCGGTGCATTAGGCGGCATGATCGGCGTGAACAGGAAAAAATAATGAGATCGTTTGATCATTTCACTTCCCCTGACCCTGTGCTATAATTGATGAGTTCGTTCTCTGCAGTTATTTTCCATTTCTAGGGGGAAGCAACATGTTTCTCATCACATCCATGACCCAAGTTTCGATTTTAATCGCAGTTACCGTTTATATATTGCTTGTTATCGCATTGGGATTTTCGCCTCTAAAGCCTTTCCGCGCCGCCGGCGTGTTTGTGAAGGAGCTCTCTAGCCGCAAAAAGATGCTGCTTCATTTCTGCGCCGTATTGATGATTTTGTTCTTTAATAAAATCGAGCAGCTGATAGAAAAGCAGATGCATCATCTGAGCGACTTCACCCCTTCGTTTCACCAGATGGAGGGCGAATTCATCGTTGTGTTCCAGAAGCTGTTCGAGAACATCATCCTGACGCACTTCATGAGCTATTACTATGTCGTCGTCTTCACCGCGCTGATGGTCGCTTCTATTATTTTGTACGTGTATACGAAGAATACGAAGCTGTTTTACGCGCTGTGCTACGCGA
Source organism: Paenibacillus koleovorans NBRC 103111 (assembly GCF_004000845.1). Lineage (GTDB taxonomy): Bacteria > Bacillota > Bacilli > Paenibacillales > NBRC-103111 > Paenibacillus_AA > Paenibacillus_AA koleovorans. The sequence continues at coordinate 22,380 of NZ_BIMA01000115.1, forward strand.
TTATGTTCAATTATATGATCGCGATTCCGTTTTTCCTGTTCTTCCCGGTGACGGAAGTGCATGCGTTCAACCCGAACGTGCGGTTCCTGATGCTGGACGCGTTCCCGACGTTCGAAGCGGAATACCGGCCGCTGTCCGGGCTCAACAACTGCTTTCCGAGCTTGCACACGTCACTGTCGGTGACACTGGCGCTTATGGCTCGCCGATCCGGCAACGCGTTCTGGAAATGGTTCGTGCCGATCAGCGCCGCCATCATCATTTTCTCGATTTTCTACTTGGGCATTCACTGGCTGACCGATATGGTCGGCGGCATGACGCTCGGTTTTTTCTCCTCGTTGCTGGCGCTGCGCTTGGCCGAAGGCCGTCAGATCATGGGGCAGATCAATCCTGCGAGCAACCGATTGAAGAAGCGCGATTGGCGCTAAATTGTAGTAAAACCCCGCTCTGTCCGGCGGGGTTTTATGTATGGATTGCCGTTCAGCTTCTATTCCTCGCGGACGGTCCTCTGGCGAAGGTGTTCAGATGGAG
>NZ_BIMA01000116.1 GCF_004000845.1 Paenibacillus koleovorans NBRC 103111
TTTTCCGGCGAGAGGCGGCTCTTTTTTTAGTGCACAGTTAATCGACAGCCTCCTTTTTCGGACTACAGACACCGTTGCTGCGAGGCGGCGCCACGGCTGCTGAAAAGGGGGATAATTTTCAGAGTAGCAAGCGGAGATTGTCTCACCTTACCGTATGAAAAGTTACTGGCTGGGACCCGGAGTGTCGTGCGGACAAGCAGGGAGCGAGCTGTGCAGGAGCGGTAGATGCAACCCCAGTCGGTACGATCGCCAAGTAGCCTTACTCTGCTACTCTGCAGTCCGACTCCCCAGTAAGTCAGGAAACCCCTGACGCTTCAATACGGTGAAGAATGTAAAACTTCTTATCTGTTAAATAAAACCCCCGGCTATGAAAACCGGAGGCCTTGCCAAACCAATTAGACTACGCCTTGTACCAGCATCGCGTCGGCGACCTTCAAGAAGCCGGCGATGTTCGCGCCTACAACCAGATTGCCTTCACGACCGTATTCAGCCGCTGCATGCACGCTGTTGCGATAAATATTGGTCATAATGGCATGAAGCTTCGCGTCCACTTCCTCGAACGACCAGGACTGGCGCATGCTGTTTTGCGACATTTCCAATGCCGAAACAGCCACACCGCCTGCGTTCGCAGCTTTAGCCGGTCCGAACAGCACGCCATGCTCCAGGAACAGATCGATCGCTTCCAGCGTGGAAGGCATGTTGGCGCCTTCAGCCACCGCTTTCACGCCGTTCGCGATAAGCTGCTTCGCCGAATCGGTGTCGATCTCGTTCTGCGTCGCGCATGGCAGCGCGATGTCGCAAGGAATCGACCAAATACCGGCACAGCCTTCATGGTATTCAGCGTGGGTATGAATTTTCACGTAATCGCTGATTCTCGCCCGCTCCACTTCTTTCAACAGCTTGACGGTTTCGAGGTTGATGCCTTTAGGATCATAAATGTAGCCATTGGAGTCGCTGCAAGCAACGACCGTCGCACCCATCCGATGCGCTTTCTCGATCGCATAGATGGACACATTCCCGGAGCCGGACACAACAACTTTGCTGCCTTCCATCGACAGCCCGCGATCCTTCAGCATCTCGTCCACAAAATAAACGACGCCGTAGCCTGTAGCTTCCGTACGCGTCAAGCTGCCGCCGTACAGCAAGCCTTTCCCGGTCAGAACGCCGGCTTCGAAACCGCCATGCAGCCGCTTGTATTGGCCGAACATAAAGCCGATTTCGCGCGCGCCTACGCCGATGTCGCCAGCCGGTACGTCGGTGTCTTGGCCGATATATCTGGACAGCTCGGTCATGAAGCTCTGCGTGAAGCGCATCACTTCCGCGTCGGACTTGCCCTTCGGATCGAAGTCGGAGCCGCCCTTGCCGCCGCCGATCGCTTGACCGGTCAAGCTGTTCTTGAACGTCTGCTCGAAGCCGAGAAACTTGATGATGCTGGCGTTGACGGACGGATGGAACCGCAGTCCGCCCTTGTAAGGCCCGATGGCGCTGTTGAACTGAACGCGGAAGCCGCGGTTCACTTGCACATGCCCGGCGTCGTCCGTCCACGGCACGCGGAACGAGATAACCCGCTCCGGCTCGGAGATACGCTCCAGGATGCCGGCTTGAATATACTTCGGATGTTTCTCGAAAACGGGAACAAGCGATTCGAATATTTCGAACACCGCTTGGTGAAATTCAGTCTCATGAGGATTGCGCGCTTTTACAGTTTCGAACACTTGATTGACGTACTCTCTAGCACTAAGCATGATGGCTGGCAGTCCTTTCGGGGTTGTAATTTTCTGACATAGCATGTCAGACATAAAAATAATTTTAATCGTATCCCACCCATTTTTCAATGAAAAAATTTAGCCATCTACTGCTTTAAAAGCCTAATGCATGTGAAATAGACCGTTCCGATTAAGAACGGCCTGAAGTCCCTCGTTTCCAAGGGTCTCAATTTCTACTTTCGCGACGAATAGACTATAGACGAATAGACTATAATGGTAGGACAACCCAGAATATCCAAGCGGCAACCACGTGGGGAATGACATTCCGATTGGGAGGGATTCGTTTGAACCGTTTGCTGATTGCGTTCGTCTGCGTCGCCAGCTGCCTGGATGCGCTGCTCACCGACCTCGGCCTGAGAATGGGCCTGATTGGAGAAGCCAACCCCATCATGCGCTTCCTTTACGAAAACAGCTACTACTCGTTCTACGCCTTGAAGATCGCGCTTCCCTTGTCGCTGTTCATCCTAGCCGCCCGCGTCGGCCAAAGGCTGCTCATCCACCGTTTGTTCCGCTTCTCCGCATTCGTCTATGCCGCCATTCTGCTTCTGCACACGTTCTGGCTCACCGCTTCAATCAATCCTACAATTTGAAAATTTGAATCGTCCGCTGCAGCTGCGTCACCATCCTAAGCATTTGCTCGGATTGCGTTACGACCGCTTTGACCGAGCCCGTCTGCTCCACCATCGAAGCCGATACTTGCTCGGTGCCGGCTGCGGATTCCTGTGTGATGGCCGAGATATTCTCCATTGTGCCCGTAATGAATTGCGAGGCGTTCATCATTTTGACGCTTTCGCCGGTAAACTCGTTCATCCGAGTCGTAATGAATTGAATGCTGCTGACCATGTTCGCGAACACCTTCTCCGTTTCCTCGATCGTCTCGCTTTGACGTTTGGCGATATTTTCGTTGATCTGGATATTTTGACGCGCTTGGCGGATGCTATTCTCGATGTTGCGGACGAGATGGAACACCTCCTTGGCCGAACGCTGCGATTCTTCCGCCAGCTTGCGCACTTCCTGGGCGACGACCGAGAATCCGCGGCCATGCTCGCCTGCGCGTGCCGCTTCGATAGAGGCGTTCAGGGACAGCAGGTTGGTCTGCTCGGCGATCTCGGAGATCGTCCGGGTAATTTTGCTGATATTGTCCGCTTCCTTCACGAGCTCGTCGATCGTACCGGCCACATTGGAAGTCGCGATGACGTTGTGCTGCACGCTTTCCGCCTGGCTTTCGACCGCATCCAGCCCTTTCTTCACGAGCTCCAGCGTCTGGTTGCACCGGTTGTTCATTTCTTTCGTCGATTCTACATAATCCGTTACTTTCGTCTCGATTTCCTTCACCACGGAGAAGCTCTTGAACACCCCGTCGGAAATTTCGTTCGCCCCGGAGGCGAGACTTGTAATCGAGTTGGTCGCTTCCACCAGCATCGTGTTGATGCCCTCGTTCTTAAAATAAATATCTCGGCTCGAGTCCGCTACATGTTTGGAAATCGCCGTCGTTTCGTGGAGCAGCTCCTTCAGCTTGACGATCATGCCGTTGAAGGAGCGTCCCATCTCGCCGAGCGCATCGTTCGAGCGGGCATCGACCGTCTGGGTGAAGTCGCCCTTCGCAATGTTCATCGCCACCCGCGAAACATCCTCGATCGGCTCGACAAGCGCGCTCTCCAGCCAACTCAGGTAAGGAAAGCTCAGCACCATCAGCACCAGCATCGAGATCAAGCCGAAAATGATGTTCACGTCGCTCGTCAGCATCAACACTACAATTATGGCGCTATAGGCCGCAACGAGCGCGTAGTACCCCAGCTGCAGCTTCGCGCGGAACGATTGGGCACGAAACCAGTCCATCCATCTCATCCTCTTTTCATAAAGTTAAGTGGTTCGAATTCGATTACGTAATGAGGTTCACGTACCAGGTCATGAGGGAATCCCCATAACAGAAGGCGACCAACCCGGCTACGGCGATGAACGGACCATATGGCATTGGCGATTTGCGGCTGAGCTTCCCCGAGGCGATCAGACTGAGCCCGATCAGACTGCCGAGCAGAGCGGACAGGAAAATGCAGAGCAGCACCAGCTTGACGCCCATCACAAGACCGATAAGCGCCATCAGCCGAATATCCCCGAAGCCCATCGGCGGTTTGCGCAGCAAGATCGCCATGTACGAGACGCCGAACAGGATGCCTCCTCCGAGCAGGAACCCAAGCGCATATTGCCACAGCGGAAGCGGATGCACGACGAGGCGCAGCGCGACGAAGAGCAGCATGGCCGGGTAAATGATTTTGTTCGGGAGGAGCATGTACTTCAAGTCGCTGACGGTCAAAATCAAAAGCACCGACGCGAGCGGATAAGCGATCCACAGCTCCGACGGTTTGTTCACTAGAAATGGAAGCGTCGCGAACAATACGCCCCCCGCAAGCTCGCCCAGCATGTAGATAGGAGAAAAGCGTTCGCCGCAGTAGTGACACTTGCCGCCGCGCACGAGCCAGCCGAGGATCGGCAGGAGGTCAATCGCGTTCAGCGGATGTCGGCAGCTGCTGCAGCTGGACCTCGGAGCGACGACGGATTCTCCCTTCGGGACGCGGATACCGACGACGTTGAAGAAAGAACCGAATAGCGTGCCAATAACGAATAATGGAACCATAACGGCCCAGGTCGGCCAATCCATAACGAACGCCTCCTAACTAATGCATTATCTTAGTAATTTTCCCTTTTGGAAAGCTCTCTTGCCGGGAGTGGGACGTTTCCCAGCTGGATGTTCAGCCATTGGGCCAACTGGTTGAAGCCGTCGATGGACAAGTTCACGACTTGCTTCTGGTTGTTGTTCGTCATCTCGATCGATACTTTGTTCTCCGCTTCGGTGCACACGACTAGAAACTGGGAGGCGTCCCCGTTCAATTCCTCATTCCAATTGCACATATAGCTGCTGGTAAAGTTCTTCACTGGTCCATTCCCCCTGAATAAGTTTATGATTTTGCCGTTGTCGCCGTATTTCGCGCCTCGCTGCCGGTATTCGGCGGTTTCGTTGGCAGCGCGGTTCGAGACAGACGGCTCCTCTGCTGCAAGCATCGGTGGCAGCGAATCGGCGACGGCTTCCTGTTGCTCGGCTTGAGCTTCTTGCTCCGCCATCAGCATCGTAAGGTCGTTCAGCTCGTCCAGGCTAATCTCTTCCTCTGCGACTGCCTGCTCCTCATCGCGATCTTCCATAATGGAATGCGGCAAGGCGAGCTCGTCGGTTGCCGTCGCTTCAAGCTCAGCCGGCTCGAGCTCGTCCGCTTGGCGGTTAGCCGACTCTTCCTGCTCTACTTGCTGCTCCGGCAGCTCCGTCTGCTGCGAATCCGCTTCCAGAATAACCGCTGCTTCGGTTTGCAGGAAGCTCGCTTCTTCGGCTTCCTCCTCGAGCTCCTCCGCCACCAGAGACGACGGTGCCTCCTCTTGCAGCCGCTCCTCCGGTTCCTCGACAGCCCGCTCCTCCATCAGAGCAGCGGCAAGCTCGGCCACATAACGCTCGAGGTCCTGCTCAGGTTCGGCTTCGACTTCAGCTGCGACTTCAACTGCGACGTCGGCCTCGGCGGCTTGCAGCGGCTCCGCTGCGACAGCCGCCGATTCCTCCAGTACAAGCGCTTCCGACTCGGACTGCACCTCCTGCAGTTGAGGCGGTTGCGCTTGCGGTACCGGCTGCGGAATAGCGGAATCGTCCTCCTCCCGCTCATCCATAATGGTCAACGGCTCATGATCCACTCGACGATAGCCGTACTTGCGGATGATCTCGTTCACGCGATTCGGCTTGAACGGCTTCATCAAATACCCGTTCGCCCCGGCCTTCAGCGCGTCTGAGATCAGATCCTGCTGGCTCATCGCCGAGCAAATCAGCACGACGGCTTGGGGATCGATGCGGCGAATTTCCTTCATCGCCTCGATCCCGTCCATCTCGGGCATCGTAATGTCCATCAGGACCACGTCGGGCCGCAGCTCCGAGAACCGCTGCACCGCTTGCTTGCCGTTCTCCGCTTCCCCAACGACCTCGTAACCGAACTGCTTCAGAATATCGGTCAGCATCTTGCGCATGAACTTGGTGTCGTCGACTACCAGTATGTTGAATGACATGGGGATTGCCTCCTTCCTGGATTGTGTCGCTCTCGCTCGCGTCTTGCTGCTTACTTATACTGAATGTCTTTGGCGAAGACGTTGAAATCGTTCATTGTCGGAATACCGGCCGGCGGCTGGTCGTAGAGCGCGTTGTCATAAATGATCTGAAGCCTGGAGCGGTCGGCCGGCAAATTGATTTGCGGCTCCGGCACGCTTCCGTTCCAGCGTCCTTCATATTCGTTCACGATACTGCCTCCGGTTAGCTCGCCACGCACTGCGTTCAGCTCCACCTCGTCTTCTCCATGAACGCCTCCGGTCAGCTTCAGCCTGGACAGGACGCCATAGAGCTTCAACCCTTGCTGGGAGTAAAGAAAAGCGCGGATCTGATCGTTGGCATTGTTCTCGTTGGTGTTGTTCCCCAGGACGATTTCTCCGGATGCAATAATGATGAGCGGGATTTTGTTCGTCTGACCGGCATCCGGCTTGTTGATCGAGCGCATCTCCTTCAGCTCGACGTTCCCGTTGACGTACACGGTCCCTTGAAGCGTGATGTCGCCGATAATTTTCAGATCGCCGTCGATGTACATCGTGCCCTGCATGAACTTGAAGCCGTTGTTCAGGGACACATTGCCCTGCACGGCAACGAATTTGTCCTCATCAATGCTGATTTCCCCGCGGAAATCGCCTGCCACCAGATTAGGGTCCGTTGATCTCACATACAAGGACCCTCTGCGCAGCGACAATACCGGATCGTCATCGGAACGGGCGGAAGAAGGATCGAACATCGTAAGCGTTCCGTTGTTGACGAACACATCCCCGTCCCCGGCCGATGCGCCGGGATCGACCGTCACTCGTCCTTGATAAGCTACCCACATATTCGTGTAGAGGATGCTCGTGCTTTTCGTCGCATTAGTCACCTCATAATCGACTTCATCCAGATGCTTTTCCCCGAAATTGCCGGTCAGCCGCTGGTTCGATTTCTCCAGCTTGTCCGCCACATAAGCGCCTACGTCCACCATCGTGTCGAAATCCAGCTTCGGATCCTCCAGCGGGAAGTAGAGCGGGGTGAAGTAGTTCGGCTCCATCACATCCGCACTCGTCGTTTCGATGTCCGTCTGGAGCGTATATTTCTTGTTCTCGTCGGCCGTAGTCCCGTCTCCATTCACCCGGATGAATCCGCGAAGCGCGGGCAACCCCGTCTGAACGCCGAATTTCGTGCCGGACGCGCCGACGAACATCGCTTCATTCCGCACATGAAGACTATTCCCCCGAACGATCACATCGCCTACTACATAGGGGGTTCCATTCAATTTCAGATCCCCTCCTGACGAAACCGGATAACGGAAAACCGGATTGATCGTACTGACATAGGCCGTCATCTGCTTCGTCACCGTGCGGCCCGGATGGCTGTCGATCGTCCCGACCGATTGAATGACGAATTTCCGTACATACGGAAAATCCGGGTACGTGATCGGCTTGTTCGCCGCTTCGGGATTGACGGTTTCCACGGATAAAATGTCGATCCGATAGCTGCCTCTGTTCGCTCGGACCACTTTGCCGTTGCCCGCCTTGGAGCCGGTTCCGATCTCGTCGTCGAAAGCCGTCAAGATGCTCGACAGTTGGGACTCCACCTCGTTGATCCGATTCCGGTAACGCGTCTTGCTGTTCTGCAGCGCATCCCCGTTCGTCTCTCCAGCGGCAACCGCGCGCCGGATCTGAGCGAGCGTATCGTCCAGTCCCTTCTGCGCGATCGCCTCCGCCTGGATGCCGGCTTCCGTGGAGACAGCCTGCACGGCTCCGCCGCGGAGCACTTCGAGCAGCACCATGCCCATAATCGTCATCAAGACTACCGCCAGCAAGGCGATGACGAGCGCCGCCCCTTCCTCGTTGTTCCATTCCAGCCTGTGGCTCTCGTTCTGCTGAGGCGGGTTGCTCACTCCGCACTCACCTCCTCCTGTATAGAGTCCGAATCATTCGTTGCGGATCAACGGAATTTGCGAATCAATCTCGAGCTCCGGCCGTTCGGCCGCCTTCAAGCCTTCGGCGTTTGCCCTGGTATACGTAAGTCTTACTTGGACCCGGTCATGACTGGAGCTTGCTTCGTTCAAGCTGCCGTCGCTAATCGTAAACCGGCTGCTTAGCTCGAACGAACGAATCGGCGTCGCATTTCCCGCCTGACGCACGACGATTTTGCCTCCGGCGGTTTCATTCGGCACTAGCTCCATCTCATAGAGATCGATGTACGTCGACGGGTTCGATTTGGCATACCGGATCATCTTGTCGGTGCCGGCTTGCTGCACGTAAATCGCATCCTTCAGCTCCGAAATGATCTGGCTGTACAGCGTATCGCCCTGGTTGCGCATCTGCGTCTCCACGGTCACGCGCTTGTACATGGAAATGCCCATCAGCAGAAACGAATATAAAATGGAGGCCACCATGCCGAAGATGACAAGCGCCGCCAATAGCTCGATCAAGCTCAATCCTTTTTCGTTAGCCTGCAATCGTCGCTGCATTTGGCGCTACCACCCTTTGACTAAGTAAGTGTCGAGCGTTGTGGAGGATTTAGCCGGAGGCGTCTCGAGCGACTCCTCCCCCGACCAGTAAACCGTAACGAGCATTTGAGCCAAATATTGATTGGAATCGGTCTTGAAGGCGTCCGTAGCTTCCCAGCGATGATGACTGTCGTTCAGCCGTACCAAGTAGCGATAGGTCGTCCCATTGACCACGGTCGGCTCGAGCAGTCCTTCCATGATCGCAGAGTCGGACGGGTCGGCCAAGCTGCCGCTGTACCGCGTCTCGCCGCCCATCGGCTCCTCGTACGCCTCCTTGAAATGGTCGCGCAGCTCGGCGACCTTCAGCCGGCCGAGATTCGCGGCGATAATGCGCCTGCTCTCTTCAGCCGACTTGTCCATCGCCGAGGTGAAGTTGCCCATCAGAATCGTGCTGATGATAGCCATAATCGTCACCCCGATCAAAATCTCGACGAGGGAGATGCCGTCTTCGTTGTCGAATTGCTTTCGGAATCGTTCCAAGCGGCTCACGCACATTCCCTCTTTTACCACCGATTCTGCTCCGTATCGATCTGGATGACAAGCGGCGACGGGGTGATCGAAGCGATTCCCTGATCGTCCACCAGCCTCATGAACACATAATACGTGCCCTTCGTCTCGTTCGTGGAAGTCGTGACCGTAAAGCGGCTGGCCGGCAGCTTCCGCCAAGCGGAGGCGTCATTCGGCGGCGCGGCGTCGGACTGGATGATATAGTATTTGTCCTTCACCGTAAAGGCCGGTTTGCCGTATTTGCTTACAACCGGATGGCTCGTCTCGACATTGACATAAACCGGTCGATCCGCGATTTCGCCTGTGCTGTATTCGACCGGGATCAACGATCCGGTTGGTCCCGGATTAACCACAAAATAGTCTGGATTGGCCGTACTCGTTCCTCCTGCCGAGGTTGCTTCATACTCGATTTGATGCCAGCCGATCCGTGTTGCAGCGTCGGTGAACCCTTGTACTTCGCTCAGCTTGAACGAGAAGGTGTAAGTGCCGCCGTTCTGAACGATCCGGTTGGCCGGTGCCGTAATCGAAGCCGAACGATTGTCCAGCCATACTTTAATGCCCGTCACCGGACTCAAATTCTCAGTTGCGGTAATCGTGATGTCGGCATCCTCAGCCGGATCCAGATTCGTCTTCGCCCAGCTGATGACCGGCCCGGTGCTGTCGAGCGATACGCGGCTTGTCGCCTCCGCTCCCGCCAATGGGATGGCTGCGCTGCTGCTGATCGAATTCGTGAACGCCTTGGCGCTGAGCCCGATATTTTGCCCGTCCGGAAGCACGACTCCTGGCGAAAACACGCTCCAGGCACTGCCGGCAATGCTGTAATAGAACCCTGCGATGTAGTTGTCGCGGAAATCTTCATTTCCGTATTCCGTGGAAGCAGGCAGCTGGTTCACCGAACCGGAGAAGCCGCTGATCGTCCCGAAGCCTTTGTGCCAGCCGTTGTCCATGATGAGGTTCCCGTTGGCATCCTTCAGCTCGAAGTCTGTCGGCGCGGTCGGCTTGAGATCCCATTGCGACTTGGTGCCGTCGCGGTACGTAATCCGCACGATGGAATGGTCGGCGTCGACAAATTGAATGTCGGAGATCGGGATGTCCTTCTCCTTGACCGACCATTGCAGCTCCAGATCGCCTGTTCGCTTGCGCTGTAAGCGTCCTTGCACGCTGTCCGTATTGGCATAGTAGACGTTGCCGTACTTGTCCATGATTCGGAAGCTAACGGAAAGCGTCGCTCCGAGCGAGATATTGAATTGCGATTGTTGGTTGCACGCATTCGTGTAGGATACCCTCGCATCCTGCAGCGGGTAGTTGCCGGCCGCCGTGTCCGGGATCAGATGCACGGCGATCGAATAGTCCGGCTGCTGGAACGGGTACGGGAGATCGCCCATGTTCACCAGCACTTGTTTGGTGACCGGATCGTAAGTTACGTTCGACGCGTTCTCGCCTGGTGCCAGAATAAAGCCGTCCGGAATCGGCTGGCGCAGCGTCACGTTCTTCAGCGCGGAAGGCGCTTCAATTGTCGTAGCGATGTCGTTGAAAATGCTCGCCAGCGCAGTGGCCGAGCTGGCTTGGTAAGCTTGGCCCTTCGTCTTCGTGGCGATATAGTTGAGCAGATCGAGATCGACTTCATCCGAGCCCTGGGTCGCCAGGGCGATCGTGTACACCTTGATGTTCGCTGCAGCCAAGGCGTCTGCGGACGCGCGGGCCGCCGCCGCCGAGCTTGCTTCGCCCGTCTTGCGCTTGTTGCCGTCCTTCTCGTCGGTCCACATCGTCGCTTTGCCGTCGGTAAGCAGAATCACTTGTTTGATCGGCTTCGTACCCGAGGCCGTCAGCATCTGCTTCGCCTTGGTCAGCGCATCGTCGATATTCGTGCTGCCGCCCGGGTCCAGTGCATCGATGCGGTCTTGAATCTGGGTATAGTTCGTTGTCAGATCCTCCACTTTCGTGGCATAATCGCTGAACTTGATCAGCCCCAGCCGGTCATTCATGCCTACCGATCGGAACTTGCTGGTCAGCGTCTCGGACGCATCCTTCAGAATGTTGATCCGCTTCGGCGTTCTCCGGTCGTCTTTCACCATATTGAAATCCATCGAGCCGGACACGTCCGCCACGAAAGCGACGTCGATCGGATCGCGCGAGGTCGTTACCGTATGCGTGCCGCCCGGGTCGAGCGTATAGTTGATCGTCACCATCTGGTTGCGTTCCACCATCGAGTTGGCCACGGAGCCGGAGCCTACCATAGTCAGGCAACCGTCCGTAAGTGTTGCGAGTGCGACACCGCCCGTACCGCCCGGGATAGGCAGTATGGACGCCGCGAGGACGCCGGTCAATAGGGTGGCCGTTCTTTTTTTCTTTTTCAGCAGCCAGTTGAACACTTTACTCCCTCCTCTAATTTCAGATTAATACCTGCAAGACGCGAGAAATAACCTTGAACGCTTCCGCACGGGTGAGCGAGCCTGCGGGTCTGAATGTGCCGTCTGGATAACCGCCTACGATGCCTGCGCTAACGACCGCACCGAGTGCTGTCCGATCAGCCGCCAGCAAACCTGCCGTATCGGTGAAAGTCAGCCCATGCTCCGTGCCTTTAATGGAGAACTTTTGAAGAATCCGATTAATCAGCGACACCATCTCGATCCGGGAAATCGCAGCATCGGGAACGAGATTCACTTCGACCGGCTTTTTATCGAGCAGGCCGGAGGCCTGTGCGGCTGCAACCATCGGCACGGACCAGTGCGACGCCATATCTTCATAGCCGGTTACCGGTGATAGAGCGGGGTCCAATCCGAGCGATTTGACCAGCAATGTGACGAACTCCGCCTTCGATAGCGTCCGGTCCGGACGAATCGTCCCGTCTTCATAGCCGTCGATGATCGCCTTCTGCATCAGGTCGAGAATTTCGTCCTTCGCCCAGTGCGAGGCGGCGTCGGAAGGAAGATCGGCAATTGCTTTCTCATTGAACTTTTTCAAAGTGGGAACTTGATCGGGAATGGCGGCCGTTTCTTTCTTGACCAAGCTCATCTGCTTCGAAATCGCTACATCCGGGTCCTGAAAGGCGATGCCGTATACGTTGAACAAGCCGTCGGACGGCACCGGCAACGCCCCCTTCTGCGCCGCTTCCGCATCGGTCGGAATGTCCGCCCACGGGAACAAGCCTGCATACGACTTGGTCCGGAAGGATGTTTGGGACGGCTGCTTGAAATACCCCTTCAACGTGTTGCTCTCATTCGTCGCGGCGTAGACAAGCCCGCCCTTGGCGTCCACGCGGATCTCATCCCAGAACACGAGGAGATCGTCCTCCTCCCGAGCAACAACGCCGGTCCACACGCGGATCGTCGCGCCTTCCGAATCTGCTTTGGTGACTACGGCGTAAGGCTCCTTGGAAATCACCGTACCAAGCTGCCAGCTTGCGGGTACAAGCTTCATCATGTCGTACACCTGCTTCCGGTCCGGGGAATCGAGTCCTTGCACCGCGACAATCGGATTGCTGCCATAGATGGCGGATGTTACCGAGGCAGGGAGGGATGTTGGTTGTACGGTTGGTTCATCTGTTGCTGAAGTTAGGGTTGACGTCGATGCAGGAGCCGCCGAGGTGGTTGGATCGGTTGTGTCTGCTGCTGTCGCCAGCATGGGCTGTGTCATTATCGTAAGCGTCACTAGCGTTGCTGCCGCCGTGCGCGTCCATTTCCGCTTTTTCATTGGGTGTCCTCTCCTAAACTCATTTCGTATTCCTTGATCGCTTCCCGGTGAATGAGACCTTCCTCGTACAATCGCTTCAAGCTCGACATCATCGTCTGCATGCCGATATGACGGTTGGTCTGGATGACGGATTTGATCTGGTAAATTTTTTCCATCCGAATCAAGTTCGCAACCGCCGGTGTGTTGATCAATATTTCGAGCGCCATTACTCGACCTTTGCCGTCGATTCTAGGGATGAGTCGTTGCGACAACACGCTGATCAATACAGAGGCCAGCTGAATGCGGATTTGCCGCTGCTGCTCCGTCGGGAACACGTCGATGATCCGGTCTACGGTCTGCGGGGCATCCGGGGTATGCAGCGTGGCGAACACCAGGTGGCCCGTTTCCGCCGCCGTAATCGCCGTTCGGATCGTCTCCAGGTCGCGCATCTCGCCGACGAGAATGACGTCCGGGTCTTGCCGCAGCGCTGCACGCAGCCCGTTGGAGAAGGAGAGCGTATCAATGCCCACTTCCCGCTGCGCTACCAAACAATTTTTGCTCGGATGAATGTACTCGATCGGATCCTCAAGCGTAATGATGTGCTTCTTCTGAGTCTCGTTGATAAAATCGATGATGGAAGCAAGCGTCGTCGACTTGCCGCTTCCCGTAGGCCCGGTGACCAGCACGAGACCCTGCTGCTTGAGCGCAAACTCCCGCACCAGGTCCGGCAAGTCGAGCGTATTGATCGACGGCACGTTCGTTGACAGGACGCGGAACACCATGTTGATGACCCGCTTCTGCTTGAACACGTTGCCGCGGTATCGGCACAACCCGGCAAGGGCGAAGGAGAAATCCACCTCGCCCTTCTTCATCAGATGGTCGTGCTGCTCGTTCGTCAGCACTTCCTTGGCCATCCGCTGCGTGTCCTCGGGCGTGAGCACCGTGTCGACGACTTTGACGAGCTTGCCGTGCAGCCGCATAAGCGGCTCCGTGCCGGTGTTGATATGCAAGTCCGACGCCTTCGATTCGTAGGAGATGCGCAGCAGCTCCTTGAGCGAGAGGGTCTCCGATATAAGCGGGGATACGAGGCTCATCCCGTCCGCCTCCCTCCAGGTTTAGTAGATCGGGTTCGTTCGTCCGACCGGTTTGGCCGCTTCGACCGGCTGCGGGGTTTTGTAAAACTTCTGCAGCCCAGGCGCATAGTAAGACACCAGTGAAACGTTCATCGTGATTTCTTTTCTAGGTGCGTTCAGCTTCACCGGTACCGCCGACTTGACCGAGAACGACAGCTTGTCCACTTGCATGATGCGCTGGGACGATTGCAGCTCGTCCAGGAACCGATAAATCTGCTGGTAATCGCCGCGAGCGCTTGTGTTCAGCTTAATTGGGATCGCCAGCGATAAATTGGCAGCCGGTGCTTGAGGGGCACCTGCCGCAGCCGGGTTCGTGCCATTGTCGGCGGCGCCGTTGCTGCTCTCCGATTGAGCGGCGGCCGTGGTTGCAGCGGCGTGCTTGGGCGCGTCCGACACTTTGCCGATCTCGAAGTTGTACCCGGACAGCGACATTCGACTGGTAACCTCCAGCATTCGCACATCTCTCAGCAGCCCTTCCACATCCGGCACCTCCGGCACTCGGCTGCGCGCCTGGGCCAGTCCCACTTGATCTTCGGCGCCGAGCCCTTTCGTGCTGCCTTCGGCTTTGCTTTTCAACCCTTGAAGCTCCTTCTGCTTTTGCGCCAGCAGCTTCTTCTTGGAATCGCTCGCCTCCATCGCCGGAGCTACGAAGTTGACATACACCATGATCAGGACTAGCAGGAGCAGCACCGCTCCGAAGATTTGATTTCTTTTGCTGGTGAAAACCCCCATCAGTCTCAACCTTTCTTGTTGGTTTCCGGCTTGAACATCAAGTCGAACGTCGCTTGAATGACCGGCATCGGCACATCCGCGCTAGTGGCCGGAGGCGTTCCCTCCACCGGGAGCGCCACCTTCGTCATCCCGCTCGTCCCCGTCAGCGTGAACGAGGCCGAAGCTTTGGCCGCTTGCATGAAGGTGACGACGTCCTCCGTGGAAGCGAAGTTGCCGGTCACCTTGAGCGTGTTGCCGTCGCCGAACGTGAGCGTCGTCATATTGGAGGCGGCCGGCATAAGCGCCGACAGCTTGTCCAGCACTTCCGCCGGATTCGGACGGCTGCTCTTGAGCGCAGCCGGCAAGCCGATGAAATCGGTGACGCCGCCGAGTGTCGGCGAGCTGGCGAGCCGGGCCTGGTAGTCCTTGATCTCGGCGTTCACCTTGACGAGCTCGGCATCCGCCTTTTTCACCGCCTTGTTGGAGCTGATCCAGAGCCATCCCATCGTGACTACGCTAAGGGCCACCACTACGAGCAGGACGACCGGGACCATCGTCAGCTGTTTCTTCGCATCCTCCGGCTTGAGCTGCAGGAGGTTGATTTCCAAGGAAGTCGTTCTTTGTGTCGTAGCTGCGCTCATTGCCTCGTTATGCTCCCTTCATCGCTAGTCCGACCGGAACCGCGTAGGCGTGCGAAGCGTCGTCGTTGCCTTGTATGATGTCGCCTAGCGGGAATGGAGCGATTTCGCCCGGGAAGGCGCCTTCGAGGTGCTCCGGCAGCGCGCGGATCCATTCGTGCTCGCCGACCAAGTAGATGGTCTGCAGATGCTCCTGATCCGTCGAAACCGTGTATTGAAAATAGTTCAACACGCGCCCGAGCTCCATGGCCAGGTTCCGGCCATAAGCGGCAATCGGGTCCGTGCCCGTATCCATAAAGTAGCTTGTATTAATCTGCAGGGAGCGGAAAAAAACCGGGATGCCGCCCACGAAAATGCTGATGTCCGCGTGGTCGGGCTCGACGTAAAGCAGCATAAACCGCTCTCTCATCGCTTCGCCGGTCAGCTTCACGCCGCGAATCATCATGCGATGCAGCGCTAGCGGTGCGAGATCTACGCTGACGGGAATGAGACCGGTTTTTTTCACGACCTGCCCATAGCTGTTCACCATTTCGGAAGGGGTTGCAAAAATGAGCACTTCTTCCTGCTGCGACGCTTTCGGCGCCTTCTTGCCCTCCTCGGCCGCAGGAGCCGCCGCGTCCTTCGGAGCGCCTAGACGGACGAAATCGAACACCGGGTCCTTGAACGGCAGCGTCTGTCCGCCGTGCAGCTCGACGTCGATCATGTTGCGCAACTCTTTATCTTTCAGTGACGAGAACACGGAACGGCGCAGGATCACGTTCGACAGGGGGACGGTGACGTTCACCTTTTCCCCTTGCAGCCCGAGCTGCCTGACGATCGAGCCAATGCGCGCGATAACTGATTCCTCGTCCACGAATTTTCCGTTTTTGATACTGCCTCTGTCCAACGCAATCGAGTGTCGTTGGGTCACGATAACTTGCCCGGGCGTGTTCATGATTTCAACCAATTTGGCAGACGTATCCGAAATTTGCATGCCGTACGCGTACTTGCTTTGTTTTTTCCCGAACATCTTGCCGGCTCCTCTCGGTCTTGCTTGCGATTTGTTAGGGTGGCGCGCCACCTTGTTGGGCGGCGCGCCTGGGCTTACGTGTTATGGAGTAACGCCGTCTTCCGTAATTTCGCCAGTAGTTTCAATAGCGGACTCCGCTACATCATCACCGTAAGTAACGGCGTCAGCCAGTTTTTTCAACGTGACCGAATATTCGTAGTTTCCTGTAGTACCGTTTCTTGTTACTTTTACGAAGCTGCCGGCTGTAGGTGCTGTTGCCACAGGAGTTGTGCCAGTATTCGCTGCACCCAATGCGTAAGTTTCAGGTTTGTTCGACGGATCTTTTGTAAGTACTTCCAGATACCCTTTATCGTGCAGCTCTTGCATAGTCAGGTAGATGGCGCCTGTACCCGTAATCGTGATGTTCTCGCTGGAAACCAGCAGTCTGGAAGCATCGATCAGCATATGTGCGTTCGAGCGATGCGCGTTTACGCGAGTTTTCTCCAAGATCGATCCGATCGACGGAATCGCGATGGCTGCGATGATGGCGATGATGACGATGACGGCCAATAGCTCGATCAGCGTCAACCCTTTCTCATTCTTGAACGCTTCGCGAAGCGTCATTTGTGGAGCGCGGAACTTCACCGGTTGTTTGTTTTCCATTACCATCTCATTCATTTCATTCCCACCTCTTCGATTGTTTGGGGTATGTACAATGCCTTGCAGGTCTTCAAACTCGTTGGAACGTGGTGCTGTCAGTACGTGAGACATGTGTGTTCTCACCTCCTTTCAAGCGCGATTGCGATAAGCTTTGTATGATTACAAATAGTTATCGTACATTTTGAACATCGGACTCATCATAGCGGCTACGATGATCCCGACCAGGATCGAAACGAAGAGCAGCATCAGCGGCTCGATAACGGCTTTCAGCCGGTCGACGCTTTGATCGACGTCCGCTTCGTAAAACTCGGCGATTTTAAGCAGCATCTTGTCCACTTGCCCGGTTTCTTCGCCGATAATCAGCATCTGGACCACCATCTTAGGGAAGAGGCCGCTTTTCTCAAAAGGATCCGAGAGCAGTTTGCCTTGCTGCAGGCTTTCTTTCGCTTCCCTCAGCACCTTCTCCATCACTTTGTTGCCAACCACTTTCTCCGTTACATCAATTGCTTGAAGTACAGGGACGGCGCTGACGAATAAAGATGACATGGTGCGAGTAATACGGGCGATAGCTGCTTTCTTAAAGATGATCCCGAAGATCGGAAATCGGAATTTCATCATATCGATCACATACTTGCCGTCATTATTGGAGGTGAACATCCTGTAGAAGGTAACAATTCCGGCAAGTCCGAGTAGGAACATCCACCAAAACTTCACGATGGCATCACTGGCGCTCATTACAAATTTGGTGATTAACGGTAATTCAGAGCCTTGCTCCAGGAACATACTCGCGAACGTCGGCACGATCTTGATCAGCAGGAAAGCCACGACACCAACCGCAATCACCATCACGATAACCGGATACGTCATCGCCGACTTGACCTTTTGAATCGTCTTGTGCTCCTTCTCGTAATGGTCCGCCATCCGGTCGAGCACGTCGTCCAGATTCCCGCCTGTTTCGCCGGATGCGATCATGTTCACGAACATCTCCGGGAACACCTTTGGGTGGTCGCCCATCGACTTGGAGAGCGAGTGACCCGTGCGGATTTGCTCGGACACATCGCCCAGCGATCGCTTCAAGTACTTCGCTTCCGTCTGATCCTCGAGAATCGAGATCGACTGGTCGATCTGGATGCCGGAGCGGATCAGGGTGGCGAACTGGCGGCAGAAGATGACGAAGTCTTCCAGCTTCACCGCCCGGCCGAAATGCAGCTCCTTGTCCATGGCCGTGCCGTCGCGTTCCGTTATGCTGCGGATGATCAGCCCTTTGCCGCGCAGCTCGCTGATCGCGCTCTGCTTGCTCTGGGCCCGCATTGTGCCTTTCGTGCGTTTGCCGCTTTCGGTTACGGCCTCGTATGCAAAGTTAGCCACTGTACGCTCACCTCAATCGTTGCCTCAATCATGCCTCATTCGTTGCCTCAATCTTCGGACACCGCTTTCAACACTTCCTCGACGGATGTATGTCCTTCGCGTACTTTCAGCAGGCCGTCGAACAGCATGTTCTGGTAGCCGTGCTGCGCCAGGTGCTGCTCGATCTCGCTCACCGGCCGGTTCTGCACGATCAGCTTGCGCAGCGGCTCGTCCAGGACGAGCACCTCATGAAGCGCGATCCTCCCGCGGTAGCCGGTTTTGTTGCAAGTGCCGCAGCCTCGGCCGCGCATGACCTTGACCCCGCCGTCGAGCGGCTTGATCGACCCGGTGCGGAACGCTCCGCCGCCGGTGCCTGTATGGGCGAGCCGCTCCTCGATCCGTCCATGAAGGCCGTGTATCTCGAGCAGCCGGGCTTCGTCCTCGCGAGCCGGCACGAGCTGGGCGCATTCCTTGCAGACGCGCCGGACGAGCCGTTGCGCTACGACGCATGAAAGCGATGAAGCAATCAGGTACGAGTCGATACCCATGTCGACCAAACGGCTGATCGTCGACACGGCGCTATTCGTATGGATTGTGCTGAGCACCAGGTGCCCCGTGAGCGACGCGCGAACGGCGATTTCCGCCGTCTCGGCGTCCCGGACTTCCCCGACCATGACGATGTTCGGGTCTTGCCGTAGAATGGAGCGCAAGCCGGAAGCGAACGTCAATCCGATCTGCGAGTTTACTTGCACTTGAGTCACGCCGGCCATCCGATATTCGACCGGATCCTCCACGGTGATGATTTTGACGTCATCGCCATTCAGCGTCCCGAGCGCCGAGTACAACGTCGATGTTTTACCGCTTCCTGTAGGACCCGTAATCAGGATGATACCGTTCGGCTTTTGAATCATTTTCTCGAACTTCACTTGATTGCTTGCGCTAAGACCCAGCTCGGCGGTTTTCTTGATCCCGGCCGACTGGTCGAGAATCCGGAGTACGACGCTTTCTCCATGTACAGTGGGCAGTGTAGATACCCGGATATCGATGCGTCGATTGTCGACCTGCATCTGAATACGTCCGTCTTGCGGCAGCCTTCGTTCGGCGATGTTCAGCTTCGAAATGATTTTGAGCCGCGCGGTGAGCACACCTTGCATATGCTTCGGCAGCGCTTTCTCCGTACGCAGAATGCCGTCGATGCGATATTTGACAATCAGCTGCTTCTCCTGCGGATCCACATGGATATCGGACGCTCTCTGCTGCACGGCGGACTGAATAATCTGATTCACGAGCTTGACGATCGGCGAGCCTTGGTCGTTCGCTTCCTGCTCCTCGTCTTTCCCGAACTCCAGTTTGTCCAAGTCGACCATGAGCTCTTCCACGGATTCCTTCAGCCCGTAGTTGCGGGTGATCGCCTGCTCGACCTCCGAGCGAATGGCTATGACCGGTTGTACGCTCATGTTGGTCGCCATGCGGATCTCTTCGATCGCGTCGTAATTAAGCGGATCGACCATCGCTACCTTGATTTTGCCGTTTTTGCGCTCGATCGGGATGACACAATGCTTGCGGGCAAGCGTCTCCGGGATCAGCTGCACGGTACTCATATCAAGCGCGGTCTCGAACATGTTGACCACCGGAAAGCCTAGCTGAAACTCCAGCACCTCGACCAATTGCCGCTCCGTGATCAGTCCCTTGTCGATCAGAATTTCGCCGAGCTTCTTCCGCGTATGCACCTGCTGCTTGAGCGCTTGCTCCAACTGCTCCTCGTTGATGAGTCCATTCATGACAAACAGTTCGCCTATGCGCATAAAAGGGTCCTCCTTCCTGAACTGTGACATTGGCGGCTTGGCGGCTGCCGGTCGAGGCGGTTAAGGTTTGATTTCGTTCGCCTTCAGCTCTTCCGCCGAAGGTCCCCGTGCGATGACGACCGGTTTCGGTGCATAAAAGTCTTTATAAGCCAGCTCGTTCTTGCCGTCATTCTTGGCGTCCACGAACACTTTCACCATCTGACCCGGAGCCCCGTCGCTCCGCCTCACTTCGCCTCTGCCTACTAAAGTAAAGTCCGTGAGAATCTGCTTCTCTTGCTGAAACGGCTCCTTCGTGACGGTGATCTTAGGTGCTTTGTAGGTTGCGCTTGGAGCTCCCGAGAACGTGAGGATCGGCACATCGCCCATGTACACTACACCGACCAACACTTCGAAATCGAACGGGTTGTAGAAGGACAGATCCTTCGTCCCCGGCTGATAGTCCACATCGAAGCCCGCCTGCGCGTAAGCCGGCAAATCCAGATGAATCTCGCGCTCGCCGATCTTCATGCCGAACCGAACTGCCGCTTCATGAATCAGTCCTGCGATATGCGACAGCTCGTGCTCCAGCTTGTCCGGCGTTTTCACCTTCGAAGCTTCCCCGATCCAACCGTCAAAGGAGAACAGCTTGCCTGGAGCGATCTTGAGCTGCGCCGCGAGGTCGAGCCAAGCTCTCTCGTTCGGGCTTGCATTGATGACGCTTTGTGCCGATGAGATCAGTTGGATGCCTGCCGCAGGTGCTGCCGGATTCGGCGAGCCTGTCGGAGTCGGTGTCGGCGTAGCGGCCGATACGGTTGTTGTAGGGGCAGATACGGATGTGCCGGCTGCCTGTTGGCCCTGTCCCGGACTGGCCGGCGGCTGTTGCTGTTGCTGTTGCTGTTGCTGCTGCGTGCCCCCATTGGGAGGCGTGGTCCCCGGCCTTGGCTTTGCGTTTGCCGATGGACCTTCTGTCGAAGCCGCTTCCTTCTTCCAAAACATCAAGCTATCCAACGATTTCGCCGGATTCCAGCTTACGACATCGGCCGCCATCAACCCGGCCACCGTAACCGAACCGGCTAGTACCGGTATGACGATCCATTTGATCGGCTGGAGAACGCTCTTGCGTTTCTGTCTCATCCCTTACCGCCCTCAAAGCTCGACATATTCCCGCCTCATCGGTGGGTGCCTTCAGCATAACCGCAAAATTCTACACCGCAAATCATACAGATTCATTATTTCGAAACGCCTAATGCATATGGAGTAATGTAGCCGCATCTATTCCGGGTAGGACCCCCAAAAGTGTGTCCTACGTAACACTTTTGGCGTTTCGCGGGGCATTTGTGAGAAAAAATCCCGATTTTTGCCACTTTCGAGGCAGCCGAAACTAATGCTCAAGCACTCAAGGCAGGATGACCCTGCTCCACTAAGCCTTTACAATCGCGCTGTAGAATTTTGTTTTTTTCTGAAATGTGGGCTCGAATTTGCCGGATAGTGTAGCGATGTGATGTGGTGCGGTGTGGGGTGGGGTGGAATGCGTGTTAGCGAACGGAGATTTGGTTAATACCTGCGACTAGTTTGGTAATAGCGTGCTTTGGATTGTTAAGGGTCGGATTCACGCGTGCAGAGGGAAAAATAGCAAACTTTTGTTTGTTAATAGCTAACTTTGGAGCTGATTGGGTTAGGGGTGCAGGGGGGTGTGCGGGAGGTAGCTGGTCTGGGATGAACTGATCTGGCGCGGGTTACGGGGAAGGCCTGGTTGGGTGGTGCCGGTTGCTGGTTGTGAGGAAGGTTTGGTCGGTAGAGGCGGTGTTACGGGGAAGGCCTGGTTGATTGTTACCGGTTGCAGGTTGTGAGGAAGGTTTGGTCGGTGGGGGCGGTGTTGCGGGGAAGGCCTGGTTGGTTCGTACCAGTTGCGGGTTGTGAGGAAGGTTTGGTCGGCGATGTGGCTAGCTGGATGCGGTGTTTAGCGAATGGAGATTTGGTTAATACCTACGAAAGGTTAGTTATTAGAGTACATTAGTTTGTTATGGGTTGGTTTCTTGCATGTAAGGGTATATTAGCAAACTTTAGTTTGTAAATAGCTAACTTTGGGGCTGATGGCGGCTAGAAGTCTAGCGCCAAAGTGGTACTGGTGGCATCTATCCTGCCCTGTCTGCCCTGTCTGCCCTGTCTGCCCTGTCTGCCCTGTCTGCCCTGTCTGCCCTGTCTGCCCTGTCTGCCCTGTCTGCCCTA
>NZ_BIMA01000117.1 GCF_004000845.1 Paenibacillus koleovorans NBRC 103111
CCAAGTAGACCAAATTTACCCTTCTTCAACCGCCGTCGACCGCCTCACCGTTACAGCGACAGCAAAGCTCCCGGCATCCCTGCCGAGAGCTCACCTGCCATGGCTGCCACGCTATACCCGCGACTCGCTGCCGATCGTCGCCTTCGGATGCCGCTCAAGTGACTCGCGGTACTCCACACGCCCGATCCGGCAGCCGTTGCCGATCGTCACACGCGCACCTCGAACCAAGTCCGCCGTCACATACTCCAGATGAACGACATCGCCCTCGATCAGCTCGCAAGTCATTGTACCGGCTTCCTTCAGCGAGAGCAGGCTCTTGATCTTGCTCAGCTGGCTGCGCTTCACGACTACGGTGCCGCCTCCAATTTCCCGAGCCTGGCAATTGCCGTGCAGACTCAGCTCCAACTGTTCGGCGCTGATCAGCTCCCCGACATCTACCAACCCGGTCAGCTTCATCCCCTCGGCTTCACAGCTCCGGCCCGCCTGGACGTGTCCCGACAACCGCAGCTGTCCGCCCCGGATCGAACCGCCGACCGCCAATTGACCGACGCCTCCGCTCTGCTCCAGCACGAGGTCCTGTTCCACGCTGCATTGGCCGGTAAGCTTCAGCTTCCGGGTCTCGAGCGAGCCTTTCACCTGCACCTCGCCCATAAAGGAGCACGATTCCGCCGTCACATCACCGGTGAAGACGACCTCGCCTGTCGTGCGAACGGCGCGGAACTTCCCGCCCCCCGACGAAGTCGACCCGACCATCCGAAAATCATGCAAAGCATCAGTTGCCATTCGTAAACACCTCCTTGCCGATGTGCGCCCCGGGCAGCTTTTTCAGCTCGCCGCTGTACTCGACCCGCCCGATGCTGCACCCTTTTCCGATCGTAACCAGCTTCCCTCTGACGACATCCGCCTTCGTATACACAAGCTCGATCTCGTCGCCTTCAATCACCTTCGCATGCAGCTCCGTCGAGTAAGCCGGCACCAGCCACCGCCACAAAGGATCCCACTTGCCGCTCGACTTGCGCACCCGTATCGTTTCCCCGCCGATCTCACGAACCGTGCACCGCGCAAGCATATCCAGCTCGAGCAAGCCTATATTCAGTAGACCGCCTACTGTAAGCGCGCCTTTCACGACGCAATCGTCCACCTCGCAATTTTGCGCGACCGTAAGCATCCCGTACATTTCCAACCGTTGCCCGCTGACCGATTCCTGCACCCTAACCATGCCGTTGATTTTCGCTTCGTTCGCTTGCAAGCTTCCCTGCAGCCGCATCGTGCCCTCTCCGTCCAATCGACCTGCCATAATCGAGCCGCGCGCTTTCAGCGTTCCATTCGTTTTCACCGACTCGGCCGACACATCTCCGATCAAAGTGCCGACGCCGTTCACATCCACACGCACATATCGTCCCCCCGCAGCGGAACCGATCCCATTGATGATCAGCTCGCCCGAAGCCGTCGGATGAAGTACCATAATCATCGCTCCTTTCTTTTGTTTGCACCTACTCCTACCGTCACACCAGCAGCTCCTTCAACTTCTCCACTCGTGCGCCTAGCGAATCCCGCATGACGAGCTTCGCTCCGCTCTCCATAAACACATCCGCCGATCCTGACACTAACGCGAACCAAGACACACCAATCTTGCGGACAAAGAGCAGATCGCACGGCTTGCCTTCGAACTTCTGGAGATGCTCCCGCATCGTCTGCACAAGCGCCGTCCCCTCCTCGAGGCTCATCTCGCCGGTCTGCAGCAATTGATCCACCGTATACAGCGTGAGGATCATCTCAAAAGAGAACACTGTTTCGCCACTTGTCTCCGCTGCGTAACGATCCATCACAACCCTTGAAACAATGTTCCGATCCATCAGCTCATGCTTGCGCATTTCCATGTCCAATAGCACCGGAGAGAGTTTGTCGGCCAACTGATCGAGAGACAAATCTTCCTTCAGGTTGATTATTTTATCGATCCGCTCGAGTATTAAATGTTTAGGAAAAAACGTCTCTTGTCCGGTAAACGTCGACTTGCGGATAAACCACTCTTCCGGAATAAGCTGCTTTCGCTTCCAACGGTACAATTGCCCGTATGAAATTCCGCACTGTTCAAGCAGCTCTTTTTTAGAAATCAAATTCGGGTCCACTACACGGCACCTCCTTGCCGAATAATATAACATAACACTGTTACGTTGTAAATTCAAAAACAACTTCGTCACCCAATCACATCTTCTAAACCTCATTATTTGTGCTGGCCCTACCTGAACGATTGGCTTATGATGGAAAGGAACTTGTCGAAGCGATAACAGCATATAGGGAGAGTGCGGCGGTCTATGAGCAAGGAAACGATTATTTGTTTCGGGGATTCGATTACGCAAGGCTCGAGCGAGGAGATCCGTTGGACGACGGTGCTGCAGAAAAAGCTGGAGGAGCGGTTTGGCGAGGAACGGTATACCGTTGTCAATGCGGGCATTGGCGGCAACACAACGGCGAACGCGTTCGACCGGCTGGAGAAAGATGTGATCGAGCGGCTACCGGCTACCGTCCTGCTTGAATTCGGCATCAATGACTCCAATCACCGGCCTTGGGCATCCGTGCCGCGCGTGAGCGTGCTGGAGTACGAGAAAAATATGCGCGAGTTTCATCGCGTAATCCAAAAACGCGGAGGCCGCTGCTTCTTCGTGCTTAACCACCCGCTTGAAGAGCCGCCGGGCTTTTATATCCAAGGCAACGGGCTGACGTTTCAGCAAAACTTGGAACCGTACAACGAAGTCGTCCGCAAGCTGTCCGAGGAATTGGAAGTACCGGTGCTTGATTTGCCCAGAGGGCTAAGGGAACGCCGAACACCCCTAATCCAATTCTGGACAGGAGACGGCGTGCATCTGTCTGAGTATGGCAATGCGGTATACGCGGATATCGTGTTCGAACAGTTGTGCCCGCTGTTGGCTTAATCTTGTGGTGCATTACAGTGCAAAAGCTACCGGCCCGCTTACCCGAGCAGCTTGACCAGACCTTGGATCAGCACACGCGGGTCGGAGCTCCCAAATAACACCGAGAACGTCGTGAACCCTTCGTTGAACGCAATGATCTGCATCGCAATCAGCTTCGTATCTTTGTCATGCGAGATGAAGCCTTGCTCCTTCAGAACGACGACCAGCCTCTCGATGCCGGCCACCCATTCTCTATACTTCTCCTTAAAAATCGCTTCCATATCCGGATTATGTCTCGTATGCTGATAAAAATCGACAAGCACGAGAATCCAATTGCTCTTGCCTTTGAGCATCTCGGCCAGCCCCGTCAGCGTCGCGGTCATTACTTCTTCGAGCGAAGTATGCGCCGGATCGTATTGCCTAGGAATGTCCGTCCAACCTTTCGTTAACTCCAATTGGTAATTCATAATGTGGATGAACATTTCTTCCTTGCTCTCAAAATGCCCGTAAAACGCCCCCTTAGTATGCCCGGTCCGGGCTACAATATCGCCAAGCGACGTAGCCGTGTAGCCCTTCTCCGAAAAACATTGCATGCCCGCTTCGAGCAGCAGCTTGTAGGTTGCCTCCCGCTTCAACTGAAATTTATTCTTTTTCAAGCTGACCGCTCCTTTCCCAATAATAAAAACTCGACTCCCCGCACCTTGGAAAATTTATCATCAACGATACCACACAACCATCGATTTCATCAAGATGCCAGGCTCAAAAAAAATGACCTCGCAGCCAGATGGCCGGAGGTCCAGTCAGGGTATAGGGTAATGATAGTAATGACGTCGGGATTAGCAGTCGAAGTACAGACCGTACTCGTACGGGTGGATGCGGATCGAAACGGCTTTCGCTTCGCTACGCTTGTGCTCGATGTAGTTGTCGATGAAGTCTTGGGAGAACACGCCGCCTTGAGTCAGGAACTCGCTGTCGACTTCCAGAGCGTCAAGCGCTTCGTCCAATGTACCTGGAACACTGCGAATCTCGCCCTTCTCGGAATCGGACATCTCGTAGATGTTCTTGTCGAAAGGACCGTAGCCCAGAGCGCGAGGATCGATTTTCTTCTGGATGCCGTCCAGACCGGCAAGCAGCATAGCTGCGAAGGCCAGGTAAGGGTTAGCTGTGGAGTCCGGGGTACGGAACTCGATGCGGCAGCCTTTAGGCGTAACAGCTGCAATCGGAATACGTACGGCTGCGGAACGGTTGCCCTTGGAGAACACGAGGTTAACCGGTGCTTCGTAGCCAGGTACGAGACGTTTGAATGAGTTGGTGCTCGGGTTGGTCAAAGCGATCAGAGCCGGAGCATGGTGCAAAATACCGCCGATGTAGTACAGGGCCGTTTCGCTCAGGTTGGCATATCCACCCTTCTCATAGAAAAGAGGCGTGTCGCCGTTGAAGATCGATTGGTGAACGTGCATCCCGGAGCCATTGTCGCCAAACAGCGGCTTTGGCATGAAAGTAGCTACTTTGCCGTATTGGCGAGCGGTGTTGTGCACGATATATTTGTACTTCATCAGGTTGTCGGCCGTCTTGGTCAGCGTGTCGAAGCGGAAGTTGATCTCGGCTTGGCCAGCTGTCGCTACTTCGTGGTGATGGCGCTCGATGCGAAGGCCAGTCTCGGCCAGCAAACGGCACATTTCACTGCGGATATCTTGTTGGCTGTCCATCGGAGCAACCGGAACATAACCGCCCTTAACCGGAACCTTGAAGCCCAGGTTGCCGCCTTCTTCTTTACGGCCGGAGTTCCAGGCTGCTTCTTCGGAGTCCACTTCGAAGTAGGATTTGTTCATGCCGCTCTCGAAACGAACGTCGTCGAAGATGAAGAATTCGGATTCAGGTGCGAAGAATGCAGTCGTCCCGATACCGGCTTTTTGCAAGTATTCTTCGGCCTTCTGAGCGATCGAACGCGGGTCGCGGTCATAACGCTCGCCGTCCGGCGTATGAATGTTGCACGTAAGAACCAATGTAGGGTGAGCTGTGAAAGGATCCACATAAGCAGTCTCGGTATCCGGCATCATAACCATGTCGGATTCTTCAATGCCGCGGAAGCCCGGGATGGACGAACCGTCGAATGCCACGCCGTTTACGAATGTCTCTTCATCCACTTCAGTTGACGGTAAGCTGATATGTTGCGCCTTACCGGACAGGCCGATAAAACGGAAATCAACCCACTCGATATTTTTCTCCTTAATAAGCGACATTACATTTTGGACTGACATTGTTCATATCCTCCTATTTCCGAACATTCTCGGCTAAATTGGTCATCATTGTTCAAGTTTCAATGATTATGGCCTTATTATAGAACGGCCCGTTTTGAACCGTCAATACTTATGTAAGGTATTTTTTGCGGGTATGTCAGCTATACTCACACGAAAGCGTTTTCTTCACAATTTCGTCATAAACCCGTATAAACAAAACAAGAGCTCGAGCGATCGAGCCCCGCAAAGTTTAAAATGACAGCCTCAAACAACCCGTCTACTCGACTTTCAATTGGTCTATTCGCGTACGTATTCGCCTGACAGATCACACAGGAATTGGGCCAGCAAGGCGCTGTGCAGCGGCATCTCGGCCCACAGCACATGCTCGGACAAGGCATGGTGGCCGCTCCCTACGCAACCGAGCCCATCCAGCGTCGGGGCCAGCCCGGCGGTCAAATTCGCGTCGCCGAATCCGCCGCTTAGCGTCTCCTCGAGCTCCATCCCGAAATGTTCTCTCGCCGTCGATTGCAGTCTGCGGAAGAGGTCTGCGCCTCGATCGTCGCGATACATCGGATATCGATTGATGCCGCCGCTCACTTCCAGCTGGATCCCTGGCAGTATCGGCAGCAGGTTCATTATCCGCTCGTTCATCCGGTTGCCGTCCTCTTTCTCCAGGAACCTAAGATCGATTTCGGCTTCTGCGTAGTCTGCCACTACATTGAAGGCTGTCCCGCCGCTCACTTTGCCAACGTTCAAGGAGATTCCGACCGATCGGTCCGCCAATCCGTGAATATGCTGAATCTGTCTCGCCAGCTCCTCGATCGAGCTTACTCCTTGCTGTTGAAGACTGCCGGCATGGGCGGATATCCCCTTGATCTTCAGCCGATAAATACCGATGCCGCGTCTGGCGGTGATCATTTTCTTGACCGGATACGTGGTTGATTCCAACACCAGCACACACTTGCTCTTACCCGCCTCTTCCAGGATCAAGTCCCGGGAGGAGGGGCTGCCAGCCTCTTCATCGGAGGTGCACAGCAGTACGATTCTGGCATGTGGATGCACCTCCAGCTGCCGAAGCGCATGAACGGCGTACAGCGCTTGGACCAAGCCTGCTTTCATATCCACCGTCCCGGGTCCGAACGCCTTGTCGTTCTCTATGCGAAAGGGCATCACTTGCAATTGTCCCTGCGGCCATACCGTATCGAAATGACCGAGCAGCAAAATTTGGTCAGGTCCGCTTCCCCATTCGCAGCGAATATGATTCCCATATTGCATATCCTCGATGGAAACAGTGCTGCCGCCGGTCAGCCTTACGAATGCTTCGCCGATGTAGGCGCCGATTCGATCATTCAACGCTTTATCCGCAGACGGGGACTCGAGCTCTACAAGCAACCGAAGCAGGCCGGTCATCTCGTCTTGTCGAGCAACCAGCCAATTATAAAATCGATTCATGACTCGCCTCCAGTCCCGGGCTGCGGAGATCAACCTTCTCGCCGGCAGCGGCCCAGTCAAATCCGGCCTCATGGGTGAGCATGTTCCCTTCATAACAAAGCGAGATCGCCTCGGACAAGCCTTCCACCCAAGTAGCTTGCAGCTGTTGATCGATTATGGTCATCTGCTCGGGAAAGCTTGCGATTGATGGCATAGACCGATGGGCGCCATGAATACAGAGGGTTTGTGCTCGGGCCGCTTCCAAACCACAGGATACGTCGCCCCCCTCTCTTACGGCGTTAAGCACCGACTCCCATTTGACCGAATGCGGAACGTCCAGCGGACCGTAATCCTTCCGCGTGCCATCGTGACAGGCGACCCTCAGCCGTCCGTCCCCATCGTCATAGCTCACTACCGCATGCTCGAACTCCAGCCGGAACCGGGTTTCTTCCCGGTTGACCGCATGAGTGGCGTAGAACAGCACCTCGACCGTCTCGCCGGCAAAGGCCCGAATGAAGCTGGTGTCGAAGTTCTCGATGTCGTTCGCCCTGTATAGCTCCGCCTCGACGAAGTGCGGCGCCGCGCTCGAATTCCAGGTTTGTCCCAGCAGGAAGAACAATATATGCAAATGATGCGCGGAAGCGTTATTCGCGACGGAGTCCAGCACCCATCGGCCGCTTCGCTCGTCGATTCGCCTGCCGGCCCACTGATTGCGCCCGTAGTAGCTCCAGCCGCGCGGGCGGAGCACCGCCATCTTGAAGCGGATCGGCCGACCGAACGCTCCAGCTGCAATATCGGACTTCAGCGCCTGGAAGATCGGAGAATAAGCCCATTGGTAGCCGATCGCCACGAGCTTGCCGTACCGATCTCTCGCTTCGATCATGGCGTCTACTTCCTCCAACGTAGCCGCCGCCGGTTTCTCGCAGAGGACATGAGAGCCGTGGGCAAGCGCGCAGCAGGTCATCTCGGCGTGAAGCTGAATAGGCGTCGAGATGACTGTCAGATCGGCTGCGACCTCGCGGAAGCAGCTCTCGATATCGGAATAGATCGGAATACTCCGATTGAGCAGAGCCTCATAATAGCTGCTTCCCTCCGGCCGGGGGTCCACTACGGCGGCCAGCCGGACGGCCTCCTCGGCCTCGAATGCCAGCAATTCCTTCATATATACGTTCCCATATCCTCCAATCCCTACAAGAACGACTTGGATCGGATCCATCATCCTTAACCTCTCCCTCTTGGCCAGCCATAGTCCTGGCTGGATTCCTTATCCATGCAACGACCGAAATCGAGCCCCGCACCAATCCCTCAGCTCCGGAAGATCGCAATAGGATAAAATACCGGGAAGCAGAATACTGCTGATATCGCGGGAGTCGTAATACTGCGACCTCACGAGCTCTTCGTAGGACGACAACGGCTTCTCCCAGCTCACAGCTTCAATCCGCTCGTCCAGG
Organism: Paenibacillus koleovorans NBRC 103111; assembly: GCF_004000845.1. Lineage (GTDB taxonomy): Bacteria > Bacillota > Bacilli > Paenibacillales > NBRC-103111 > Paenibacillus_AA > Paenibacillus_AA koleovorans. Next base: position 8,035 of record NZ_BIMA01000117.1, read on the forward strand.
CTTGCCGCCAGCAGCCCGTATACGCCGTATTTGCCGTACGCATACACCTGGACCTGTGTATAATCCATCAAAGGGAGCTCCTTAACAACGTCAACGGCTCGCAGCACATCGTTTACTCTTACCGCGGCAAGACTGTCGTTCAGCCAAATCAAGTCGCAAGCTAGCTTATGAATAATTTCATAGAAATCCAGCGTGTCCCGATTGCTTAAAGCATGCGGCTGCAGAATACCCACTCCGGACACATCCAGTACCATCACGCTATAGCCTTGTGCGCACCGGGTCCGAATCCAGCCGATATGCGCCTGCATGCTATGCGTTCCTCCGTCCCACACGGCAATCGTAACGGGCAGCGTTTCGTTGGCGAGGTGAACGCTTCTGAAAATCCAGGCGTAATTCATTATGCCTTTCTGCGACCACCATGCCGCATTGTATACACTTAACTCGTCGAGGTAGCCCTTGACCATATTCAGACGCGGATTGAGCTCGCCATGCTCCCGGTTGGCCAGCACTTTGTCCCTGAGCCAGCCAAGCGCGCGATCTCTCCTTGCCTCCGGCTGCAGTCCGGCCCGATAGAGGGACGACTGCGCGGCCCGATCGATGTTCTCATGATAGACCTTCCGGCTATCCGCTCCGTGCACTTGACCTGATCCCGTACACCATAGCTCTGCAGGCTCCATGGGGCGGATGGCTCCACTGGCGGCGTCACGGCGCAGCAGATGCTCGGAGAAAAATTGAGCGGCCGCCCGAGCGAGCTTCTCCGTATAACGATGGGTCCAAGTATCTTCCACGTAACGGAGATTTGCTTCTCTTCCGTACATCTCCCAAAACCTTCTGGTTCGATCGACTGTCTCCCGCGTGCCTTCTATCGGGAAAAAATCGTATTTTACGGCAAGCACCAGAACCGGCTTAGGCGCCATAGCCAGTAAAATATCCTCATGATCCAGACCGGCGGAGGAGAACCCCGGCCAGATCTGCTCCGCATCCTGGGCACCGCCGGCATATAAATAAGTGCGTCTGTTCATAATGAATGTTGCGGGAGCCGCCGCTGCTATGCGCGGGTCGGCGAGCATCATCATAGAGGTCTGCGTCCCTCCGCCCGAATTACCCGTTACACCGATTCGAGCTGGGTCCACCTCAGGGCGGGTACACAAGTAATCTACCGCACGCATCGCATCGTGAAGAAAGTAACGGGCAAGGCTGTCTCCGAGCAGCAGGCACTGGCTGCCAACATGATCGTGCTCCGCAACCCCCCCGCGTATCAATGCTGCCGACGCGGCAGGCTCATAATAGCTGAGCCGTTCTCCTTGCCCGATGGGATCGATTGCAAGCACGACCAGACCTGCTCGCACAAGATGCTGGCATACGCACTGATAGTCGGGATGGTGCTTGGCCATTTCGAAGTGTCCGCTTAGAAACAGCACCGCTCCGGTAGGGGCATCCAGGCCATCGGGAATATACAGATTGGAGGAAACCGCCGTCTTGTTCCTGGAGTGGAACAGCACCTTCTCGATGCGATAGCCGTCGCAAGGTATCGTGCCTGTGAGATCAGGCTCGAGTGAGGGCGCCTCTTCCGGAAGACCGCCGATCGAGTGGAGAAACTGCTGTCGGATCCATGCCTGCCGACGCTCCAGCTCTTGCACATCTCCTACTGCGTCTCGCGACGAATCCCCCGCACGGAAAGCTTCGAGGGAACGCTCATACACCCACCTCTTCAATTGGTCCCTGAAATCATAAAAGCCTGTGTATTGCTCCAACTCCTTGATTCTCATACTTGACCTTCCCTTCTTCCGTCGGGCTGTTCCGTCTGCAGCCTCCAACGCCGCAGCTCCGGCAAATCGCACACCTGCAGCATCCCAGGCAGTACAGCGCTTAGCATCCGATTGGTGTTGTAATACCGGGAGACTGCTACCTCCTCCAGACTCTCCACGCAACCGGTTACTTCAATTTCGCGTACCCTGTCGTCAAGAAACGCGGCAATGTGCGCGTAGATGCCGCTCAGACCGTATGCGTACAGCCGGGTATCCTGGCTGCTGACCCGCCTATGCTCGTCAAGAAAGTCCAACGCCCGAATGATGTCATAGGTACGCATCGCCGCCAGGCTGTCGTCCAGCCATATAAGATCGTTCATCAGCTTCCACATGATGCCGTGATTGCCGCTGTATGGGTCCGCGTTCAGAGGCGAGTGGGGCTCCAGACCGCCGGCCCCCGTCACCTCCAGGACCAGGACGGCTCTGCCGGACTTGCATGTGCTCCGGATCCAGTCCAAGTGACGCTCGATCTCTCTCGTCCCACTGTTCCAGATGGCTATCGTAACCGGCAGCTCCTGATCCAAGTGCTCGTAAGATCGGAATGTTAAGCCATGGCTGAATAACTCCCTCTGACTCCGCCAGATGCTGCTTTCCACGGCAAGCTCGCCCAAGTAGCGGTTGCCCTGGGCAAATCGGATCTGCCTTGGATTCAGCTCGCATGGAATTCGTCCGGCGAATACCTTGCTCTTGAGCCAAGCCAGCGCTCGCGCTTTGCGCACTTCGTCCGGATTGGCCATGCGCAGGCTTCGGCAGAGGTAAAGACGATCGAGATTTTCTTCATGAACGGCACGAGCATGAGGCCAATCAAGCTTCACCTGTCCCGAGTCCATGCACCAGAGCAGAGACGGCTCCAGAGGAGAAACATCCTTTTCGTCAACCGCCTTTGCCTCATTCCCCAACAGGTGCACGGAAAAAAACCGGGATGCGGCTTTAGCCATTGGCACCGTATAGGCGTGCTCCGCTTCGTCCTCCACCAGATCGAGCAGCTCGCCCGCACCATGAAGCTCCCAGTAGCGCTTGGCGCGCTCGACGGTTCGGCGCGTCCCTTCGATCGGAAAAAAATCGTATTTGGCCGCCAAAACTCGAACCGGACGGGGAGCCATACACAGCAGCGCATCCTCATGATCGATACCCTGTGCCGTCATGCCGGGCCATATTTGCTCCGCGTCCTGCGTCTGTCCGGAGTGAAGGAAGGACTCCCTGCTCATGACGTAGGTAGCGGGAGCGGCCGCCGCAATGCGCGGGTCCGTCATCATGAGCAGCATCGTCTGCAGCCCTCCGCCGGAGTTGCCCGTCACGCCGATTCTCGCCGGGTCCACATCCGGGCGCGTGTACAAATAATCGATAGCCCGCATCGCGTCGTGCAGGAAGTAACGGGCGAGGCTGTCTCCGAGCAAGAGGCATTGAGTACCTGTGTAATCGTGCTCGGTCGTTCCCCACCGAATCAGGTTTTCGCCGGTAGCGGGGTCCAAGTAGCTTTGCCGTTCCCCTTGTCCGATCGGATCCATCGCAAGGACGATCAAGCCGCTGCGGACGAGAAACTGACAGACCGTCTGGTACGCCCGGTTATGCTTGGCTTCCTCGGAATGACCGCACAGGAACAACACGGCGCCTGTCGGCGAGGCAATGCCAGCAGGAATGTATACGTTGGACGTCACGAACGTCTGCGGCCGAGATTCGAAGACGACTTTCTCGACACAATAAGCTTCTTCAATAAGAACATCCGTAACTCTGGAATTCAACGGATGATCCGATGGCGGAATCCCACCCAGCCCGTCAATAAGCCGTTCTCGGACGAAACGCTGCCGAGCGGCTAGCGACTCCGTGCCGTCGATGCGATCCTTCTGTTCTTCACCAGCCCGAAAGGCCGCTTGGGACCGATCATAGATCAATCTCGGCAATTGGCCGGCGACATCATAGAGCGTTGTACGGTAGCTTTCCAGCGCCTTTAGTTGCATCGTCCTTCCCCTTCCATTCCTCACTCAGCATAGGATATGATTCTCGGCGAGAAACATAGGCAAGACGACTCAATAGCGGGCCGTCACCATTTTTTTGCGCGTGTAGAACTCCACGCCGTCCCGGCCGTTCGCATGAAGATCCCCGTAAAAGGACTTTTTGTACCCCGAGAAAGGAAAAAATGCCATAGGCGCGGGAACGCCCAAATTGATGCCCAGCATGCCTGCATCTATCTCATCGCGGAATTTCCTGACTGCTCTGGCGCTATTCGTGTATAGACAGGCTCCATTGGCGAACGGGGATCGATTCGCTATCGCAATTGCTTCCTCCAAATCAGCCGCTCTCGCGATAGACAGCACAGGAGCAAAGATTTCGTCCTGCCAAAGCTTCATTCCGGGTTCCACGCGATCGAAAACAGTTGGACCGATGAAAAACCCGCTTCCGCTAGACGCCTCGTCTTCTCGGCCGTCTCGGAGCATGATGGCGCCTTCCTGCACGCCCGTCTCGATGTAGCGGATGGTGCGAGCTCTGTTCTCCTCCCGGATCAGCGGCCCCAGGAATGTAGATTCGTCCATTCCATCTCCGATCTTGACGGCATGAGCCGCCTCGAGCAGCTTCTCCACAAGCTTGTCGGCAATATCGCCTACCGCCACGACTACCGCGCATGCCATGCACCGCTCGCCCGCGGACCCGAAGGCGGCTCCGATCAAATTCGTCACGGCGAGCTCAAGATCCGCATCCGGCAGCACGATCGAATGATTCTTGGCTCCGGCGAGCGCTTGCACTCGTTTGCCGTGCAGCGCCCCCGTCCTGTACACATATTCGGCAACCGGCTGCGAGCCGACGAAGGAGATCGCTTGAACCGCCTTATGCTCCAGCAGCCCGTTCACCACATCATGGGTTCCATGAACGACATTCAGCACGCCTGGCGGCAGACCGGCCTCCTCCAACAGCTCAGCCAGTCGATTGGCAAGCAACGGCGTTCGCTCCGACGGCTTGAGGACGAAGGTGTTCCCGCATGCAATCGCGAGCGGAAACATCCAGCAAGGGACCATCATCGGAAAATTGAATGGCGTGATCCCGCCTATGACTCCGATCGGGTACCGATACATGCCCGATTCTATGCCGGACGCAATGTCCTGAAGCTGACTGCCCATAAGCAGAGTTGGCGCTCCTGCGGCAAATTCGACGCATTCGATGCCGCGCTGAACCTCTCCCCGAGCTTCGGCCAAATTTTTCCCGTTCTCCATCGTTATGATCCGGGCAAGCTCTTCCGCATGCTCGTTCAAGAGCTGCTGGTACCGGAATAGCACCCTCGCCCTCCGCGGAGCGGGGACGGTTCTCCATTCAGCGAAGGCCGCGCTTGCAGCTTCTACGGCTGCGTCCAATTCCGCTCTCGACGAGCAGGGAACGGAAGCTATGTTCGCCCCTGTAGCAGGGTTCAGCACATCCGCATGAATAGAAGGGGAGGAAACCCAACGACCCCCTATATAGTTGTTGAGCTTGTTCTTGTCCATTTCGTTTATATGCCCCTCCCTGTCTGGTTATCACTATTAGTATAGGCGGGGGAGCGGCAGGCATCATTAGACAAAGTGTCAATAGAATCGCCCTCCGGAAATGATTTAATGTAGTTTTACTTACAAAATGTCATAGAAGCTGGATCCGGATTGGCAAACAAAAAAACGCCGGAGCTCGCGAATGCTGATTCGTCGATTCCGGCGCTCTTCGTATTCCGTTGCACAGTATGCAGGCCTTGATCAGGTCGGCCGGACCGCTTGCTCTGCTTCCCTGTCGTATACAACGTTGCCCCGACTAATAGTTTTGTCTATTCGAAAGATTGAATTGTCATTGCTCGTATACACGATCATATCGGCGGGGGAGCCAATCTCCAAACCGCCTGCTCCCGTTCGATCCAATCCAAACAGTTCTGCCGGATGCAAGGAGGCCATGTCGATTGACTCCCCTAGCGTGCAGATGCCGTGTGAGCTCATGACAGCCAATGCGGTTGAAAGCGGAAGAGCCGATCCGGCCAAAATTCCAGGTGAATCGGCAAGATGCAAGTGACCGTTTGGTTCCAGGACTACCTTGCCATTGTGGCTATCGTACGTACCTGCCGGCATTCCCGCCAAATAGGAAGCATCACTTGTGATAATGGCCTTTCTTCCCTTCGCTCGAAGCATGGATTTCAAAGTGGATAGGGGCAGATGAAAGCCATCGCCGATCAGTCCGGCCCACATCCGGTCTTCGGCCAGTTGAGCCCAAATATAATTGGGATGTCGGGGGAGCATCAGATGGGAGCCATTGCCCAAGTGAGTACTCATCCGTGCCCCGGCTTCAACAGCTTGCCGGATTTCTTGCTCTGTCGCCGCGCTATGCCCGATCGCGGGAACAACTCCCTCCTTGGCGAGACGACGTATAAAATCGATAGCCCCCGGCAACTCAGGCGCAAGCGTTACTTTGCATATCCGCCCCTCCGCCGCTTCCTGCCAAGCCATATACTCCTTCCAATCCGGATTTCTGACCCATTCTTTTTTGTGCGCTCCTCTGGGGCCATCCTCGCTCGAGATATAAGGCCCTTCGACATGAATTCCCAATACGGCGTTCCGCACCTGAAGATCTTCCCGGCATGCATGGGCAACCGTCTGAATTCCATGCAGCATAAGTTCATATTCTCCGGTTATGATTGTGGGACAGAACCGGGTCACTCCGTATCGGTGAAGAACGCCCACTATATTTTGCAATGTTTCCAGACTGCAATTACCGTCGTTCAGGTTGAACCCGCCGATTCCGTTGACCTGGATATCGATCAGGCCTGGTCCTATCCAGGCTGTTCCTTCATATTGGGTTTCCCTGCAGCCCGTAATAAGGTCTCCGTTCACTTCCAGCTCAACACCTTGTCCAGTTCGCCAATGCTTGCCTCTGTAAATAGTTGTCATCCTGCTCACGCTCCATAGTGGTTAACGATTTTTAAACCACTGTATAGCAAAGCCATGCGTACCGCATTAGACATTCTGTACAAATCACAAACCGCCTTTGGCTTTATCCAGAAACAAGCGCGCTCGAATCGCCATCTGAAGCGCCAGCCTGCGTTCGCCGATCAGACAATCCGGGCCAAGCAGCTGAGTAATCTTCTTGAGCCGGTAGTACAACGACTGCCGAACAATAAACAACCGTTCCGCGGCATCCGCTTTCGATCCGTCGAGCTCCAAGTAAACCTCCAACGTTCTTGCCAGCTCGGAGCCCTTCTCCTTGTCGTGCTCCAGCAGCGGACCTAGCTGTGTGAATACATATTGTTGAAGAACCGAGCGGTCTTCGATGCTCTGAAGCAACTGGTAGACACCAAGCTCGTCATAATAGATCGCCTCGGAGCGCAAGCAAGGCAGCACGCTCATGGCCTGGACAGATTCCTTGTAGCCATCGGGCGCCTCCAGCAAATTCCGGTATGTGCGGCTAATCCCGACGCGAAGCTGAAGATCACCGATCTTCTCTTCCCTCAAGGCAAATAGCTGCGAAATAACTTTTTGATATCGACCAGCGAACGATTTGGGTGAAGACTTATTGACAGCGATCACCACAAGTCTGTTGTTCTTCAACGTCATGAACGGATGAAAGCCCTGCAGCTCGAATAGCGATCGGACCATGATCGAGAGATGAAGGCCTATTGTGTCCTCTCCGTAGTCCTCCAGCTTCTCGTATCCTGCAGCTTCCCCGAACTCGATGATTCCAATCCGATACAATTGCTCCCTAGATGAAAGTGTATGAACCCCTGTAACGGCGCTTAGCCGCTCTACATCGCGTACCCGGCCAAGAAGCAGATCGTCAACCCACAAATTTTCGGAGTAGAGCCGCCTCTCCTCCATATAACGTTTTCTCAACAAATCGTGCGCTACAGAAAGTGCCGCCGCATCCAGTATGAGGTAATCCCTTTCTTGGGTTTTGCGATCGAGCAGCATCACCAGGAAACCCCAGGTTTTCCCGAGCGCCCCAACCGCTTGCGCCAGTGCGATCCGCTCCCTCCACTCCTTTAGCAGCGGCTCGGTCTCCCAAGCATCCTCCTTTTCTACCCGAAGCCAACCATTCAGCATGTCCAACGTATCTTCCTGTGACTTGGGGGGGAGGGACGGAACGAAGACGGGCTGCCCTTCGGCCGGTAAGAACACAACCTGGCTGGCGGTGCTGGCCTGCAGAAGCTTCAAGACGCTCGGCATCCCCTGTGAGGTTAGCGTCATTCGATGGAACTGCCTGGAGATCATCTCCAATTCCCGTAAATTAAGCTGATGCCGATTAATGATCGAGGAGTTGATGTCCTGGGTAATGTCGATAAACCGAACCGTTTTAGGAAAAGCGAGCAACGGAAATTTGTGCCTCTCCGCCAGTTCGAGCATCTGTGACGGAACTTGGTCGAACCGGGTACTAAGCTCCAGACATAAGCAGGAAACATCTTGTGCGATCAGCTTCTCCATATAGCGGACCGAAGCCGCGGCATCCATGGAAATGAGAATGCCGGTCGTCAGAATGAGCTCCTCGCCGTTGACAAAGCGCTCCGCATCCGTTTCCTCCAAGATGTGCACCCATCTTACCGGTCGGTCCAGCCCGCCTTCCCCTGCAAGGATTGTAGCGGAAGAAAACACCGGTCGTTGCAAGATTTCTCTTACCGTTAGCATAGTCTGCTCCCTCTATCCGTTTCTTCGGCGGAATATGGATTTATGCTCTTTGTTGTTTATTCTACACAAAAAAAGGTTCCCGTCCTATAGGACGGGAACAAAATCAGGTTTGGGGTTCAAGCAAACCTTATGCGAATTGGAAGGATTTAGCGGTGTTGAACGTTTTGCCGCACAGCGGCGCGAGCTTCTCCAGGTCCAGCAGCAGCTTGGCGAACTGATCCGGGAAGAGCGATTGAACGCCGTCTCCGGTCATGGAGTTGTCCGGATCGGTGTGCATCTCGACGATGAGGCCGTCGGCGCCGGCGGCGACTGAAGCCTTGCTCATCGGCTCGACCAGCTCGCGGCGTCCCGTACCGTGGCTCGGGTCGGAGATGACCGGCAAGTGGCTGAGCGATTGCAGCACCGGAATGGCGGACAAGTCGAGCGTGTTGCGCGTGTAAGTCTCGAACGTACGAATGCCGCGTTCACAGAGCATCACGTTCGGATTGCCGCTGGCCAGGATATATTCGGCGGCATTGAGGAACTCGTCGTAAGTAGCGCTGAAGCCGCGCTTCAGCAGGACGGGACGGTTGCAAGTACCCAGCTTGCGGAGCAAGTCGAAGTTCTGCATGTTGCGCGTGCCTACTTGGAGGATGTCGGCGTACTCGGCGCAGACGTCCACGTACTCCGGCGTCATGACTTCGGTGATGGTGAGCAGTCCGTGCTTGCGGCCGGCTTCGGCCATCATCACGAGACCTTCTACGCCGACGCCCTGGAAGCTGTATGGGCCGGTTCTAGGCTTGAATGCACCGCCGCGCAACACTTGGCCGCCGGAGAGCTTCACGAGCCGTGCGATCTCGTCGATCTGCTCCGGCGATTCTACGGCGCAAGGGCCGCCCATGATGACGAGCTCGTCGCCGCCGATGGAGACATCGTTGATCTTGATCACCGTATTGTCCGGATGGAAGTCACGGCTAGCGAGCTTGTAAGACTTCGAGATCTTGATGACGTTCTCGATGCCCGACATTTGGCGGAGCTGCTCCGCGAGCTTCGGATCGGCCTTGCCGATAATGCCGATGACGGTCCGGTCCGTTCCTTTAGACACATGCGCTTGCACGCCGAATTTCTCAATGTGGTGCACGATCTCGTCGATCCGTTCGTCCGACACCTTGCTGGAAGTAACTGCTATCATTGATGCCACGCTCCTCGAATAAAATATAAAGCACTTTCGCGCTTGTTCGCTTTTAAGCTTTTAAGCTTTTATGCTTTTAACTGTTAAAGTCACTATACAATGAGAAGGAGACTTCCGTCAAGCATCTTTTTCATGCCGGACGGATCGTCTCCTGTTAAGAATTGGTTGCGGTTATACAGCTGCTGCAGCTAAGGTTGGTCTTCCTGCGATACAGTAACGGATGCCGACGATAGCAATGCGCGGCGCGCCCGGCGTTTCTCCGTTCTCCGAGCCGTGTATAACTCCAGCAGCAGCTTGATCGGCCAATAGAACAGCAGCCCGAGCAAAATCCCGTCCACCATACCTCCCACAATCAGCTTAATGTTGACGTAGAGCATTCTTTCGAGCCATTCGGGTAAAAATGTGATCCATTTGTTGATATTGTCGGGGACGATCCATCCCCCTACTTTATTATTGAAGAAGGCCATCGGGATATAAATGACTTTGCCGAATACAAATCCGATCAGCGCCCCGGCCAGGCTGGATCTGAACAAATAGACAAGCGGAAAAATAAGAAAAAAGGCGAGACCGAACGTAGGCAGCGTAAACATCTCGACGAACAAGCCGATGGCAAAGCCGATCGACACTTTCGCCGCTCCCCCTTTGGCCCGAAACAAGAGCAAATATTTGTACTTGAACCACCGGCGCAAGCCTGTCATGGAGACACGCACTTTGCTGCTCCAGCCCCTCGATGCGTTGTTCATCTGTGCGGACACTTGGGTCTCCATCCTATCTTATAAAATGAGGCCTGCTCTCTGTTGTATTGCGTGCCCCTCTTCATTATACCTGATCGCGGCGCCGCAACCAAACCCGCAACCGCCCAGGGCCGACAGGAACATTTTGTTAGGGAACCAAGGGCCTGGACTAAAAAACGAACAAATAGCGGTTGAAGTAACCGATGATAAAGATAAAATGGAACATGAACGAAAATAGAGCGTAACCGGCCACCGCGGTCAACTGCCTGCGCAGCATTTCAACCAAATATAGATAAAACGGGAAGCATACGGTCATGTACCGCGGAATACTGGCCAAATGCTCGCCGCTGCTGAACGGAATGATGACCAACAGCAAGCCCGTACCATAGAGCAGAAGCTCTTGTCCGCTTTTGAACAGCTTGCCGCGCTTAACAAGCGCATAGGCGATAAACACCAGCAGCACAGCAGTTGCGATTGCGAACGAAATCAAGCCGTTTTCCCAGCCCGAGCTCGTTCCGAAGTAAGGATGCTTTAGATAGCGTATGTAGCTGACAAAAGGCAGTGTCGTATGCCGGCCCCAATTGATCTGCTCGTTTAGCGGGGCGAGGAAATCGCCGGTCAGCCACTTCATGTAGCCGAGATAGCTGGCGAGCGGTACGCAGCCCAAGAGCACGTACAGCAGTAAGCGCCAGTCGCGCCAATGGAAGCGCCAAATGCCTTTGTGCAGCAGCATCGAGCAGAACGTGTAGAGGAAAATAACCGCTCCCACGTTGCGCGTCACCGTCGTTAATCCGGCCAGCAGGAAAGCCGGCAGCCAATTGCGCGTCATTGAGAAATACACGGCTCCTAAGGCAAGCATCAGGAAGAGGCTTTCCGTGTACGGGACGGCGAAGAACAAGGCGGCGGGTGCGATCAGCAGCAGGCAGACGACGATCCGGGCATGCATGTCTTTGAGTCCGCGCAGGATGGCGATTTTGTAGAAGAAGATCATGGCGGCGAGCAGGAACAGATTGGACAAGATCAGACCGATTGCGATCGGATCCAGAGAGGAAGGCGTAATCTCCATAACCGCCCGCATCGCCAGAGGGAACATCGGGAAAAACACCCAGTTCGCCGGTGGATGGGGCTCGTCGATTTTATAGTTGTCGTATCCGCTCTCGGCCATATTGACGTAAGCGAACGTATCGGCGGTCATGAATGTCTTGCGTATGGGCACCTTCGTCTCGAGCATTTCGGTTTCGATAAGCATCATCTGCTCTTGCGAGCCGGGCCAGCCAGCCTCCTTGTAGTCGGACGGGTGATCGTAGAAGGAGAACAAGTTCATGCCGAAATAGGCGGTCACGTAGATCAAAATCCGAGTCAGGATGAAGATCGTGACGAGAAAGCGGATCGGTTTGGCGTCTCTAGTTGGCGTGGTCTCGGGCGAAAGCTGCGGTAGTGCAGTTGCAGCTATAGCGGCTTGCTGCTGCGAAATGTTGGTTTCCAAGCTGAACATCCTTTCGTTTGGTGCAAGAGACTGGACTTTTTCGGGGTTCGTCTGAAGCCTTCTCTCTATCATACCCGAAAATGCCCCATTCAAGAAAGGGCCGCTTCCTCGTTCGACATTATTCGCTTGCACCGCCTGCGGATTCGTGCTAAGATACTACTTGTCCCGCTGAGATCCAGCGGAACTTGGTAACGCGGAGCTGTGGTGTAGAGGCCTAACATGCCTGCCTGTCACGCAGGAGACCGCGGGTTCGAATCCCGTCAGCTCCGCCATTACTTCCCCGAATCCGGGATGAGAACCGCAGGTTCGCCGAAGCATTGGCATCGAAAGCAACACTTCGCAGCCTCGACAGACCGATTTGATCGGTCAACGAGTATCCCGTCAGCTCCGCCATTACTTCCATGTAAGAACAAGACAAACAGATTTTAAAGCAGCAACATATAGAGAGAAGTGAAAGAGCAGAGACAACCGTCCTGCTCTTTTTCGCAACTTGGGAAAGGAGCCGGTTTCTGTGGACGCCAATCGACGCCGGGGACGTTTCGCCCCCACTCCATCCGGTCAACTGCATCTCGGCAACGCTCGCACCGCTTTGCTTGCATGGCTGCAGATGCGAAGCGTGGGCGGAGAGTTCCTGCTGCGCATGGAGGATATCGATACATACCGCTCCAAACCCTCGCTGGCACAGCAGATCCTGGACGATCTCCGCTGGCTCGGCATCGACTGGGATACCGGGCCGGATATTGGCGGACCGGATGCGCCATATACGCAGAGCGAGCGATTGAAGCTCTACGAAGCGGCCATGCGACAGCTGTTCGAGAAGGACGCGCTCTATCCTTGCTTTTGCAGCCGAGCGGACCTGCAGCAAATCGCCAGCGCCCCGCACGGCCTCGCATCCGAGGGGCCGGCATATCCCGGTCTTTGCCGGGGGCTGACGGCGAACGAGCGGGCGGAACGGGCGGCGCGCAAGACGCCCTCTATTCGCTTTCGCATGCCGGAGGAAGATGGAATTGAATTCGAGGATGCCTTCCTAGGATGGCAGCGGTTTAGTCCGAGCCAGCATGGGGGCGACTTCATCGTCCGACGGGCCGATGAAGTGTTCGGCTACCAGCTGGCCGTCGTCGTCGACGATGCGGCGATGCGCATCACCGATGTGCTGCGCGGCGCCGATCTGCTCGACTCGACGCCGCGCCAGCTGCAGCTGTACGAGGCTCTGGCGCTGCCGGCTCCTCGGTTCGCGCATGTGCCGCTGCTCGTCGGGGCCGACGGGCAGCGGCTCTCCAAGCGGCACGGGTCGACGACCCTCGCCGCTTGGCGGGGTGCCGGGACGCCGCCGGAGCGCGTCGTCGGCGCCTTGGCTTGGCTGAGCGGCTTGATCGCTCAGCCGGAGCCTTTGCGCGCGGCGGAGCTCGCGCGCGAGCCGTTCCGCTTGGACGCGGTGCCGGCGGAGCCGGCGGTCGTGGACGAGCGGGTGTTTCGGTTTTTGGCGGGGGAGCGGTAGCGCGGCGCGGTTTGCTTGTGTTGTCCGACTTTTTCGGACTACGCAGCACCGCGGCGGGCCAAACCGTGATGTAGTTCGACTTTGCCCACTTGCAAAGCTGTTTTGGCTAGCAGCCGCCGGACTTTGCCTCTCCAATTCGGCAAAGTCGGACTGCGGAGTCAATAGCAGCTCGTCACCTTCCCACAGTCCGACTTTTTCGGACTGCATCAAACATGGTTACCTGGTGGTCTGCCTCTCTTTCAGCCTATTCTAGCCATACTCCCTCCGTCCACCTACGTTTTCCACACTATCCCTTCCGCTCAGGCCAGTAACCAGCCCATCTTGAGCCGCTCACACACCCCAGCCTACCGTGCCGCTCTCCAGTCCGAAAAACCCTGACTGCATCTGAACTATGGGGGTCGAAATGTGCTCTAGTCCGATTTTGCCCACTTGCAGGGCCGTTTTGGCGACCGCTCGTCTGAAACCGCCTCTCCAATTCGGCAAAGTCGGACTACGGCATCAATAGCAGCCAGCCACCTTCCCGCAGTCCGACTTTTTCGGACTGCAGACTCCCATGGCGCTTGTACGGCACCATAGATGATGAAAATGAGGCGAATTTTCAGAGTAGCAGTCACGGTTACCTGGTGGTCTGCCTCCCTTTCAGCT
>NZ_BIMA01000118.1 GCF_004000845.1 Paenibacillus koleovorans NBRC 103111
GCGGGCTCCGACCGTTGTTGAAAGCATGGCCTTTGGATGGAAGTTAGTCGTTGTTGGGCCACCATTCAAAGACGGACACTTCGCTTCTCCACTCCCTCCTCCTGCCCTCCTTCTTTTGTTCATCGTGTTACGTTTTTTCTAAAAAACTTTCCCTAGGACGACTATCCGTGATCTTCCTATTCCGCCGGGTTTCCGCAACCAGCTATACCCTACTCGAGACGAAGAGCATTCTCGAGCGTGAGCAGCCTGGCGCCCGTACCCTTGCTCCTTAGTCCGAAAAAGTCTGACTACCGCGCGCCTCACCGCCCGGAACCGCTCTGTAGTCCGAATTGGCCGAATTAGAGCGGCGTTTTCTGGAGGGACCGTACGGAAACGGCTCTGCAAATAGGAAAAGTCGGACTAGAGACCGCCTCCTCCTCCGCTCCCGCCACGCAGTTCGGAAAAGTCGGACTAGAGCGTATATGGCCTTTCTTGGAACGGCGGCTTTCATCTCCCTTAACAATGAATCGACAGTCTCTGCCGTAGCGTTATGGTTCCGCCTCACCCCTACCGTGCTTAGCAAGCACCTCCCTCACGTTTTAGGCTTCACCTATTCCATGAGAAGCACTTGTTAGTATTAAACAATTCACTTCGAACCCCTCAAGTTACTAATTCAATTTTATTGAATCATTCAGAGCTTAAATATATCATTCAATTTGTTCCAATTGTCCCCGATCCAGATCATCTCATCAATAAAACGTCCCATTGTCTTGTCACTGCCATACATTGCATGTACCCACTTGAACTCCTTATACCAAGTAAGTTTAATGGATCGAACAAGTTGCTCATTAGATAAGCTCATATGTACCCTGTATCCTTCTACATAAGCCTCTAAAGCATCCAGCCGCATTTGGGCATCTTTAAGAGCACAGGATAGCAGCGCTCGTGAGATATCAAAATCAGGATAAACAAACTGTACTCGATCAAAGTCGACAATATCAGCAACTCCATCCATGGAAAACAAAAGATTGTCAACATGCATATCCCAATGAGCCCATCCCTTAGAGCATTCATGGAAAATATCCATGTCTAGTCCGCCAAGTATTTCCATTTGCTTTTGAATAGCTAGTACGTATTTATCGTGATTGGCTTCTTCTGTTTCATGCAAATTTAATTCTAGTCTGGCCATCATGTTATGCTTGCTTGGCAGCTCCCAGTGTAAAACGGTGCGTCGAGGCAAATGGATGGTCATCCATTTGTGCATTCTTCCAGTGGCTTCCCCAAGACTGTACATTTGTTGGAGATTAGCGGTCCCTGCCTGGATAAGCTCCCCTTTACTGACACCAGTTATCATATAGTCTTCTTCGGATGGTAAACGATGAATATACCGATTGTTGTATGAATAGACAGGCTGACAAGGTATGCCATCACGATACATCAAATCTTGACACCGCAATGCTTCGTGGACGTCTTCAAGTCCTCTTCGATACCTAACTTTACAGTATTTCTTCACGAAAAAGGATTCACTATCGGTCTTCATGATCCACTTCATATTTCCGTATCCCAAATGATTGGCTTCTATCGATTGAATTTGCCATCCAAACTTGCCTCTGAGGTCATTAATGATCTCTTCCTCAATAAGGTTTATTGCTCTAGCTGCTTCCATAGCGATCACCTCTTGGTTAATGGAGCATATGAACCAAACTAGTTAAGCTTTTAAATACGAGACAGAACAAACGTTCCTGCTCGTTTTAGTATATCACCTATTTACTGTGAAGTGCTTCCAATATCCTATGAAAAAGCGAATAAGTCTCCATTCACCTTACGATCATCTCTAGATAGTTGTTAAGCGCTTGATATGTACTGGGACTATTTTTCCACTTGCCAAAGGTCCAAGCGATATAGCGTATACCAATATACCTTGTAGCGGTTCGCCATTGTTGAACAAAATGAGCATGGGTTACTTCTATTTGATAGGCTTCCACGAGTTTTTCACGGTAAATCTGTGCTTTATTTAGACTATTAAAACGAGTAGCAATATCAAAGTAAAAAGAGCCATAATGAGCATCTGCCCAATCAATAAAGAAAACTTCATTGTCACTTGAACACAATACATTCCCAGGATGTAAATCCGTATGGATTAAAGTATGTGATGGTTCATCGTTTATCACATACTCCATTTCATCGACTATGGATGCTGAAACGGCTTCAATTTCAGGAATATAATCTCGGAATTTCTCTACAAACGCTTCATTTCTTTTTGCGTTTTCCCATTGTGGAGTCCACCATTTATCAAGCATACGGGAAATATATGAGCGATCAGCAATCGGGAGCCAAACTAATTCTTTTGCAAGGCGGTAATTCGAGGCGTGTATATGTGCTAAGGCATTAGGAATCTGTTTCTCAAATATCCCTATATCCATTTTTGAATACTCTGTGTCATGGTCTACATCTTGCATGCAAATATAATCAGGAATATCTGTAACGACATCGTTTGTATAATTGAACGGTATTTGGGCTGATTGTGCCTGCAACCGCCCTAGAACAAGACGTTCACATAGCTCTGCTTTTTTTGTTACTAGAAAAACCTCACACTCCGCTTTCTCTACCTGTATTGTTACTTTATAACGTTGCACTTCTTGCGATTGGAGCCCTAATCTGATCGGACGGGTTTCCAAAGCAATAACTTTTGCGAATGGGCTGATATATCTTTCCACGGTTTTTTGTATCAGAAGCTCTTGTTCATAAGCATTTCTCATATTTTCTCCTCCTACGACCCAGTTTGTGTAACCACATTTTAATAGATTCCATGGATAAACTAAACAGAAAAACCAACTATCAATTGTTCTATACTCATATGCCAATGGAACATCTGTTGACAGAAAAAAATAAGAATATTATTCTTATAGTAGAATTTATCAATAATATTGTTCCGTATACAGAACAACTGTGGAGGTCATTCCCTTTATGGCGGCGAAAAAAGTTAGAATGGGCATTATCGGTACGGGAAAAAGAGGGATTTACGTCGGAGGGTTGTACGCCAAGCATCCGCATTGCGAGGTCATCGCTCTATGCGACACGATCCGTCCCAATGTGGAGAAGGCAGGAGCGGCTTTAGGGGTTTCCAGCGGGCATTGCTACACCGACTTTGAGGAAATGCTGCGTCAAGAGCCGCTGGATGCGGTCTTGATCGCTGCTCCGCCGGATATTCAAGTGGGGATCGCGTGTTACGCCATGGAGAAGGGCATTCATGTGACGACGGAAGTCCCTGCTGCCTACACGATCGACCAGTGTTGGGATCTGGTGAAGACGGTTCAGAGGTCAGGTGCGAAATACCAGTTGTCCGAGCAAACCCGGTTTTGGGGCTTTATTCAAGAATGGAGGCGTATGGCAGACTTAGGCCAATTCGGCCATATCCTGTTCGCGGAAGGGGAATATTTGCACTATGCGGAGTGGGATTACTTTTTCGACCCGGTTACGGGTGAGAAAATAGTGGGAAGCGCTACCCCGCCGGAAGGCAGAGCCGTGCAGCCGACTTGGAGAAATAAACGGTTCTACAATCCGATTTATTACCTGCCGCACACGCTTAGTCCGCTGCTTAGCGTCACGGGCGGCCGAGTGACCAAGGTTTCCTGCATGGGGACGCGTCCCCAAAGTTATTATGTTGACAACTACTCGGGCAGAGACATGGAAATAGCGCTGATGCATACCAGCACGGATACGGTGCTGCGAGTCGCCGCCGGATTCACTTCACCTCATGGCGAACGCAAGGATACGGCCTGCCACTGGTATCAGGTGAAAGGAACGCTGCAGACCGCGGAGTGGGCCCGGTCGACGGAGGATCATCCCAAGTTATGGACGGCCGCCGACAACCAGTGGCGGAATATGGATTGGCCTCTATCCGCGGCCAAGATCGACGAGACCGATGAAGGAAGCTCGCACGGCAATGCCGACGCATGGCCGGTTCATAACTTCCTGCAAGCGATCTTGGAGGATGCCCCTATCGAGATGGACGTGTACGCCGCCGTGGAAACGGCAGCGCCGGCCATATTGGCGGCGGAATCCTCCAATCAAGGCGGAATTTTGCTCCAGGTTCCGGATTTCAGACCCCATAAGGAGGCTTAATATGACCATCCCCCGTTCTTCCCTAACCGGTTATATTTTTGATCAAACCTTGCAAACAAAAGCCATTCAGGAACAGCGCAACTATTGGTATACGTACATCGAAGAAATTTTTGACGAGTTGGGGCTTGCTGCGGCAGCGCTGACTCGAGCGGAACTATCGGACGCGTCTCAACTCGCCCGATTCAAGTTTCTTTTCGTGGATTTGCACGACATGTCGGCTGCGGAACAGACGGTGTTGCAGGAATGGGTGGCCCATGGAGGCACCCTGGTAGGCTTCGCTGTGCAAGGCGCCGACGAGCTGTTCGGCATCCGCTTCGACAAGCTTCAACCCCAGCCTGACGATGACTTTACCATCGCGGGGTATGTGCAATTTCCATCGGAAGAAGTTCCGAATGAGGGAGCCGGCGGGCCATTGTCCAACCCGTGGTACCGTTATCGCGACACGTTGCTGCCTATCTTCTCCCCGCTCTCATTAGTAGATGCCGGACAAGAATCGCAGACAACGGCCATCTTGCTGAATGCCGGCAAAAGAACGATGTCCCGCCCCGCCATCCTCGAACATCGCATCGGGCAAGGACACACCTGGTACTTCGCTTTTGATTTGCCTCAAACCTTATGGGTCATGCACCAAGGGCGGCCGATCGACCGCGATTACGACGGAGACGGCTATTACCGCACAGGCGATGCGATTCCGTTTAGCCGGGTTCATGACTTGAGCCTTCCTTACGGCGATTATTGGCTGCAATTTCTAGAGGAGCTGCTGACCCGGCAGCCGCAACCTTTTATTCATCAGCTGCCCCCTTTCCAGGATGGAAGCGTTCCCGACCTGCTCCTTCATTACGGAGGAGACGACGAATGCGCTCCGGATTATCAGGTAATCGCTTCGAATTACATGAAGGCCAAAGGGTTGCCTTATCAAATGAATTTGATGCCGGTTGACGGCAAATTCGCCATCGATAAGGAAGAATATGCTGCCATTCAGGCTAACGGGCACGATCTTTCCGTTCACTTTGATTTTGTGAAGCCTCATTTTCATTATACCGAAGGGGACATCGAAGAGCAGATCAAGCTGTATGAGGAAGCCTTTGGCGAAACGCCGATCGCGTCGGTGAACCACTGGCTGACTTCCACCGGCTGGGCAGAGCATGCCAGGTGGTCATACGCTCATGGCATGAAGGGGGATAACTCCCGGGCGCATACCTTCACCCCGCCCTACAATCCGATCAATGTGATCGGCTTCGGATTCGGGACCGTTTATCCTCATTTTGTTTATGACGATTACAAACACGGCAACGCCAAAATTCCGTTCGTGAACATTCCGATTGGCTTTTTTGAGCCTCGCATTTACGAGGAATCCCGGGAAGCGGATATTAAACGGATCCATGATGCGCTTGACCGCGCTGCCCATTTCCGCTGGACATTGAACATGTTTATTCATCCCGTCTACATAGCGGATGACACGATGAACGAGCATTGCTTGCCGGCGCTGGACGAAATGTTGGATTATTTGCGGCAAAGGCAATACCGGGCGGTCCATCAGTCCACCAATCAGCTATGCTTGTGGTGGCACGCCCGATCGCAAACGAATCTGAACAACTACGAGATCTCGCAGGAGCCGGATGGAGAAACGGTCGTGACGTTCGAGGTGAAAACAGGAGCCGAGGCTGGCGTGTTAGTGAAGCTGCCGGTTCCGCACCACACGAAGGAGCATGCAGTAATCCTTGTGAATGAGGAACAAAAACAGGGCGTTTGGCAGCGTCAAAGCGGACGGATGTGGCTGCACATCCATGTTCCTCAAGGGGAACACCGCGTGAAGGCGGCTTGGAAAGGCTAGTTGATTGGAAAGTACAAACAAGCCGGCAACGGGGTTCAACCCGGTGCCGGCTTGTTTGTTATTTTGCTATTCAAGAGCCTGTTTCTTGGCGGCAACCTTCCGCTTATACGCCTCCAGCTTCGCCAAATATTGCAGACCCATATCGACTTGCAGCTCCATCAGCTTGGCGCCTTTCTCCGCGGTCGCCGCTTCGGGAAACCCCCAGTAGCCGTCTTCCGTTAATTCCGATGTGTCGAAATAGTCCATATAATCCTGCGGGACTTCGGTTGGCTCGCTTTGGGGACGAATCTCCTTCACGAGCTCCGGATGCAAAGCCAACATTAGGGAAGTTTCAAACTCGCCCGCGTGGACATCATGCCGCGTATGCTCGACGATCTCTGCCAACCTGGGGTCCGGGATACCCGGCGTGAACAGCAGAATCACTTCCATCTCGGCTTGCACGGCCGCATAGTCCTTGTTCAATTGGCGGATCGCCGGCTTCAAGCTCCAATTGCCGCCGTGATAATTGACCACGATCAGTTTGTTGTACCCGGAATGCCTAAGCGATTCGGCAATGTCGCGGACGATGAGCGCCAGGGTAGTCGATAAAAGATAAACCGTGCCTTGAGACTCCCGATGTTCAATCGAGGAGGAAATCGGGATGACCGGCAGCAAATAAGCATCCAGCTTGTCCGCCAATCGCCTGGACAACTCTCCGGCAAAAATGGTATCCGTGCCCACCGGTAAATGGCTGCCGTGCTGTTCAAGCGCTCCAATTGGCAAAACGGCGGTTTTACAACCCGCTTGTTCGAATTCCAGGCGCGTATTGTTCATGGTTAACATAGGCTCGCATCCTCCAAATCAGGGTTCGTGAAACAACTCTCCTTTATTATGGCGGCCTTGCCTGCTCCAGGCAATGACTTTCGGTTTAGAACCGTTTTATCGTCAACCTGTTCTTAGGAAACAAAAGCTGGCCAGACATCTCCAGAGTTAATGGGGTTCCCAATATCGCCTACTATTGACAGATCCACACGCCCATCTCCCCATCCGGTGTTCACCAAAAAACAAAATGAGCGTCCGCTAGTGTCAGTTCGTAAGGATTTGGATTCCTCCTGGATATCGATTTCGTAATGACCATATCGATTTTTTCCGCTCATACAATCGTTATTCATGCGTTGAAGATCTTCACGATTCGTGAACTGTGTGCCTGTTATTGCTTAATCGGCGTAAATATCCACGTGTGTCCAATCGGGACGCTTGTTAACCAAATCTGTGTAATTGTCAACTTGTGATTTGCAACTGATCAACTACTCCTCTGCATCGTCCTTACTCGGGTGTATAGGGCAACACACACAATGTCTTATAGCTTTCCCGCGGCGCGGTCTTGCCTCGGAGACAGGAGCACTCTTCCACCAACTCGTGCAACGTATGGACATATCAACCGCGATATTGGAGGCCGTCACTGGAGAAAACGACATTGATGGTATGCCCTACACGCCCTCATGGCCTGTATCCAGACTGTTCAACGCAACGCCGAAACTGTTGGACGAAATCCAACCGGCTTGGGAATTGACAGAGCAGTTACTAGCAGAGGAAAGCGCCGAAAACAGTCACATCCGGAAGAGAAGGAGTACTTACGCATGGCGTCCCCACAAATGGTAGATCGGATTTTGAATCTTCCCCGAAACCTTCAGAACTCAATGGGTTTGTTGCCGAAGGACGACCTCTATACATCGGTGACTCAGCGAGGTGATGCGGATAATTTCCTATTTGAATTGAAAGTGTTATTCAGTCTGCTGGATTATCTGACAACGCATGGCTGGAGATGTACCATCGCGAACAAACAGATGTCTGTCATTCGACTACCCAGAAGCCCCGGACTGAAAAAGAATTTCAGTTATTTTGTCGTTGAACACACCAAAACGGGACAGATATGGCAAATCGTTCACGGAACCCAAATTGAAGATCAGTTTGGTGAGCCTCGAGCACCGGATATAAGCTTGCAAACGGAGAATGCCAGTATACAACCGACCTATCGCGATATCAAAGCGATCTGGGACGCCAAGCTCCGAGGAACAGACGATGACCTACTAGACAACGTTATAAGTGATTCGGAGTATCGAAGCTTCGTTTGGGTCAAAGATAAACTGAGAATACCCTGGCCCAACAGTACGGAGGATGTTTTGGCAGGTTGGCCGCCGGCATTTGAAGTGTGTGCATTGATTACAAACGGCAAGAGTCCCACCGAGAATGTAAAGGTCTTTCTGTCGGATCACGCAAGCATTACAGCTCAATTTAAGGATGCATCTACTCCAACATTTCCGAGGCGAATGGATTACCACAAGCCGCCTGTAATAAAGAAACTAAGCAGAAATGTCCGCGGTCGTTTGACGAACCAGCCCGGGGTATAGTTGAGCGCTTGGGAGTGCTTCAGAAAGCAGGCTAATCTCGCGGTGTACCATTTCCTCCTAATTGTGCAGGGGGATTTTTTATTTTCAATTCAGTTAACCGCTCTTCCAATATCACTCGCAGCTCGTCAGGAATCCGCACAAACGCGATCCCTTTTCCTAAGAACAAAAGCCAATCCGCATAATACGCCAGCGCCTCCTCATCGGTCACATCTAGCTGGACGTTGAAAATGCCGCTCGACTGAAACATCCCGGTAAAGGACAGAATAATCCCCGGCGGGTGCATGCGCTTAAAGCGCTGAATCCCCGTCGAATCCAGCTTTACAATAAGATTGGACTCACGGGCAACAAGCCGTTTTTTGCTTAAAATCTCTTGCTCAGACCCCTTCATCTCCTGCTCGGAAATGGCCGAATCCCGCAGCATCTCGACAGGCAAATAACGAAACTCATCCAGATCAAAATCATAAACCTCGACCAGCCACCGAGCGTTCGAGTTGAAAATATGCAGCAAAAATACGTCCAGCAGCTGCGGCCAGCCAGGATTCGGCTCATAAGTCACGCGCAAATGCTTATTCCGCACCGCAAGCGAAATCAACTGGTTCAGCTCCGCCGGCGCCGCATCATCAAGCTCTAGAAGATTCGGATTGGCAGGATTGGTATTCTCAAAAAGCAAGATATTATTCAGCTCGATCAGCTCGTCTTGCTGGGTTTGCGACGCGATGCCTATGAGTTTTTCAGTGATGGAGCGGCGATTTTGCAGATAAGGGAGCTGCGAATTTTTAGAAGCGATAAAGCTGATAAAAATCGCCTTCAGCTCATCGGGCGTGAAACGGGCAGCGGGCAAATACTGATTTTGCAGCACATTGTAGCCGCCGCCCCTCCCAAGCTCGCTCGTCAGAGGAAAACCCATCGCCTGAATCTCGTTAATGTCGCGGATCGCCGTCGCCCGGGAAATCTTGAACTCCCGCTGAATCTCGGCAATAGTAAAATGCGCGCGGTTGTTGATGTAGCGCATTATTAAGTTCACTCGTTCTGTTTTCTTCATGATTTGATTGTATCAAAAATGTCTATAAAAAGTATCACTTCTTGATACATTTCAAAAATAGAATCAATCTTGTAAAACATTATCCCGCGAAGGAGAAAACAAAATGTCCAATTACTCCATCAAAACCATCTCGGAAAACTACAAAATGACGGCTTTCGGCGTTTCATTCGAAGACTTCAACGACTGGGCAGGCAATGCAGCAAAGACGGCAGCGAAAAAAGCTGAAATCACTGATAACGGCAAGCTTAGTGAATTACTCGCGCTGGCTGACGGGCAACAATATCAAATTAACTACGTTATGGACGGCAAGGCTTGGCGCGGCTTCGGCGTGATGGGTGAGTTCGACGTAGAAGGCGCGGTCGGCCTCGATTTCCTCGCAGGCGACTACCTCGTTGTGCCGGGCACGGGCGCTGACAAAGACCGTCTTGCTGACGAAATCACAGGCAAAGTTTTCGGCGGTCTTTTGCAAGAAATTACAGACTTCCAATACGTTGGACCTGGTAACTCAACATTCGTCAAAGATGCTGAAAATGGTGAATTCTACGGAGAAATGTGGCTTCGTGTAAAAAAAATTGAAGGCTAATCTCTGTCAAAGAAGTTAAGCCCGGATAAAGGAGCACTAGCATGGCAAATTACACGCTTGAACACAAAAAATCATTCACATTGACCGCTTATGGTTTTTCAATCCAGTCGAATTTCCAAGACATGTCGGCTTTGCAAAAGGAAAAAGCCCAGTTCTGGGGCAGGCTCAAGGCTGACGGGCGTTACGATAAGCTCAAAAACGCCGCCAGGGACGATCGCGAATGGTCAGTCAACGAGGTGTATCAAGGTAAACCGTGGAATTATTTCGCGGTAGAGGCCGGAAGATCAGTGGTTGACGCAACGCGCATCATCGAGTTTCCAGAGAGTGAGTATATTGTAGTGGCAGGCATTGGCGACAAGGAAGCTTTGTTTGATCAGCTGACTTACCGAGCTTTTGGCGAAGTATTGGCCCAAATTACGGATTATGCCTACATCGGCGGTCCAAATGCGACTTATCGCCAAGATAACGGCGACGGCACGTTCTACGGCGAATTTTGGGTTCCTGTGGTAAAAAAGTAATTGGATCTGGACGCAACAGAACAGGCTGCCTATGAATGACGGCAGCCTGTTCTGTTATTAACAGTCACAGCGCATTACGTACCGACAAAATATATTTGGCTTGATCTAGCGGGTTGACACCTTGGCGTTTACGTTCCGCGTGTACTTCCGGCGGACATTCCCTGTAATAGGCAAACGTTGTGGACAGAATGCCTCTCCCCTTGGTCATCGAGCCGAGTCGAGCCGGAAAATCGAGCGACGTCGCAACCGGTATCACTCCCTCGAGCTCCATCCGCCCGCTGCGGATCGTCGGCAAATCCAACTCGCCGCGCATCACAATGAGTTCGTTCATGACCTTGCCGGCATATTCCTCCGGTACGGATAGGCGAAAATGCAGAAGCGGCTCGAGCAGATGGGTACCGGTGTTCATGAGACCGTTCATAATGCCCATCGGCGTCGCTACTACGAAATCAAGCGGATGCGTGTGCCACACATGATGTTCGCCTTCCACGAGCGTAACCTTCAGATCGGTCACTTCCCAACCGCGCAGCCCTTGCTGCAGGGCTTCGGGCACACGCCGTGCAACCTCGTTCTGGTAACTTTCGAGGAGTCGCTCCGGCCTCGCCAACGAGTTGAACTGCACACCCGTTCCCCTTTCCCCTGGTTCAATCCGGAAACGCAAAATGGCCCAGCACGGCTTTGGCATCGTATAAGCAACGAATCCTTCTCCGGCCCTTGTTGGAGTCTCCTTATAGATGACCGAAGGACGATCGAATGCGACCTCGAGCCCGAACCGGCTCTTCAGCACCGAAGCCAGCACTTCCATCTGAATCGGCCCCATTACCTTCAATTGAAGCTCCCGATCCTCTGGCTGCCACTGCACATCGAGAAGCGGGTCCTCGTCGGCCAACTCCTGAAACGCCGCCACCACCTTCGGATACTCGGCCTCGCTGCGCCATCGCACCTGAACCGACAGCAAGGGTACGGCCAGCTTGCGCTCGTCGGGAACTCCGGCAGCGGTGCCGACGATATCGCCGATACGCGCTCGGCTCAATCCGTAAACCGCTGCAATATCCCCGGCCTGCAGAATGCCGACGTCCTCCGACTTACGGACATCAATTTTGCGGATTTGAGTAACCTTCTCTTGAATATCTTGCGTCACATTATGTACTATATCGCGGTTGTGAAGCGTGCCGTTGTACAAGCGCATGTATGCGATTCTGCCCATATCCGGGTCTCGCTCGAGTTTGAAGATGATACCGGCAACCGGCGCAGCAGAGTCCCCTCGTGGGCCAGGCAGCCAGCGCAAAATAGCATCCATAAGCTCGGATATGCCGATCCCCCGACTCGAGGCACCGAACAGCACCGGGAATAGCTCCGAACGGACAATACCATCCTTTATCGGCGGCAGCAGCTCTGCTGTGGTTAGATACCCCTTCTCGATATAACGCCCCAACAACTCTTCTGTCCGTTCAGCCACCGTCTCCACAAGTAGCTCGCGGTACAACTCGGCCTCACTTGGGAGTTTGCCCGTTTCTTCCCGCAGCAAATCCGCGCATTCGGCAAAGTCCTCCTCAACTCCAATCGGCGCCTGAATCGGTATAGCTCCTTCCGACAGCAGGCGACGGATGTTTTTGAACGTGCTTATGGGGTCTGCCCCAACTCGATCGAGCTTATTGACATACAGGATCGTCGGGATACGGAGATCTCGCAGAGCCTGCCAAATCAATTCGGTTTGTGCCTGCACGCCCTCAACTGCGGAAACGATCAGAACCGCTCCATCCATTACGCGCAGCGACCGTTCTACTTCAGACAGGAAATCCACGTGTCCTGGCGTATCGACAAGATTCACCTGAACACCGTTCCGGACGAATCGGGTAACCGCAGCGCGCACCGAAATCCCTCGCTCCCGCTCCACATCCAACCAATCCGTCTGCGCGGTGCCGTCATCAACGCTGCCGAGCGTGCGAATACGTCCGCTTTCGTATAAGATGTGCTCCGTCGTCGTCGTTTTGCCGGCATCCACGTGCGCAAAGATACCTACATTCCGAATTTGGTTCTGCTGTGCCTCGCGCATGATGGCGCTTCCCTCCGAATTGTAATAAGCCCGTTCTACTTCAACGATATTTCACGCACTATGTTCAGCTCCGATGCTTCGCTTCCCTGGCCAGCATCCAATCCAGTGTTTCTTGGATCGCAGCTTCTAGCTTGAGATGAGGTTGGTACCCCGTCACCTGCGTCAAGTGCGATGTATCATAGATCCGGTGCCTGACATAGTGACGGTCGCCGGGTTTGCTCTGCAGATGCTGCTCGATGGACAAGGACTCGAAAGTCAGCTCCACGCCAAGCTTCTCCGCAATGATCTCATAATAACGTCTCGCCGTTACAGCCTCCGGGCCAACAAAAGTGAAGATGTGACCCCAGGAGCGCTCCATGCCTGCGAGATGGGAGATACAGAGCGCAATCTCCCGCGACCACACGGGTTGAATCAGGAGCTGACCATCGTTCAATAACTGGAGTTCCTGACCGCCTCTGCGAATCCTGCTCAGCAGGTCGGGTGTCCGTCCCAACACCTGGTCGCAGCCAAGCTCCTTGCCGGCTCCCATAATATGCGGAGGTCTCAGAATGGTTACCGGGAAGGAGTCTTCGTTCCAAGCAGCAAGCAGCAAGGCCTCGCAATCCAGCTTGCCCTCAGCATAGGGAGTATCTCGATGGGTGGCAGCCGATTCGCGTATGGGATATGTGGTTTGGTTGCTCGATGCATACACATAGTCCGTACTGATGAAGACATAATGGGCACATTTCCCCTTCAATACGGGAATTGCACTCTCGATATCCGCTGCCTTGTAGCCGGCGCAATCGACGACCAGATCGTATGTACGCCCCTCCATGGCAGCCTTCCACTCTTCTTGAATGGTGCGATCCGCTTGAATAACTTGACTGCCTGGTATTGTTGGCTTATTGCCTCGGCTAAGCACATCCGTCTCCCAGCCATCCTCCAGCAGCTGCCGTGTGATCGCACCGCCCAGAAATCCGCTGCCTCCAATAATTAGTGCTGATCTTCCCGTACTCCCACCCATAGCCATAGTCATGCCTCCTAAAATCTTCTGCGCGGCCCGTTAGAGCCTCGCGAATGTAATAAAATCGACTTGAACAGGCTCTGCCGATTCGCTCCGAAGGGCCCGGTTGATCTGACCCCGGTGATATTGCCCATGCAACAGGACCTGCGACAGGATGTCCCGGGCTGAGGTTCGGAACGAAACCCCGTTCTGGTTCGCATAGTCGATCATCTCGTCCAACTCGGATTCCTCAAGCCCACCGATATAGACGCGATATTGCTCGGCGTTTTCTTCGAACATCGCCCGGATCGCCGTCAAGTCTTCCGCTTCTTCCCACAACGAAAATTGCGTGCTGCCCTTGCCCTGCAATCGGGACAGCCAGACTTGTTCCGCAACCGCGACGTGCCGAACCAGCTTCAGAAGGTCCTTATTCTTCGTCCCACTCTCATCGAGCGCGTCCAAGATGCGTCCGTCCGCCCAAAGCAGGTGGTCCATCATGCGCTTGATCGTCTTCATTTTGGGTTCCCCCTCTTATTCTCATCGATATAGTGTTGGGAAAAAGATACTGCCGCCTAAAGCAGATGCATCTTGGCCTCCGCCTCGTCCCAGGGCACAATGTAGCCATGACCTTTGGCGCAAAAAATCGAGGAGGAGCTGTAAAGCGGATCCGCATCCTTCCTATACCCGATCCTTGCAATAATTTCATCGGCATTATGGCAGCGATCGTAGCCGCCGAACAGAAGCTGAATGCTGCCGCGTCCATGGGTAAAGGAAGCAAGCTCCATGCTGTAGCTCCTGAAGGTAGCAACCGGGACCTTGCCTGTAACCACGGCATGGGTGCTGCTTGTTAGCGGCGGCTCAAAATGGCCGGAGGCCCGCTGTAAGTCGGACAGCAATCGGCCTAGATGGTCCATCTCCACCTTGATTTTAAACCTATAGTAGGGCTCCAGCAACATGTTTTCCGCCTTCTCCAGCCCTTGCCTCAACGCGCGAAAGGTTGCTTCGCGGAAATCGCCGCCATGCGTGTGCTCATTGTGACCAGCGCCTCTTAACAAAGTGATCCGCAGATCGGTTACGGGCATGCCGGTGAGTAAGCCGTGATGAGCTCGCTCAAAAAGATGGGTTTTGATTAAATTTTGATTTCCTATACTCAAATCATGGGGATGGCACGCGTTGATGAAGGTGATCCCACTGTCACGCTCCCCGGGCTCCAACCGCAAGTGAACTTCCGCATAATGCTTGAGCGGCTCGAAATGGCCGTAACCGGTAACGGCTGACTCTATCGTTTCCTTGTATAAGATTTCCGGAGCGCCGAACGTCACACTTATCTGGAACCGTTCCTTCACGATCTGCTCCAGTACTTCCAGCTGAATAAGACCCATAACATGAATGTGGATTTCCTTCAGTGCTTCCTCCCATATCACATTCAAGGAAGGATCCTCTGCCGTCAAAAGATGGAACACCTTCAACACATCTTTAACGTTCAAGGTGCTGTCGAAGCCGATTTTCGACTTCAGCGTAGGGACCATCTCGTAGACCAGCTTGTCCTTCAGGGTTCCCAGGCCTTGTCCTGCTTGAGCCGCCGTAATACCGGCAACGGCAAACAAGCCGCCTGCTGTCGCCTGCTCGACCGGTGTCAATTTACTCCCATTAACCAGAAAGAGCCTTGTCACCTTTTCACGCATTTCTTCTCCATTGTGAAGATAGGTCAATTCTTCGCGAACCTTTAACGTACCGCTTAAGGCTTTGATAAAGGTCAACCGTACGCCTGATGCATCATGACGAATTTTGTATACCCGTCCTCCGAACGCGGCGTCAGAGTCATACGATTCCGTCGTCAGCTCGTGCAGCTGCTCCAGAAAGTTGCGGATGCCGACATCCTGCAAGGCCGACCCGCTGGTACACGGAAACAGCTGAAGGTTGCGGATCATCGACTGCAGAGCATTCAGCCAGAAAGGGTTACCCTCATTTCCGGACATATACGACTCCAATAAAAGCTCGTCCCGCTCCGCCATGCTTTCCCGTAAAGCCTCTCCCACTTCACCATTCTCGAAATTTCCGGCAAGCTCTGCTACGTCTTCCGTCAAATGCTGACGTATGTCCTGGATGACTTTGCCGGCGTCCGCTCCGGTCCGATCCGTCTTATTGATGAAAAAGAACGTTGGAATCCGGTGATTATGCAGCAGCTGCCAGACCGTTTCGGTATGCCCCTGAATGCCCTCCACCGCGCTGACGATCAAGACCGCAGCATCCATCACCTGAACGGCCCGCTCCATCTCCGGAGAAAAATCGACGTGTCCGGGCGTATCGATCAAATAATACGTAGCTCCTTTATAAGACATCACGGCCTGATCGGCAAATATAGTAATTCCTCTGGCACGCTCTAAGTCATGGCTGTCGAGGTAAGCGTCCCGATGATCGACGCGCCCCCGCTCCCGGATGCTTTGCGTATGGTACAGAAGCTGCTCGGAGAAGGTCGTCTTGCCCGCATCCACATGTGCAAACATGCCAATCGTAATCTGCTTCATCCCATCACCTATCCGTTTTCAGAATATGGATAGTAACTAGGCGAGAGACTTCGCTATCCCAGCCAGGCGTTCGGCAAGTCCGGCCACTTCTTCGATCGCCTTAACCATTTGCTGAGTCGCGAATGCCTGTTCATTGCTCTTGACAGCGCTGCTTTCCGAGGCGATCGTCACTTTGTCCATCTTCAGCCAGATCAGTTCCGTCAGCTCCGCGATCTGCTCCGCATTCGTACTCGATTGCGACGAGAGCTTGCGGATCTCATTGGCAATCACTCCGAAGCCACGTCCGTTTTCTCCGTTTCGCGCTGCTTCGATAGCAGCATTCAGGCCAAGTATGTGCGTTTGGCTAGCGACATGTTGAATAAACTGAAGCATGCCTCCGATTTCCTTGGAGATCCCTTGCACTTCTTTAGTCTGCTCCACAAGAAGCTTCTCGTTCGCATCAATCTCTTGCGCGGACACGGCAATCTGCTTGATGCTGCTCGATATCCACTGCGCATGCTCATGCAAGCTGCGTGACATCTCCTGCAAATCTTCGCCGATTCGCTGAGCCAGCTCTTGGTTTAGAGTACGGATGCGTGTCGATAGGCCTTTCATAATACGCCAGGTCAGCACACTATCCTCGTTCATCAATTTACGAAATGACTCGTGCCCAAGACTCACAAGCTCGCAGGGTGTTGCCGTTATCGCCGTTCCGCTGCGCGGAAGTCCTTCTAGCAGGGACATTTCCCCCAGAAAATCCCCTGGACCGAGCTTGGCCACCGAAATTTGACAGCCTTCCTGCTCGAGAAAAATTTCTATCGTGCCCGACAAGACAACAAACATCTCCTCCCCGTGATCCCCGCTGCGAAATAGGATCTCCCCGGTCGGCTTACGCAACAATTGACCATGATCTAGAAGTACTTGTATATTCATATCCATTTCACTCTACTCCCCATAGGCTGTTGTCTACCCGAAGTTGATTATACCTTTATTGTACTCCCTAGTGGGAATATTTTGATAAAGAAAACAATAAGAAACTCCGTGGCTGTATGTCAGTCACAAGCAGCTTGACATGTGCTCACAACAGAGCCTATAGTTAAGCATATCATTAATTAAGGAGTTGTTTAATTGGCTGCGAAGGACACACTAAGCCTCACCTTCGCTGCGCTCGCCGATCCGACGCGCCGAAGCATCCTGACCCGCCTGTCACAGAGGGCCGCGACTGTCAGAGAAATTGCCGAGCCCTTCGAGATAAGCGCACCCGCTATCTCCCAGCACCTCAAGGTGCTGGAGCGTGCAGGACTGATCGAACGCACAGCGAACGCCCAATGGCGGACCTTGACGATGCGCACCAAACCTCTGGATGAGGCATCGGCCTGGGTCGAGAAACACCGACGCGAGTGGAACAATAGCTTCGACGCTTTGGAAGTACATCTCAAGCGCATGATCAAAAGGGAGGAACAATGATTATGAACATGTCCGCGTCCACAGAAATCCCGGAATTCACCATTACCCGCACCCTCCATGCCCTCCGCGAGCTCGTGTGGCGCGCCTGGACCGAGAAGAACGAGCTCGCCTGCTGGTTGCCCTCGACACCGCTGGAGACTATATCCTTTGACGTTCGCGAAGGCGGTCGCTACCAATACACCATGGTCAACGCGAAGACTGGCGAACAGTATCTCACCGGTGGTGTGTTCCTCGAAGTCATCACATTCGAACGGCTCGTCTTCACCTGGGGTTACCCCGATGCTCCGATCGAGGCTTCTCCAGTGGTGACCTTAACCCTTACCGAGCGGGGCGACAGCACCGAGATGATCTTCCACCTGCGTGGAGTAGCCGGTCACCCTGGCGATAAATATTTTTACGACGGCTGGTCCCATGCGCTTGACGATCTGATGTCACACTTGCACGGTGAGAAGCAATAGAAGATGAGTAGCCCATTATTTACACCATTTTCAATCGGCAAGCTGACGCTTCCGAATCGAATCGTCATGGCGCCTATGACCCGAACGTTCTCGCCGAATGGCATGCCCGGTGCTAATGTAGCTCAGTATTACCGGCGTCGTGCCGAGAATGGGGTAGGTCTAATCATAACGGAGGGAACCGTTATCAACCATCCCTCCTCTGCCGACCATCCTAACGTCCCTCAACTTTTCGGGTCTGCTCTGCAGGGCTGGTCGTCTGTCGTAGAGCAAGTACATGCTGCTGGCGGACGTATTTTCTCACAATTATGGCATGTCGGCATGGCACGTGCAGTCGGTAACCCTCCGAACCCGGAAGCCCTCCCGGTAGGACCGTCCGGAATCGATTTGTCCGGCAATCAAGTAACTGCACCCATGACCGAATCGGATATCCTCTCCGTGATTGAGGCATTCGCCCAAGCGGCCGCCGACGCCAAACTACTCGGATTCGACGGGATAGAAATCCATGGAGCGCACGGCTATTTAATCGATCAATTTTTCTGGAAACAAACCAATAAGAGAACGGATCGATATGGCGGTGATGGTGTTGAGGGGCGAACGCAATTCGCTGTAGAAGTCATTCGTGCGATTCGGAAAGCGGTTGGCCCCGATTTTCCGATTTCCCTACGTATATCCCAATGGAAAAACTTAAATTACACGGCCAAGCTGGCGGAAACTCCGGAGCAATTGTCGTCATTCCTTGAGCCGCTGACTGCTGCAGGTGTCGATCTGTATCATTGCTCGACCCGGCGATTCTGGGAACCGGAATTCGAAGGCTCCGACTTAAACCTGGCAGGATGGGTCAAATCGTTGACCGGACGACCGACCATTACCGTAGGATCCGTAGGATTGAACCAAGAATTCATCCATTCCTTCGCTCCCGGACAAGTCACCCAGGTTACCGGGCTTGACGGTTTGATCGACAGACTTGAGCGAAATGAATTTGATCTGGTAGCTGTCGGGCGTTCGTTGTTAGTTGACCCTGAGTGGGCGATAAAAGTCCGGGACGGACGGTTCGACGAACTGAAACCTTTCACAGTTGAAGCGTTGAGAACTCTATACTGATACAGATAGGAAAAATAACACAGTGAACCTATCTTCGAATTGTATGAACCTGTTATCGCAAATCTCCTCCGCACTCCCCTAACTATGAGCCTAAGTACACAACTCGAGAAGCCAGCTTCCCGTACAATGTACTTGGGTTCATAGTTCGCCACGGGTTTCGCTCCCTTATTCGCAGCAGAAGTAAAGGGTTTGTACATCTGTCTGGACTATCGCCCGGTGGAAAACTGCGTGTAGTGATGTTTACCTAGTGGGGGAGTCCAGTTGGTGGATGGAGCAGCAGGCGTGTGGTTAAGGAGAGTAAAGACGCACCTCTTCTCCAGAAGATCGCACAGAAAATAAAGGCTCTTTTAGTAAAGTTTGTTGCTATTGACCGCAATTACGAACTAATAACCATATCGGCGTTGGCTAACGGAGTCACCGAATCCAAATAGAAGTCTTCCGCTTTCCAATACCTTGACCTGAATTTTTCAATGTTCTCCCTTGCTGATGCAGATTCACGTTCGAATCGTTTATCCCTTGGGCAATCCAAATATAAGATGAAGTCAAAAAAGTCCCGCCACTCCGGTCGTTGAAGAAACACACCTTCAACAATCAGAATGCAGTTTCTGGATATGGTAACGGTCTTTATTTCTAACTTATCCAAAGCGGAGTTGTAGAATGGAAGGCTTATGACTTCTGCATGGTTTAATTTTGAAAATAACTGTTCACGTAAAAGTTCAACATCCCATTGAAGGTTGTAATACTCGTACCATTGGTCATATTCAGTGTCGTATCTTTTCTTGCGTTCCACAATGTAGTCATCAATGTGGAAGATGCAAAATGGTTTCTGATATTGACTCAACCTTTTTCTCAATTCTGTTACAAATGTGGTCTTTCCAGAACGACTCAGCCCGTCAATCCCAAGTATGAGTCGGTTGTTAACAAAGCGGCTCAAAATGGCATCCATTATTTTGTCATAATCGACCATGATTTCACCTCTCCAAAGAACTAATGGCTCGCAAAATATTCGAACTTCCATTACGATGCACTTCTAATAACTTGACCAGAAGTAAAATTAGCTGTCTTGCAAGCATCTAAAACCATATTCCGCTTACAAAGTTGTTTTTCAAAGTTCTTTTGTAGTTCCAGGAAACGGAACCACATTAAGTAGTTGTCCATGTATTTTGTAGCAACTCCATTGAACCGCTCCGTCCATTTTTTAGACGTAGGTGATATGCGTTAACGTGATGGATGTGGTAAACACCTTTCTTTACATATTCACCCTTGTTGGAGTTGAACTCTTTAGCGATTTTGGGCAGACTGACACCTTCAACCATTAACTGAAAGTATTTTAGCCATTTGTGGGGGTGGTGAGTTCCCGAATGCGGGCTTGCTGTCATGTCACTGAATGATTTTCCACAGTCTTTGCATAAGTAACGCTGACGAGAACGATATTTACCGATGCGTTTAATAGCGACACAACCACACTAAACACAAGCCAAGCCTCTGCTAAAACGAACTTCTCTTATGTCACCAACCATGTTGGCAATATCCTCTTTAGGTTCAGGAAAGAGAGTTTCTTGTATGGCTTGGAATTACCTAAGTTGTTCAGATTTTGGCAAATCGCTAAAATCACCATAAACGGAACGCCAGTCACGTTCATCCGTCCTTTACAAACAAATGTTCTGGTTTGATTATAGCACACACCCTATTTAGCAACAATCTTTTAGAAAAGAGCCAAAATAAAAAGGGGGAACCTTCGGTTCGCCCCAAAAACTTATACTATTTTGTTAATAAAAATGGAAAGCATCCTCCCGCAAGCTGTATCCGCGAATTTGTGCCTTTGGAGCATCATCGACAATGTACTGAACGATGTAGATTTCTCCATCGGCGAATTGAACCCATCCCGAGTAGCCTAAGTCGGCAACCGGACTCCGGTCGTAATCAAGTGGCATAATACGCGCACTCTGTTCATGGCGCTCAGTAGCCAAAGCCGACTCCAAATTCATTAACGCCGCGAAGAAGTTTTGCGCACTGGGGCCAATTCCGACTCTACGTCCTCCTTGCAGGAAACGGTAGGTTAACAAAATATGGCCGCTCTGCAGAAATCCGGTTACAGGTCGATGGCATCCAGGAATAGGTACTCGGATCAACTCCCCCCAACTCTCCCCTCGGTCATAGGACAACGTCTTATAGCAATCCATACCGGTAAAGGAATTTTCACGAAGATACGCGGCCAACGTACCGTCAGGCAAAGGCAGAATGGATACCTCACACAAGCGCAGTCCATCTCGGGCAGCCAAGACAATCCGCTCGCTCCATGTAGTCCCTTGGTCGTCGGAGTACCACACATGCTGCTCGGCATACCCTTCTCCGTTCTTGGAATGCGCAGCTAACAGCCATCGCCCGTCCGGAAGCTCGCATAGCTTGTCGGGAACAATGCCTCGAATGGGAGTTTCTATCGGACCTGTCCATGATTGACCCTCCGAATCGCCGAACCATACGAATACTTTAGCATTCTTCTCTCCGGTCTCATTAATGAGATCGCACACAACGGCCAGCCTTCCGTCTCGGAGGCGCGAGATCCGGGCACAATTCCAATACGGAAGCCCTTTCGTCCCGTCGGTTAAAGGCTTTTTCGGACTCCATGTCCTGCCGCGGTCCACACTTTCACACAGTACAATCCGGGTGTAAGAACGATCTTTATGGTGCGTGCACTCGGAAAATACGCAAATCAATTTCTCGTTCTCGGTTAGAACCAGATCCGGCCATGCCTCATAGATGGTATCGTCACGACTTACCGTGAACTTCTGAATCATTGCAAGGGCTCCTATCTCACTAAGCAAGGTCGCCGGTGG
>NZ_BIMA01000119.1 GCF_004000845.1 Paenibacillus koleovorans NBRC 103111
AAAGTCGGACTGCGGAGTCAATAGCAGCCAGCCACCTTCCCGCAGTCCGACTTTTTCGGACTGCATCAAACATGGTTACCTGGTGGTCTGCCTCCCTTTCAACCTATTCTAGCCATACTCCCTCCGTCCACCTACGTTTTCCACACTATCCGTTCCGCTCAGGCCAGTAACCAGCACTACTTAAGTTGCTTCCCCCCAAACCAGCCCACATTTCTAATAGATTAATTTGTTGCTAATTAATTTTAATTTACTCTAAAACGTAATGATTGTTATTATTAAATAAACACGAGAACTGAGGAGGACTGCGACAAAATGGACAACAATCAGAACGAAATCGAGATCGAGATCGATGTCACTTATGGGATTGCCGAGAGCGTCTTTGAACTAAAACTGGATCTTTACAAACCGGCGGACACCGGAGCGAATACGCGTAGGTCTGTTATCCTGTTCTTCCACGGAGGCGGCTGGGAGACGGGGGATAAAGGGTCGATGCTCGGCAAGGGCTCCTGCACGTTTTTCGCCAAGCACGGCTTTGTATGCGCCAGCGTCAACTATAGGTTGTCCGGACTAGCAACATTCCCGGCACAGCTCGACGATGTGCAGGCAGCCGTTAGCTGGATTCGCAGTCAAGCGAATCGGTACCGATTGGACCCCGACCGGATCGGAATTTGGGGACACTCGGCAGGCGGGCATCTGGCAGCACTGTTAGGAGCGGTTGGAGCTTTGGATGGGAACGAATCATGCCGAGTCCGAGCCGTAGCCACATCCGCCGCACCTGTGGATCTCCTGCAAATGGGAGGATGGCACAATGGACCGGACTCTCCCGAATCCCGTCTAGTAGGTGGACCTCTTCTCGAAAACCGCCAGCTCGCCGAAACCGCCAATCCCATTCGCTATATAACCGATGCGTTCTCGACGCCGTATCTCATTATCCATGGGACAAGAGACGAAATTGTACCGTACTCTCAAGCGGAACTGCTATATGAGGCTATACCTAACGCTACTCTAGTCCGGATAAAAGGAGGCGATCACGACTATACGGGCGGCAATTTGTTCTGGGGCGAGCTGTATGAGCTCCTCCTCGCTTTCTTTCATAAACATCTGCGAGCAGCACCGGAATCGCCGGAGGTTGCGCGGCAAAGACGCGCTTACATGGAGGGGCAAGTGCGGCATTTTAGTCGAGAATCGTGCTAAATAGGGGCGAGGTGGTCGAGAGTGGAAACGTTCAATGAGTTGTTCCACCGGGCGGTGGCGGCAATGGATGCGGGGGACGCGGCTGGCTTGAAAATAATGCTAGAGACCCATCCTGAGCTGATAAAAAAGCGGCTGATCGAGGGGAAAGGGTATTTTCGCGATCCATATTTGCTGTGGTTTGTCGCAGAGAATCCGATACGCTTGGGACGTCTTCCCGTCAACATTGTGGAAGTGACGGACGTGATCCTGCGAGCGATAGAGCATGAGGCTGTGGAGAGCCGCCAAGTGCAGCTGGACTATGCGCTCCTGCTCGCCGCCTCGGGCTGCGTCGCGCGGCAGTGCGGGGTGCAGCTTGCGCTGCTGGACACGCTGCTGGAAGCCGGCGCTGACGCGCAAGGCGCGCTGCTCCCCGCGCTGGCGCACCGCGAGCTCGAAGCCGCAGAGCGGCTGCTCTTGCGCGGCGCGGCGCTAACGCTGACCGCCGCGGTCTGCACGCGCCGCTATGGCGACATCGAGCGGCTCGCGTGCCTTGCGGCGCCGGAAGAGCGCCAGACCGCGCTGACCGCCGCCGCGATGTACAGCGCCGGTGACACACTGGCGCTCGCCCTGCTGCTGCGGCGCGGCGATGTCGCGCTCGACGCCTACAGCCCGGCGGGCTTCCACGCGCATGCGACACCGCTGCATCAAGCGGTCGCAGCGGGTTCGCTGGAAGCAGTCCGGCTGCTGGTCGATGCCGGCGCCTCGCTGGCGATCCGGGATCACATATATGGCGGGACGCCGCTAGGCTGGGCCGAGCACTTGCAGCACGCGGAGATCGCAGCCCTTCTCCGAGGCCGGATGTAGCATTCCGCCGCGGATACCGCCCCACAAACAGCAAAAAAGCGGCCGCCCCAAGGCAACCGCTCGCACTAACAACCTCTTATTCCTCTGCCTTCCCCGCAGCGCTAGCACCCACGGCAGCCTTCACGGGCGGCAGCAGCTTGCTCTTGTTGATCGTCCGCACGATCGGCCAAGTCGCCGAGTCGGACGGCTCGAACTGCTCCAGGTACGCGATCACTTCCTTCGTGATCGGGGTCGGCGTCGAAGCGCCGGAGGTCACGCCGACCTTGCGTACGCTCGCATCAAGCAGCCACTCCCGGCGAATCTCGCTCACATCGGAGACGCGAAACGCCCGCGTGCCGGCGATCTCCTCCGACACCTGCGCGAGCCGGTTCGAGTTGTTGCTCTTCGGGTCGCCGACGACGATGACCAGATCGCACTCCCGCGCCTGCTCAGCCACGGCTTCCTGACGCACCTGCGTGGCGAGGCAAATCTCGTTGTGGATCTCGGCCGACGGGAACTTCGCGATCAGCTTGTTCATGATATGTCGGATGTCCCACTGACTCATCGTCGTCTGGTTCGTGATCGTAATCCGCTTCGACGGGTCGAACTCCAGCGCCTCGATCTCCGCTTCCTTCTCGATCAGATGCACATGCTCCGGCGCGATGCCGATGGCGCCTTCCGGCTCCGGATGCCCCTTTTTGCCGATATACACAATCTCGTAGCCCTCGGCAACCTTCTCGCGGATCAAATCATGCGTCTTGGTCACGTCCGGGCAGGTCGCGTCGACGACGGTCAAGCCTTTGTCCCGCGCGCGCTTGCGAACTTCCGGTGAAACGCCGTGAGCGGTAAAAATGACGGTCCCCCGCTCCACTTGATCCAGAATTTCCAACCGGTTACTGCCATCCAACGTGATGATGCCGTCGTCCTCGAACGCTTCGGTCACATGGCTGTTGTGCACGATCATGCCCAATATATAAATCGGCCGAGGCAAGTCCAGGTTGCGTGCGGTCTGCCTGGCGAGCACCATCGCATCCACTACACCGTAGCAATACCCTCTCGGCGATATTTTCAACACTTC
Source organism: Paenibacillus koleovorans NBRC 103111 (assembly GCF_004000845.1). Taxonomy (GTDB): domain Bacteria; phylum Bacillota; class Bacilli; order Paenibacillales; family NBRC-103111; genus Paenibacillus_AA; species Paenibacillus_AA koleovorans. The sequence goes on from NZ_BIMA01000119.1 coordinate 3,095, forward strand.
CATGAGGCCATCTTCCTTCCTGCAAAGCCCGTGTTGCCTCTATTATAGCCCAATCAGCCCCGTGAAGGAAGCGACAGCGCCATAGGCAGCCACACGACGAAAGTAGTGCCCTTTTCTTTCTGCGTCATGACTTCGATAGAGCCGCCATGCTCGTCAATAATCCACTTCGCTATGGACAACCCGAGTCCTGTCCCCGCCTTCGTCCCCCGCGATACATCCGCCCGATAGAACCGTTCGAAAATATGCGGAACCTCTTCCTTGTCCATCCCGATTCCCGTATCCGTGATGCGGAAGCCGATCTGCCGTTCCATCGGGATAAAATCGAGCCGGACCATCCCTTCGTCCGTGTACTTGAACGCATTCTCGATGAAGATGAAGAGCAGCTGCTGCAAATAGTCTTTGCTACCGTTCACCCAGATATCATCCAAAACGCGTGTATCGCCGACGATCCATTCCGCCGACCGCGGCAGGAATTGCGCCCGTCTCACAACCTCGTCAACAAGCGGCTTGATCCCGACCGGCGTCTGCTGGATTGTTTGCCCGGCATCCGCACGAGCGAGCGAGAGCAGGTCGTTCACGAGGCGACTCATCCGCGCCGCCTCGTCCGAGATGTCGCGCATCGCCTCGAGCGACATCGTCATGTCTTCGCTGGCCACGCCACGGGCAGCGGCTGTGGCTTCCAGCGAGCGCCACATTTTCTCGAGCAGCTCGACGTTGCCGCGGATTGTCGTGAGCGGCGTGCGCAGCTCGTGCGAAGCGTCCGAGACGAACCGCCGCTGCGCTTTGTAGGCATCGTCGAGCTCCACATACATGGTCTGGATGCGCTCAAGCATTCCGTTAATGGTACCGGTAAGTCGCCCAATCTCGTCAGAAGGCCCGCTGTATTCGATGCGGCGGTCCAGGTCGGCGCTCTTCTCGATGCGATTCGCCGCCACAATAACCGCTTCGATCGGCCGCAGCGTCTTGCGCGCAAGGAACCATCCGACTGAGGCTGCTAGCAACAAGCCGAAGAAGCCGATAAGCAGGAACGTATATTTCAAAACCTTGAGCGGGGTTTCGACTATATCTTTGTTCGCAGCGACACGGAGAACGCCGTAGAAATCTTTTCCATCATAAAATGGAATATTATAAATTAGCACATTTGTGTTCTCAATGACGATCGATTCGTAAAATTTCTGATTTTGAGATGCCATAGTTACAGTTGCATCAGTTGTCGGAAGGGTAATTGTGTTCGCTTGTTTCGTTACTTCACCGCTTGAATGAATGAACTGGATGACCATGCCCGTCTGGAAATAATCCAAGGGTGGAAGCGCAAACTGAATCGAAGGCCACCCGCCGCGGCGGTTGAAAACCAACGTTGGCTTGATTTGCGAAACGACCTGCTCCCCCTGAATCGCCATGTCCTTCTTCAAATTCCCATACAAATTCGAATAAAGCGTGAAGTAGACTGCCAGCCCCAACGAAAGCAAAGTAACCGCCAATATCCCCGTATACCAAAGCGTGAGCCGCAAACGGATCGTCATGCTGTCAATCCCCTCTCAATACGTAACCCGCTCCCCTTACCGTCTGTATGATGCGCTTCCCGCCGTGCTCCTCCAGCTTCTGCCGCAGCAGAGCGATGTATACCTCGAGGACGTTCGATTCCCCGCTGTAGTCATAGCCCCACACTTTATCCATGATGACGTCCCGCGACAGCACCCGGCGAGGGTTCTGCATAAACAGATGCAGCAAATCGAACTCCTTCGTAGTCAGCTCGATCGACTTACCGCTTCGTGTCACTTCCCGCGTATCCATATCGAGGATCAAATCCTCCGCCTGCACGCGATGCGAGGACGTATCCGCTTTATCCGACCGCCGGCGCAGCAAGGAACGCACTCGGGCGAGCAGCTCCTCCAGCGCAAAAGGCTTCACCAAATAGTCGTCTGCGCCTAAATCGAGCCCCTTGACCCGGTCCGCGATCTCATCCTTCGCCGTGAGCATTAGGATCGGCACTTCGCTGCCGCTCTCGCGGATACGCCTGCACACCTCCCAGCCGTCGATAACCGGCATCATGACGTCCAGCACGACCAGGTTCGGCTCCTCCTGCAGCAAAATTTTAAGCCCTTCCTGTCCATTCGAAGCCGTCGCCACGGCATAGCCCTCGAAAGCCAGCGATCGCTTCAGCATCGATGTAATTTTCGCATCGTCGTCAATTACGATAATTTTTTCCCTCATCCGTTCCCTTCCTTCCATTACTCCCTCTAGGCCTGTCCCATAAAAACCATTGTAACACGAAAGCAGGAAAGCAGTGGAGCGCTGAGCTTCCGACCGCCTTCCTGCCTCTAGGGTAACCTCATGATCGATCGCGCCGTACGGGACGGGTCTTATCGACCGGCTGTCGCGTTGCGATCGCCGACGAAGACGAATGTATCGAGCTGCTTGCCGTCGCGGACGATTTTCAGCGTCACTTTGTCGCCGGGTTTGAGCGCTTTGATCTTCTTGGTCACTTCTTCGCTGTTGCTGATCGCTTCGCCGTTCACTTGGAGAATGACGTCGCCTGCGGTCAAACCGGCTTTGGACGCCGGGCTGCCGGACTCGACCTGCGTAATGACGGAGCCCTTGTTGTTCTCCAGCTTCAGCTGCTTCACCCAGTCGTCCTGAATATCGCTGAGCCCAACGCCGATGAATGGCTGAGGCAGCTTCACGCCGTTCTTCAAGTTCTCCAACACTCCTTTGACGGTGCTAGTCGGAATGGCGAACCCGATCCCTTGCGCTTGAGCGCTAACCGCTGTATTGATCCCGATAACCTCCCCGTTCAGGTTGAGCAGCGGACCGCCCGAGTTGCCTGGGTTGATGGAAGCGTCGGTTTGGATCAAATGATCATAGTTGCGCGTGCCGTTCGTGTCCGGAATCTGGATGCTGCGCTCGCGAGCACTGAACACGCCTACGGTGACAGTATGGTCGAAGCCATACGGGTTGCCGATTGCGACGACCCAGTCGCCTACTTTCATATTCTCGGAGCTGCCGAGCGGCAAGTACGGGAACTCATTGCTGTCTTCGATTTTCAGAACCGCCAGGTCCAGGCTATACTCGGAGCCCATCAGCTTCGCCTTGAACGGCTTGGCGTAGCCTTCTACCTCGACTTCGATCTCGTCAGCGCCTTCCACAACGTGCTGGTTGGTCAGGACGTAGCCGGCTTTGTCGAAAATAAAGCCGGAGCCGAGTCCTGCGGATTGACGCTGCGGCGTCTGCTGGTTGTTCCCATTGCTCTGAGGCGTACGGCTTCCATTGCCCCCATTGCCGAAGAAGTAGTCGAACAAGTCGTTTCCTGTGCTGCCCCGCTGGGAGTTGCGGTTCGTGGCGGTGACGTAGGTGTTGATCTTGACGACCGCGCCGCTCGATTTTTCCACGATCTCGGAAATGTTGCCCGGACGAACAATCTCGTTCAATGCCGCTGTAGTCGCCCCGCCGTTGTCGCCGCCGCTGCCGTTCACCGCCGTCGTCTTGGTTCCGCCATTGCCCGTATTCGACAAAGCCGCCGAGCTGCTGAACAGGTCCATTTTATCCGAGGCGAACATCAAGCTGGCTACAACGACCGCCCCTGCCAGGAATGTAGCAATGTAGCTTTTCAGCGGGAAACGCTTCTTCGTCATGTTGTAATCCCATTGCGGCGATGCCAGCGGTGCATTGTAAGGAGCTTGAGGGTTGTTCGTGCCAGCCTCGTTCTGGCTATAGCCGTAGATCGGCCGTACCGGACGCGGCGTGGTGATTTCTACTTGAGAGGTTTCGCTTTCGCCGCTCGCCGTCGTTGTGGATGGCTGCTCTTCATTCGTCGATCTGTACGGCCCGTAAGAATAGTAGTAGGACCCTCTCTCCTGCTGTTCCTCATGGTTGTGCTCATCTATATGGGATGCGTGGTCCTGCTCTCGGCGGCGTTCTCCGTTCACATTGCGGTCGCCCTCGAAAAAGTGTCCAAAATCGCGCTTGTTGTTGTCCATCGCTCTTGCTCCTCTCCATTGTTCCTAAGATTCATCGACAAATGATCGTTTCATCTATCATTCTTGTCTCTATTTAACACGTTAAACCTTAATTGAACCTTAAAAACAACTAAAAGAATGCTAAAAATTAAGCGGGATTCCTCAGAAATCCCGCTCAACCTGCTGCAGCACTTGCGCCGCTTGCTCCACCCAATGATCCTCTACGGGCGCATCGCTGTTGACCGGTTCCTGGAACTGATCGATCAACGCGGTCGTCAGGCGCATTTGCGCCTCTTCATCCAGCCCTTCGTTATATACATGCTTCAGTACATATGGCGTGCCGATGCGAATTGATGTATCGGGGTTGCTCGCGCTTTCGCCGTCCAATCGACCGGAGACGGTCTGGAACGGGACGCGCAGCCATACTTGGTGCGCCTCGTCCAAGTACCTGTCGTAACAGCCGTGGTCATAGTCCCAATTGCCGCCTAAAGTAAATTGATGCTCTTGCATCACATTGCGCAGATGGTCGAACTCGTCCACCCGATTTTCCAAGCTTGATGCTAACATTTTCATGGCAAAAGCTCCTTGGCTGTTTTTAACTAGCATGAGCCAAGGCGACCCATTTTATGTGGCTAGTCTCGCCCGCTGTCCCAGCCCTTGCGGTGCGCGTAAACGGCGAGCTGCGTCCGGTCTTCCACTTCGCATTTCATCAGCAGATTGCTCACATGCGTCTTGACCGTCTTGATGCTGATATGCAGCTCTTCAGCGATATCCTTATTCGAACGGCCATCCGCAATGAGCAACAGCACTTCCTTCTCGCGCGCCGTCAGCCCGTCGTTCTCCTCCTGGCCTTGGGCGGAGCGCTGCCGCAGCCCGCGCGTCAGCGCCTGCGACACGTCGGCGTGCATCATCTGGTAGCCTTTCGCCGCGCCTCGAATCACTTGGGCGAGCTCGTCGGCCGCGACGGTTTTCATCACATACGTGACGGCTCCCGCTTCGATCGCTTGAACGACCTTCTCGTCCTCGAGGAAGCTCGTCAGCAGCACCACTTTCACGCCTGGCAGCAGCCGGCACACTTCCCGCGTCGCCTCGACGCCGTCCATCAGCGGCATCATCAGGTCCATTAGGATCACATCCGGCCGTTCGCCGTTCCCCGTCTCCACCGCGCCGCGAATTCGATCGACCGCATCCTTGCCGTTCGCCGCTTCTCCTATAATGTCGAAATCCGATTCCATGGACAAATAAGTACGGAGGCCCAAACGGACCATATCGTGATCATCCACGATGAGAATTTTCGTCGTCATGCTCCGGCTCCTTTGCATCCTTTGGTTCCTTTGGTTCCTTCGTTTCCTTTGCTACTGTTTCTTCCGGCTTGAACTTAGGCATGTAAACCTTCACCCGGGTGCCGGCCCCCGCCTTGCTCGCAATCTCCAGCTCGCCGCCGAGCTTCAGCGCGCGCTCTCGCATCGTCGTCAGCCCGTACGAATGGTTCCGCTCCCCGCTGCCGGCATTCGAGAACCCTTTGCCATCGTCCCCGATCTGCAGCACATACTGGTTGCCGTTGTCATGAATCAGCAGCTCGACATGTTGCGCAGAGGCGTGTTTGACGACGTTGGCCATCCCCTCCTGGATGATGAGGAACAATTGATGCTCCATCGCTTCCGACATGATGTTGCGATCGACGCGAAGGTCCATCCGCCCCTGCAGTCCATTGTACCGGCAATAGTCGGGAAACCATTTGTCCAGCGCTTCCGCCAGCCGTTTGCCTTCCAGCTCGATCGGCCTTAGCTGGGCCAGGAGCCCTCGCAGCTGCTTCTGGGTGAGCTCCGACAGCTCGACCAGCTGCTTCAGAATCGTCTGCGCCTTGTCATGGTCGCCTCGCTCCAACAGCTTGGCCGACGACGATGCGGACATATGAATCGCGAACAGCTGCTGGCTGACGGTATCGTGCAGGTCACGCGCCAGCCGCTTTCTTTCCTCGGTCACCGCCACCTCGTTCGACTCCGCCAGCAGCATGACATTCTCTTCGCCGACCTTCTGCAGCAGCTGCATGCGTTTCTCCAGCGACTTGGCCATCTCGTTGAAATCATCGTACAATCGGTCGAAAGGGTCCAGTCCAAGCGGTTTGATCCGCTCCGCGAGGTTCCCGCGTGAGAGCTGCAGGATGGCCAAGTGAAGCGAATCGAGCTTGCGCTGGAACTGGCTTGCGATGAGGTACGCGCCGAACAGCACGACGAACAGCAGTACGGCGAACGACTCGAGCCAAGTCGCCTCGGACAGAATGTCCACTCCGAACAGGCGAGCCGCCGCCAGCCCTGCAACAGGTAAAAGCAGCAGCAGCCCGAAATAGCCGAGCAGCTGCCACTTTATACTTTTGGCATGGAATAAGATGAGCTTCATCCGACCCTCTTCACGCGCACATCGCCGATGAACATGCTGACTACGATCCGTACGCGCTTCTCCGCATCCGTATAGGCCGGCGCCGCCGCCTGCATGCTGCGGAACATACCGCCCTCGCGGCGTTCGAACACGTTGATGTCGCCCAGGAACGAGGACGCGGTCACGCTCACTTCCAGCTGCACGTCGTTCGGGACATACACCTTCACATCGCCGATGAAGGCCGAGATGTTGATGCGCGTCTCGCCGTACGGGATTTGCGCGCGGGTCAGATCGAGCTCGGTATCGCCGATGAAGTGGGAGATGTTCATGTTCGTGAGCTCCCAGTAATCTTGCCCGACGTGCAAGTCGCCGATGAAGTTGTGCCGATGCTGCACGTCCGCGCCTGCCGGCTGATGCCATTGGTGATCGTGCTGATGCCCGTGGTGGCGGTGCTGATGGCGCTGATGGCGTTCATGGTGCTGCTTGTAGTGATGCTTTTGCTGATCCCAGCTTTCTTTCCAATCTCGCTTGAACTGCTCTTTCCAACCGATAAAATCTTTCACGATTGGCGGTTTATCCTCCAGATTCGACCCTTGTGGGGGATAGGGAGACGACTGTCCTGGAGGCGGAGGCGGAGGCGGCGCTTGCCCAACCCCGTTCGCGTTGTTGTGCGATGTCGGCTGAGGCTGCTCATTGTCGGGTGTAGGCCCGTATGAGGTATAGGGTTGGAATGGCGCCTCCGCCGGCGGGGTCCAGTTCGTTTCTTCCTCTATCGGATCGGCTGCTTGGGGTTGCCTGGCATTGTGTTTGGGCGGTTTGGGCGGTTTGCATCGGCTTCGCTTCGGCCGCAGCAGCATATTGAGGCCAAGGGCGATCAATATGACCGGTACGAGGAACTTGAATACGTCGCGGAAGTTGATCGGCCCCAACCAATGCAAGTTGTTGTTAAGAAAGACGAGTCCCACTACGGCGATGATTACGTTCCACAAATACGATCCACCCCAGCCATAATCGAGCCTTCGTTGGATCAGGATGCCTTTGAGACCGAAGATGATCAGAATGACCGGCCAGTAGTTGGCGAACACATAGCCGATGTCCACGGTCAGAATGTCCAACTGGTTCAGCAAGAACACGACACCCACCGCGATGAGCACGAGCCCGCCGAACACCTTGCCCCAAATGTCGTTTCGCATAAGTACTTCCCCTTCGAATGGTTGCTTGTATGTTGATCGTACTCTTATTGTAATGGTTTTTGACACTCATTCAAAGAGGCGCAGGGTGGAGGGTGTCCTCAGTCTGGAGACTGAGACTAACGGCTGTTTTTGCGCGGAGGGCTGGATAATAGTGACAAATGGTTGCGAAATAGCTATAGTTAAAGGGAGATAAATGATGTTTTGCGAGTGAAGCACACCGCACTTGATCCCTTCGGGGATGGAGGCGGTGTTTTTTTATTTTCTGGTGGAGGAGCGGTGAAGCGCGATGTTTGGGGAAAGGTATGAAGATTGGCTCAAGCGGCAGCAGCAGCAAATGGACGGCGAGGCTTTGCGTCGATTGATCGAGGGCCATGCGCATGCGGAAAAGCTGTTCGTGGAGCAGGTGTGGTGGCCGTTGTTCGGTCATTTCGATCATTTGCATGCAGAGTACGAGGTGGGGAATGCGCGAGGGGGCTATTATTACTTGGATTTCGCTTACATTCGGGCGCCGTACAAGCTAGTCTGGGAGGTGGATGACTTCAGCTCGCATGGCAAGTCGGTTACGCGGCGAACGTTCGACTATGAGCGGGACCGGCAAAACAATCTCGTCTGGGACGGCTGGCAAGTGTACCGGTTCTCGCTCGACGCGATCCGGGAGCGGCCGATGAAGTGCAGGCAGTTCGTGCTGCAGGTGATCGGCAAGCTGTACGGCGGCGGCTGGATGCACGACCTCGGCCTGTCGCTCAAGCAGCGCGAGATTATGCGCTTTGCGTTGTCGGCGCAGAAACCTTTCGTGCCGGAGGAAATTTGCAAGTTGTTAAGGGTCAAGGGCCAACATGCGCGGGACTTGCTCTTTTCGTTGGTGGAAATGGAGTTGCTGGCGAAGGCGTCTGGGGAGACGAGGATCCGATCGTACAAATTGGGTCCGCGAGCCAAGTTATAATTGTTGGTTTGGCGTGCGGTCTCTCAAGTTGGTAGATACCCCGAGCATTTCGTCCGTGCTCCGGCCAAATAGCGCTGTCGGACAGCGCTATTTGGCCGGAGGTGGGGATTGGTGGAAAATAACGCTGTCGCATCATCTTATTTGCCCGAAATCCACTCTCGGGCACCTCTTTTCAGCCAAATAACGCTGCGCCTCATCTTATTTTCCGCAAAAAACGGAAACCAAGCCGATTAAGGTGATGGCATCACCTTATTGCCGACGAGCTGTCACCCGCCGCCCCCAAAATCAACTAAAAACCCGCGATCGAGGAGATCGCGGGCCGGAGGTCGGTTGCTTGTTCATGGTTTGGTTTGGTTTGCTTTTGTTCGCCTTGTTCGCCATCGCGTTAGCGCCGCCTTCCTGCGCGAATGCGGCGTTGTTTTGCTTGTTCGCCTGCTTCATGCGGCCCGGCCGAAGTCAAATCAACCGGGCGGCTCATCCAGGTACTGGCGCAACTGCTCCTTGCCCCGGTGCAAGCGAGCCTTGATCGTACCGACGGGCATGCCCATCCGGGTGGCGATCTCCTGATCCTTCAAGTCCTGATAATACTTGTAGACGAAAATGCGCCGCGTCGTCTGGTCCAGCCGTTCGATCGTGGCGCAAATCATGCGCTGGACCACTTTATCCTCCACGCCCGTGCCGTTGTATTCATAAAGCCCTTGCTCCTCCCGGACCAGAGCCGTCAGCTTGGAGCTGCGCTTCATCATGTTGTAGGCGGTGTTCGACGCAATCACCTTCGCCCACTGAATCAGCTTGTCCCGGTCCTTCAGCGTATGGAGCTTCATTAATATTTTCAGCCACGATTCCTGCACGACATCCATCGCTTCCGAGCGACTGCGGGTAATGGAGTAGGCCACAACGAACATTTGCCTGTAAAGCTCCTGCAGCATGACATCTTGCTCTTCTTGGCTGACAGCATCCAGTTCGACCGTTTGAGTCCACATGGATCTTCATCTCCCGCAAAAAATAACTAGCCTCACCAAATGCATAGCGAGGCGGTTCCCATGTCCATCAATCGTCGCTCTGACCGAACCTATGTACACGCTTTCACAATATTCAATTCTTATTCTATCACACCTAACGGGCAAAAAAAACCGCCGAAAATTGTGTTCTTTTTCACCTCGGCGGTGGGTTCCCCATGCTCTATAAAGGAAACGGAAGCTCTTCTTCGGCGACGATGGCGGCGATAATATCGTTCCATTGCCGGAGCGTCTGCTCGGATACTTTGCCGGTACCGGTCTGAACGATGTAGACGCTGACGTTGCGCTTGCCCCATTCCCTGTAAATTTGTTCCTTGTTGTCGTAAAACAGGTCGATTTTCTTGCCCTTGATCGCCGAGCCGGTGTCCGCCACGATGCCGTAGCCGTAGCCCGGGATATACAGGATCGTGCCAAGCGGAAAAACTTTAGGGTCGGCCGCTATCGTAGACAAGATGCCGTGCCGCGCCTTGACGCCCGAGAAGGTGATACCGTAAGCCGGATGCCCCGAGCGTTTGCCGGTCGACTCCACCCCTGCATAGTATCCCGTCGCTACAACATCCACTTGTTTGAACTGACTGACGTCGGTATGGAGCCAAGGCTCCGATTTATTTTTCTCCATCAATTCCTGAGGGGATCTGATCTGGGCCAACCGGTCCCGTACGATGTCCCTGTCGGTGCGGACACTGCCGCCAGCAGGCTGCGGCTCGGGTGCGGCGGTGGTGGTCTGGGCGGCATAGCTGTCTTGAGATTCAGCGGTGCTCCCATTGTCGATGAACGCGAGGATCAAAGCGACCGTCACGGTGACACTGAGCCATCTGAAGAGGCTCATCGTCGAAGAGTGCATTTGCGGATTCCTCCTTAGTAAGGAGGGTGCCCGAATGCAAAAAGGATTATGCACGGCCAGCCCGCCAAACGGACCGCCGCGCATAATCCCTCCAAACTTACACCACTTTGTTGCGAATCTCGCTAACGATCTTATCAATGACTTCCTGTGTGCTCTGAGCGCCCAAGTCGCCTTCGCCGCGCTTACGCACGGATACCGAGCCGGAATTCATCTCGTTCTCGCCCACGATGAGCATGTACGGAATTTTCTCCAGCTGCGCCTCGCGGATCTTGTAGCCGAGCTTCTCGTTGCGGTAGTCGGCTTCGACGCGAACGCCCGCCGCCAGCAGCTGCTCCTCCACTTGCTTCACGTAGCCGTCGAAAGCGTTGCTGACCGGGATGACGATCGCCTGCACCGGCGACAGCCAAGTCGGCAGGTTGCCGGTAAAGTTCTCAAGCAGGAAAGCAGTCATACGCTCCATCGTGCTGATAATGCCGCGGTGAATGACGACCGGACGATGCTTGTTGCCGTCTTCGCCGACATACTCGAGGCCGAATCGCTCCGGCAGCAGGAAGTCGAGCTGAGCCGTCGACAAAGTCTCTTCCTTCTTCAGCGCCGTGCGGATCTGCACGTCGAGCTTCGGTCCGTAGAACGCCGCTTCGCCTTCCGCCTCGAAGAACGGCAAGCCGAGCTCCTCGACAACCTCGCGAAGCATTTTTTGCGACATTTCCCACATCTCGTCGTTCGGGTAATACTTCTCGGTGTCCTTCGGGTCGCGATATGACAGACGGAAACGGTAATCCTTGATTCCGAAGTCCTCGTATACACGCTGGATCAGACGCACGACGCGGGAGAACTCTTCCTTGATCTGATCCGGACGGCAGAAGATGTGAGCGTCGTTCAGAGTCATCGCGCGCACGCGGTGCAAACCTGTCAAAGCGCCCGACATCTCATAGCGGAACTGGTTGGCCAGCTCGGCGATCCGAATCGGCAAGTCGCGGTAGCTGCGCATGTCGCTCTTGTACACCATCATATGATGCGGACAGTTCATTGGGCGCAAAACGAGCTCTTCGTTGTCCATCTCCATTTTGGGGAACATGTCTTCTTGATAATGATCCCAATGGCCGGAAATTTTGTACAGCTCGACGCTGCCCATAACCGGCGTATAGACGTGCTGGTAACCGAGCGACTCCTCGACGTCCACGATGTAGCGCTCCATGACGCGGCGGAGCTTGGCACCCTTCGGCAGCCAAATCGGCAACCCTTGCCCGACTTCCTTGGCGAAGGTAAACATTTTCAAGTCCTTGCCTAGCTTGCGGTGATCGCGTTTCTTGGCTTCCTCGAGCAGCACGAGATGCTCATCCAGCTGCGCTTTCTTAGGGAACGCCGTCCCGTAAATGCGCTGCAGCATCTTGTTTTTGGCATTGCCCCGCCAGTAGGCGCCGGCAACGCTCAGCAGCTTGAACGCCTTAATCCGGCCGGTCGAAGGCAAATGTGGCCCGCGGCACAGATCATAAAATTCGCCCTGATCGTAGATCGAGAGTACCACGTCTTCCGGCAAATCGCGTATCAGCTCCAGCTTGTACGGATCGCCCAATTCGCCGAAGATGCGAAGCGCATCTTCACGGCTTACTTCGCGACGGCTGATCGACAGGTTCTCCTGGGAGATCTTCTCCATTTCCTTCTCGATCGCGAGCAGATCCTCCGGCGTCAGCGCATGCTCCATGTCTATGTCGTAGTAGAAGCCGTCCTCAATGACCGGCCCGATCCCCAGCTTCACGGCTTGGTCGCCGTAAATCCGCTTGATCGCTTGCGCCATCAAGTGAGCGGTGCTGTGCCGGTACATTTCCAACCCGTCCGCATTGTCGAGCGTGACGATCTCAACGGCGGCATCGCCGGTGAGCGCGTAGTTCAGGTCAACGACTTTGCCGTTTACCTTGCCCCCTACCGCATTTTTCTTCAGCCCCGAGCTGATCGAGCCGGCGACGTCTTCAATTGTCGAGCCCTGCGCGTATTCGCGCACCGCTCCGTCCGGCAAAGTTACTTTGACACTTACTGCTTGCATGTTCATCGGCTCCTTTTTCCTTAAAATGGTGAGAAAACAAAAAAAGCACGACATCCCGGAAGGGACGAGCGTGCTTGGTCTCGTGGTTCCACCCTCATTCATTCCGCGCCGTACGGGCCGCGAAAACTCATAGGAATCCGGTAACGGGGATCATACGGCACCGCCTACTGATCGGCTCCAGGGAGCGACGTTCGAGGGTGCGGCTGCAAAGGGGTAAATCGCCGGATAAACGGAAGGAGATTTCAGCGCGAGTCTCCTCTCTCTGGGCCGTATACAATCGGGATTGTTGTCTTTGGTCATAGCGCAGCTATCAAAAAGATACTGTTTATTATACCGCGTCGGCGGCCATTGTCAAGCGACCGGAAACCCATCCATTACTCTTTACGGGTACAGCTGATCCTTATTGGAGATGTCCAGCACCGGCTGACAGCCTTTGCAGCTTGTGCAGATGCGGGTGCGGTCTTCAAAAATTTGCATGATCGTCTTGATGACCTGCTCCTCCGGATCCCGGGTATGAATATGAATTGTCTGCGGGGCGACGGAAATCAAGGTGCTGACGATCATATCCTCGAAATTGATTTCCCGATCCAGCAGCTCTACAGTGAATGTGTCGAACTCCTTTGTATCGATCGGCGCCATCTTCTCGTTCAGCAGCGTGAACTCATGCCCGCCGCGGTGCATCAGATGAGCGACCGGAATTTTCGCATCCTGGATATAGACGAAATATTTGAGCAGAGAAATAAACTCCTGGTACTGCTGATCCATAATAAACTCGTCGATGGCGTATTCAGCCACTTCCTTGAGCTCGTTGCGGTAATCGGCCAGCCGGAAGCGGATCAATCCTTGCAAATCCAGCTCGGTATGCTCCTCCAGATACGATTTTACGACGGAGGAAATTTTTTGCTGACGCAGCACCTTCGGCTTGGGCATTCCTTCCGTTTCTTCCGGCTGATCAAGCAGCTGCGCGCAATATTTCTCGATGGCCTGCACGTCGTGCGGATCTTCGTAGCTGTAAGTTCCCGTGATGACGTCACGCAGCAGCTTCGTTTCCGCCTGGCTCATAATATAGGCGGATAGCGCCTGGGCCGTTTCTTTGACGATCAAGGTTTTCCACTCCGACAGGATAAAGCCCGTCTGTTCCTCCGCCGAGATCTGCATAGCGAAAAAGTGGCGGTGCGTCTTGCACTCCAACTGGACGGCTCCTTCTGGCATATGTATGAGATCGAATGCTTCGATCAAGCGCTGGCGCAGGCTTTCTTTGTCCTCCGACACGGTTCTTGGCACAATCAAGGTGAACAGTTCCATGCGAATCACTCCTTTCGGGGCGCCGGGCAGAGCCGGCATTGACTGTTTCCTAAAGTATATGGCCCCGCTCGAAAGGATATACAATCAACAATTTGGCACGGGTGGGGAACATACGAAAACCTAAAAAAAACACAAGCCCAAGAAAAGCGGTTCCCTTGTCTCGCGATGCCCTCCCCTTTAACATATGTAGTAAACAAGTCTCACTCACTAGAAACAGGAGGTTCCAACTATGAATATCGATTTGTCTGGCAAAATAGCGCTCGTAACCGGCTCCAGCGGCGGAATTGGCCGTGCAATAGCAATCCAACTGGCTGCCGCAGGCGCGCAAGTGGCCGTTCATTACGGCTCCAGCCGAGAGCAGGGCGAAGAAACGGTAAATGCGATTGTCTCTGCAGGCGGTACGGCTGCTCTATTCCAGGCGGATGTAACCCAAGTCGACCGGTTGGAAGGGTTGATTCGCGATGTGGAGTCCGTTTTAGGCGGATCGATCGATATTCTCGTCAACAATGCAGGTCATATGGTGAAACGTGTGCCGAACGGCGATTTGACGGAAGCGTTTTATGGACAAGTTATGGATGTGAACCTGAAAAGCGCGGTATTCGCGACCAAATACGTACTGCCGGGTATGAAAGCCAAAGGCGGCGGCGTCATCATCAACATGGCCTCGGTAGCCGGCCACAATGGCGGCGGCCCTGGCGCCTCTCTCTATGCAGCGAGCAAAGCGGCGATCTCCGCTTACACGAAAGGGCTCGCGAAGGAGCAAGCGCCGAACGGCATCCGCGCGAACCTCGTGTCGCCGGGCTTCATCGGGCAGACCGCTTTCCATGCGACCTTCACTTCGGACGAAGCTCGCTCCGCTACGGTGAAGAGCATTCCGCTCGGACGCGAAGGGACGCCTGACGATGTCGCAGGCGCCGTGTTATACTTGGTGTCCGATCTGGCTGCTTATGTGACCGGAGAGACGATCGAAGTGAACGGCGGCATGTTCATGCGCTAATTGGTCGGAGGTTGAGCTGGCGGCGGAGGCTGGCGGGCTGTACCACAACCACGGAACATATTTCAATAAAGGGGGGATTCGGGATGCACGTACTCATCGTGGACGACGAACCGGTCATTCGCACAGGGCTCAAAAAGATTGTTAGCCAGCTTGGCCCACCGATAATGACCGTTCATCTTGCGGAGAACGGGGAGGATGCACTTGCGTACATCGCCGAGCATTCCCCCGACCTTGTGCTGACGGATATCCGGATGCCCCGGATGGACGGGCTGGAGCTGTGCCGGCGCTTGTCCCAGCTGGAATCGGAAATTCCGATTATCGTCATCTCGGGTTATCACGATTTCGAATATGCCCAGAAATGTTTGTCTTACGGGGTCAAGGAATATGTGCTGAAGCCGGTCAACAAGGGCAAGCTGCACGAGGTGCTGCTCAAGCAGATCGCCAAGCTGCAGAAGAGACGCGCCACGGCCAAGCTATCCGAGCTCGACGTCGAAGGCTGGCTCGAGCAGACGGTCGACGCGATCTGGCTCATGGATGAGCCGCGGTTGATCGACCTGCTCGCCCAGCTGCGGCAAGATCTCGACGGCACGATGCCGGAGAGCCGCAAAGCCGCCGAGCTGATGCAGCGGCTGCTCGGGCAGCTGGTGAAGCAGCTGCAGGCGAAAGATTTTACGCCGCAAGCGGCGGCGGCGGCTGCGGCTGGGGCGGCTATGGCCGCGGCTGGGGCCGGGGGCGGGGCTGGGGCTGGGGCGGATTCGGACGGCGACGATCCGAGCGATTTCGAGGCGGCGTTCGAAGCGTTTCGCGTTCAAGTGGTCGGGATGCTGACCGAGCTGCGCCTGAAGCGCAAAGGCAAGGCGAAGGACCCGATCGAAGAAGCGAAGGAATACATCGAACGCAACCTGTCCAAGGAAGTGTCGCTCGAGGAGGTCGCCGACATGCTCGGCTTCAACCCCTCTTACTTCAGCCAGCTGTTCAAGCTGACGACGAACGAGACGTTCGTGCAGTTCCGCATCCGCCGTCGTATGGAACTGGCCAAACGACTGCTGGAGCAGCCGCAGCACCGCATCGTGGACATTTCCTACGATGTCGGGTATGCGGATCATGCTCATTTTACGAAGACGTTCAAGAAATACGCGGGCTGCTCGCCGTCGGAATACCGCCAGAAGCTGGGGATTGAATGATGAGGATCCATTACAAAAAGCTGTCCACGCAAATATTCATCTATTTCCTGATTGTTATCGTCGTCTCCCTCGGGGTAGTCGGCGTCTTTTCTTATTTGCAGTCTTCCAAGGAGCTGGACCGCCAGACGGAGCGAAACATTTCCCAGGCCATCTCGAATGCGCTTTATCAAACCGACCTGTACATGCAAACGTATGAACGGGTCAGCGACTCGATTTTGTCGAACAACGATGTGAAGCGGTTTCTGGAGATCGATCCGAACGACAGCTATTCGAACTTCTACTACACGGATCAGATCCGCAAGTATGTGTTTCAACCGACATTTATCCTCCATCCTCAAATCAATCTGATCTATGTCATCGGAGACCACGGACGTGCGGTCAGCGACGACAATGCGGGGCAGTCTTTCTCGCCTTATTTTCAGCCGATGCGCCAATTGAGCTTGCTGCGGACGCGGACGCCGGACAACGGCTCGATCGCCATCCTGAACAGCGGCATTGTGAACAACCCGCAGAATAGCGTCATTACGATGGCCCGCAAAATCAGGGGGATGTATACGTTCGAGTCGCGAGGCGTGCTGGCGATCGAGTTCAAGACGCGGGAGCTGGACAAAATATGGGGCCGTCTCGATATCGGCGAATCCGGCTTTTTCTTCATCGTCGACGAGCAGGGCGAGCTCGTGTACGAGCCGTCGCACCCGGCCGCCGGGAAGAGCATTACGCCGGACGTGCTGCAAACGATTATGGAGAGCAAACAGGGCTCCTTTATGCAGACCGTGCAAGGACGCGAGCGCATGATTGTCTCCGTGCAGTCGGAGTATTCCCGCTGGCATCTGGCGGCTTCGATCCCGGTGCAGGAGCTGCGTCAGCCGATCTCCACCATTCGGACGACGACTTTGATCGTAGGGGGGCTCACGCTGCTGTTCGCCATGTGGCTGGCGGTGCGGTTCGGGCGTTCGCTGCTGCGGCCGATTCATATTCTGAAGAACGGGATGCGCGAGACGGAGAAAGGGAACTGGAACTACATCGAGGATACGCAGCGGAAAGACGAGCTAGGCGGATTGATCCGCAGCTATAATCTGATGGTCAGCCGGTTGGCCGAGATGATCGACCGCGTCTACGAGGCGGAGTTGCGCAGCCACAAGACGATGCTGGACTTGCAGTCGACGAGGATGGAGCGCCAGCGGGCGGAGTTCCAGGCGCTGCAGCTGCAGATCAATCCGCATTTCTTGTACAACACTTTGGAAACTATCAATTGTTATGCCGTCGTGCAGGATTCGGACGAAATTCCTGAGATGGTCGATGCTTTGGCGTCCATGCTGCGCTACTCCGTGCAGACGAACCTGGAGCAGATTACGGTTGTGAACGAGTTGAAGCATATCCTCAACTACATGACGATTCTCAAGCATCGGATCGGCCGCGAGTTCGAGATCGATGTCCGCGTGCCGCCGGGCATGCTGCTCGAGCAGACCGTGCGGCTGACGCTGCAGCCGCTCGTGGAGAACGCGTTCCAGCACGCGTTCCAGGAAGGGCTGCACGACGAGCACTATATTCGCATCGACGCGCGGTTCGAAGCCGACCGTTTCTTGGTGACGGTCGAGGACAACGGGGCGGGCATTCCGCCCCGCAAGCTCGAGCAGCTGCGCGCCGCGCTCGGCCGCAACCGGCTCGCCGAGCCGGAGGCGGGCGGCGGCGCGCAAGCTGGCGGCGGGGCGGCCAGTGGCGACACTGGAGGTGGCGGGGCGGGTAGTGATGCCGCAGGCGCTGGCAACGGGCCGAACGGCGATGCCGCAAGCGGCGGCGTCGGGGCGGCAGCAGCGACGGAAGGCGACAGCGGCGCTGGCGGGGCGTCAGCGCGAGCCGGAGCGGGCGGCGAGGCCGCGGCAGGCGCTGGCAGGGCGAGAGCCGCCGCGCCGGAAGCCGGCGAGGCTAGGGCGGACGGCGTCGGTGGCGACGGCAGCCCGATCGGTGCAGCGGTTGCCGGTGCGGCAAATGCACTAGGCAGCGACGGCGATACCTCTGGCGGTGGTACGGCAGCGACGGATGGCGACGGCAGCGCAAGCGGCGCAGCGGTTGGCGTCGCGGCAAACGCGCCCGGCAGCGACGGCGATACCTCTGGCGGCGGCCCGCGGCGCAAGGGCGGCATCGGGCTGCTCAACGTGCACCGGCGCATCCAGCTCGTGTTCGGCGAGCAGTACGGGCTGCAACTCGAGAGCGAGCACGGCGTCGGCACGACGATCATCATGTCGATGCCGCGCACCCGCACCGCCGAGCTGCCTCC
>NZ_BIMA01000120.1 GCF_004000845.1 Paenibacillus koleovorans NBRC 103111
TTCATTTGCGAACGGCATGTTGCTGTATGGCGATACTACAGGCTCGTTCGGGAACGGAGGATTGCTGCTATAGGGGGATACGATTGGCGCGTTCGGAAAAGCAGGATTGCTGCTGTAAGGCGACACCATCGGCGCGTTCGGGACAGCCGAATTGCTGCTGTAAGGCGACACCATCGGCGCGTTCGAAGCGAATGCTTGCGTCGCTGGAATATTGGATTGCAAGAAAGGCTCAGTCGCCTCCGCCATCCAAGGATTCAGAGCTCCCGTCGACAATCCGGTCATGCCTGGCGTAGCCGGCAAAGTCGTCGCCTTAGGCGATTTTTGCAACGGTGCCACTTGGGTGTTAGCTTGCTTCTTCGGTGCTTGGGCCGCAGGAGACACTTGCGATTTCGGAGCAGGCGCATTCTCCGTTGGCTTCGCTGTAGCGAGCGGCTTCACGTTTTCTTTCGGCAGCTCCGGCATAGCCGGCATTTGCGGGAACGGCAGCTCCTGCTTCTTCTCCACCTTGACCTCGATCTCTACTTCTTGCTGCTTGGGCGCTTCGGGCTGCACAACTTCCGGATTGGCCGGCACTTCCGGCGCCGGGACAGGCGCTGGAGCAGGCTCGGTCACGATCGGGGCCGTGCTTACTTTGTTGTTCGCTCCGGGAATCGCGGTACCATGCATCGGCTTGACCTTCGGAATAAAGACAGTGTCTCCGGTCATAAGTATGTTCGGGTTCTTCAGGTGCGGATTGGCGTCGATGACGGCTTTGAGCGGAACGCCCCATGCCTTGGACAGCTTCCACAGGGTATCGCCTTGGACGACTGTGTGCTTGTGCATAATTTCTCCTACCGGCGGAGTAACAGGTACGGGAGACGTTGGGATGCGGATTTTCATACCTACGTCGATTTTGTCCGGATCTGCGATTTGTTTGTTGAAATCAATCAGTTTTTGCAAGTCCACGTTGTACTTCTTTGCGATCTCGTACATCGTGTCGCCTTTTTTGACAATATGAATTTTCAATGCTGAAACCTCCTGCGTGTTCAGAATGACAATACAGTCTATGCAAGACCTAGGCATTTGACATCCCTCCGCACAAAAAAAGTACGGCTGCCTATTGACGGCGAGCCGATGCGTACAAACACCTATTTTGTCGGATTGTCCACACAAAAGAAAAAAGACCGGCGGCATCCCGTCGGTCTTGCGCTACAAACTATTCCTGGCCGAAGCCAAAGCTCGGGTAGGAGCCGAGCAGCCGGACTTGGCAGCCGATCGCCTCGATCTCGGCCAGAGCCGCCGGCAGCAGCACCGAATCCATCGAAGCTTCAATATCGATGTAGAAATAATAATTGCCGAGCCGCTTCTTCGTCGGACGCGACTCGATCTTGGACAAATTGATGCGGCGCCAAGCGAAAGCGGACAGCACTTGATGCAGCGCGCCGGGGTAATCCTCCGGCAGCGTCACGATGATCGTCGACTTCTGCAGGTCGGCCTGCTTCAGCTGCGGCTTCTCCCGCCCGACGAGCACGAAGCGCGTGTAGTTGTTGTCGTGGTCGGTGATGTTCTCCGCCAGCAGCTCCAGCCCATACAGCTCGGCGGACAGCCGCGTCCCGATCGCCGCCAGCGTCGGATCCCCCGCTTGCTGAACAATCCGGACGCCCTCTGCGGTCGAGCTGACGTACTGGAACGTCGCTTGCGGCACCGCCGCGCCCAAGAACTGCCGGCACTGAGCGACAGCCACATCTATCGAGATGACCTTACGCAGAGCCGAGTAATCACCCGGCGCGCCGTCAGGCGCCCGCCGACCGATCAAATTCTGGACGGACGGGTACACCCATTCCGCCTGCATCGGCAGCTCGCCACGCTCTACAAGCGTATCGATGTGCAGCTTGACGGAGCCCTCGATCGTATTCTCGATCGGAATGACGCTGTAGTCCGTCTCGCCTGCGACCGTCGCCTGGTACACATCGGCAATCAGCGGGAAGGGCACATACTCCACTTCCTGCCCCGAGAAGAAAAATCGGGCCGACTCTTGGGACACTGTCCCCGCCGGTCCGAGAAATGCGATCCGTTTCACGCGCGTACTTCCCCTTTAATGTTTTCGATAAGCGTACACAACGGATCGAAATGTGTCAACACCTGCGTGCCCTCGCCGCACGGCTTCAGCCACAGCGTCGTGGCCGCGATGCCCTCGCGGGCGAGCGTGTCGCGCAGGAAGCGCTCCAGCTCCGCCTTGCCTTCGGGCGTAGTCGCCGCCGCATCCACGAGCGCGAGCAGCGTCGGTCCGGCGCCGCTCAAGGCAACCCCGAGCGCGCCGTGCTCGACGGCGCGGTCCAGGATGTCGCTCATCCCCGGGATGAGCGGCGCCCGGTATGGCTGATGCAGCGCATCCTTCATCGCGTGCCGGATCATGTCGTAGCGGCCGGTCGCCAGCGCCGCTACGAGCAGCGAGACGTGGCCGACGTTGAACACAGCGTCCTTCATCGAGATCGTCGTCGGCAGCACGTGGCGCGCCTTCTCCGTCGCGAGGTGGAACTCCGGAATCGCGACGAGCACCTCAAGCCGATCCTCCGGCTCGATACGTAGATGCTCGGCCCGCTCCCCGTCCCAGAACGCCGCGATCAAGCCGCCGAACAAGGAGGCGCCGACGTTGTCCGGATGTTTCTCGAGGTCAGACGCCATCTGGAACAGCTCATCCCGGCTGAGCGGGCTCCCAATCAGCGCGTTCGCGGCGACGAGCGCCCCGACAATGGCCGAGGCGCTGCTGCCGAGTCCGCGCGTGAGCGGGATGTCGCTGTACATCGAGATGTTCAGCTCGGGATGCTCCACTCCAGCCTTCCGGAACACTTGCTGCGCCACCTCATAGATGAGGTTGGACTTGTCCGTCGGCACGCCGTCCATCTGATCGCCGTACAGCTGGATCGTCGTCCGGTCCTGCGCCACGCTCATCTCGATCCACGCGTACAAGTTCAGCGCCATCCCGAGCGCGTCGAAACCGGGTCCGAGATTGGCCGTGCTGGCCGGCACTTTCACATAGACGCTTCTCGGCTGCGAGCTCATCCTATTGGTCCTCCAGCTTGCTAATGGCGTCCATAACCGCCGCTTCGCTGTCCTGCACGACGAGCAGCTCGCCGCCGACGCTCTTGATCGCGATGTTCGGATCCTTCAAGCCGTGGCCGGTCAGCACGCAGACGACCGATTCTCCGCCGCGGAACACGCCTTCCTTCTTCAGCTTCATGACGCCGGCGATGGAAGCGGCCGATGCCGGCTCTGCGAAAACGCCCTCTTTGGCCGCAATGGTCTTGTAGGCATACAAAATCTCGTCGTCGGTCACATAGTTGATCTGGCCTTCCGACTCCTTCGCCGCATTCACGGCCAAATCCCAGCTCGCCGGATTGCCGATGCGGATCGCCGTTGCGATCGTCTCCGGGTTCAAGATCGGCTCGCCCTTCACGATCGCCATCGCGCCTTCCGCCTCGAAGCCGATCATCTTCGGCAGCGAGCCGATGCGGCCTTGCGCGTGGTATTCCTTGAAGCCTTTCCAATAAGCCGATATGTTGCCCGCGTTGCCTACAGGAATCGCCAAGTAGTCCGGAGCTTTGCCCAGTTGATCGACAACCTCGAACGCAGCCGTCTTCTGGCCTTCCAAGCGGTACGGGTTGACGGAGTTCACGAGTGTAATCGGATGTTTCGCCGTGATGTCGCGCACAATTTCCAGCGCCCGGTCGAAGTTGCCCTCGATGGCGATTACCTTCGCGCCGTAAATGATCGCCTGAGCCAGCTTGCCAAGCGCTATATTGTTGTTCGGGATGAGCACGATACAGTTCAAGTTGCCGCGCGCGGCGTATGCGGCTGCAGCGGCCGAGGTATTGCCGGTCGAGGCGCACATGATCGTGCGGCTGCCTTCCTCCATCGCCTTGGCGACGGCCATCACCATGCCGCGGTCTTTGAACGAACCGGTCGGATTCAAGCCTTCGTATTTGAAATAAATGTCCAGGTCGAGCTCGTCGGACAGCTTCTCTGCGCGGATGAGCGGCGTGTTCCCTTCATGCAGCGTCAGCAGCGGCGTCTTTTCGTTTACCGGCAAAAATTCCTTGTACTTGTGCAGCAATCCCATGTATCTCATGACAATAATGGCTCCTTTTCCCCTATGTGATCTATGAATTGGACTTCCGTTCGTGATTCCGATTTATCCTTCGACGCGATAGACGCTCTTGATCTCATGAATGACGTCCAGCGACTCGAAATGCTTGAGTACTTGGTTCATGCTAGCCTTGCTCGCATCGTGGGTGATAATGATGATTTCGGCATTGACCGTATTCGAGTTCGGCTGTTGAACAACCGACTCGAGGCTAACCTCATGCTCGGCGAACACTTGCGTAATTTTGGCCAAAACGCCGGCCTTGTCGGCAACGTGAAGCAGCAAGTAGTACTTGGATGCGATTTGGTCGTCGGTTTTCAGCTTTTTCTCCTTATAAGGAACGAATACGCGCTGCCCGTTGACACCGAGCTTCAAGTTTTTCACAACCGCCACCAAGTCCGCCACAACGGAAGTCGCCGTAGGCATCTCGCCTGCACCCGGCCCATAGAACATCGTCTCGCCAACCGCTTCGCCATGCACGTAAACCGCGTTGAACACGCCGTTCACAGACGCCAGAGGATGGGATTTCTTCACCATTGTAGGCTGCACGCTGACCGCAATCAGATCGTCCTGGCGTTCGGCGATGCCGAGCAGCTTGATTTCATAGCCGAGCCGCTGTCCATACACAATATCTTCCTTCGACACTTGCGAAATGCCTTTCACGCCTACATCGGACAATTCCACATTGGCATGGAAACCGAGGGTGCTTAAGATCGCCATTTTGCGCGCCGCATCGAGCCCTTCCACATCGGAGGTCGGATCGGATTCCGCATACCCGAGCTGCTGAGCTTCCTTCAGCACGTCGCCGTAGGAGGCGCCTTCTTGGCTCATCTTGGTGAGGATGTAGTTCGTCGTGCCGTTCACGATGCCCATGATCTTCGTAATGCGGTCCGAGGAGAAACCCTCGATCAGCGTCCTAATAATCGGAATGCCGCCCGCCACGCTTGCTTCATAGAACACGTCGCAGCCTTTTTCGTTCGCCTTGGCCAAAATTTCCGTCCCGTGCAGCGCCATCAGGTCCTTGTTCGCCGTCACGATATGTTTGCCCCGCTCGAGCGCCGCGAGGATGTATTGCTTCGTCGTCTCGATGCCGCCCATCACTTCTACGACCACATCGATATCCGGACTGTCGATAATGTCCCATGCGTTCTCCGTCAGCTTGTTCGGATCGATTGAATAACGACGTGCCTTGCTGCGGTCTTGCACGAGCACTTTCTCGATTTGGATCGGCGAGCCGACCTGCTTCTGCAAATCCTCCTGGTAGCCTTCCACGATGCGAATGACGCCCGTGCCGACCGTACCCATGCCAAGTAATCCGACTTTCACTGGTTTCATCTAAACGTTCCTCCCAAATGGATATTATTCGTCTCTCTAATGTTCAGCCCTGTCCGATCACCGATGCGCGCGTCACGCCGTCTTGCTCTCGAATGGCGTCCAGCAGCAAAGCCACGTTCTCGCCCATCATCGAGGTTTCCACGGAGAGCACCACATTCGCAATCCCTTGCAGCGGGATCGTCTGGTGAATCGTCAGCACGTTGCCGTCCAGCCTCGCGATCATGCCAAGCACCCGGGACAATATGCCCGACCGATGCTGCAGATCCATCGAAATGGTGACGATTCGTTCGCGCTCCAGCTTGCTCAGCGGGTGAATGCCGTCCTTGTATTTGTAAAACGCGCTCCGGCTCAAGCCGCAACGATCGGCCGCTTCATGCACCGTCTTCGCTTCGCCCTTGGCCAGCAGCTCCTTTGCTTGGATCGTCTTGATCAGCGCTTCCGGCAGGATGTCCTCCCGCACGAGAAAATAGCGCTCCGATTTCCAATCCTCGGTACGGGGAGCGGAAGAGGAAGCCGCGGTGTGCCCCGTCGGGCCTGTCGGGCCCCTGTGCCCTGTTGGTTCTGTCGGGCCCGTGTGCCCTGTTGGGCCTGTCGTGCCCCTGTGCCCTGTCGGTTCTGTCGGTTCTGTCGGTTCTGTCGGTTCTGTCGGTTCTGTCGGTTCTGTCGGTTCTGTCGGTTCTGTCGGTTCTGCCAGTCCTGCTGAACCCGTCAGACCTTCGTCCGCACCGTTCGTATGCTCATTCAACTTATCGGCTGCCGCCGCTCTATTCGTGCCCGTAGGGGCCGTAGGGCCGTCCCCGGATGCCGTTGTTCCCATCTCTCCCTCACCGTCCTCCCGTAAAAGACTCATGTATTTGTATAGTGGACATTATACCGGATGAATGAAAACGGAGCAAGGGGCAATTTTCAAAAAAGACGTTTGCGTAGACAAGCGGGCTCGCCTATGAAATAATGGGTGCCGTATTAGGATATAAGGACGGGGATTCGCCCGTTCCGAACGAAGGAGCACACGGGATGAAGCTGAGATTGATTGCGGCGGCGATTTTGTTCCATGGGAACGACGTACTGATGATGAAACGGTCGGAGCGGCGGACGCTCAACCCGGGGCTATGGGCCGTTGTTGGCGGACATATGGAAGGGCACGAGCTGTCGGATCCGCGGCTTACTTGCCTGCGCGAGATCGAGGAGGAGACGGGCCTGTCGGCCGATCGGATCGAGGAGCTGCAGCTTCGCTATGTCCTTCTGCGCAACAACCATGGCGAGCTGCGCCAGCAGTTCATCTATACCGGCCGTGTCACGACCCGCGAGGTGCATCAGACGGACGAAGGCGAGCTGCATTGGATTCCCGTCGCCGACATGCTGGAGCGACCGATGCCTTATACGTTTCGAGCGACGCTGGAGCATTTGGTGCAGCACCGCGAGACACCTTATGTATGGCTAGGCAGCATCGTCCGGTCGGTGGAATCGAATTTGCCGCATGTGGTGTGGACGCCGCTAACCGACCCGCTTACATGAGACCTGATCTCCATTCAACCCTTCCTCGCCGACGGGTGTTTCGCCGCTATTTTGCTCTCCTTCACCTATCAGCCAAAGTTGCATTACAATTGCATTCACACCAGAAGTATAAGATTTGTACAACTAGGAGCCAAAATAGGCCATTACCCGCCTCAGATGTACAAGCTTTGTACAACTGACCCTGATTTTTATCGGTCATATGTCCATTTTTTATACTTTTGTTTTAAAAATAGCCAGCTTCGGCATGCAGGTGTACAATTCCTCTACATCTGCAGCCGATATAAGCGCATTTTGAGCTTCAGTTGTAGAAAAGCTGTACATCTGATCCGGAACGAGAGGCGCACGCCCACCAATCCGACCGCTCTGTAACCCATAAACTACACCGGAGCAGACTCATGAACTTAGGTTCCCTATCCTATGAACCTAATTGCCGTCATTCGGGTGCAGGGAGGCGGTTTATAAACCTAAGTACATTGTTTGGGAAGCTGGCTTCGCGAACAATGTACTTGAGTTCAGAGTTCGGTGAGTTGGGAGCTGGCATGCGAAAATGGGTTCATACGAAACGAAGTTTGGTTCATAACGTTGACAGTGCCGACGAAATGGTTCGACTTTAGTTAAAGGATTTACTTAAAAAGACCGCCCGTCGTCAAATCCATACGGATGTGCGCGTCAGGGCGGTCCTCTTCACTATTCGTGCTCCACAAATTCGAACTCGTAATCGCCGATGCGGACGAGATGGCCGTCCTCGGCGCCTTTTTTGCGCAGCGCGTTGTCGATGCCCAGCTTGCGCAGGACACGTCCCAGCCGCATGACGGCTTCGTAGGAGTTCAAGTTCATCCGCTTGATCATCCGCTCGATGCCCGGGCTCTCTACGATGAACGTGTTGTTCTCGCGGCGAATCGTGAAATCGCGGTCTTCTTCGTCGTTTTTGCCGAGCTTGTAAATTTTCCGTTCGGACACGTCAGCCACTTCTTCGACAAGCGGCGCCTCCGGAATTTTGTCCAATGTATCGGCTACGCGATAGATGACGTCTTGAATGCCTTTGCGGGAGACGGCGGAAATCGGGAAAATCTCTACCTCCCGGCCTTCCTCCGCGAGCTGCGCCTTGAACAGCTCGAGATTGTCGTGCGCTTCCGGGATGTCCATCTTGTTGGCTACTAGGAATTGCGGCCGCTCCGACAGCTTCGCGTTGTACAGCCGCAGCTCCTCGTTGATCTTCAGCCAATCGTCGTAAGGGTCTCGGCCTTCCGTGCCGGCCATATCGACGATGTGCAGAATGATCCGCGTCCGCTCCACATGGCGGAGAAACTCATGTCCGAGGCCTACGCCTTCATGCGCGCCCTCGATCAGTCCGGGCAAGTCGGCCATCACGAAGCTGCGGCCGTCTCCGACGCTGACCACGCCGAGATTCGGCGTAATCGTCGTGAAGTGATAGGCGCCGATCTTCGGCTGCGCCGCCGACACGACCGAGAGGAGCGTCGACTTCCCAACGCTCGGGAAGCCCACGAGGCCGACGTCGGCCATCACCTTCAGCTCGAGCACGACCCAACGCTCCTCACCCTCCTCGCCGTTCTCGGCGAGCTCGGGAGCGGGATTGCTGGCCGTGGCGAAGCGAATGTTGCCGCGGCCTCCTCGGCCGCCCTTCGCGACGACGACTTGCTGGCCGTGACGGACCAAGTCGGCAATAATCTCCTGCGTGTCGTCATCAATGACGACCGTCCCCGGCGGGACGCGTACGAGCATATCGTCCGCGTTCGCGCCGTGCTGGCTCTTATTGCGGCCCTTCTCGCCGCGCGTCGCCTTGAAATGCTTCTGATAGCGGAAATCGATCAGCGTCCTCAGCCCTTCGTCGACGCGAAAGATCACATCGCCTCCGTCGCCTCCGTCGCCTCCAGCCGGACCGCCCATCGGCACGTACAGCTCCCGCCGAAACGCCACGAGACCGTCGCCGCCATCGCCGCCTTTTACATAAATTTTAGCTTTGTCCAAAAACATTGCTCAACTGCACCTCATTCTCGTATGTACGGGAAGTGGATCGTCACCGACGCCCAACGCTCTCCGTATTCGCTCGCCTGCAGGACCGGCATCTCGCGTCCTGCTTCATCGCATACCTGCTCGATCGCGTGCTCCAGCGGCTGCATATCGAAGTCTCCGTTCAAATCGAAGATGAGCGTCAGCTCCTCCTCGTCTTCCTCTCCACGGGTCCATTCCATCTGCACATGATGCAGCCCGCCGTCGCGGGATTCATTGGCATGCGCCTTGATGCATTCCAGCACCGTCATCGCCAGACCCGCTACCGCCTTCGTCTGAACCGGCAGCGCCAGTAAGGCAAACTCCGGCTCCAGCTCCACTTCCAATTCGATCGTGGGGCATTTCAACCGGAACGTTAGCAAATAAACGACAAGCTCCGTCACGCCGAGCTTGGTGATCAGACTGTCCCGTGCCGCTTTTTGCCTTATTGTGTCCATAAACGCAAGCAGCTTATCATGCTTGTTCAACCGCAAATAGCCGTGCAGCACCTGAATGTCGTTCATCCAGTCATGGCGCATATGGCTGACGAGATCGACCAGAAGCTCGTCTTTCGCTTGCAGCTCGCGCCGGCAGTCACTCTCGGAGATGGCTTGTTCCTTGCGATTCATGTCGCAATCTCCCCCGTCCTAGAACTTCCTACCAGCCAGTATATCATTGTTGTCCCCAAGCAAGCAAAAAACCCCAGCGGGAAGCCGGGGTTCTGTATATGCGGATTACACTTCGACTGCGGCTGCAACCGGTGCGACGTCTACAGGATAGACGCTCACTTTCTTCCGATCGCGTCCCCAACGCTCGAACTTCACAACGCCTTCCACTTTCGCGAACAGGGTGTCGTCCGAACCGATGCCCACATTGTTGCCCGGGTGAATCTTGGTGCCGCGTTGGCGAACCAGGATGCTTCCCGCCGTCACGGTCTGACCGTCCGCACGCTTCACGCCCAAGCGCTTCGCCATGCTGTCGCGACCGTTCTTCGTGGAGCCTACGCCTTTTTTCGAGGCGAATAACTGAAGGTTTAATTTCAACATCTTCGATTACCTCCTTTTCCTCTGTGCTGACTGTTGCATTTGCATATATGCTCCGTATTCCTGCTGAATCGTGTTCAACATGACGACCATCGACTCCAGCAGCAATTGTATCTTCGCATTCGTGTCCTGCTCGACTCCATCCGGCACGCGGACCTTCAACAGGCCGTCGTCCATCCGGCTCGGCAGCTCGACGCCCGTCAGCGTCTCCACCGCATTCACGGTGCCGACTGTGACGGCGGATACCCCTGCACATACGATGTCCTGACCAGGCTCTCCATAGAAAGCATGGCCGGTTACGGAAAACGCGGCGATGCGGCCATCGGCCTGTCGATCAATGATCACGCGTATCATTGTCCGACCTCTTACGCCTGGATGTTCTCGATAACCACTTTAGTGTATGGCTGACGGTGTCCTTGCTTGCGACGGTAGTTTTTCTTCGCTTTGTACTTGAACACGATGACTTTCTCGCCCTTGCCTTGCTTCTCCACTTTCGCGGAAACGCTGGCGCCGGCAATCACCGGAGCACCAGTAACAAGACCTTCGCCGTTCGATACCGCCAATACACGGTCGAACTTCACGACTTCGCCTTCTGCAGCAGCCAGCTTCTCGATGTAGACTACATCGCCAACGGCTACTTTGTACTGCTTACCACCTGTTTCGATAATGGCGTACATTCTATAACGCACCTCCCTCATGTCTCAGACTCGCCTTGTCAGGTGGCGATTCATTCGGATGTCTGAGACGTCCGTAGAATCGCGCTTCGAAGCTCGTACCTGTTTCGCGCGGTTACAGCATGTGCAGCATGCGCGGCAACACACATTCGTCTATTATAGCCGACTGCAGCCTTTGTTGCAACTGTTATTTGGGTCGATGCGTCGTTCTAGGCTTGGAGGGAGGCGGTGGCGGCGCATTCGGCGCCACGACTCGACCGGAGCCTCCGCAATGCGAGCATGGAATGCTGCGCGACTCGTCGAGGCTCTCCCGCACCTTTTTGCGCGTCAACTCTAACAGTCCCAGGCGCGTCCAGCCGACGACGAGCGATTTCGTACGGTCGCGCTTCATGATCTCGGACAGATGCTCGGCAATCGCAGTCCGGCTGCGCTCGGACGCCATATCGATGAAATCGACGATGATGATGCCGCCTATATCTCGGAGCCGCAGCAGCCGCCCGATCTGCTCCGCCGCCTCCATATTCGTCGTAAACACGGTATCTTCGAGACTGGAATTCCCGGTATATTTGCCCGTATTCACGTCGATGACGGTGAGCGCCTCCGTCCGATCGATAATCAGGTAGCCCCCGCTCTTGAGCCACACCTTGCGTTGCAAGGCCGTCTCCAATTGCTGGTGCACCCCGATCACGTGATGAAGCGCCTTGCCCGATTCATCCCGTTGGACGCGGATGCGTCCTTCCAGCTTCAAGCCCATCTCCCGCGTCAACCGGCCGACCTCCGCCGCTTTATCCCGATCGTCGATGACAAGCTCGTCCACTTGCTCGGTGAACGAATCCCGTACGAGCCGCTCCAGCACCCCGGGCTCGCGGAACAGCAGCTCCGGCACCTTGGCGCGCTCCGCCCGCTCCAGGACGCGCGTCCATTCGCTGCGGAGCATGTTCAAATCGCGCTCCAGCGCGTCGGCATTCTCGCCCTCGGCCACCGTCCGGATGATAAGTCCCTCGCCCGGCCGGCGGATCCGCTCCGCTATGTCCTTCAACCTCGTCCGCTCCGCCTCATTGTCGATTTTACGCGAGACGCCTACATAGTCGGCATACGGCATATAAACGATCCAGCGGCCCGGCAGCGAGAAATGCGTCGTCACCCGCGCCCCTTTCGTCCCAAGCGATTCTTTGGCGATCTGCACGATCAGCTCCTGGCCTTCCTTCAGCAGCTCCGTTATTGGAGGCTTGACCCGAGGCACTTGATCCAGGTGAGCCGGCAGCACGTCATCAATATAAATAAACGCGTTCTTTTCCAATCCAATGTGGACAAAAGCCGCTTGCATGCCCGGCAGGACATTGACGACTTTGCCTTTATACACGTTGCCTACCAATTGCCCTTTCACCGGACGCTCATTGTAATACTCGGCGAGCAGCCCATCCTCCAGCACCGCGACTTGCGTTTCGCCGTCCCGGCATTGCACTACGATTTGTTTCATGTCCTCACCTCGGCTTTCGCACCCTCATTTCTCTATTTTAACATGAAAATGTCTGAAACGGGACTTCCCGGCCGAGGGGAATTGAAATACGCTTCGAGCAGCCGCTGTTCGGGCAAAACGGCACTGACGCCGCCTCCTGCGCCGAGGATGTAGACGATATGGTATTTCTCCCGCATGAACAGCTGGACGATATCCGACAGCGAGCGGTGCGGGGCGATGACGATCGGCTGGGCCAATGTGCCTTTGTCAATGAGCGGGGTCATGCGCATGCCTCGGTTGGTGAGGAACCGGACGAATTGATAGGAGGCGCCGCGCAAGCCGTACCAGTTGGAAACAAGCAGGAACCCCGCGATGATAAGCAGATTGAGCGCGACGCCGCCATTTGTAATTTGCCACAAGGCCATAATCAGCAGCAAGCCGCTCATCGCAATACTCGTCCATGTGCTCGCTTGAATCGCGCGATAATACGGCATCCAGCGGCTGAGCAGCGCTTGCAGCACTTTGCCCCCGTCCAGCGGCAGCACGGGCAGCAGGTTGAACAGGCCGATCATAATGTTCGCCTCGATGAAATAGACGCTCCACTCTGTGCTCCAGATGCCCCAGTGATGCAGCGCGAAGCCGACGAGCACCATCCAGCCGTTCTGAAGCGGCCCGGCCAGCGCGACCGCTATATCTTCTTTGACCGTGCTCCGGCCGAGCTCCTCCGTCTCCGCCACGCCGCCGAACGGCAGCAGCTCGACCTTGGTCACGGTCCAGCCGAAGCTTTTAGCCGCCGCTACGTGACCCAGCTCATGTATGAGTACGATGGAGAACAAAATGAGGAGCTCCACAAAAAAGCCGGTGGCGATCGAGAGCACCATCATCAAGGTGAATAGCGGATGAAGCCGGAATCGGATGCCGAATGCTTTAATCAAATACAACCACATCCGTCGGGTCGATCCACTGGTCGTCCTTTTTCAGGCCGAACAGCAGCTTACCCGTCTTGGATGTGCCGGAACCCGCGCTCGCCGATGCAGATGACGAAGGACCGGTTGCCGCAGCGGCTGCGCGCCCTATAGTCTCGCCCCCTTTGACCCAGTCGTAGCGGCCCAGCGACGTTTCCTTCAAATTCCCGTAGGTCGTCTCGAGCCCGTTCGCGTGCTGGACGACTACTTGGCGCAAGCCATCCGTCCCGGTCGTGATTAGGCTGACGCGGCCGGCGTCGAGCGCCTTCACTTCCGCATCGGCCGCCGTCTCGATCCATATCCGCGGCTCCGCCGGCGTGTAGGGCGAGACGATAGTGCCGACGACCGGCGCGTACATTTGACGCGCGTTGACGGTACTCGCCTTCTGCGTCTCCGGATCGGCTCTCCGCCAGGAAGCCGGCAGGACGGCGGGCAAGCCGCTGAACTTCGACTCGTACCAGGCGGCGGCCTTCGCGAATTCATAATCTTGCGTGAGCGAGGCCGTTACCCAGTGCCTGCCCTTCAGCGCTAGCGGGTGCTCGCTTTGGAACATGCCATAAGCTACTGCGAACAGCGCGGCGGCGATGCCTAGCTTGATCGCGATCTGGCGCTTCGAAGGCGCGGTGAGCCAGCCTCGGCCCCCATACAGGCTTGCGCTCGAGCTAGTGCTTACGCCTGAGGCTGTGCCCTCGAGGCGCTTCCATCCGCCCGACCGCTCGGAGCGAAACCGGTCCCGCTGATTCCAGGCGAACTCCGGGTCTTCCCAGCGGCTATCGTAAGCGGCAGGCGTCGATTGGTTCGGGTAAATCGGCAGCGTCTCGGCACGGGGCGGCTGCAGCCGGGGTTGAGGCACGTCCCGCCGCGACAGCTTGTCTGGTACAGGCACGGCGGCCGGCCGCGACTCCGTCAATTGCTTCATGCGATCCATTCTTCGCTGCCTGACGTTCGATTTGATTTCCATACGGATCCCCTCCATCCTGTCAGCCGCATCCAAGCGGAGGCAGGCTTGTTCTACTTCCATATGTATGTCCCGACCGTGAAAATCATGAGAAAAGCGAGAAAAACCTCCGAAGCCCAAGCCCCGGAGGTGTTCGTCCCACTCAAACACTTACTACCCATACAAATTCGGTTTCTCCTGATGAACATGGATGCTCATGACAAGCCCGATCGACAGCATGTTGATCAGCAACGAAGAGCCGCCGTAGCTGACGAAGGGGAGCGTAATCCCCGTGAGCGGCATAATGCCGATCAGCATCCCGATGTTCTCGAACACCTGGAAGACGTACATCGACACGATCCCGACGATAATGAACGAGCCGACGCGGTCCGTGCATTGAATGGCGATGTAGATCATCCGGTAGATGAGCAAGAAATAAAGCAGCAGCAGAAACGAGGACCCGACAAAGCCGAACTCTTCCCCGATAACGACGAAGATCGAGTCCGAATACGGATAAGGGATAAACCCCTTTTGCACCGAGTCTCCTTTCATGAAGCCTTCCCCGAACAAGGAGCCCGAGCCGATCGCGCGCATCGAGTTGTCCACCTGATACCTGGCATCCGCCGTTGCGCTGGAAGGGTCGATGAACGTCTGAATCCGATTCAGCCGATGCACCCACTTGTTCATATCGTTCGCCCTCAAGTACTCGACCAGTTGGTCATAGTACAGTTGGAAAAAGTAGAAGAACAGCACGATGAAGCCGACGATCAAAACGAGTCCGATCAACACATGCAAATATTTGATGTTGCCGATCCAGTACATGACGAGCAGGACAACGATGAAAATGATCGCATTCCCCAAGTCGGGCTGGATGATGATCAAGGCGAAAGGAATAAATACAATAAATCCTATCGGGATGACATCCGTCCACAGCTTAAGCTGCTCGCCGTTCCGCCGCCCGATGTACGCGGCCACCGCCACAATGACGATCAGCTTCATCAATTCCGCCGGCTGGAAGTTGAAGCCTGCCGGCAGCTCGAACCAGCTTCGCGAGCCATGGATATCCGCTCCGAACAAATACACCGCTACCAGCAGACCCACGCCGAATATATAGAAGTAGAGCGCTCCCTTCACCAACAGCCGGTAATCCATCAGCATAGCCGAGATACAGACGAAAAAGCCGATGCCATAGTTGATCAGGTTCTTCATATCGGTGTGCGAGTAGAGCGAATCTCTGGAGGTCGCGCTGTGCACGACGAACGTGCCGAGCACCATGAAGACGACAAGGATGGATATCATGAACCAGTCGGTTTTTTTCAGTTTCTCAAGCAAGGTACAATCATCCTATCCCAAATAACTTCTTCACCCGTCCCAGCATCCCGGCTTTCTCCTCAAGCTGCATGAGCGGGACGGAATCGCCTAACATCCGTCGGGCAATGTTCCGGTAGGCTATGGCGGCTTTCGACTTCGGGTTCATGACCGTCGGCTCTCCGCTGTTAGCCGCTTTGATGACGTGCTCGTCGTCCGGCACGATACCGAGCAGATCGATCGCGAGCACGGAGCAAATCTCGTCGATATCGAGCATGTCGCCGCGCTTGACCATATTCGGACGGATCCGGTTGATGATCAGCTTCGGCCCTTGCACGAGATTTTCTTTCTCGAGCAAACCGATGATCCGGTCCGCATCGCGAACCGCGGCGTTCTCCGGCGTTGTGACGACGATCGCCTTGTCCGCGCCGGACACGGCGTTTTTGAAGCCTTGCTCGATCCCGGCCGGACAGTCGATAACGACGTATTCGAAATCTTTTTTCAACTCCAGCACCAAATCCCGGACGCTATCCGGCGAAACGGCGT
Organism: Paenibacillus koleovorans NBRC 103111; assembly: GCF_004000845.1. Taxonomy (GTDB): domain Bacteria; phylum Bacillota; class Bacilli; order Paenibacillales; family NBRC-103111; genus Paenibacillus_AA; species Paenibacillus_AA koleovorans. The sequence continues at coordinate 15,916 of NZ_BIMA01000120.1, forward strand.
GTTTATCCTTCGTCTGAGCGGCAGGCAGCATGTACAGCTCGTCGAAGCGTTTGTCCTTGATGAGCGCCTGCGGCAGCCGGCAGCGGCCTTCCACAACGTCGACCAAGTCGTAAATAATGCGGTTCTCGAGTCCCATGACGACGTCCAAATTGCGAAGGCCGATATCCGTGTCGACCATGCATACTTTTTTGCCCAATAGCGCGAGGGCGGTTCCGATATTGGCGGACGTGGTCGTCTTGCCGACGCCGCCTTTCCCCGAAGTGACTACTATTGCCTCTCCCATGCGTGCTCACGCTCCTCTAAGTGACTTCAGGGGTTCCCCACCCCCGCTAGGATAAAGGATGAACTTGATGATCCGGTCGCAGCCGATGCAGCTGGCTGATTTTGTCGATCTCCATTTTGCCGTCGTGAATGTAGGCGAACTCCATATAAGCGTCCTCGAGTCCCCATTCATCGGGAGGCCGGCTGACCACTTCTGAGATACGCAGCTGGGTCGGCTTCAGATACGAGGCTGCAATAATGGCGGATTGATCGCCGTCGATGCCCGCATGTGCCATCCCCCGAAGCGCGCCCATCACGAAGATGTCGCCTGTACAGGTTATCGTGCCGCCTGGATTCACGTCGCCCAAGTAAAACAAATTGCCGATATGATGAATCGTTTGGCCGGACCTTACGATCCCTTTCATTACGCTTAGCGGCCCTTGGCCTGTCGATTGTGCTTCCCGATCCGGAGACTCCGAGTCCATCGATTGAACGAGCAGATTGCCCCGGGCGCTGAACATTTGTTTCAGTTGCTCGCGATCGGCTTCCACCAATACGCGTTTGCCCAGCTTCACATGGACAGGAATCATCGGACCCGTCAATAATTGCCGATGCGTCTTCTCCAGCTTATGCTGGATTTCCTCCAGCAGGATGGAGAACGCGCATGTGTCGTCCAGCAGAAAGACCAGACCGTCTTTGACGCCTTTGATCGTGACATGATGCTGTTTCGTTTCGGTCATCGACGCTCCCTCCCACCCCTAACAATTCGTCCGCCGACTAGAGCTTTCCTGCTGCTGCTCTCATTATTTCTCTTCGTTGTCGCGCTGGTTCTCCGGTGGCTCCAAGTACTTGCGGGCGGGCAAATAGAGCGCCAACCCCAGCAGCAAATTGAACAGCACGCTCGGGAGCATCTGATGCATAAACGCCCACTGAAAATCGACCCGAATAACGTTCAGGAAAAACCGATACACGCCGTAAATCAGCATCTCATAGAACAAATTGCCGAGCAGGACGACGAACAGGCTGGTCAGGACGCCAAGTTGGACGCGGCGGAATGCAAGCCCCACAGCGTAAGCAACCAAACCGTATGAGAACGAATAAACGCCGATGGAATGGCCGTAATAGACGACATCCTGCAAGAAGCCGAAAGCCAAGCCGTATGTAAGCCCCAAATAGCGTGTGGTGAAAATGGAAATGTATAAAACGGTGATAAGAACCAAATGAGGAACTACGTAAACGCGGGATTGCCAGCTCTCCGGCAAAATCCATTCCGACAACGTGCCTTCCAGGATGAAGGCACCCAACACGATTAAAACAATCCAATAATGCCGCATCCACTCACCTCAGCTCCGGCACTTCGACGACGAACACTTCACGGAGATGGTTGAACGAAGCGAAAGGTTTAATATAGGCCGTATGGGTAATCCCGAACTCGCCTTCGTCCTTCTCCACGATCGTACCGATCTCAATGCCGCGCGGGAAAAGCTGACCGAGACCGGAGGTGATGACGACGTCGCCTTTGGTCATCTGGTCGGTCTTCGGAATTTTGTTCATGACGAGCAGCTCTTTCTCCCGGTCGTAGCTCTCGATAATGCCGAACGACTCGTTCTCGCGGTTCTTGACCGTAGCCGCGATCGCCTTGGAGCTGCTGGAGCGGACGTCGATGTCGGTCAACAGCTGCACGTTCGCATAGAACGGCGACACTCGCTGCACACGGCCGATCAGCCCTTCCACGGACATCACGGCCATATTCTCCCTGATGCCGTCCTTCTCGCCCAAGTTGATAACGACCGTATTGTTGTACGGATCCGGACTGGACGCATACACTTCGGCGATCCGATACTTGTACTCATTCGCCTGCATCTGGCGCTCGGTGAAGCCCAGCGCTTCCTTGAGCCGCTTGTTCTGCGACTCGAGATCGTTCAGTCGGGCCGTGTCCTTGGCGTATCGCGTAAGCGTCTGCTTCAGAGCGCGGTTTTCCTCATAGAGCACAGTCAATCGATGCATATCTTCAAAGAAGCCCGCTATGACGCGAGCGGGCCTGTACACCAATCCTTGAAACCAGGAGACGGAATCTTTCACGAATTTTTCCGGCCAGATCATCGACTCCCGCTTGCCCAAAGTGAACCCCATGAGCGCGATGAAGAAGATGAGCCCGAACATAAGAATGATCAGCCTTTTGTTGCCGAACCATTTGAACAATGCATACACCTTCTAACCGATTGTGTGCAGATGCGCGGGCTAACGCTACTTTCTTTTGGAAGACGCTCCCGGTCTGGATTTAAACAAGTGAATATTCTCGAGCGCACGGCCGGTCCCGATGGCGACGCAGTCCAGCGGATTCTCCGCCACGAGCACCGGCATGCCGGTCTCGCGGGACAGCAGCTTGTCCAGGTTGCGCAAGAGCGCACCGCCGCCCGTCAGCACGATGCCTCGGTCCATGATGTCCGCGGACAGCTCCGGCGGGCACTTCTCGAGCGTCACCTTCACCGCGTCGATAATGTTGTTGATCGTGTCGGCCAGCGCCTCGGTAATCTCGTCGGAGGTGACGCTCATCGTCTTCGGCAGTCCGCTCACAAGGTCGCGTCCGCGAATCTCGATCGTCTCCGGCTTGTCCATCGGCAGCGCGGAGCCGATCTCCATCTTCATCTGCTCCGATGTCCGCTCCCCGATCATGAGGTTGTACATCCGCTTGATGTATTGCGTGATCGCCTCATCCATCTCGTCGCCGGCGATGCGGATCGAACGGCAGGTCACGATGCCGCCGAGCGAGATGACGGCGACTTCCGTCGTGCCGCCGCCGATGTCGACGACCATGCTGCCCGTCGGCTCCCACACCGGCAAGTCCGCACCGATCGCCGCAGCGAACGGCTCTTCGATCGTGTAAGCCTCCTTGGCGCCGGCTTGTTTGGTCGCGTCCTCTACAGCGCGCTTCTCAACCGCCGTAATGCCGGACGGCACGCATACCATCACGTTCGGACGGCTGCGGAACAGCATACGCTGCTTCTGCGCCAGCTTCAGGAAGTAGTTGATCATCGTCGCCGTCGTGTCGAAATCGGCGATGACGCCGTCCTTCATCGGGCGAACGGCGCGGATATTGCCCGGCGTCCGGCCGATCATCTTTTTCGCGGCTTCCCCTACCGCTTCAATCGTTTTTGTATCGGTACGCAGGGCGACCACCGAGGGCTCCCTGACCACAATGCCTTTTCCTTTTACATACACCAGTGTGTTGGCGGTACCCAAATCAATTCCCAAATCTCTCGTAAAGCTGCCGAACATGGCCTTAATCTCCTTCCTCTGCTGCCTTTAAATGCAGTCTGCTCTCTATTATATTACAGATAACCTTGTTCCTTCAAACTGACATGAGACCGATCTCCGATGATAATGTGGTCGAGGAGCTCAATCCCCAAGAGCTGCCCGGCTTCCGCCAGCCTTTTGGAAATCTGGATGTCCTCCGGACTGGGGGTCGGGTCGCCGCTAGGATGATTGTGGGCGCAAATGAGCGAGGCGCTGCTCCGTTTCACGGCCGCCAGGAATACTTCGCGGGGGTGAACAATCGAGGCGTTCAGGCTGCCGATCGACAGCGTCTCTTGACCGACGACTTGATTTTTGGTGTTCAGAAACAGGCAGACGAAATGCTCCTTCTGCAAATAGCGGAGCTCTTCGCCCAGCAGCCCGTACACATCCTTCGGCGACCGAATCGTCCTCATCTCGGGCTGTACCGTACGGGCGAGCCTCCGCCCCAGCTCGATACCGGCCTGAATCTGAAGCGCCTTGGCTTCCCCGATTCCCTTGATCTCGGTCAACTGCTCCGTACTCAGATCGACCAATTGGCGAAGTCCGCCGGCTTGCACGAGCAGCCTCCCGGCCAGATCGACGGCACTCTCCGCAACCGTTCCCGTTCGAAGCAGAATCGCCAGCAGCTCCGCATTGCTGAGCACGCTTCCCCCGTGCTGGAGCATGCGCTCACGCGGTCGATCTTCATGCGGGATCTCCCGCAACGTGATGGTATTTGCTTTCATAGATCTCCTCCTCTGAATAAAAAAATAGAGAACCGCCTATGCGCCAGTTCTCCTGCTGCATTTTACATCATTTCGTTAGCTGCCAATTGTTTGAGTCTCGCCGGAAAATTCGTGATGATGCCGCTCGCGCCCGTGTGCATGACCGATCTCAAATCGCTCTCGCTGTTGACCGTCCAAGGATATACTTGATACCCGTTTTGGATCAGCTCCTGGATGTCTTCGGGATCGATGTGCTTGAAGTGCGGATGGAGCGAGTAGACCGGCATCTGAGCGGCCGACGCGCCTCGCAAGTGGCTGACCAAATTCGAGTTGTACAGCAACCCGACCTTGATCGCTGGCTCCAGCTTCTTCAAGTTGTACAGGCTCTTGTGGTCGAAGGAGGAAATGACAACCGACTCCATTCGTCCCGTCCGCTTCAGCAGCTCGAGCAATCGCGGCTCCAGCTGGTGGTCGGCGCAGTCCTTGATTTCGACGTTGATGACGAAGTCGGTCGGCACCAGATCGAACACTTCTTCCAGCAGCGGCAGCCGTTCGCCGGCGAACCGCTCGTGATACCACCTTCCTGCGTCGAGCTTCTGCAGCTGCGCGACGGTCATGCTGCGGATCGTTCCCTTGCCATCCGTCGTCCGGTTGACTGTCTCGTCGTGGCACACGATAATCTCGCCGTCCGCCGACATGTGGATGTCCAGCTCGAAGGCGTTCGCGCCTTGCTCCAGCCCCAAGCGGAACGCGGCCAGCGTGTTCTCCGGGGCTTCTCCCATCGCCCCCCGGTGGGCGATAATGAGGAACGGTTGCGTCGTCATGCTGCGATTCGCCTCCCAGTGATGCTAATGTATAGGAAAATTGCTGAAGGCAATGCTTTTCGCTCTATCAACCTCTTCATTTTACCAAAGTACCGGCTGGAAAGCATTATGAAAACTTTAATAATTTTTTAAGAAAAACATGATCAGAAAGACACCGATCAGGTCCTCTGGCGTTGGTGTTCCGTTTGGCGCGAGGAGGGCAGGCA
>NZ_BIMA01000121.1 GCF_004000845.1 Paenibacillus koleovorans NBRC 103111
CGCCAGAGGACCGTCCGTCAGGATGGTGTTTATTAACATTATAGGAAGTATAAGTTTTTTTGGCAGAACCGAAGGTTCCCCCTTTTTAATTCTAGGGAACTATAGAGGCTACGAGTGGATGGATAAGTCGGGCAATTGCAGGTTTCTGGCAGCTTGGTCCGGACGGGTCATGCAGGGTAAGCGGGCGGGACAATAACAGTGTGAGGAGGCTGTATTGGGTGACAGGTTGGACAAGTAATCAGGCTCGGGTGTGGCAGGTTGTTCGAACTGGCGGACTGAGGGCGAAGGTTGGCTAATAACAAACTTAAGTTTGTAATATTTCGGGGTAAAATCGGTTGGACGGCCGCAAAGCAAACGGATATTGACTATTAGCAAACTTGCTGCGGGCATTAGCAGGGGCTGAGTTTGTTATTGATGGAGCATCTGAGTGCTTGGGTAGTTAAGTAAACCAATTAGGAAAGCAAATTTTGCACGTGAGATTCATATTGGGATACCTGAGTACCAGAGTAAACAGATAAGGAAGCAAATTTCGCAAAATTGGAACATTACAGGCAAACTGAGTACCAAAGTAAACAGAACGCGAAGCTGGCTTCGTGATTTGTTTACTTTGGTACTCAGAACGGAATTCGGAGGCGGGATAAGCGCAATTTGGTACTCAGCTTGGATACTTAGGTACTCAGCCAACCCAGCTCAACCCAACCCAGCCCAGCTCAACCCAGCTCAACCCAGCTCAACCCAGCTAAACCCAGCTCAACCCAGCTCAACCCAGCTCAACCCAGCTCAACCCAGCTCAACCCAGCTCAACCCAGCCCAACCCAACCCAGCTCGGATTCTTGACTACTTCACAGGTAAGGGACACACGATCCACTACACCTCGCCTGCCTCTTACTTACCCTCGTCATTTCGAGGGGAATCAATAAAATTTCGTTGTCCAGTCCGCTATTCCGTTCCGCAATCGGCGTTGTACAATGAGGAGAGGCGACGATCCCTGAGATGAACGGACACCAGCAGCAGATCAAGGCGGAAAACACATTTTCGTACCGTCGGGTCATCATCGAAAATGCGTATTGTCGTGCGCCTGACTATGAGTTGGACGGTAGGGAGCGAAGACGATCTAGACATTTTTGTCGCAATTCGCAAACGAGCCAAAGGGAGTGGGGAAGGCATGAAGATTACGGATGTGAAAACTTTTATCGTAGGGAATCAGTGGAAAAATTGGGTGTTCACGAAAGTGGAGACGGACGAGGGGATCTACGGCATTGGGGAAGCGACGCTCAATGGCTTGGCGAAAACGGTAGAGGCCGCGATCCACGAACTGAAGAGATTCGTCATAGGCCGAGATCCATTCGATGTGGAGAACCATACGCTGCGGCTGTTCCGGGACGTCTATTCGGACGGAGGACAAATCCAGGGGGCGGCGCTCGCCGGGATCGAATATGCCTGCTGGGACATTATGGGCAAAGCGGTCGGTCAGCCGGTCTACAAGCTGATCGGCGGCAAATGCCACGACCGGCTGCGCGTCTATGCGAACGGCTGGTATCGCGGCGAGCGGACGCCTGACAACTTTTATGAAAAGGCGAAGCTAGTAGTCGCAAAAGGCTATACGGCGCTGAAGTTCGATCCGTTCGGAGCGGCGTGGCGGGCTGTGGAGCGCAGCGACTTTGCTTTGGCGCTCAGCTGCATCGAGGCCGTGCGCGAAGCGGTCGGGCCGGAAGTGGATATCTTGATCGAAGGGCATAATCGCTTCAGCGTCCACACGGCACTGCAATTCGCCGACGCGATGGCTCGTTACGAGCCGACTTGGTTCGAGGCGCCTGTGCCGCCGCAGCTGATCTCCTCGATGATCGAAGTCGCGAAGCGCAGTCCGGTACCGGTCGCCTGCGGCGAAGATTACTACTGCCGCGAGCAATTCGCCGAGCTGCTGAAGCATGACGCCGTGCATATTATTCAGCTCGAACCGCAGTTCTTGGGCCTCACGACGGCCAAGCAAGTATGCGCGATGACGCATGCGCATAATGGCGTAACGGCGCCACACAGCGCCCAAGGGCCTCTGTGCTCCATCGCCTGCGCACATCTGAACACGGCGACGCCGAACTTTTTCATCCATGAAATTTTCGAAGACTTCAATGCCGATTGGACGCGCAATATCCTGACGAATCATGTGAAAGTTGTGGAAGGCTATATTGAGCTGGGAGATGCGCCGGGGTGGGGGACCGACCTGAATCTGGAGGTCATGGCCCAGCACCCATACAATCCCAATCATTATATCCCCCTGTTCCGAGACGGTTGGGAGAAGCGGGAGCCAATAACGGGAGAATGAGAGGTGAAAGTTAACCCGGAAGATTAACCCCGTTAATTATCTTGTTTCGGTTGTCGGTCCGCAAGCTGCAGCAACGCCCATTCGGCCCAGGCCAGATCGCTCTGGAAATGGAACAGTCCTTTTTGCATCAGCAGCTGCACCGCGAGTGTCGGCGGCTGCTCCTGGCGCGCATAGGCTTCGATTTTCCCGTGCATCCACAGCATCCGGTCCCGGCTATATTCGATGCGCACATGCAGCAGCTTGCGAATATCGGCGATGTCGCCTTCATGCAAGCAGTACAGCTTAAGCGTCAGCTCATCGCGATGAACAGGCTCATCAGCAGGCTTAGCTAGCCAAGCCCGTAGCGCCTCCCGACCTTTTTCCGTAATTGAGTACACTTTTTTGTCGGGCTTGTCTTTCTGGACCACGAGCTCATGCACGACGTAACCGTCTTGATCCAGCTGGGCGAGCAGAGGATAAATTTGACTGTGTTTGGCCGGCCAGAACGGCTGCAGCTTCAGCATCAGATCGTAGCCGGAATTCGAGGCGTTCGAGAGCAAACTAAGCAATCCATAGGATAAAGTGTTCATAGACGCTCCTTTTGGGCGATATGTCAGTTTTGACAGATAATTGACCTGGGTGTATGATGGAATACGGTTTTGATTATATGTAAATCAAGACATATTCGCAAACGTCTAGGAGGAAAACCGGTGAACGAGCAAGAGAACCAAGCCCAAGTTCGCTTTTGGCCTGTTATGGTCGCGATCTTTGTAGGCTCTTTTTTATGTGTGTTGGCATCCAGCACGATCAATATCGCACTGCCGATTTTGCAGGACCATTTCGAGACGACGCTGAGCTCCATCCAGTGGACGCTGACCGGCTTTATCCTGGCGATGGGCACGTTTGCTCCGATTGTCGGCTATCTGGGGGAAAAATTCAGCTACAAACGGCTCTACTTGTATTCCTTGATCGGCTTCGTTATTGCATCCGGCTTATGCGCGTTAGCCTGGGACGAGTATTCGCTCATCGCGTTCCGCGTCCTGCAAGGGGTGTTCAGCGGTTTGATCATGCCGGCCTCGATGGCGATCATCTACCAAGTCGTTCCGCGTGAAAAACAAGCGATGGCCATTGCGCTCTGGTCGCTCGCGGCTATGATGGCTCCAGCTTTGGGACCGACTTTCGCCGGCTGGCTGCTGCAAAACTTCGACTGGCAATGGCTGTTCCTGATGAACATTCCGGTCGGCATCATCTCGATTATTCTTGTGTCGGCCTACATTCCTTTTTATCGCCTGAGCGTACCCAAAAAATTCGACGGCATCGGCTTTGTCACCGTGCTGGTCAGCAGTTCTTCGCTTTTGCTGGCGCTCGGCCAGGGCCACACATGGGGCTGGGGTTCCGCCAAAATCATTTCGCTGCTCGCCATCGGCGCCATTACGCTCATCATCTTCATCTGGCGCGAGCTGACGACGGACACGCCGCTCTTGAACTTGCGGGTGCTCCAATACCGCCGGTATACGCTTAACTTGATCATCACGATTATTTTGACGGTCAGCCTCTACTCCGGTACGTTCCTGACGCCGGTGTTCTTGCAGCGCATTCAGCAAGTGTCCGCGATGGATACCGGGTTGATCCTGCTGCCTGCTTCCCTCGTCATGGCGCTTATTATGCCGGTCGTCGGCAAGCTGTACGGCTCGCTCGGGCCGCGTTGGCTGATGGCGATGGGCATCCCGCTGCTCTCGCTCGGCACGCTGATGCTCAGCTGGCTCAGCCTGGACATCTCGCACAGCTACATCATCTGGTGGATGCTCGTCCGGAACTTGGGCATCGCGATGGTGATGATGCCGGCGAGCAACGCATCGATGGAGCAAATCCCGCCGCATCTGGCCGGACATGCGTCCTCGATCTCGAACTGGACGCGCAACGTCTTCGGCTCCTTCGCGGTCGCCGTGTTCACGACGATGCTCGCCTCCCGCTCGGCGCATCACGCCCAAGACTTGGTCGCGGCCGGCGACACGAGCGAAGCGCACATCGGCATGATGTCGTTCACGATGAGTGTGAACGACGTCTACCTCGTGGCGACGCTGGTCGCAGGCATCGCCTTCCCGCTCGCGCTGCTCGTCGGCAAAGTGAAGACGGCCAAAGCGCAGCCGGAGCAAGTAAAAGCGTCTGCGTAAAAAAGAGGAGTACTATATTTACGAAACAAGCCGCTGGTTCGTTCCAGCGGCTTGTTGTTTTGTTGGGGAGCAGAAGCCGTTGGCGTGATGGATGTTATGCACTGTGAACCTAAGTTCGCTGTTTTTGAACCGATTTGCTTTAGCCGGCATCGATTTAACCGAACTATGAACCCAGGTACATAGTTCGAGAAACCAGCTTCCTGAACAGTGAACTTAGGTTCATCGTTTGCAACTATAAGTTGTGGTGAAGGAAATTTGGTTCATTGACTATTTACTTAGGTTCATATGGGGAGAGATGACAGTTGGCGAAGTTTAGGGGTGGCGGCTTGGCGGTTGAGGCGGTCGGCGGCGGGGGAAAGAGGGGGAACCTGGTCTACTTGTCTGCTTGGCGGGTGTTTCGGTCGGTGGCCAAAGCATGAGATCCCAACTCCAACCAGGCTGAAGCTGGGATCGAGTTAACAAAGCAGCCTCCTACAACTTCAAAGCCTTCCGATAATCGGACGGGGTGATGCCGTTCATGCGGCTGAATTGCTTCGAGAAATAATGAATCGATGAGTAGTGATGTTTAATAGCGATGTCCGAGATGGACAGGGTCGTGTGCTTGAGATCGGCCTTCGCCCGCTGCATGCGCAGCTGGTTCCAATATTGGATCGGAGTCGTCCCCGTCTGCTTCTTGAACTGGTTGTAGAAATGGCGATGGCTGATGCCGGCATGCGAAATCCATTCCTCCAAATGATGAGCCTCCGCCCCGATCTCCTGCTCGATCCGCTCAATCACCCGCGTAATCCGCAAATCCTCCACTTTGTGCTTTTTCTTAACCGCAAGCTGTAAGTACTGGCGCAGGAACAACAGGAAATACGCTTGATTTTTCAACAACTCGCCGCCATCGATCACGTCATGAATGTCAAAATCGATAAAGGGCGAAATCAGCGCCTGCCACTGAGCCAAATGACGAGCCTCGATAGACGGTTGCATCGCATACGGCTCGGCTGGACTCACATAAGACTCATAGAACGTGTCGCCCTCCATGTGAAAATATTTGCGTCTCGTGTTGAAGTCCGGTCGAGGGACGTAGCAAAAGTCGAAGTACAAGCTCTTGAACTGGGCTGGCCGGTCCGGATTGACACCGAGCTTATGCCACTTCCCGGACGGCACGAAAAGCATGTCCCCTTGCATGTAGTCGGTTCGGCCTTCCTTGGTGTGCAGGGTGAGACGGTGCTCTTCAATAAGATGTATAGCATGAGTATAGCCGATGCGCCAGCTCGGGCTCTGGATGATGGACTGACGGGCGAACAGCAAATAAGGGGCGAACGGCTCCTGGCGGTCGATACGGATTGGGAACAACGAGGGCTCCACCTTTCAACAAAATACTAAACCTTCTCCATTATACGAATATCCAAACATTTCCACAATCGATTTTTACAAAACAAACTTGAGTGCAGTAAAACACAAATCGTGCCATTGAAGCTAAAGACGCCTCCAGTAGAACGTGGTACGATTTTGGTTGTAAGCGATTTCGTGAGGGACAAAAAACACCAATAGGGAAAGGGGGTTCCCATGAAAAAAACGAATGTCATTCTCGTCATGTGCGATGACCTGGGATACGGCGACACCGGCTTCAACGGGAACACCGTCATCCGAACGCCGCATCTCGACCAGCTCGCCCGAGAAGGCGCCGTCTTCACCCGGTTTCACGCCGGAGCGCCGGTTTGCTCCCCAACGAGAGGCACTTGTCTGACAGGTCGGCATCATTACCGGTATGGCATCACGACCGCAAACGACGGCAAATTGCCGCTCGAGGAACTGACGCTTGCCACCCTCCTGCAGCAAAACGGCTACCGGACCGGCCACTTCGGCAAGTGGCATCTGGGGACGCTGAGCCGCGAGCTGAAGGACGGCAGACGCGGGGGTGCGACGCAGCCGGAATGGTACTCGCCGCCTTGGCAACACGGCTTCGACACCTGCTTCTCGACGGAAGTGGCGATCCCGTTGTGGAACCCGATGGAGAACCAGCCTTTCGCTTCGAAATATTGGGTGCAGGAAGGACAGTACGCAGAGGACAACCTCGAAGGAGACGATTCCCGCGTCATCATGGACCGTGCCATTCCCTTCATCGAGCAATGCGCAGCGATTGACGAGCCGTTCCTGGCCGTCGTCTGGTTCCACGCTCCACATACGCCGGTTGCGGCGGGACCGGAGCATCGCGCGATATACGCGGACTATTCCGAGGGCGAGCAGCACTATTACGGTTGTGTCACGGCGATGGATGAGCAGGTAGGTCGATTGAACGATACGCTGAAGCGGCTGAGCCTGGAAGACGATACGCTAGTATGGTTCTGCAGCGACAATGGACCGGAAGGACCAGGCGGAGAGGGACCAGGCGGAGAGGGACGAAACAGGGGCAGTACCGGTGGCTTGCGAGGCCGCAAACGAAGCTTATTCAACGGAGGCACTACGGTGCCGACCGTACTGAAATGGCCGAAATACGTCAAACCGGGCACAACCTATCGTTCCGTCGGCAGCACGCTCGATTTTCTGCCTACCATACTCGAAGAAATCGGCCTCTCGATGCCCGATGCACGACCGCTCGACGGCGTCAGCTTGCTGCCCGTCCTCCGAGGCGAGACCGAGCGCCGATCTCGCCCGATCGTATTCCGGTTCGTGAGCAACCGGGACGCCATGTTCGGCTCGCCGACGTTCGCCGTCATCGACAACGAGTATAAGCTGCTGACCAACCATACGGAACGCCTTCAAGACGACATGGTATTTCAACTGATCGAAGATCCGTACGAGTCCACGAACCTCATTGACAGCCATCCGGAGTTTGCGGAACGCATGCGGGCGTACTTGAAGGAGCAGCTGGACGACTACAGACGGAGTCACTACGGCGGCGACTACGCGAATCCGGACTACAAGCCGCTGGACCCGTTCATCAGTAACGAGAGAGCCTGGAATTCGGATTGACCCTGCATTAGTCATACATGGGGACGAAGAGGGTGGGTACATGTTGCAAGGCTTTCTCCATTTTAAAGAGCGGTATACGCCGAGAAGCTATTTTTTCAAATTGTTCGGGTTGATCAGCATCACCGTTATGCTCCTCATTGTCAGTCTGACGTACTTCTTGTTCGGCAAATTCAGCGAATACTCGCAAACCTCCCTGCAGTCGACGAATAAGAAAATGCTGGAGCAGATCAGCTACAACATTCGCTACACGAGCGACTACATCAACCAGCTGCTGCTCACGCTGTACACCCGCCAAGAGTCGTCACAGCTGCTCTACGCGGCTAGCTACGATGTATTCACGACCAACTTGAACATCATCAATCTTGACCAATCGTTCGCAAGCGCACCATTTATCGATACCGTTTATATTTACAACGCCAATCTGCAGCAATTTTATGTGATGGGTTCCGACCGTTATGTGCGCGAGCCCGCCAAACTGAACGATCCCCAGGTTGTCGAGTGGACGAAGCAGCCCTCAACCGTGCAGCCGCTCAAGCCGATCTACCGGCAAATCCAAGGACGCGGCGCTTCGGAGCCGCACAGCGTTTTCACTTACGTGCTGTACGATGCCGCTGATCGGAGTAAACCGGTCTCGCGGATGATCGTCATCAATGTGAAGGCGGACTGGATTCTGAACAATATTCGCACGATGGGTCAAAATCAGTTCGGGCCAAACAGCAAGGTGGTAATCGTCGATCAGGCGGGTCAAATCGCGGAAGCCGACTCGCCCCTGCCGCCGCTGACCTCCTCCCAGCTCCAGAACGCTTGTGTCCCTGCCAAGGTGCTTCTTGGCTCCTCCACGGACGGGAATTACACTTGCCAAGCTGGCGATACCGATTATGTGGCTACGTACCAGGCGATACCCGACTTGGATTGGAAAATTCTCGTTCTCACAACAAACCGGTTTTTGTCCCATCAGCTGCATCAGTTGCGCACGGGTACGTTCGTAATCTCGGGCATGCTGCTCGGCGTTGGTCTGCTGTTGGCGCTGCTCGCCGCATTGTTCCTGCATTTCCCGATTCGCAGGCTCAAACGAACCATCTCCGCGCTTATGAACGACAAGCAGGAGCCGGTCATACTCAATGAGCTCCACTATGTGAGCGAAACGGTGGAGCAGTTGAAGCTGAGCATGAATTCACTGCAATCGTTCAAGAGCGATCATCAACTGACGCTGAAGCAGGAGCTGCTGCGCAAAATGCTGGTTCAGCCCATGTCAGATATGAGGCAGCTGGAGCCGATATTCCACCAGCTAAACGTTCGCATCCCGATTGCCGGCCGGTATTGTGTCGTGTTGTTCGAAGTCGACCGGTTGGCGGCGCTGAAACAAAAGCGTGGTTCGGAGGAACAGTGGGAACCGATAAGATGCAGCTTGACGACATTGCTGGAACGTTCGCTATCGGCGAGCTATCGCTGTGAAGGAGTGGAAGTCGATGATCGATGGGTGTGTATCGTCGAGACGGAATTGCATCAACTGGGGAGAGAACAGCCGGCGGCTCTGCTGCAGGACTTGCGGAGGCTGCAGCAGCAGCTCGAGCAGGAGCTGCCGTTCACTTTATCGGTTTTCGTCAGCGCTCGGGGGGACGGCTTGGATTCGATCGGCAGCTTGTTCCGGGAGGTCGAATATTTGTCCCATTACCGGATGCATTACGGCGGGGGCTGCATGTTAACGGAGGTGGAGCTGAACGGGCTATCGGAGGAAAACATGCAATTCCCGAGGCCGCTGGTGAAGCAGTTGAAGGAATGTTTGAATCACGGCGAGCAAGAGGAGGCCGATCGGCTGCTGCAGGAGATTTTGCATTATTTCAAAGGGTATTCCATCCGCAACTTAAATTTCGGCATTCATTACTTGCTTCATCATGTGTACGAAACGATCAGCATCATGGACTCGAATTCCAATGTTACGTTTGATCTGGACTTGATCGAGCTCAACCAGCAGCTTGGCGAATGCGAGACGCTGGACGATGTCGCGGACTTGTTCCGGCAGCTGTTCCATTCGGTCATCGTACGGATGGACGATCGCAAGGAGGGCAAATCGATGCAGCTTGTAGAACAGATGAAGACGTATATCGATGCCCATTTGACCGATTTTAACTTGTCCCCGAACCAGATTGCGAGTTTGCTCCACCTGTCGACCGATTACGTCCGCAAGCTGTTCAAAAAAGAAATGTCGATCTCGATGGCGGCCTACATCAATCAGGAACGGGTCAGGCTCATCGCCGAGCGCATGCTGGAGCGGGGTGATACGCTAGACACGCTGTTGGATGAGATCGGTTGGGACAATAAAAACTATTTTTTCAAATTGTTCAAGGACCACTATGGGGTAACCCCGACCGAATACCGAATGGCGAAACGGCATGCCATGAATTTCCAAGACGCGATACCCCGGCTGGCAACGGATAACGCCGTTACATGAAGAATGGAGGAGAGGCTCGCTATGATCCAACAAGACCTGGCTCTTGAAGAAGATGCGAGGCAGTTGAAAATGCAATGGTGGCGGGAAGCCCGTTTCGGCCTTTTCATTCATTGGGGCTTGTATGCAGTTGCTGCAGGCGAATGGAAAGGGCAGCCGTTCGACGGCGTATCCGAATGGATCATGAAGCGGATGGCGGTCCCGGTCGCGGAGTATGAAGAGTTGGCAGGGCAGTTCAATCCGATCGGTTTTGATGCGGAGGCTTGGGTTGGTCTGGCCAAAGCAGCCGGGATGAAGTACATCGTCATCACCGCCAAACATCACGACGGCTTCGCTATGTACGGCAGCGCGAGTTCTCCCTACAACATCGTCGATGCGACGCCGTATGGCTGCGATCCGTTGAAGGCTTTGGCGGAAGCCTGCGCGAAGGAAGACATTCGGCTGTGCTTCTACTACTCGCAGTTCCAGGATTGGCATCACCCCGATGCCGGCGGGAACGATTGGGATTATCCCGATGCGGCGGGCAAGGATTTCGAGCGCTACATGCAGGAGAAGGCGCTGCCGCAAATGCGCGAGCTGCTCACGCAATACGGCCCGATCGGGCTGATCTGGTTCGATACGCCGATGTCGCTCACCGAAGATCAGAGCCGGAGGTTCGCCGAATTGGTGAGGGGGCTGCAGCCCAACTGTCTGATCAATTCCCGCGTCGGCCACCAGTACCATGACTATGCCTCTACCGGCGACAACATGATCCCTTCCGATGTGTTCGATACGGACTGGGAGGTTCCGGCTACGTTGAATCATACGTGGGGCTACAAGAAGGCGGACGACAATTGGAAAAGCCCGGTCCAGCTCGTCAAGCTGTTGGTCGATATCAATCGCAAAGGCGGCAACTACTTGCTGAATGTCGGTCCTCGCGGAGACGGCACGATCCCCGAGGGGAGCGTCCGTATTCTGGAGGAGGTCGGGGCGTGGATGCGCGTGAACAGCGAGGCGATTTACGGCACCGTGCCTTGTCCGACCTTCCCTTATCTGATGCCGTGGTGCGGCTTCACGCACAAACCAGGCAAGCTGTATCTGCATGTGTACGAGTGGAGAGGGGGCAACCGGGTTATTTTCGGCCTGGGCAGTCCAGTGAAGCGGGCTTATTTGCTGGCGGAGCCGGAGAAGGAGATCGAGTTTGTGCACAATTCCGCCGGCATGAATTTGTCGCAGCAGCTGAGCCGCTTGATTCTCACCCTGCCGCAGTTAACGCCGGATCCGATTGCGACTGTAATTGTTCTGGAGTATGAAGGGGAGCTGAAGACGGAGCCGTTGAAGCCTTAGGCTTAGCCTTAGCCTGCAACGGCAAGTTATTCGAGAGGGGACTACAGCCTGTGTCAAAAGAAAACGAAACTCCAACGAAACCGAACATCATCTATGTTTTGGCCGACGATATGGGCTATGGCGACCTGGGCTGTTACGGCGCAGACAAAATTCATACGCCGCAGCTCGATCGCCTCGCCTCGGAAGGGATGCTGTTCCGGGATGCCCACTCCAATTCGGCTGTTTGTACCCCGACTAGGTACGGCATTCTGACCGGACGCTATTGCTGGCGAGGGAGTCTGAAGAAAGGCGTTCTCCAGGGGTTCGGTTCGCCTATTGTGGAAGAAGGACGGGTCACGGTGCCGTCGTTCCTGCGGGATCACGGGTACTCCACCGCGTGCATCGGCAAGTGGCATCTAGGGCTTGGCTGGGCGAAAAACGGGGAAGAGGTCGACTATAGCCAGCCGATCTCACACGGAGGGCCGACCCATGTCGGGTTCGACTATTACTATGGCATCTCGGCCTCCTTGGACATGCCGCCGTACTGTTTCCTCGAGAATGATCGGCCTGTCGAGCCTCCGAGCGTGCCGAAGGAGCCGCTTGATTTCAGCCAGTCGGCTCGCGGCGGATTGATGGTGCCGGGTTGGCGGGATGATGCGGTGAACGAGATGCATACGCGGAAGGCGCTCGCGTACATCGAGTCGCATGCGGCGGAGCAGCCGGGCAAGCCGTTCTTTATGTACTTCGCCTTGACCGGCCCGCATACGCCCTGGACGCCGGCCGAGGCGTTTCGGGGGCGGAGCGGCATCGGTCCGCGCGGCGATCTGATCCTCGAGATGGACGCGACCGTCGGTCGGATCATGGAGCTGCTCGATCGCCTCCGCCTCCGCGACAACACGCTGCTCGTGTTCACGAGCGACAACGGCCCGCATCCGCAGCGGGAGGAGATGACGCTGCACGGCCATAAGCCTGCCGGGGAGTATCGGGGGCAGAAGGCCGATATTTGGGAAGGCGGGCATCGGGTCCCGTTCCTAGCGAGCTGGCCGGCTCGCGTGCCGCAGGGTGTGGAGAGCGCGGAGCTGCTCTGCTTGACGGATTTGCTAGCGACCTGTGCGGGCATTGTCGGGGCGCCGCTGCCGGAGGCGTGCGGGGAGGATAGCCTCGACTTGCTGCCGGTGTTGACCGGGCAGCCGGTAGAGCGTCCTGTGCGAGAGGCGGTCATCCATCATTCGCTGTCCGGCATGTTCGCAATTCGCACGCGCGAGTGGAAGCTGATCGAAGGGGAGGGCGGCGGTGGCTTCCAGCCGAATCCGAACCGGCCGATCGGCATCCCGGCGCAAGGGCTGTATGAGCCGGACGGCGCGCCGGGCCAGCTCTACGCGCTCGACCGCGACGCGTCGGAGCAGGCGAACTTGTACATGCAGCGACCGGAGCTGGTGCAGGAGCTGAGCGCCCGGCTCGAGGCGATCAAGGAGCGCGGGGAGCGGTACTTGGTGAGCGGTGCTTGAGCAAGTGAGCCGAATGGTTGAATAGTTGTGGTTCCAAGCCGTCCGAAAGGGCGGCTTTCAGTCTGTCGGGAGCCACGCAAAACCGCTCTAAGCTCGAAAATCGAGCTTACAGCCCGTCGAACGCCACGCACAGCCGCTCTAAGCCCGAAAATCGAGCTTACAGCTCGCCAAACACCTCGCACAGCCGCTCTAAGCTCGAAAATCGAGCTTACAGCCCGTCGAACGCCACGCCCAGCCGCTCTAAGCCCGAAAATCGAGCTTACAGCTCGCTGAACGCCACGCCCAGCCGCTCTAAGCACGAAAATCGAGCTTACAGCTCGCCGAACGCCTCGCCCAGCCGCTCTAAGCCCGAAAATCGAGCTTACAGCCCCCTAGCTGCCGCTACTCCAATCTCGCGCACTCCCATTTTCAGCGGCTATTCCCGTTTTTTGAAGGAAGTGCCGTTTCTTATTGTTTACGCCGCCCTCTCGTCTGCCCAATAATGAACCCTGTAAGCGCTTCAATCACAAAAGGAGTGTGTGCCGTGGGAAAAAAGACGAGAGGCTTGCCCGCCATCAACCTATCCCGAAATGTTCAGCTATTCTTGCTAGCATCGCCCGTTATGCTGTTCTTGATCATCTTTCACTACTTGCCCATGGCCGGCGTCATCGTCGCGTTCAAGAAGTACCGGTACGACAAAGGCATCTTTGGCAGCGACTGGGCGGGGTTGGACAATTTCAAGTTTTTCTTCAAGTCGAACGACGCCTGGATGGTTACCTTCAATACAATCGCCTACAACGCTGCGTTTATTGTGTTAGGCATCCTGATCAGCATAGGGATTGCGCTTCTAATGAATGAGATCCGCAACAAATCGGCGATGAAGGTGTACCAGACGGCGATGTTTTTCCCGCATTTTCTCTCGTGGGTCATCGTCGCGTACATCACCTATGCCTTTCTGAGTCCTTCCTACGGACTGATGAATCAATGGTTGCTCGCAATGGACATGAAGAAGATCAACTGGTACTTCACGCCGGATGTGTGGCCTTACATCATCATCAGCGCGGGCATCTGGAAATCGGTAGGCGTAAGCATCCTGATCAACTATGCTGTGCTAGTCGGCGTCGACCAGTCCTACTACGAATCGGCCGCGATCGACGGCGCCTCCAAGTGGCAGATGGCTCGCTTCATCTCAATCCCATTTCTCATTCCGGTAACGATGATCCAGTTTATCCTGCAGATCGGCCATATTTTCCACTCGGACTTCGGTTTGTTCTACCAGGTGCCGCAGAACTCGGCGATTCTCTACTCGACGACAAGCGTCATCGATACGTACGTGTTCCGTGCGTTGACCCAGCTCAACCAGATCGGCATGGGGGCAGCGGTCGGCTTGTTCCAGGCGGTCGTCGGCTTCATCATTGTCATTACCGCGAACGCTATCGTACGCAAAATACGTTCGGACAGCTCATTATTTTAGCGGGAGGGGAAGCAGTTGATCCGGAATTGGCGCATTTCCACCATCGTTACCCATCTATTCTTCATCGTGCTCTGCCTGTTGTTCACCATCCCGATCCTGACGATCGTGTCCATCTCGCTTTCCAAGGAATCCGACATTCTAGCCTTCGGCTACAAAATCATTCCGAAATCGATTGATTTCTCCGCCTATCAATTTGTTTTCGCCAATCCCCATCAGATGATCGATTCCTACAAAATTACGATTTTCGTGTCGATAGTAGGGGCGACGACGAGCGTGCTGATTATGCTGATGCTGGCGTACGTGCTGTCGAGGAAAATATTCAAATACCGCAATTTCCTCGCGTTTATCGCCTTTTTTACGATGCTGTTCAACGGGGGGCTGATCCCCAAATACATCCTGATCACGCAATATTTGCACCTGGGCAACAACATCGGCATCCTGTTGCTTAACGATATTGTCACGGTGTGGTACATTTTCATCCTGCGTACGTTCATCCAGCAAATTCCGGAGGAAATCCTAGAGTCGGCGGTCATGGATGGGGCCAGCGAGTTCCGCATGTTTTCAAGTCTAATCTTGCCCTTGTCCAAACCTGCGATCGCGACCATCGGCTTATTCGTACTGCTGCGCTACTGGAACGACTGGACGACGCCGCTTATTTACATTTCGAATCCAAAGCTGTACCCGTTGCAATTTATGCTGCAAAAAGTGCTCCTGGAGCTGCAGTCGATCCTGGAGAACATGGACAATTTGCCGAGCAGCCTGGCGGATTTGAATAAAATCCCGAGCGAGACCGTCCGGATGGCGCTTGCGATTATTGCAGCCGGACCGATGCTGTTCGTGATGCCGTTTTTCCAGAAATACTTTGTACGCGGGTTGACTATCGGTTCGGTCAAGGGTTGATATCAGACAGGGTAGAATCACTGCTGATATAGATGCGATTTGCAAAATAGGGAGGGTTTCAAGATGAAAAGGCTAACAAGGAAATGGTTGGTCGCATTGCCGGCAGTTACGCTGGTTACGGCTTCGGTGTTGGGCGGCTGCGGCAGCTCGGATGATGGGAACAAGGGCACTAGCGCCTCCACGACGCCGTCCGAATCGACTGGGACTTCGGCTAAACCGGCAGCGACGGAACTGAAGCCGGTGAAGCTGATCTGGTACTACCTAGGGTCGCGGGAAGGCGATGCGGAGCAGGTATATGCCAAAGCAAACGAGATCATCAAGGCGAAGATCAATGCAACTGTCGATTTCCAACCGCTCAGCAACGCCGACTATCGGGCGAAAATGCCGCTCAAGCTGGCTGCAGGCGAGAAGTTCGATTTGGCATATACGTCGGACAACGTCAATCTGCTGCCCTACCGCGACTCCGTATCGAAAGGCGGGTTCATCGCCCTTGACGAGCTGATTGCAAAGTATGCGCCGCAGATGAAGAAGGCGATTCCGGACAATATTTGGGCCGCGACAATCATCGGAGGAAAAATCTATGCCGTGCCGAACTATCAAATTTCCGCACGTACACCGGGCCTCATGTTCCATAAGGCGATCGTGGATAAATACAATTTGAAGGATAAAATTAAGGCCGTTAAGAAAATGTCGGATTTGACGCCGATCTTCGAGCTAGTCAAAAAAGCCGAGCCGAACATGTACATGGCGATGTTGCAGCCGAGCTTCGATACGCTGGATAACCATGAGAAAGAGACCTATGTAGAGACGCTTGATGCGAACATTCCGGTCGTCGTCGATTTCAATTTGAAAGTCCATGACAAGACGCAAGGCGCCTATCTCCAACTTATGCTCGAAGACGCCAAGCTCGCCCGCGAGTGGCAGGTCAAAGGGTTTTTCCATCCCGATTCGGGCCTTGCCAAGGACGTCACGCCCGATCAGCGGGCCGGTAAGTTTTTCGTCACCCGCGACAATGCGAAACCGGGCGTCGAGGCGGACTACAAGAACAAGTTTGGCTACGAAGCCTACGTTGTTCCTATGGGATTGCCGGTGCTCTCGACCGCCTCGATTAGTGCGACGTTGACCGGAATCAGCCGCACGTCTGAGAATCCGGAGCGCGCGATGATGCTGCTCGAGCTGATCAACACGGACAAGGAGCTGTACAACCTGCTCGTCCACGGCATAGAAGGCGTCGACTACAAGAAGCTCGGCCCGAACCGCGTTGAGCCGATGCCGGGCAAACCTTACATCGGTACCGCATGGGCGATAGGCAACCAGTTCAATGCTTGGCTGCTGCCGGGTCAAGAGGACGACGTGTGGGAGCAGACGAAGAAGGTGAACTCGACCGCCGTGCCGGCGCCTACGATCGGCTTCTCTTTCGACAGCACGAATGTACAGACGGAGATCGCCAACATCATATCGGTGTCGAAGAAGTTCGATAAGACTTATCAGATTGGCATGGTCGAGGACTACACGGGGCTGATCGCACAATACAGCAAGGAGCTGCAGGCGGCAGGGCTGCCGAAATACATCGCCGAGCTGCAGAAGCAGCTGGACGCTTGGAAGGCGACGAAGAAGTAGTGAGGTTGTGGGATTTATGGGGACTCCGGAGCGGCTGCTCCGGAGTTTTCGTCTTGGAAGGTCGAATGGAATATTCTAGTTACTTGTCCTGGGCGGATGGGGTGGCGGAAACGGGGGTTTTACATATTTTTTTACATTTCTTTCATTGACTTTTGATTGGCCCAATATTACGCTTTAAGCCAATGCCAGGCGTAAACGATATTTCATCATCATAGGGAGGGATTTCATGGCAACCGTAGAGACGGTCATTGATCTAGAAGGGATCGCCAAGAAGTATGGCGAGCTTCGGGCGTTGGACGGCATTTCGCTGCAAGTGCGCAAGGGCGAAATATTCGGCGTCGTCGGTCCGAACGGCGCGGGGAAAACGACGCTGATCGAAATCCTGGAAGGCTTGAGGACGGCCGACAGCGGCACCGCCACGTTGCTCGGGCTCGATATCGGCAAGCAAGCACCCGAGATCCGGCAGCGGATCGGTGTTTTGCTCCAATCGACCTCGATTCCGGAGAAGGCGAAGGTGCGCGAGGTGCTGCGCTTGTTCAGCTCCTTGTACAAGCGTTCCGGCGACATCGCCGCTATCGCGCAGACACTGGGCCTGACCGACAAGATGAACGCTACCATCAAGTCGCTGTCAGGCGGCTGGAAGCAGCGTGTCTCGCTCGCTCTGGCGCTGATCAACGATCCCGAGATCGTCTTCCTGGACGAGCCGAGCATGGGGCTCGACCCGAACGCGCGCCGCGACATGTGGCAATTCATCCATCGGATGAAACAGGATGGCCGGACGATCGTCGTGACGACGCATTACATGGAGGAAGCCGAGTTTCTGTGCGACCGGATCGCCGTCATCAGCCGCGGGAAGCTCGTTGCGATGGACACGCCGGCCAAATTGATTGCGAGCTTGGGCGGCGCGAAGCGAATCAGCTTCCGCAACATCGGGCCGATGCTCGACGAAGGCCGTATCCGCAGCCTGGCTCACGTTATCAATGTGGAGTGGGACACGGATCTGATTCGCTTGCAGTCGGACGATCTGGACGAGACCTTGAAGGCGTTGTTCCGGTTAGCCGATCAGGAGCAGTGGACCGTGAGCGGTCTTCGACTGGAGGACGCCTCAATGAACGATGTATTCGCCGAAATGACCACATTCGGGAAGGAGCAGGTGGGATGATGCCTTTATTGCGATTAGTCGGCTTTGATTTGCGGCTCTATTTCCGCGACTTCCTCACGATTTTCTGGACACTGATCTACCCGCTGGTAATGCTGCTCATCTTCGGCTCCATCTTCGGCGATCAGCCTGGCGTAGTGCCGGGAACGAGGTACATTGATTCCTATGTAGCGGCGTTATGCGCGATGAACGTGATCTCGGTGTCCGTCTTCACGCTGAACATCAACATGATCACCCAACGGGAGAGCGGCGTGTTGCGGAGATACCGGGTCAGCCCGATCCGGGCTTCGTACGTCCTCATTTCGCATTCCGTGCAAGGCCTATTCCTTGTTCTCGTCGGAGCGCTTGAAATCATACTGGTCGCCTCGCTGATGTGGGATTTGAGCTTCTCCATTCCCAATCTGCTGCTTTTACTGATGTGTCTGCTGTTCGGCTGCCTGAGCTTCTTCTGTCTTGGCTTTGCGCTGTCCGGCTGGGCCAGTACGCCTGGGGCGGGCAGCGGCTTGGCGATGGCGGTGTTTTTCCCGTCGCTGTTCCTCTCCGGCATCGCGTTTCCAATCGAGATTATGCCGCGGTTCATGCAGACAATTAGCGACTTCCTGCCGATGACGCATTTCGTGATGCTGATCCAAGGCGTATGGGCGGGTGAGCCGCTAACCTCGTTCGGAGTGGAGTGGGCATTCGTAGGCGGATTCGGCATCGTATGCTGGGTGTTGGCATTCCTATCGTTTCGCTGGGAAAAATAGGGGCTTACCTCTAAAGTTCGTGAAAGTGGTTCGAGCCGGGCGTATGGTATAATGCTAAGAAGAGCTTTTTACGGGGAGGATACGGCATGTCATTAACGGTACAGCAAGTGCTAGATCGATTGATCGAGCCGGTAGGACTTCTGGAACGGACCGTGGATACGCTGAAGTGCGGGCGGCCGGATGCGGAAGTACGCAAGGTGGCGGTTGTGATGACGGCTACTTATTCGGCCATTGAGCAAGCCATTCGGGAAGGCGTCGATCTGATCGTCACCCATGAGCCTACCTATTTTAATCATTTGGACGAGCATGACTGGATTGCAGACGACCTAGTGCTTCTGAAGAAGCGAGAGCTCATCGAGCAGTCCGGCATCGCCATTTTCCGCTTTCACGATTATATTCACCGGTATCGGCCGGACGGCATTCTCGCCGGGATGCTGCGCAAGCTGGAATGGGTGGAGTACCTGAGCGCGGATGAGCGCAATCTCCTTATTTTCCCCTCTGAGCGCAACTTTACGGTACGGTCGATCGTCACTCATTTGAAGGACAAGCTGGGATTAAAGGGAATGATGGTCGTAGGAGATCCGGAGCTGCCGGTGAGTCGGGTGGGATTGATGCCTGGCGCTTCCGGCGGAAAATCGCATATGAACTACTTGAATAGCAAGGAGATCGACCTGTTGATCGTCGGAGAGACGAATGAATGGGAGACGAACGAATACGTCCGGGATGCGGCCGATATGGGCTTGCGCAAAGCATTGATCGTCACCGGACACCAGAAGAGTGAAGAAGCCGGAATGCAATACGCGCAGGAGCAGCTCAAAGCGGCGTTTCCCAAGCTAGAGGTCATTTATTTGGAATGTCCGACTGCCGGTCAGCTTCTATAGTCTGGCTTGACTTGCCCAAGCCGAAGTCGGACACAAATTGTTTACAAGTCTGCCGCTTGCTTGCCAATTGAGAGAGGTATAACTAGGAGGCGAACGAGTTGATCCCCAGGGAGGACAACATGAACAGACAACGCAAGCGTAGACGGGTAGCTCGATTTCTCCTGCTGTTATTCTTTCTCCTGCTGGGCGGGGTGGCGCTGGCCGGCCTGAAGCCTTCCCAATCGACTCTTTCCTTGCCGCTAACCGCTCCCAAGGACGAGCTGGCGCCTGTACCGGTCATTGCTTCCGTCACGGCGAAGGAGACTAAGATCAAGGTGCTGATCGATGCGGGGCATGGCGGGAAAGATCCAGGTGCGGTAGGCAACGACGGCAAAATGGAGAAAGATTATACGCTTTCCATGGCAAAAAAGGTGTACGAGCTATTGAAAAAGGATCCTCAGTATGAACCGAAATTGACGCGCCAGGATGACGTGTTCGTGGAGCTGGAGGAACGGGCCGAGATTGCCAACGAATGGAATGCGGCTGTATTCATCTCGATCCACGGGAATACTTATTCGGACCCGTCCGTCAGCGGCACGGAAACGTATTATCGCTACGACAACAGCAAGGCGCTGGCCGAATCGATTCATAAGCATGTCGTCGAGACGTTGAAATTCCGCAATCGCGCTGTGCGCGAAGGTCATCTTAGAGTACTCACATTCAGCAGCGTCCCCTCCACCTTAGTGGAGATCGGCTATTTGACGAATCCAAAGGAGGAAGCGAGGATGCTGAGCGAGGATGGACAAGCCCGCGCCGCCCAAGCGATTGTGGACGGGATCAGGCAATACGTAGCCGGGCTTGAATAACGGGGAGGGCGAATGGACAAGTATACAATATTGATCATAGAAGATGAAGCCGCCATCGCCGATCCCGATATCCTTGCTGTGGCTCCGACTGGAAAAGTAGTGGCGGTGGTGCAGGCAGTCAACCTCACGTTATCGTTGGGAATCGTCTCGATGGTCGAACAGGCGGAGACGACGGTCACCGCACTGCCAGCTGAACAGCTTCGCTCGTTTCAACTTGCTGTAAGCGATACGGTCAGTGCTCTTGCCGTGGCCGACAATGGCTTAAGCTTGGGAGTCGTCAAATAAGCGAAAAACATTGTAACCGCGCAATTCCTGAGCCTATCCGGCGATGCGTTGACGCCCGTCTATGAGCATGACGCGCTGCGCAGAAGCCAGCTGGAATGGGTACATAACGATCAGCTGGCCTTTCTGGGCAGCGAAGGGACGTTGTGCGCCTATGACCGCCGGAATGCCGCGCTATCGGTTATGATTGAGCAGATCGGTCAGTTCCGCCTGTCGCCGGACCGGCGTTCGATCGCATACTCGCAGGACAAGCTGACCGTGTAAGCGGCGACCTTGTACGGCAATTCGGTTTTGAACCGCACCCAGCTGTTCAAAGGACTTGTCCCTAATGTGCTGGCTTTGGAGCCCGGATGGCAAGCGGCTGCTCTTGACTGGCATGCGCGCGGCCGAGCTGGACAACCGGCAAACGGTGCCCGGTCCGGTCGGGAACGACCGCTTGATAGTGGAGTTCAACAACTGAACAGCTGCACCAGAGGACCGTCCGCCAGGACGGTTTTATTTGACAT
>NZ_BIMA01000122.1 GCF_004000845.1 Paenibacillus koleovorans NBRC 103111
GCCGCCCGCTGTGGCGCTGAGCGCCACGACCGTCTGCGCCGCCCGCTCCGGCGGCGCGAAGGGCAGGGCGCGCAGTGCCCAGGCGGCCGCAGCGAGCCAGAGGGCGAGGCCGGCGGCCATGCCCGCGGCGGCCAGCGCGGGCCGGAGCGCGTCCCGGCCCCAGGCCGGGCGCGCCTGCAGCATCCGGCTGAGCCGGATGCCATTGGTTGCCGCCGCCGCGGCATAGGCGGCGACGGCGGCAACGGCGGCGCCATGAATGCCCCAGAGGGGCATGAACAGCAGGTTGAGGCCAATCTTGACGGCCACCGCGACCAGCAGGCCGTAGACGGGCGTCCGTTCGGCCCCGAGCCCTTGCAGCACGGCGCCGGATACAATCTGCAGCACACCGAAGGCAGTGGTACAGGCGAGGATCGCCATTACCCCCGAGCCTGCAGCATCGCTGAAAAGCATTATGTTCATAGGCCGAGCGAGCAGCGCCAGACCGACTGAAGCCGCCAACCCGATCATCCAGCCGAGCCGGAGCACCGTGCCGGTCTGCCGCCGGATCGTCTCCCAGTCCCCGCGCAGCCGGGCTTCGTTCATCGCCGGGACGAGCGCCACCGACATCGTCGTGACGATCATCGACACAAGCTGCACGAGCGGCAGCCCGTGATTGTACAAGCCGAATTCGGCCATCGCCGCCGCTTCGCCCAGGCCGTCATGCTGCAACAGCCGCGGCATCGTGAACGTGTCGACGAGCGTGAGCAGCGGCAGCGCCACCGCGCCAAGCGACACGGGCAGCGCGAACGTCGCGAACCGCCGCAGCAGCGATGCCGTAGACTCGCGGTCAAGCTCCTGCGGCTGTGACGCGCCAGCCGCTGCCGACCGGGTTGCCGTATCGCACGCTTTCACGCGAATCGGCCCACCGGCCTCCGGCTCACTCGTCGCTCCACCGCTCAGCGACCGCTCCGCCTCCGACACCTCGCCGACCGGCTCGCTCACCGACCGATCCGCGCCTGCCGCCCCTCGCTCGCCCGCATCAGCGCCTCCGCCGCGCGCCGCGCGCACCCCAGCCCCAGCGCCCCCCCGCCGGTGCGCGCGCCAAAACCACCACGCCGCCGCCAGCGCGGCGACGCTCCCCGCCGTCGACCCGAAGGTCGCGCCGGCGGCAATCGCGGCGTCGGACGCTCCGCGGCCGACGAGCAAGAGCAACAGCGTCACCATGACGGCGACGCGCACGAACTGCTCGGCCACCTGCGACACGGCGGTAGGCACCATATCCTGCAGCCCTTGGAAATAGCCGCGCAGCACGGCCGTCAAGGGCATGAACAACATCGCGAAGGCGATGCTGCGAATCGCCCAAGCCGTCTGCGCATCGCCGATCCACCCGGCGATCGCCGGCGCTCCGAAATACAGCAGAGCAAAGCCGATCACTCCGCTCGCCGTCATCAAGCGGTTCGCGAGCCGGAACACCCGCTCCGCCTCCCGCTCCCGTCCGAGCGCCATCGCCTCGGACACGAACTTGGACACTGCGATCGGGATGCCGGCCGTCGCCAGCACAAGCATGAACGTATAGAGCGGATATACCGCATTGTAAATTCCGAAGACCCCATCCCCGGCTATGTTCTGCAGCGGAATTTTCTGAATCGTTCCGAGCACCTTGGAGATGACTGCAGCCGCCCCCAGAACGGCCGCTCCTTGCCATAGCCTGACGGACAGCTTCGCGCTCGGCAAGTTCCGATCGCGCATCCCGTCCCTCCTCCGCCAACCCTTTCCTGCTCGTCCCTATTATAGCGTGAAGTCGGCCAAAAACAAAAAAGCTTCCCGGAATCAGCGAGCCGCGCTCCACTGCCGGTAAGCTTCATAATTACATCAGCTGGTCTTATTGCTCCATCTGCTTGGCGAGGAAGCCGGCGGCCGTCTCGGCCATCTTCAGCTCCATCTGCCCCATCTTCACCCCGTCGTCCTTGTTGAGCAATATAACCGCTCCGATCGGATCCCCTCCGGCCACAATAGGCGCGATGACGAAGGAGCTGTAGCCCTCGCTCATTTCTTTCGCCAGGTCGTATTGCCCGCTGTTCGTCTCGAGCGTCGAGCGGCGATTCTCCATGCAGGACTCCACGCTTTGACCGATCTGCTTGTCCATGTACTCTTTCTTCGATCCCCCGGCTACGGCGATGAACGTATCGCGATCCGAGATGAGCGTGATATGGTTGGTGCTCTCATATAACGATTCGGCATATTCCTTGGCGAAGTCGCCCAGCTCGCCGATCGGCGAGTACTTCTTCAGGATGACCTCTCCGTCCCGGTCGACGAAAATTTCTAACGGGTCTCCCTCGCGAATCCGCAAGGTGCGCCGAATTTCTTTAGGAATAACGACCCGGCCCAAATCATCAATCCGACGAACGATTCCAGTTGCTTTCATATCTCTCTGCTGCCTCTCTTTCCAAGTGAAGGTTTCGATATGACGCTGATGTTGGTTCCCCACCGCCACACCGCTCGGGTGTGACCATCGGGCTGTATGGAAACTGGAGTTGAGTTTTGTTAACTGCCCATAGTATGTTACGGCTCCCATTTTCTTATACATACCCGATCCCCCGGTTGTTGAAGCAAAAAAGACGCCCGCACGGGCGTCTTCTCGATTGCTGCTTACTTCGCAGGCGATGCGCTAGGAGTCTCGGACGGAGTCGGAGTGGCCTTCAAATACTTGATGTCGTACGACGGCAGTTCCTTCTCCATGAAATCCGTAATTTGCGACTCGGCGACGACCGATTTCAGCTCGACCTTCAGCTCGTCGAACGTCTTCGTTTTGCGGGCATCCACTCTCATGACGTGGTAGCCGTATTCGGTCTCGATCGGATCACTGATCTTGTTGAGCGGCAGGTTGAGCGCGGCATTCTTGAAGTTATCGACCCATTGATTCGGATCGGCGTCTTCGTATTTCCCGCCGTTGTCCTTCGAGCCTGGATCGTCGGAATACTCCTTGGCCAGCGCAGCGAAATCGCCGCCTTTGTCCAGCTTGTCCTTCACTTCTTGAGCACGCTTGAGCGCATCTTCCTTCTTCCTAATGTCCTTGCCTGTCTCATCCTGCAGCATAACGAGGATGTGGCTGACCGTCGTTATTTCCAGCTCCTTGTTCTTCACCTTCTCCTCGTAGCTGGCCTTCATTTGGTCGTCGGTCACTTTCAGCTCGGCGGAAGACAGCACGGTCAAGCTCTGCAGCACGTAATCCTCAAGGTCCTTCTCCGTTACCTTGAGCTCCTTCAATTGCGTCTTCAAGGCGTCCTTGCCCTGCTGATTGAAATAGTCCTTGATTTGCGTCATTTGATCCTTCGTCTTCGTACCGGCATCCTTCTTCGCCGCCTCGTCGGCTCTCGCCCCGAGCAAACGGAACGCGACGAGCTGCTTCACCATATGCTCCTCGAACGCCGGGTCTCCTTCATATTGCGCGTACATCGGATAAAAGAACTTCGTGGCGCCGATATATTTATCGAATTCGGCTTGCGTTACTTTACCCCCGTCCTTATAAGTAGCGACCGCCGTTTTAGACCCCTTTTTGGCGCATCCGCCCAGTACCGTCATGGCGAGCACCAACGCGATCAAACCAAGCGCCAGTCTTCGCGCATATCGTTTATTGATTAGCAACATCCTGCAACTCTCCTTTAGGTTTAATGGCCTCGTTCAATTGTACCAAAAATCGTTCCACAAGATTCACGGCTTGCTCCGGCTTCAGCCCTCTGCACTTCACCTGTATGATGATTTGCGTACCAGGAATCAGCTTGATCCGGCCTTCGAATTGAGTGGAGATAGCGTGCAGCTTCTGGCCGTTCAGCTTGCCGTTTTCACGCGGATCGATTTTGAGCTCGATATCCTCCCCTTTTTGCACAATGGATTCCATGGCGAACTTGGCCCCGAACACTTTCAGTCTTGCAACGGTCAGCAGGCTCAGCACCGCCGCCGGCAAATTCCCGAACCGGTCTTCGATTTCCTCGTGCAGCTCCGACGCTTCGTCCAGCGTGCGGATATTGGCCACCTTTTTGTACAATTCAATTTTTTGCATGCTGTCGTAGATATAATCCGAAGGCAAGTAGGCGTCCAGGGTCAGGTCGATCTGCGTGCTGACGGATTTAACCTTCGCCGCCGGCTGCCCTGTCATTTCCGCCTTGCGCTTGGCAATTTCTTCTCCGAGCATTTGGGAGTACAAGTCAAAGCCTACCGAAGCGATGAACCCGTGCTGTTCCGCGCCGAGCAAGTTCCCCGCCCCGCGAATGGACAAGTCCCTCATCGCAATTTTAAACCCCGATCCTAGTTCTGTAAACTCTTTTATTGCCTGCAGCCGCTTCTCAGCTACTTCGGTAAGCACTTTATCGCGCTGATACGTAAAATAGGCGTAAGCGATCCGATTCGACCGTCCGACGCGGCCTCGCAGCTGATACAGCTGAGATAAACCCATCTTATCCGCATCATGGACAATGAGCGTATTCACGTTCGGAATGTCCACGCCCGTCTCGATAATGCTCGTGCTCACCAGCACGTCGTACTCCCCGTCGAGGAAGTCGAGAATGGTCCGCTCCAGCTCCTGCTCGGACATTTGCCCGTGCGCCACGCCGACCTTGGCATCCGGCACGAGCATGGAGATTTGCTCCGCCATTTGGTTGATACCCTGCACCCGATTGTACAGATAGTACACTTGGCCTTCCCGTGCCAGCTCCCGCTCGATCGCTTCCCGCGTGAGCGCGTTGCTGTGCTCGACCACGTACGTCTGCACGGGAAACCGGTTCTCCGGCGGCGTCTCGATGACGGACAAGTCCCGCACGCCCAGCATCGACATATGCAGCGTCCGCGGGATCGGAGTGGCGGTCAGCGTCAGCACGTCCACATTCGTCTTGAGCCGCTTCAGCTTCTCCTTGTGGGAGACGCCGAACCGCTGCTCCTCGTCCACGATCAGCAAGCCCAGATCTCTGAACACGATATCCTGCGACAGCAGGCGATGCGTGCCGATGACGACATCGATCGTCCCGGCCTTGATCCCCTTCATCGTCTCGCTCTGTTCCTTCTTGGAGCGGAATCGGCTTAATACGGAGATCTGGAACGGATAGCCGGAGAATCGCTCGCGGAACGTCTCGTAATGCTGCTGGGCCAAAATGGTGGTCGGTACGAGCACGGCCACTTGCTTGCCGTCGATCGCCGCCTTGAAGGCCGCCCGAATTGCCACCTCGGTCTTGCCGTAGCCAACGTCTCCGCAGAGCAGCCGATCCATCGGCCGAGGCTCCTCCATGTCCTTCTTGATCTCGGTAATCGCCCGGAGCTGGTCGATCGTTTCCTCGTAAGGGAACATGCCCTCGAATTCCTGCTGATACGGTGTATCCTGATTAAATCCGTAGCCGCTCGTCACTTGGCGCTCCGCGTACAGCTTGATCAGATCGTCGGCGATGTCCTCCACCGTCTTGCGCACCTTTGATTTGACCTTCGCCCAGTCGGAGCCGCCGAGCTTGTACACCTTCGGCTCCTTGTCCTCGGAGCCGACGTATTTCTGAATCAGGTCGATCTGCTCGATCGGCACGGACAGCTTGTCGCCGCCGGCGTACAGGACATGCATGTAGTCCTTGTGCATCCCGTTGATCTCGAGCGTGCCGATGCCCATATATTTGCCGATGCCGTGATTGACGTGCACGACGTAGTCGCCGACCTTGAGCTCGCTATAGCTCTTGATACGCTCGGCGTTGTCGAGCTTCTTGTCCACCTTGCGAACCTTGCGGTTTTTCTGCGTGAACATCTCGCCTTCGGTCACCACGACCAGCTTCACGGACGGGAGCTCAAAGCCCGATTGCAGGTTGCCGTTCACGACGTTCGGCTCTTCGATCTCGTAGTCGTGCAGCACCCGGCGCACCCGGTCGATCCGTTCCGTCCCGTTCGCCAGCACGATGACATGCGAGCCATTCTTCTTCCAGCGCTCCATCTCGGACTTCAGGACATTCATCTGCCCATGGAAGCTCTGCATGCCCCGGCACATGAAATTGACGATGTTCTGCGGCTGCGTCTGAGGCACTTGCCGCAAGAACAGCGACAAATACAGCGTAGGATAAGCGGTTCGGTGCAGCAGCGACTCATAAGATTTGGACAGGACGAACCCCGGCAGCGACTTGCCTTCTCCCAGCAGGCTCGTCATCCACTCCGCCTCGTCGCGGTCGAGCTGCTTGGCCGTCTCCAATAGCCTCGCCGGCTCATCGATGATCAGCACGGCGTCCTTCGCGATATAATTCATTAGCGTATGCCGCTCCGGATGGAGCAGCCCGATATATTTATAAATGCCCGGGAAATGCTGACCCTCGCGAAGCAGCTCGACGTCGCGCTGGATCTCCGTCCGGAGCTTCTCGCGCACCGCTCGGTCGGCCATCTTGCTCAGCTGCTCCTGCAGCAGCTCGTAGGCATGCTGCGCAGCATTCTGGAAGCGCTTACTATCGGCGATGATCTCTTGGCACGGCGTGATGTCCACCGAGCTGATCTTGTCGATCGACCGCTGATCCGCGACATCGAAGCTGCGAATCGAGTCGACTTCGACGTCGAACAGCTCTACCCGGAACGGAGTCTCCGCCGTCAGCGGGAACAGATCGAGAATGCCGCCCCGCACGCTCATCTGGCCTTTCGCCTCAACCCGTTCTACCCGTTCGTATCCGAGGGCGACGAGCTTCAGCAGCAACTGATCGAGCTCTACGGTATCGCCTACGGCCAGTGTCAGCCGGCTCTCGGCGAAGCTGCTCCCGGGCGGAAGCAGCTTGCGCACGCCGGCGAAAGGCGCGACGAGCACCCCGCGGAAGCCCTGCGACAGGCGGATCAACGCATCGATTCGCTGCGCCATCGTCTCGGGGCTGGCTGCCGCCGCCTCGGTCACAAGCAGCTCGTTGGCCGGATACAGCACCACCTGCTCGGGCGGGAGGCATTCCATCAAGTCCTCCGTAATTTTCTGCGCCGAGAACATGTTGTGGGTCACCACGAATAGAGGCCGGTCGAGCTGCTCGGCCAGCGCTGCGATCATCACTTGCCGGGACGAGCCCGACAAGCCGGAGATAAGCTGCTCCCGCATGCCGGACTCTACGCCCGACACGATCGTCTGAAAATCCAAATCCTCTGAAAAACTGCGAACTATACTATCCATGCTACTACTCCCCTTTACGAAAACCACCAAAAAGAAGACCAAGGCGAGCCCGCCTAGGTCTTGCTGTCCATCCTGCTCGGAGCCATGCTTACTGCAGCGGACTGCCGATCAGATTGAGCTCCGGATTCGCTGCCAGCGCCTGCGTGCAATAATCGCACGTTAGCTTCACCGTTACGTCGCCGCTATCATTGTTGTATGTAATTATATCGTTCCGTTCCTCGGGGGTCAAGAAATGGAACCCCAGTCGGTACTCGCTTACTTGCTCGTTGTCGATTCGGCCCATGCCGGACCCGCAATGACGACAAATGTAGTTTACTGTCATCCTATGCCCTCCTCTTCCTTCCTATGCATCCGCCGCTATCAGCTAGTATGGACAGGAATGTACGGTTTTAGCCCGGAAGAGGCGAGGCGCCGCTAGGATTTATTGAATTTGGCCATCGTCTTGTCGAAGGCGTTGGCCAGCGAGAACTCCATCGCTTCGAATGTCGACGTCAAGATCGGCGGCAGCTCCTTCTCCTCCTCCTTGCGGAAGCTGGAGAGGACGTAATCCGCAATCACATGGCCGGGGGCCGGGCGCGAAATGCCGATGCGAATCCGGTTGAACACTTGCGTATTGGTGTGCTGGATGATCGAGCGGATGCCGTTATGTCCTCCCGGACTGCCTTGCATGCGGAGCCTTAGCTGCCCGAACGGGGTGTCCAGATCGTCGTACAGCACGATCCCGTCCTCCAGATCCGCTTTGTAGAAATCAAGGAAAGCCCGGACCGTTTCCCCGGACAAATTCATATACGTCATCGGCTTGAGCAGGAACACTTTCTCGCCGCGCACATTGCCTTCGCCCACGAGCGCCTTGAACTTCGCTTGCGTCACGGAGATGCCCCATGCCTTTGCAGCTTCGTCGATCGCCATAAACCCGACATTATGTCGCGTCTTGGCGTATTGCGTACCGGGGTTTCCGAGTCCAACGAACCATTTCATTAAAAATTCCTCCAAAAATGTTTGCAGCCATGCAACAATCTGAAGCTTTCAATTGTCTTAGCTACACATAGGATATCATTTTTCCGTAAGCGCAGGTGGATATATGTATACCAACGGTCAGGTCATCACGGATGACCGACATTTTCAAGACCATATCGAGCATGGAGTTCCCATCCAAATCTATTTGTCTGCTTTTCACAAGGACATCGGTATTGTCGAACGGTATACGGCTAAGTTTATTAAGGTGAACAATATTTATTATAGCCGGGATTATTTTACCTTCGTCTCCCGACCGGGGTATTGAGTTGATTGTACGTCAAAAGGGCTGCGTTTCCAAGCGGAACGCAGCCCTTTTTTGCGTTTATGCGATTAACCCGAAACCGGCTCCTGCAACTTCACGTCGCTATTCGCCACCGGCTCCGACTCTTTGTCGTCCACCGTCTCCTCCACGTCCGCTTTCTGCGGCACCAGGATCGTCACGATCACGGCATGCGGGTCGGTCTTCAGTTCGACGCCTTCCGGCAACGGCAGATCGCCCGCCAGCAAGCTGTCGCCGGTTCCCATGGCGCTGATATCCACCTTGAGCGAGCCCGGCAGCTTGTTCGGCAAGCAGCGAATCTCCACTTCATGCAGCAGCGCCGTCAGCACGCCGCCTTCGCGTACGCCAGGAGAGTCGCCATCCAGTTCAAGCGCCACCTTGGCATGCACCGGTTCGTTCATATTAATCTGATGGAAGTCGACGTGCAAGACGCTCCGGCTCAGCTTGTGGCGATGCAGATCGCCTACCATGACCGGCTGATCCCCTTGACCGGGAACCTTCATCGTAATGACGCCATTGTGATGGCCGCGGAGCAGCTGGTTTAAGTCCTTCTCGTCGACCGATATCGGAACGCTGCCGATCGCCTTGCCGTATACGACGGCCGGGACACGCCCCTCCGCTCTCATCTGCTTCAGCTCGGCGCGCGTCACGTCCATTCGACGGGCGGCCGCAGTCAATTGTTTGTCCATGCGATTATCCTCCTTCGACATCAGGCACTCCCTGTTACTTTACCCAATGGAAAGAGGATCGAATCACTTCGACTCCTGTTTTTTTGCTTTGATCGCCTTGAACCGCTGGCGCAGCTTGTCGGCATAGCCCGGTTTGTTCGTCTGACGCTCGCGAGCGATCGCCAGGTCGCCTGCCGGCACTTCATGGGTGATTGTCGAGCCCGCTACGACGTAGGCTCCTTCGCCGATCCGGACCGGAGCGATCAAGTTGACGTTGCTGCCGACGAAGGCGTCGTCGCAAATCTCGGTGATGTTCTTGTTGTAGCCGTCATAGTTGACCGTGATGGCGCCGCAGCCGATATTGACGTTTTTGCCGACGACGGCGTCTCCGACGTAGCTCAAATGGGACACCTTCGTACCGTCGCCCAGCTCGGCGTTCTTGATCTCGACGAAGTCGCCGATTTTCACCTGATTGCCGATGCGGGATCCAGGACGGAGATAAGCAAACGGCCCGATCGCCGTTTCCTCGCCTACCGTCGCGTCCGTCAGCACCGAATGCTGGACGGTCGTTCCGTTCCGCACCACGGTATTCGTCATATCGGCATGCGGACCGATCATGCAGTCTTCTCCGATCACGGTAACGCCGCGCAGGAATGTGCCGGGGTAAACCACCGTGTCCGCCCCAATCTGTACTTCCTTCTCGATATACGTGTTCGAGGGATCTATGATCGTCACGCCATTCAGCATATGCCGGCGGTTGATGCGGCCGCGCATGACCCGCTCCGCTTCGGAGAGCTGGACGCGGTCATTGATGCCCATCCCCTCCGTGGCATCCGCCGTGCAGTAACCGAGCACCTTGTCCCCTTGCTCCGCCAAAATGCCGAACACGTCGGTCAGTAAATATTCCCGCTGCGCGTTGTCGTTCTTCAGCTGCTTCAGCGCCTGGAACAGCTTGTGCTTGTCGAAGCAGCCGATGCCGGTATTGATCTCCCGGATCCATTGCTGCTCCGGCGTGCAGTCCTTCTGCTCCACGATCGCCGTCACGAGTCCGTCCGCGTTGCGGACGATACGCCCGTAGCCGAACGGCTGATCAACCATCGCCGTCAGCACCGAGGCGCTCGCGCCGCTCTCGATGTGCTGCCGAATCATCGCGCCGAGCGAGTCGGCGCTGATAAGCGGCGTGTCGCCCGTCGTGATCAGCGCGATGCCGTCCTCGCCCTCGAGCAGCGCCTCCGCCTGCATCGCGGCGTGCCCCGTGCCGAGCTGCTCCGCCTGCATCGCATATTCCGCTCGGTCGCCTAGGTACGCTTTCACCGTCTCCGCTCCATGGCCGACGATGACCACCTTACGATCCGCGTTCACTTCATCCAGCACATCCACGACATGTCCGACCAGCGGCTTGCCGCATACCGGATGCATCACTTTATATAGTTTCGATTTCATTCGTTTGCCTTGTCCTGCAGCCAGTACAATCCCCAGAATACGCAACGTCCATTCCCCTCCGCGTAGGCCGACCGTTCCTTGCGCCGGCTTAGTTCATCTCTGACTATATCCCAATTCGGGCAAAAAGAAAAGAGAGCCTCGGAGGCTCTCTTAAGCGCGAAATATGGAATTTATGCTCCTTCTTCAATCATCTCTTCTTCGTTCGAGACTTTCTCGTATTCGGCCAAGACCGCTACTTGAATTTTCTCGCGCGTAGTGGAAGAGATAGGGTGAGCTATATCCCGGAACTCTCCGTCCGGCGTTCGCTTGCTAGGCATAGCGACGAACATTCCATTATTGCCGTCGATGACTCGGATGTCGTGCACCACGAATTCATTGTCGATTGTTATGGAAGCAATCGCTTTCATTCTGCCTTCGGAATTAACCCGGCGAAGTCGTACATCAGTAATTTGCAATGTGTTCACCACCTTTACCTTATGCAAGACTTGGGATAGTACTTCCACATTGCAAATCGAATTCCTCCTAGTTTTTACCGGGAAAACGCCGATTTAATAAACTTTTTTTTATTTTTCAACAATTTCGACAGGTTTCGTAGCGATTAGTTCAATTTCGACAAGCACATCCTTCGGAAGCCTTGCCACTTCTACGGTTGAGCGCGCCGGCTTATGGTCGCCGAAGTAGCTCGCATAGATCTCATTGACGGTTGCAAACTGCCCCATATCCTTCAAAAAAACAGTAGCTTTGAGCACGCTCTGGAAAGAAGCGCCACCCGCCTCGAGGACAGCGGCCAAGTTGCGGAACACTTGATGCGTCTGTTCGGCAATGCCGCCCTCTACCAATTGGCCTTCCGCAGTGAGCGGAATTTGGCCGGAAGTGAAGATCAAGCTGCCGAAGCCGATCGCCTGCGAATAAGGTCCGATTGCGGCCGGCGCTTGCTCGGAACGAATCAGCTGAATGGATGGTTGCGTCATGACTCTGTCCCTCTTTCATCGAAATAATTGCCCGGCACGACCGAAATTTGTTTTGTCTTCGGGTCGGCGGCCGTTAGCTTGGCTACGGATATATAATCTTCGATCAGATGCTCGTCCACCTCGGCGGATTCGATCAAGACGCCTACGCCCTCCACGGACGCCTTGAATTCGCGCAGCAAATCGATCATGCCTTGAATCGTCCCGCCTGCACGCATGAAATCGTCGATGATGAGCACTTTGGCCTGCTCGCGAAGCGCCCGGCGGCCCAAGGTCATCGTCTGGATCCGCTTCGTGGAGCCGGAGACGTAGTTGATGCTCACGGCGGAGCCCTCGGTCACCCGGTTGTCGCGGCGCACGATGACGACCGGCAGGTTCAGGAACGTAGCCGTCGCATAGGCAAGCGGAATGCCCTTCGTCTCCACGGTCATCACGACGTCGAGCTCCTTGTGCGCGAACGCCGTCGCGAACAGGCGGCCGACCTCGTTGATCAGCTGGGGCTGCGCCAGAATGTCGCTCATGTACAAGTAGCCGCCCGGCAGCAGACGGTCCGGCTGCTCCAGCACCGAACGGATCTCTTCCAGGATGTGCATCGAGGCCGCCTTCGGCACCTTCGGCGTAAACTTCACGCCGCCCGCTGCGCCGGCCAGCGTATGCAGATCGCCCAGCCCTTCTTCCTCAAACACTTCTTTAATGATCGCAAGATCCTCGCTGATGGAAGACTTCGCCGAGCCGTATCGTTCCGCAAATGTGGTCAGAGGAATCAAAGAATGGGGGCGGTATAGCAGATATTGCGTCATTTCCACAAGCCTTGCGCTTCGTTTGAGCTTTTTCATGCGATACCCCTCATTTATTCCGAATATTATACTGAAAATATACCACGAATATACGGGTTCAAGCAACTGACAGCGCTCCCAAACGAATAGGCGGCCTCTCAGCAGCCGCGCGGGTCAGGAGAGCATACGAACCGCGTAGACGTCTTTGCAGAACCCTCGCAGTCCGTTATAAAGGCGAGCCACCTTCGACTCCTTCGCCACCAGTCCGAACACGGTCGGTCCGCTGCCGGACATGAGCACGCCGTCCGCGCCTAGCCGTAGCATGCACTCCTTGATCTGCCTCACTTCCGGATACAGCCGCACGGTCACATCCTCCAGCACATTGCCCATCGCTTGGCACATCTCGTAGAACTGCTGGTGTTCGATCGCTCTCCGCATGCGCGGCACCGATGGGTGACGGGAAATCGCCTTGGCGTTCAGCTTGCCATAGATTTCTTGCGTGGACACGTGAATCGGCGGCTTGGCCAGCACGACCCAGCATTGCGGCGGGGTGGCGATCGGCTCCAGCTTCTCCCCGCGTCCTCGCGCGATCGCCGTTCCCCCGGTTACGCAGAAGGGCACGTCCGACCCGAGCTCGGCGCCGAGCGTCTGCAGCTCCTCTGTCGGGATATTCAGCTTCCATAGCCGGTTCAGCCCGCGCAGCGCCGCAGCCGCATCGCTGCTGCCTCCGGCCAGGCCGGCCGCTACCGGAATTCGTTTGTCCAAATGTATGTAGACGCCGGTCCGCACGTTATACCGGTCCTTGATCAGCTTGGCCGCTTGAAAGGCGAGGTTCTTCTCGTCGAGCGGGATGTAGCCTGCCTGGCTGGAGATGATGATCGTATCGCGGGGCAATTCGGTCATCTCGAGCCGGTCCGCCAAATCCACCATCGTCATGATCATCTCGACTTCGTGATAGCCGTCCTCACGCTTATGCAGCACGTCCAGGAGCAGATTGATTTTAGCCGATGCTTTCTCGTAAATCTTCATAAGGCCACCTTCTTTTCCTTGCTGTAGAGCAGGCACAATAACTCCCCACATTATAGCAGAGGGCAAAAAGAAAAGCTAAAGCGATTGTCGCTTTAGCTTTCCCGGAACTGCCTATGCCTAAGGCTGATGCCAGCCGCCTCCGGCCAACCGCTGCTCGGCGATCTCGATCGCCCGCTTGACCATATTGCCCGCGTCCTTCGCCTTGATGCCGCCCCAGCCTTCCTGCTGGATGGTCTGGTAAAAGCCCAGGTCCTTGGCCAGCTCGTTCTTGAATTGCTCGGACATGACGCCTCTTCTTCTGCGACTCATCGGAACCCCTCCTTAACGGAATTAGTTGTAGTATGAGAAAAAACAAAAACGGCAAACCTCGTCTGCCGTTGGAAATTGTTGCCGTATGCACCGTCAGCGCGAACTTCCATGGCTCGACTGTCCGGGTATTAATGTTGAATATAGGTGATGCGTACTTGTCCCTCGTCCTGGCAAACCATAACCTCGACCGACTCGGTAAGAATATCCGCATAGCTGTAGGAAACGCGTTTGAAAGCATGCTGCTCTTGGTCCAGCTTCACAATAAAAACGGAAGGGTAGGTTTCTTCCAACACACCTGTTCTCTCGATGGTCTTGCGTCGACCGCCGTTGGCTCGTAGCATGATCTTTTGGCCAACGTGAGCTTCGAGGCTCCGTTTGATTTCCAACAGCGCATTTTTAGCCATTGCGTACTACCACCTCTTTCCTTTTTTATTATACCCCATCCTGGACAACCATGTCAAATTTAAGCCAAATATTATATCAATGAAATAAAGTTATTGTCAACGCCTTTATTACGGGCATTCTTAGGAAATCGAGCCTATTTTCCGACGTTATAATTCACACAATGTTCAAAAAATATGCGCGATTCACAAAAAATTGTTTCGATTCGACACGATGCAGGTGGGAAGAGAGGGTTGTCCGACAAGGTACGACGGCGGATGCCGGGGGAAAATATTTATCCTCGTGTGTAAGAAAAGTTGGTTTAGAGCGCCTCCTCTGTGGTAATGATATGTAACTCTCAAAATGAACCCTAAGCACATAAAAATGTCTCTGCAAGTGGGTGAATTCGGGCTGGAACACCAATCACGCTGTGCAGGTGCCAAGCAGTCCGACAAAATCGGACTAGAGCGTATAAGCCTTCTCATGCGCTCGACTGCAGCACAGAACCGGGCATCGAAGGTCATCTGTTTATCCACAACTCTGCACCGTCTATAGTTTCCTATACAACAAAAAAAGCGCCGTTCAGGCGCCGTTAGTGGCAGATGGTTCATTCCAGTACCTTTAAGCATTCACCGTCTGGTTTTGTGCCTGCTGTTGTGTCGACGGGATCGTTCCGCCGCCGCTGCCTGCAGCGTTCTGCGGCTTCGCCAATCCGCCCGGCTTCATGCGAGGCAGGCCGATCCGGTA
Source organism: Paenibacillus koleovorans NBRC 103111 (assembly GCF_004000845.1). GTDB lineage: Bacteria > Bacillota > Bacilli > Paenibacillales > NBRC-103111 > Paenibacillus_AA > Paenibacillus_AA koleovorans. The sequence continues at coordinate 14,754 of NZ_BIMA01000122.1, forward strand.
GCTGCCACGGGTTTCAATGCCGCCCACGCCTTGAATCCCGCTGATCGTATTGTTAATGACATCGATGACGTCGACCGTCTCCTTCACGGACGTGAACGCGCTTTTGATCGCGATGCACGAAGGATCCAGAGCGTGTATGAGCACGCGCCCCGGGGAGCTCGCAAAATTCGCTCCGGCCTGAAGCAGCGCTTCGAAATGCGACTGGCACGCCCCTGCGATGACCGTCAAACCATCGAAATTTTTCTCATAGTCTCTCGCGATTTTGACCGCCTTCACGAAATGATGCGAATGCTTGTAGCTGCTCAAATTGCTGATGTCCTGCTCCTTCAGGTTCTTCAGAATGCCGTCGTGTCCGGTCACCACCACAATGTTCGGGCGAACCTGCGGCAGCAGCCGGTACAGCGCCTGCGGCATATCGCTCTCCGTCACGAAGAACCCTTCTGCGGGCACGCGAAACTCGCTGTACAGCATCATGCTCTTGCGCAAATAGTTGGCGTCCCCGTCCAGATGAAGCACTTTGCCAGGCATTTCGAAGAAGGTGTGCTCGTGGGGAGAGGCGGCCTGCGCCGTCCACTGCGCCTGATTCCGCTCTCTCTGCCATGTCCGGTACCGCTGGAGCTCCCGCAGCGACTCGTTCACTTTCAACTGCGATTGCACCTGCACCGCCGGCCTCGTCTCCGTTACCCGCTGCAGGTCGGTTACCGGAGAATCGGCCAGCAACCGGAAATCGACCCCTGTGATGACGGCTCGGCTCTGTTCCATTTGTTGAATTTTGAAGATCACATCGCCGCCATAGGATTTTCGCACGACCAAGTCGCCTAGCTTCATTGTGCTTCCCCTCCTCCGACTATCCTATGGCGATGCTGGGCGAATGGTGAAGGGACGGGGCCAAGGGAACGCACGAAAAAGACGCCGGACACCCTTAAAGCCGGAATGGCTTCTGGGGAACCGACGTCCGGGATCGTTCAAGAGGAGCGGTTCGCTTCCGCCAGAGCCCGGCTCAGACGGGCAAACTCCTCGAGGCTGAGCGTTTCTCCACGACGGGATGGATCAATGCCCGCCGCAGCCAGAGCGGCCTCTACTCCGGTTCGACGGTCCTTGCCGCAGAAGGCGAGCAGATTGTTCGAGATCGTCTTGCGCCGCTGCACGAAACAAGCCTGAATGACTTCGAACAGGTACCCTTCGTCGTCCGTCTCTACAGGCGGCTTGTCCCGCAGGCGCAAACGAATGACGGCGGACTCCACATTCGGCGGCGGCACGAACACTGTAGGCGGCACGATCTTCACGATCTCCGGCACACAGTAGTATTGCACGGCAATGCTCAAGCTGCCGTACGCCTTCGTGCCGGGTTTGGCCGACATGCGCTCGGCAACCTCGCGCTGGATCATCACCACGATGTTCTCGAGCGGCAGCTTCTCCTCGAGCAGCTTCATGATAATCGGCGTCGTCACGTAATAAGGCAGATTGGCCACGACGCTCACAGCCGAGCACTCTGTAAAATATCGGTCCCACAGGTCCCGCAGGTTCGTCTTCAGCACGTCCCCGTGCACGACATTCGCATTCGGGTAAGGCGCCATCGTGTCCGATAGGATCGGAATGAGCCGCTGATCGATCTCGACGGCAACTACAGCGCCGGCCGCCTCCGCCAAATGCTGCGTGAGCGCGCCGATGCCCGGCCCGATCTCGAGCGCGCCTTTGGAGGCGTCCAGCTCCGCCGCCGATACAATATGATGCAAAATATTTTGATCGGTCAGAAAGTTTTGTCCCAAGCTTTTTTTGAGCACCAGCCCGTGCGCCTTGATGACTGCCTTCGTGACCTTGGGGTTGGATACTTTATCGGTCGCCGCCAGCTTCGTCTCGGCGCGGTTATCGGTTGTCATGGTTCGTTTCACGATCCTTTACGGTTAGTTCCCGGCACGCTTCCTCAAACTCGGCCTTCGTAATCCGGAACATGGCGCAGCGTTTCAAGAACTGCTTGCCGTTGCAGCAGCCAATGCCGAGCCGCTCCCCGACGAGGAGCCGTCTACCGGCGGCGTCCGGATGTACCAGGAGGCCGGCTACCATCAGATCGGCTTGCGTCACGCCTGGAGCCGCCGCATCCTCGGCACCACCGACATAATCCGTCTTAACGTTCGCCAACGCCTCCCGAATCGCTTCGTCGGACGCGTTCTCGACGCCGATGTCGCCGCGTCTGGAAGCCGCCTCCCGCGTCAGGAACGCGTGCTTGCAGCCCGGCACATGGGCCTTAATGATGTTGCGAATGCGTTCACCGGCGTGATCCGGGTCCGTGAACACGATGACGCCGCGACGCTCCTGGGCGAGCGCGATTTTCTTCAATACCGAAGCGTCAATGGCGGAGCCTCCCGTCTCAATCGTCTCCGCCAGCACCGCCCGCCGGATCGCAACCGTATCGTCCCGGCCCTCCACCACTATGATTTCTTTAATCACGGCGACACTCGTCCCTTCCCGTCCCTCTGGCCCAAAAACGAAAAGAAGAGGCCGATGTCCTCCTCTTCTTGCTATTAGCCGCTATTCATCACTATACCCGAATTGCCGGGCACTCATCAAATCCGGCTTAGTTGGTAGCCGGTTTGTCTTTGCCGATAATATACACCTTGTATCCGCGCTTCATGCCAAAACGCTTGGCGTAGTCCAAATTCTCGAAATAAATATCGATCAAGTTGCCCTTCACGCCGCTGCCGATGTCTTCCGCGCGACGAAGTCCGATACCCTCGATATAGACCCACCATCCGATCGGAATTACCTTCGGGTCGACGGCGATCGTACGGCCTTCGGTCACTCTGGTGCCCGAGTAAGTAAGCCCGTAAGCCGGATGATCCGGAGATTTGCCGGTGGAAGAGGCGTCAATCGAATAAGCGGTCAGGGATACATTATTCAAGATTTGTTTGTACGCAAACGTCACGCCCGACTTGGTCACCTCGTCGATGTTCGGCGAGGAGGCGGACAGCACAACTACCGGATTTTTCGTGCCTAGCGCAACCACACGGTTCACGCTCTCTTCGGCAACCTTCATATCGACCACGTTCTCGGAGACGAGAACGCCGTCTTCATACACCTTCTCGATCTTCTTCGCCAATATGCCCTCTCTGCCTTCGGCGACGACCTGCTCCTTGCCCTTCAGCAAGTTCGCATCGTTCTGCTGGACGGTATCGAACGGAATCGATTCCGTCTGATCCTCGAGCGTCTTCATCACGCGGACAATCTGAATCGGATCGTGCCTGAACAGGCTGGATCCCAGGGCCGGCGACACTTTATCGAGCTCGCCTACAGGGACGTTCAAATCTTCGAGCGCAGCCGCCACGGTTCGGGCGATCGTATAATACGTCTCGGTCTTCCCGTCAGCCGTCAGCTGGAACGGAATGGCGCGGTCGATCACGACCGAATCGCCGTTCTGAAGCTTCGCATCGAGCGGCAGCGACAAGCGGTCGTGCGGCTTTACATCAAGCGCCAGTTCATGCAGCAAATCCTGAAGCACCCATTGCTTCGTGGATACTACGGTTTCTTGCCCGTCTATGACGACGGAGATACTCTTGGTCGCCGTGCCGTGCAGCAGCACGAGGAACATGAGGCACATCGCCGTCGCGAAGACGGCAACGCCTGTAATCAAACGCAAATTTTCACGCTTCCATCGCAACGCGAAGGTCATGCTGGATGATCGCTGTACATGGGGTTCTCCTTGGTGAATAGATCCCACTTCTTCGGTCCTCCTTAAGCCCCGCCGTCAGGTGTTACGCATGATCGGATATGACGTGACTATTGGTTTTGGTGAAGCTGCATCCGCTGTAGCCGGGTTGGACTACAACCGGACGAACAAAATAAAAAGCCCAGAAGAGGAACTCTTCTCGGCTGTGCAATCCATGCTAATGTAAAGACAAGCATAGGCGCCCGACAAAGTGCCTCTCTCTTCACGCTTACGAGGTTAGCTGCCGGATTCGGACGCGAGAGTCGCCCTATTCGGAACTGAGAAGACCGATCGTTCTTCCCCTCCGAAATTCACCCCATTGTACCTCTTGTGGTTCCCCCGTTTTTCATTTCTGAAAACTCAGCGATTGGAAATTGATAGCAATATGAAGTTAAGGTATTATGAAGGTTAGTTTACGATGTTCCTTCAAAGCTGTAAAGTGAACGAAGGTCACAAAAAGCGCCGAATCCGGACATTTTGTGGTGTACATCACAGTTTTTAATCGCATTCACTCCCTCTAGCTCCGCCGGACGCTTGTTTTCGTGAAATTTGTGTTGAACAACTAAAAAAATAGGCCATAGTGGACTTGAAAATTGTAGAATTGATAGGAAATGAGCACTATTTTTGTAGGAGGGACCTAGGTGGCGAAGCCGATTGTCCATGTGGAAGGCCTCGACGGAGGGTATTTTATTGGAAAGCCGATCCTGCACAACTTGACTTTTTCCGTCTTGCCGGGCGAAATGGTCGGTCTGATCGGGTTGAACGGGGCAGGCAAGAGCACAACGATCAAACATTTGCTCGGTCTCCTCCAGCCGCAACGCGGATCCGTCCGAATCGGCGATCGCCAGCCGCTGCGCGGGGAGCAAGAATTCCGCTCGCAGCTGGCGTACGTACCGGAATCGCCGGAGCTGTATCAGGAGCTGACGATCCGCGAGCATCTGCGATTGACGGGGATGGTGTACAAGCTGGAGGAAACGGAGTGCAATCGACGCATCGACGCGCTCGGCTCCCGATTCCAGATGACGGAGAAGCTGGACAGCTTTCCGCAGCATTTGTCGAAAGGCATGAAACAGAAAGTGATGATCATGTGCGCCTTTCTCGTTCAGCCGCCGCTCTATATTATCGACGAACCGTTCCTGGGGCTTGATCCGCTCAGCATGCGCTCGCTGCTCGAGCTGATGGTGGCGCAGAAGCGGGACGGGGCGGGGTTGCTCGTCAGCTCGCATATTTTGTCGACGATCGAGAAATATTGCGACCGCTATATCGTGCTTCACAAGGGGCGGACGCTGGCGCTCGGCACACTGGAGCAATTGCGGGAACAAGCGGGGACGACGCGGAGCGCCGGGCTGGAGGATGTGTTCTTCGCACTGATCGGGGAGGGCGTCCGATGAACGTGCCCGGCCACTTGTGGAGGCAGCGGTACAAGGCGCATCTGCAGCTCGTGTCACGCTACACGCGGGACATGGGGCGAAGCGGCTTTTTCAACTTCCTGCTGTTCGGCGTCATCGCCTTGGCATTCTTCTATTCCAACGCGATGGACGAGCTGCCGGCCGACTTTCCTTATACGCTCTTCCTGACAGGGCTGCTGCTCGGTCCGATCGCGGTCAGTCCGGTCCGCACGCTGCTGCGGGAGGCGGATACCGTGTTCCTGCTGCCACTGGAGGGCTCGATGGCCGGCTATTTCCGCACTGCGTTCCGGTATAGCTTCATCGGGCAAGCGGTGCTCGTCGCGATAGCGGTGAGCCTGCTCTTCCCGCTGTACCGGCACGGCTTCGGCGAGGAGGCGCAGCCGTTCCTGAGCGTCTTGTTTGTAGCGCTGGCACTGAAATTCGCTAACCAGCTCGGCAACTGGAAGGAAGCCTCGCTCACCCAGCCGGGGCTGCGACAGCTGCTGTTCGCCGTAAGATGGATCGGCACCGCCTTTACCCTAGTCGCGCTTTGGCAATGGGGATTTGTTGCAGCCGCCGTTGCTTTCCTCCTGCTGTTCGCCGTGCTGACGCTCGTTCATCGCCGAGCTTCCTCCTATCCGGTGCACTGGACCGAGCTGCTCGCCCGGGAGAAGCGGCATCAAGCGGTGTTCTTCCTGTTCTTCAGCTGGTTCACCGACGTGGACGAGCTGCCTACCCCGGTGCGCCGGCGGCGCTGGCTCAGTTGGGCGACGCGGCGCGTGAGGTTCCGGTCGGACCGCAGCTATTTTTACTTGTACGCTCTCAGTCTTATCCGATCCGAGCTGACGGGCATCGTGCTCCGGCTGCTCGTGATCGCTTGCGTGCTGCTCGCGACCAGCACGGACCCGTATGCGGCCGCGGCGATCTATATCGGCGCCGCGCTGATGATTCAAGTGCAGCTCTCGGCGCTGCGCGAGGCCCATGCCCACGCCGTCATGCCGGCGTTGTACCCGCTGCCTGCCGCCACGCGCCTGCACGCGGCGGCCGCCGTGGCCTTCCGCGCGCAGCTCGTCGCGCTGGCGGCCCTGACCGCGGCGCTCCTGCTCGGCAGCGCGCCGCACCCGCTGTGGCTGCCGCTGCTGCCGGCAGCCGCCCTCGCCGCCGCCGCGTGGATGCGGCGGCGCATGCGCCGCGCGCGCGACTAGCCGCATCCAGCGGCTCCC